>CAJMPR010000008.1 GCA_905215345.1 uncultured bacterium
TATGTTTTCTTATTTGTTCTTTTGTTCTTATGTCTAAAAATGTTCATCTCTTTCCTCGTTATGAGCAATCATAAAAAAAGTTCATATCAGCATAGGGAGTTTTTAAGAAACGCCTGTCTTTATAAGTGAAAAACCAAATAAATAATGAGAAACGAGGATTTAGACAAGGTACTGAATAAACTGATTGCTTCCACCCGTTCGCCACGAGGACGCTTCACGGCTGAAGAAAGTTGGAAATTACTGCAAAGCAAACTGATTGCCCGTCGCAGCAAACGTAGATTCTGGTTACGCGTAGCAAGTAGCGCCGCAGTAGTATTGCTATGTGTAGCAAGCTGGGCAACCTACCGTGCACTGCAACCGGTAACCGTTCAGCCGAAACCATCAAGAGTGGAAGCACCTGTTACAATGAGGCCTCATCGTCCCGATACCCTCTTTTTCAGCCAACAGCCGTTGCAAGAGATTGTCCGCCAACTCTCCGATGTATATCACATTGAGATTCGGATTGATGATGACAGTTTACGCAATTATCGCATGACAGGTACTTTCAGCACAGATGAGGACTTGACACAAATCCTCAATTTGCTGAAAAATGCGGCAGGTAACTTTACTTATACACAAGACAACAAGACTATTATCATTACTAAACTTAACTAATCATGAATTATTCCAAACTCTGTTCACACCACCACACCAGAATCTTGCTTCTGGTGTGCGTGGTTCTCTTAAACTCTTCACTACATGCACAGAATAAAGAAGCCCGGCTGAGTCTGAATATCCGTAATGCCACCTTAGAAGTCTTTGTGAAGCAGTTGGAGAATGCTACCGGTTTCACTTTCGTTTATGGAGAGGAAGTGAAACTTACCCGACGCATTTCACTCGAAGTGAAAAAGTTAACTATTAATGAAATACTGGAATATGCGTTTAAGAACGAGCCTATCCGGTTTGAGATTTCAGGCAAGCATATTTTACTTCATAAACGGCCTATGCCACAGAAAACCGTTAGCCGTAAGTTCACTATCAGCGGATACGTGACGGACGGGGCGTCTTCCGAGACGCTGATTGGCGCCAATATCCTTGAGAGTCGTCGTTCCACAGGTACTGCCACCAATCCTTTCGGTTTCTATACACTCACTCTGTCCGAGGGAGAAACTCAGTTGACATTCTCCTATTTGGGCTATGACACACAATATTCTGATTTTGAGCTGACAAAAGATACGGTACTCAATATTCACTTGGAAAACAATAACCAGTTGGCGGAGGTAGTAGTACTCTCGGACAAACAAGAAGCAGGGATTCAAAGTACCGCTATGGGAGCACACGAGATTCCTATGGCGCAAATCAAACATACTCCCGCTATACTTGGAGAGGCCGACTTATTGAAAACGATCCAGTTAATGCCGGGCGTGCAGGCGGGTATGGAAGGCTTTTCAGGCATGTATGTACGTGGTGGAGGACCTGACCAGAATTTAGTGCTGCTGGACGGTATCCCCGTATATAATGCTGACCACATGTTAGGTATCTTCTCGGTTTTTACTCCCGAAGCCGTAAAGAATGTAACACTTTTCAAAAGTTCCTTTCCGGCCCGGTATGGCGGTCGTCTTTCTTCCATTGTAGATGTACGCACCAACGACGGAGACATGCATCGTTATCACGGTGCATTCAGTGTAGGTACGCTTACCGACAAGTTACATATAGAAGGTCCTATCTGGAAAGGACATACCGCTTTCAGCCTTAGCGCACGAGGCACTCACACCGCTTTCCTCAAAAATCTCATCGTTGACAAAGATGATAATTACACCGACAAATACAATTATTACTTCTATGACATCAATGCCAAGATAAACCACAAATTTAATGACCGCAGCCGTCTTTTTCTGGGATTCTACAAAGGGAAAGACCACTTTCATTATGACAGCGAGGATAATTTCAATCAGAACAACTACAACAACGAAAACTTTTATAAAAGCGACAGCCATCTGAACTGGGGTAACACCATTGTTTTCGGCCGTTGGAATTATGTTTTCAATAACCGGCTGTTTTGCAATACGACCGTTTCATACAATAACTACCAGATGAGGTTGCGTCAGGACATGGAAGATACACACAAATACAACAGCCAACTACAAGACCGGTACTTCTACTCATCCGAATTTCACTCGGGTATCCGCGATTGGAGCGCACGTATGGATTTTGACTATACCCCCTCACCCGAATACCACATCAAGTTCGGAGCAGAGTATATCTACCATACGTTCCGCCCGGAAACCACTACTTCGAGGGTGCAGGACATTAGTAACGGAACTGCTCAGGAAGATACTGTCTACCAGAATAAAAACAACGGCATATTGCATGGACAAGAACTGTCAATCTATGGCGAAGACAATTTTAACCTGAGTAATCGTCTTAGCATAAATGCAGGTTTACGCCTTTCAATATTCCATACGCAAGGGAAAAGCTATTTATCCGCACAGCCACGGCTTTCGGCACGATATGATTTCGGGCAAGGGTTCTCAGCCAAAGCATCCTACTCGTGTATGGCACAATATGTACACATGCTGTCATCCACTCCTTTTTCCATGCCGACAGACCTCTGGGTACCCATCACAAAGAACATCAAGCCTATGTATTCAAACCAGTATTCGCTCGGAGGATATTATAGTGGAATATCCGGTTGGGAGTTTTCAATAGAAGGATATTATAAGCAAATGCGCAATATATTGGAATATCAGGATGGAGTATCTTTCTTCGGCAGTTCCACCAATTGGGAGGAAAAAGTAGAAGTAGGTAAAGGGCGCTCTTTCGGTCTGGAACTCATGGCTCAGAAAACATTAGGAAAAACTACTGGATGGCTGGCATATACCTTATCAAAAACCGACCACCGCTTCGAAAACGGAACCATCAGTCAAGGTGAATGGTTTCCTTACAAATACGACCGCCGTCATAACATCAGTCTCTGCCTCAATCATAAGTTCAGTAACCGCATCGATATAGGTGCTTCGTGGGTGTTCAATACCGGAGGATGCATCACCGTTCCCGAACGGGAAACAGTCATCGTGAAGCCCGACGGCTCTATAGAGGAGACCGGTTTCATCTCCCACCGCAATAATTACCGCCTGCCCGTCAGTCACCGCCTTAATCTGGGCGTCAACTTCAACAAGAAGACTAAACATGGAATGCGTACCTGGAACATCAGTATTTACAACGTCTACAATGCCATGAATCCCAACCTGGTATATAGCCAACAGAAAAATGAATATACCAACTACGACTCATACTTCGGAAATAATTATCAGGGAAATAACACACAATCCGTAACAGCCCGACAAACCCAAAAGACCGTCATTAAAAAGATAACGATATTACCTTGTATCCCATCCGTCACCTATACTTATAGATTCTAAAAAAGGTTCTAAACATGAAAGCAAAAATGAAATTACACCTTATTATATATATAGCAATCATTGCTATCCTGACAGCTTGTGAAAACGAGATACCTTACCATCCCGGACAACAGGAACCGCAACTCATTATGAATACTATGCTCGATGCCGGACAGACCGAGAATTATGTCTATCTGCATCTAAGTGAAGGAAGCACGATAGGTCGCGTCAGCGAAGCAACCCTCTCCTTATATGTGAATAACCAGCTTGCAGAGTCACCGAAAGCCATGACACCGGAAGAGATTTACAGCGATTTAAAAGGTTCTTGGGATCAAGAAAGTTATGAAAGCATTCTCAAGAACATCAAATTCAAGAAATTCCGTCTTACTACCGCTTTGCAGCCCGGTGATAACATCCGCCTGGAAGCTATGGCAGAAAATGGATTGTATCATGTCAGTGCCGAAGTAATCGTCCCTTATCCGGTGGAAAGCCTGCATGTAGACACCTGTCTTTCTTATTTACGGGTATATAACGGACAGGCACTTTATCGGCAATTCAAAATCACCTTGCATGACCGTCCTAACGAGAAGAATTACTATCGGCTTGAAATTCTGAATGATATAAGCTACCGTTGCGAATATCGTGAATATGCCAAAGACGAGAATGGAAACCTTATCGAAGCTGAAAACGGATATGACTGGGCTTATACAATGAAAGATACCCTCATCACCGAACACCAGACGGAAATAATCAACCGGGAAGATGTGATACTGACCGACGGACACCCCACCAGTTATGACGATGAGGAAAATGATATGTTCCCCACCATTAAGAACAAGTATAATATCTTCACGGACAATCGTTTCAGTAATTCTTCCGCCACATTGAAAGTATATACAAACCCTTTCGACGACTTCTTTACACCGGATATATATTATAACCGGATACACCGTAATCATACCATCACTGTTCGGATACTCAGCCTCTCCGAAGCCGAATACCGCTATCTGAGAGCCCTGAATGCACTGAGCGACGACGATTATGACGAAGCGCTAATGGAACCTGTCAGTTTACCAAGTAACGTAATGGGCGGATTAGGATTTGTAGGAATCTTCTCGGGAACAGAATATGTAATGAAATTACCGGAGAAAACAAAACCGGGTTATTAAATCTATAATATATGAAGTATATATTCTATTTATTATCAATCCTTCTTCTTTGTTCCTGCCGAAGTTCGCGCAGTATGCAAAAAGAAATCAACGGGATGCGTAGTGACCTATTTTATGAATTGACTTCTCTTGAATATTCAGGGGGAATAAAAGATACGGTTTATCTTGATTTTATTGATTCTTCAAATACGGATTATTATACCACTATCAAAAAGAAGGGAGGCTTTGCCGTCCCTCTTCTCATATTCAACTTTGAGAAAAATAGATTTCGTACCCGCCTGGGAGAACACTCTTTGAGCCAGCTATACCGTGAATTCCTCACGGACGCCCTACTGACCGAATGTAACAGCAGTACTTGTTTCCACCTTACTGACAATAAAGACAATCATGTACCGGCAGACTCTACCTACCGCCTGGAAGTAAAAATCAAACAAAATAAAACAGTCGGAGGAGTAGTACTGAAAGAGAGCAGTTTTATATGGTTCGGAGGAGATTACGTCTCGCTCCCCAACTGCCGGTACCAACCTGCACAAACCGAACTATCCATTGCCATCCGGTTTTCATACCGGGATGACTGTCTTTTAGATAAAACCTATTATACCCAATACAAGCACCCTCGCAAAAGCCGTCAATATGAATATTCTTATGAAGCGAATCAGGCCTACCTTGATAACATGGCAGAATGTTTATCGCATGCTACCAAGGAAATCGTAGAAGATATCAGCCAGGAGCTTCATATACTGATGTTTACCAGATAAGCATATATCCTTTTGTTAATAAAACAAGTATAATGATAGCATATTGAACAATTTAAAATCCCGTTTATATTACATTCATATTACAATAAAAGCATAATCCTATCTTTTTTACAGGCTAAAATTGATATAAATCAAGAAATGCAGGCATAAAGTATACTTTTCTCTTTATACGTTTTTGTGTTATAAAACATATCCCTATATTTGCATAGGTAAAAAGAAAAACTAAACACTTGAAGTGATTTTCAATAGGTATTAGTTTTATTATTAGATTAGTTTTTAGGAATAACAAATTTAAAAGTAGGTATTATGAAACGTTTAGGATTAACATTAGTGGCAGCAGTCTGCCTGACTGCTACAACATTTGCAGCAGGGAACCAACCTACAACTGCAAAATGGGAAGGTAACATTAACGTAACTAAGTTGAGTCAATATTTGAAATTGTCTGCTGACCAACATGATGAAGTAATAAACATCTGTGAGTACTTCAACGAACAAATGGCACGTGCTACAAATTCAAAGAAAAATCAGGAGCAGTTGCTTCGTAACGCAGTATACGGCAACCTGAAATTGATGAAAAAGACTTTAAGCGAAAAGCAATATGCTGACTACGCAAAAGTTTTGAATGTTACTTTGCAGAACAAAGGTATCGAAGTGAAGTAAAACTCAACTTCGATAAATACTGAATCTGTATTTATTATCAATAAAAAGGAGTGTTGAATATTGATTCAACACTCCTTTCTTTTGTTATCAACACCATTAGAGTATTGCGATGTTGACTTTCTAAACCAGCTATTGGTCTACTTTCACAAGCAGAAACGGTCTTGCAATTCCTTTTTGTACTTTTTTGAAACAAGCAATTCTGTCACTTGATCAAAAGGAGGATATAACACACACTTATTATCTTTTATCAGCATCAGATAATCAATATTGATAATATAAGATTGATGTATCTGCACAAAACAAGGTGAATATTGGGTGATTTGCTCTGCAGTCATACCCCGGCGTAATGTTAATGGCAGCTGGTTATTCAATATTACTTCCCATTGCTTACGGTCTGAGCAATAGCGAAAAAAGCCTATCTCAGCAGGACGTAAAGCACGCATATCATTAGTCGGAGTGAATACAATAAATGTTTGTCCTGTATTATGAGGAGGAATACAAGTAGGTATCGTTGTTTTTTGCTCCTGTTCCACCTGCTTTATAAAGCGGGCAAGTATGTCTTTCAGATCACGTTCATCAAATGGCTTCAGAAGATAATCAAAAGCAGCCTCCCTAATGGCTTCTATCATGTATTTATCATAGGCTGTATAAAAAATAACCCGCATATTCCAGGTCACACAGTCACGTATTTCCCGTAACAGTTCCAATCCTGTCATATCGGGCATCTCTACATCCAGGAACAATAAGTCGGGTTGCACTTTAGTAATCAGCTTTTTCCCTTGCTTACCGTTACGCGCAGTCCCTTCCAGAGAGAAACGAATATCTTTTTTTAACTCGAAACTTATATTTTCAAGAGATACCTCGTCATCATCTACTATAGCAACCTTGTACTTGTCCATATTCATGTTTTGTTTTGACGAAAGTAACAAAACTCCTGTTTTCACACAAACAAGAAATAGAAAATCACAAACTATTCATCTATAATCCGCACTATTTGTCTTGAAAACGCAACCAAGCGGTCACTCTTAAATTTTGTAATCGTATTTATCAGGCAGGAGGAAAGTAACTTCACACCCAACTTCACCGGTCTTTAAAGTAACATTATGTATTGCAACATCAATAACTTCTTTGTTTTTCATATTCAATATCTGAATCGTTTGCATAACCACCTTCATACCTGTACCGGTACCTCTATTCCGACTATCGGGACGATAACCACCCCCATTATCCGTTATTTGAATACAAATCACATTCTGTCGGCGATTTACAGTAATCCATAAGTTCCGCTCCCCTTCTTTGTCCCGCAAAGCGTGCTTTATTGCATTCTCTACCGGAATCTGTATCATCATAGAAGGTAACAACACCTGTTCGGGATGCACATCCTCCGCTATTTCTATTACCGGATGAAAATGAAGTCCTAAGGAACGACGTTCCAAATCTATATAGGTATTTACAAAATCCAGTTCTTCGGATAAAGTAACGCATAACTGCTCTGCCAATTCAAGGTTACGACGCATCAATTTGACCAAAGATGCCAGTTCTCTCTGTTCCTTTTCCTCCCGGTTGACCATTTCCTGATTCAATACATTAAAAATAAAATGGGGTGATAAACGATTACGGATATTCTCCAGACGGAGTGTAGAAACAGTCCGGCGATTCTGTACAAGCAGTAAATCACGCTTCTTTTTATTATACAGATAAAGAAAAACAGTAATCAAAAGAGCAACAACAGCAACAGCCAAAGTTATAAGCCAAGTTTGCCTCAGCACCAACACTTCATTTTCCTGTTTCTGAAATAAGACTTTATGAGCCATCAAAGTAGAGTCTTGTTGATAACGCAGGGTTAAATCCGCAGTACGCATCCTTATCCGTTCACTCCGGATAGAATCATCCTGCCGGTTGTTTTCTTTCAGATAATGATATGCCTGCTTATAGTCTCCTGTTTCTTCACAAAATCGCTGCAAATATTTATTACGGATATGTACCATGTCCGGATCAATATCCGATGAAGATTTACTATCGCTCAACAAACGTTGTGCCTTCGCAAAATCCTTACGTTGCAAAGCCAGTTCTATATTTTGGGTATCAATATAATAGAGTGCAGTATTCGAACCCATTTCTTCAAAGAAAGGTTGACACATACCCAGATATTTAGCGGCGGAATCAGCTTTATTCAACTGTAAAAAGCAATCTGCCAAATTCAGATAGCTCAAATTCAACCCCCAACGCATATCAGGATAATTCTTCACCAGAGTTACTATCTTTCTAAAATAATCGATGGCGGTAGTATAATCTCCCCGGAAATAGTAAGAGTTACCCCGGTTATTCAGATAGAAATGCTTTTCATCGGGCATCATATTTGCATAACTTTTTGCCGCAAGATTATAATAATAATCGCATTGTTCAAAGTCACGCAATGTCATATATCCTTGTGCCAAACCATAATAAATAGGATATTTCTTATCGGAAGGCATATTCAACGAATCGCATATCAACAAGGCCCTTCTATACCAAAAAACTCCTACATCCAATTTTCCTAAATGGTTATTGGCATCGGCAAGGTTCATTAAAATATCCGGTATTACATCTGTTCTGGTTCCTTTCAGCCGCAATTTATATGCTTCTCTGAAATAAACTTCAGCCGAATCAACCGCACCTCTACGGGAAAATATATTCCCTTTCATGTTGAGACATTCTGATTTCAAATCGGCTATTTGCGGAGAAAATGGTTGCGTTTCAGTAAAGTACTCCAACTGCCGGACCAAAAGCTGCGCCGAGTCAAGGTCAGAAGTGGCCAGGCAAGTCTTTAGAGCAACTGCCAGGTAATTATACTGTACCAATGAATCCTTTGCCTCTTTCATTTTTTGCAACGCCTGCGTTCTCAGCCACCGGGGAGCGACATTTAAAGAATCAGCATTCGAAGAAAAGAAAGCTTCAAAGTCATGCATATCAGAAGTATCACTTCTGTCTTCTGCTGATGAACAGGCATTCAGAAGCGTAAATCCTATCCACAAACAAATACAAAGACAGACTTTTCTTCTCAGATTGCTCCGCATAATATAGACCTTATTTAATCGTCACCATCGTCGCTCCAAACCCATACTCCTGAAATGAAGCATCCTGTGTTTTACAAACCGGGTATTTCCGTTTTAGTTCGTCCAGCAATGCTTTACGAAGCACACCGTCCCCTTTACCATGGATAAAGACAATACGTTGTTCGCGCTTGTTTTTATATTGTTCCATGACTTCACGGAATTTATCCAGTTGATAGTTCAATATTTCGCTATTACTCATTCCATGAGTATCATCCAGTAACTCACCGATATGCAAATCAACTTCTACAATTTCATTCTTACCACCACGTTTGATAATCGTTTGCGGTTTAGCTGGAACATCCGTCTCTTTCCGCTGCAACAAAGCATCCTGCAAGTCCTCGGCAGAAACATATACCTGTTTGGCAGAAAGGTCATTCTTAACAATGTCATACATTAAAGCGGGCGTTTGAAAGAAGTCTGTGTTTTGGAAAGTATGCAGTTTATAGAACTTCACAGTATCAATACGAATCTCTACATTGACAGTCGGCTTCATTGCAAAAGAACGGTTGTCTTTAAAAGCGACCAACTGTACCGCCACACGTTCACGGTCATTCAATTCAGATTTCTCGAATTCTTCCAATAACAACTTGGTATTCGGTTCTATCAATCCATGTGAACGCGCTGTCCAAGACTTTCCCTCGGCACTCAGATAGGTATAATACATATAGTAATTACTATCATTCACCAGATAGGCCTCAAACGGAGTAGTACTTACCGCCTTTATATCGTCGGGAACGAAAGCAAGATATACATTCAGCACATCCCCGCCCTTCATTTCCGGCTGACGATAAACTGATACTTGAGGCTTTGCCAAACGTTCCGCCGAAGATTCAATGACCGAAGAAGTGGAAGAAGCCGGTTTGACAATAACAGAAGCTGAACGAGCCTGTTGTTCTTCCGCCTTCTTTTTATTGGCAGCCGCTTTTGCGGCAGGAGTAGGAACATTGTAATCATCTGTCTCAATCACTACACATTCACGTACAGGCATCGGAATATCAAAACCATCTGCATCTTCTACCAATACTATATCTTTCCCACGGAATCCAGTGACTACGCCTCCACCTATTTCACTAAGAAAACGTACTTTATCCCCTATTTTCATAATCTACTGTTTAATATTATATAATTGCAATCTACATCTTATGCAAATGTATTATAGGGCAAAGTTAGGAATTATTTCCCTTATTCTTCAAATCTACTCAAATATCTGTACCTTTGCAGTCCGTAATAGAATAAAGACATGAAAGAAGATCCTAAACATATCCGAATCAGCGAATTCAATTACCCGCTACCGGATGAACGAATCGCCAAATTCCCGTTAGCTGTACGCGACCAATCCAAGTTATTGATATATCGCCAAGGTAAAGTATCCGAAGAT
This sequence comes from uncultured bacterium, assembly GCA_905215345.1. GTDB lineage: Bacteria > Bacteroidota > Bacteroidia > Bacteroidales > Bacteroidaceae > Bacteroides. The sequence continues at coordinate 10,441 of CAJMPR010000008.1, forward strand.
ACATTTACATCCCTACCTTCCTATTTGCCTGCGGATAGCTTAATGATATTCAATAATACGAAAGTCATTCAGGCACGCCTGCATTTTCATAAAGAAACAGGAGCATTGATTGAAGTATTCTGCCTCGAACCGATACAGCCCAATGATTATGTCTTCAACTTCCAGCAAACGGAACATGCTGCCTGGCTCTGCATGATAGGTAACCTGAAAAAGTGGAAAGAAGGAATATTAAAACGGGAAATGACCGTAAAAGGACAATCACTGACACTGACAGCTGAACGTGGAGCCTGTCATGGAACCAGCCATTGGGTGGACTTCCGCTGGAATAACCCGGAGGTGACCTTCGCCGATATTCTTGAAGTCTTCGGCGAGTTGCCTATCCCTCCTTATTTGAACCGCGAAACTCAGGAAAGTGATAAAGAAACCTATCAAACGGTATATTCCAAGATAAAAGGCTCTGTTGCCGCACCCACTGCCGGACTGCATTTTACGCCTCGCGTATTGGACGCCCTACGTGAAAAAGGTATCGATTTAGAAGAACTGACGCTTCATGTAGGTGCAGGTACTTTTAAACCTGTCAAGAGCGAAGAAATTGAAGGGCATGAAATGCATACGGAATATATCTCCGTTAATCGCAAGACATTGGAAAAACTGATTGCGCACCACGGACAAGCTATCGCCGTAGGAACAACTTCTGTTCGCACACTTGAAAGCCTGTACCACATAGGTATTACTCTCCTGAACAATCCCAATGCAACCGAAGATGATTTGCACGTAAAGCAATGGCAACCTTATGAAATGTCTGCCGATGCAGCGGCGACTTCTGCCGTTGACGCTTTGCAAGCCATCGTTCATTATCTTGACTGTCACAAAATGGAAACGCTTCATACCAGTACGCAGATTATCATTGCTCCTGGATATAAATATAGGATTGTAGAAGCGATGGTTACCAACTTTCACCAGCCACAAAGCACGCTACTGTTACTTGTATCGGCCTTTGTAAATGGTAACTGGAAAAAAATATACGATTATGCCCTCTGCCATGATTTCCGATTCTTAAGCTACGGAGATTCTTCATTACTAATACCCTAAACTATATAGGGTAATAAAGTCTGCCCTTAGAAAATCATTCTGAATAATGAATAGCGATAACAACCAGGAAATGTTTCCCCTTGTCGACGAACAAGGCAACATCATAGGCGCTGCTACCCGCGGCGAATGTCACAGTGGAAGTAAACAACTGCATCCGGTGATACACCTTCATGTTTTCAACTCTCAAGGCGAATTGTATCTGCAAAAGCGGCCCGAATGGAAAGATATACAGCCCGGCAAATGGGATACATCCGTAGGCGGACACGTTGATTTGGGTGAGAGTGTGGAGATGGCTCTGAAGCGCGAAGTACGTGAAGAATTAGGTATTACGGACTTTACTCCCGAAACAATCACCCATTACGTATTCGAGTCCGCACGTGAACGGGAATTGGTATTCGTTCACAAAACCGTGTATGACGGCGAGATACATCCCAGTGACGAACTCGATGGCGGACGATTCTGGAATATAGAAGAAATAAAAGAGAATATCGGCAAAGGGATTTTTACTCCTAACTTTGAGGGAGAAATAGAGAAGGTTATCTCACTGAAATAAGATAATCCGCAAGAAAAACACCGGAATACTTGACATCGCCTCCCCGATGTATTATCTTTGTAAAGTGAATTTATAGATACTTCAATCTTAACTTACGAAAAAAGGAGCGCTAATGCGTTCCTTTTTCTTTTTCCCCTCTGCCGTTCTTCATTTGTAAAGGTCTACTTGGTAATCGTAAAGTGGTACTTTAGCGGGCTAAACCTCTATACTCGGATGATGTGTTCAGAGCAAACGGATGATACGTTCGGGACAAACAGATGATATACTTGATACCAACGGATGATGTACATCAAAGCAACTTTTAATGTACATGGAAAACAAGAACGGGAGGCTTCCGCCTCCCGTCCGTTAAACTTATGTAAATCTGCCCTTGACAACAATCGTGTCTTTTCGAGCTTTCCTTTACTTCGCCAAGTCTTCAATCACCTTCATAATCTGATGGCCGATTTCTTCGGCAGCTTCCTGTGTAGCTGCTTCGCTGTAAACACGAATAATCGGTTCCGTGTTACTCTTGCGCAAGTGTACCCATTTATCAGGGAAGTCAATCTTAACACCATCGATATCATTGATTTCTTCGTTCTTATAGATTTCCTTCACTTTGGCAAGGATAGCATCCACATCGGTATCCGGAGTAAGGTCTACACGGTTCTTACCCATGAAGTAAGTAGGATAGGAAGCACGCAATTCACTCACTTTCTTGCCTTCGTGTGCCAGATGACTCAGGAACAAAGCGATACCCACCAAAGCATCACGTCCGTAATGGCTTGCAGGATAGATTACTCCACCGTTGCCTTCACCGCCGATAACGGCACCTACTTCTTTCATCTTGGTAGTTACATTCACTTCGCCTACAGCAGAAGCGTAATATTGCTGACCATACTTGCGGGTAACGTCGCGCAGCGCACGGGTAGAGCTTAAGTTGGAAACGGTATTTCCCGGAGTGTGTTTCAACACATAATCGGCAACCGTAACCAAGGTGTATTCTTCACCGTACATTTTACCGTCTTCGCTAATCATCGCCAAACGGTCTACGTCCGGGTCTACTACGAAAGCGACATCGGCTTTACCACCTTTCATCAGGTTCATGATGTCACTTAAGTTCTTTTCCAGAGGTTCGGGGTTATGTTGGAAGTTACCGGTAGGTTCACAGTAGAGCTTTTCTACATGCTGAACACCCAATTGCTCGAACAACTTCGGCAGGATAATTCCACCTACGGAGTTCACACAGTCAATGGCAACACGGAAGTTTGCTTTCTTGATAGCCTCCACGTCCACTAAATCAAGTGCCAATACACTGTCGATATGTTTTTGGTCGTATGTCAAATCCTTGCGATAAGAACCGAGCTGGTCTACATCGGCATAGTCAAATTCTTCGGCTTCGGCAATGCGCAATACTTCCTGACCTTCGGCTGCATTCAAGAATTCACCTTTTTCATTCAGAAGTTTCAAAGCATTCCATTGCTTCGGATTGTGAGAAGCAGTTAGGATAATACCACCACTGGCACCTTCCATTGTCACGGCCAGTTCGGTTGTGGGGGTAGAAGCTAAATCAATGTCCACTACATCCCATCCCATACCCATAAGGGTACCTACTACTACATTCTTCACCATTTCACCCGAGATACGGGCATCGCGGCCAACTACGATTTTGTTACTTTTTACAGTACACGTTTTGCGGATAAGGGTGGCATAAGCAGAAGTGAACTTCACAATGTCGAGCGGATTTAACCCCTCGCCTACGCTACCGCCGATAGTTCCGCGGATTCCAGAGATAGATTTGATTAGAGTCATAGGTTAATGATTTAAATTGTTTGGTTATTTCCAGATTTGATATTTCTGGATATCATAAAAATAAGGATAGACATATTGCATGGCTGTTTGTTGTCCCATCTTGGAGGGAACAATCAGTTTAACATGAGCACCGTCACGTACATAAGTCAACGGAACCAACCAGCCGGCAGGAACTTGTAAACCATAAACAGAAAGCATATATCCTTGCAGGAAAGTTCCTGCTATAGAAGAGGTAGTAACCTTATAAAGAAACTCGTCTACCGTTTCAACTGCATTCAAATTGGATAAGGTTGTATCTTTATCAAGAATACTATACTCCATGAAACGCACCAATATTTGATCGTTACTTTTCACCGTATCGGCCTCGTTTTTTGAGCCTTTATCCACAATTTGCATGTATACACCACTGGCAAGCTGTACATATTCATTCTTACCGTTATCAGTATAGGTTACAGAATCTTGTGCATAGAACTGAGACTGCGAGATTACCTGTATATTGTTCTTCTTGATAAAGTCATTGATACCATCTTTTTCCTCTTCAAGCATTTCTGCATAGGTTTTGCTGTTGTCGCAGGCTTGAAAGCCAAGGCTGAGTGCCAATATAGACAAAAAGAATAAAGTAAGTTTCTTCATTTCTGTTATTTAGTAATTTCGTACAAAAGTATCTGATTTCCCTGAAAGTTAAAAGCTACGGGTCGAAAGTTCGTAACTTTTAACCTTTAATCCTCTAATTTTCTTATCCTTTCGCATTAAGCAATGGTTTAAACTTTTCCAATGCCAGTTCAAACACTTCCCGAGCTTCTTCTATGGTTCCATAAAACTCTCCGCCGGAAGCATTCAAATGCCCACCGCCATTGAAGAACTCAGCAGCCAACTGGTTACACGGGAATTTACCTACCGAACGCAATGAAATCTTTATCATCGGTTTTTCAGTGTCTTCACGTAGAAAACAAGAGAAAACTACGTTCTTAATACTCAATGGTATATTCACGAATCCCTCACTGTCACCGCGAATATAGTCAAAATGATGTTGTTCTTTCTTTGTCAAAGTAATCAAAGCCGCACGATGGTCGGAATATACTTTCATCTGTGACAGCACATGTCCCATCAAACGCAGACGGCTTTCGGAATAAGTATTGTAAACTTTCCGGTAAATATCGTCCTTATCAATTCCCTTTGAAAGCAGTTCGCTGATAATGAAGTAAATTTCGCGGTTATTGGAGTTATAAGTAAAGCCACCTGTATCCGTCATCATTCCCGTATAAATACACTCGGCACCCTCTTTCGTTATATCACTGAAGTATCCCATCCGGCAAATCAGGCGGAACACGAGTTCCGAGGTAGAAGATATTTCAGGATGAGAAATAATTATCCGGCAAAAGTCTTCCGGGTTCAGATGATGGTCTACCAGTATCTTCCGCGCCGGAGAAGCGGACACGGCATCTCCCATAGCGTCAATACGGTTGATTGCATTGAAGTCAAGGCAACAAATCACATCCGCCTCGGCAATCAATTTGTCGGCAAATTCCTTATAACGGTCATAGAGAAGTATATCTTTGCTTCCGGGCATCCATTTTAAAAAGTCGGGAAAAGCATTGGGGACAATCACCGTTACATCTTTATCTTGCGTATTGAGAAAATGCCACAACCCCAATGAAGAACCAATCGCATCTCCGTCAGGAGCCACATGAGAAACAATAACAATCTTATCAGCACGCTCCATCCACTTGGCAAAGTGGTCTATCTTGGCTTGTTCTATTACTTTAGTCAGCATTGAGTTTTTTTACTATTTTATGATTCACGATTAGACCATTGAGGACACTCCTCTATCTATACGAGTGGCAAAAGTACGAAAAAGTTTATGATTTATAATAATATACGAACAGAACCTTTTTCAGAAAGAGGAAGATAAGAAATGCCCAAACGGATACAATCGTCAATAATCCTGTCCTGATAATAATCGGAAAGAGAAGAGTCAAGTACTACCGTGCCTATGGAGAACAAAGAGACAAGCTCTTGTATATCTCCTTTATAACCTTGGGATATATACAAGTAATCAACGGGTATCGGCATACTTCCAACTTTATTCCGCCAACGATTGTCGCACAATATACAAATCCGTTTTCCCGCATAGGAGACTATTTGATTATGAACGGCAAGCCCCGCCACCGAATAGTCTCCGGAAACCAAGGTCGGGTTTTCCAAATGAAGATGATTCCAGTAAGGAGAGAGTGCGCGCCGCAAGTACGAAACGTCCGACAAACTATCCGCACAGACCAACCAAGAATGAGGAGTATTACTTAAACAGTGCACAGAAGGGCAACCACGAACATTATAAAATGCCACACTACGCCGGGAAATATGCGAAACTGTTGAATACGAGTGATAAGAAGCGCTCAATAGCAAGACACACAAAGCGATATAGCTATTGACAGGCACTCGTCGCACAAGTGCCCGATAGAGCAACAGAAGATTGAGATAAACAAACATCACTTCCCAACCGTCTATCCAGATATGCTTTATAGAAGCCAAAGGAAGTTGTTCTATCCATTGAAGAACTACATTTTGTATATGAACCAATGCTTCCAGGAACTCAGCAAAAACTTGTTGAAGCACAGGAAAGGGAGTCAACAAGATGAACAAAAGCGCCGAATACATTATCAATGACACCCATGGAATCACTCCGATATTCGTCAGTAGGAAATGGGTGGAAAAACTTGAAAAGTAAAACATAACCAATGGCGCCGTACCTATCTGAGCAGCTACAGATACGGTTATTAATCCCCACACTTTTCGTAAAATACAGTTCTTTACCGGCCATAAGCCATATAATTGGGGTTGCAGAAGCACAATTGCCGCCACTGCGGAAAAGGATAGTTGAAAACCTACATCAAACAACCACACCGGATTATATAATAACATCAGGAAAGCTGTTGCCGACAACGTATTCAAAGTCAGCGGCTTCTGTAACTGAAGTTTGGAGAGCATCACAATCGAGCACATAATAACTGCACGGACTACGGATGAAGATAATCCCGTAAAGAAAGCGAATCCCCACAAGCATAGGATTATCAACAAAAGCAGGAAAGGTTTCAGATAGCTCCACCTCTTCCATAGCGGAGACAGAAGAAATAAGAATAGCGCGCAGAGAAACCCGATATGCAATCCGGAAAGAGCCAATACATGACTGGCACCGGCAACCGAATAGGTTTCCATTATTTCCTCACTTAACTCATCTTTATCTCCTACTGTAAGTGCGGAAAGTACCGCCAACTCATCCCCACGAAATCCCATCTTCCGATAAAGGGAAACAACTTTATCACGATAATCCAATGCTATCTGCCGAAGGGTTAGAGAAGAATCATACCCAATCTTGCGCCAATATCCGGCAGGAACATAAGCCGTACCACTCACACCTTTTCGAAGAAGATAACGGGCATAATCAAACTCATCGGGAATCCCATTATTAGTCGGCGGATCCAAATGAGCAGAGATAAGCAACTCATCTCCTCTTTTCAATGAACATGTAGCCGAATCTATCGGAAAATACAACAAAAACTTCTTCTTGCCAACACTCTGTAACAGCGTATCTCCCTGAACTTCGCCTTGAAGAACGGCATGGAACAGAATACTGCGTTTTTTCATTTCAGGCTTCTCTATAAGAACTACCTGATAAACCGATGTCTTCTTCGATTTAGGGAAGTCAAACTCCGTCTGTCTCAATTGGAGACTAACCAAAGAACTACCTACCCCAAAAAGAAAAAGAAAAACAGCGGCGCCATACAGCCCGCTAAAAGCATTATGATGACGGCAGATCAGATACATTGCTATCAGAAATATAAATCCTGCCGTCCATACATAAAAAGGCAATACGCAAGGAAACAAATCCCCACATACTACCCCGCCAACCAACGGCATCAAAAGTCGAAGGAAAGGATGCCGCTGTAGACTCTTTATTATCAATAAAACTATTACAAATTCTTCAAAGCACGAATTGCGTCCACCGGATCAGGAGCAGAAAAAATGGCACTCCCCGCCACTAAAACATTGGCACCTGCATCAATCAGGCGGGCACCCGTATCGAGATTCACACCACCATCCACTTCTATCAAAGCCGCGGAACCGGTAACGGTAATTAACTCACGAAGTTCACGCACCTTTTCTACAGTATGTTCAATAAATTTCTGGCCACCGAAACCCGGATTAACTCCCATCAGCAGAACCATATAAACATCATTAATAATGTCTTTCAGCATGGCCACGGGTGTTGCCGGATTAATCGTCACCGCAGGTTGCATTCCCGCCTCGCGAATTTGTTGTATCACCCGGTGCAGATGCGGACATGCCTCATAGTGTACATTCATTACATGTGCACCCAAAGCTTTTACTTCAGGAATAAATTTCTCAGGCTGTACTATCATCAAGTGCACATCCAAAGGCTTTTCAGAAAGTTTTGCCACATATTTCAGTACAGGGAAACCAAAGGATATATTCGGGACAAACACACCGTCCATAATGTCGATATGCACCCAGTCGGCTTCACTACCGTTAACCATTTCAAGATCATTTGCCAGATAAGCAAAATTAGCAGAAAGGATAGAAGGTGATATAATAGGTTTCATAACAGCAATATTCTAAAGGTTATATGAACTTATAACGCACAAATGTAGACAAAAGATTTCATACGACCTAAATATTATCGGCTAACGTTCTCCTGCAAACCATTCTTTGAAGTCTCCTACGCGCACCTTACTAACTAATATACGTTCAGGAGTATGAGTGTATAAATTGACGGCAAGACGATGGTTAAACCATAAATCAATATCTTTCACTGCATTTCTTGAAATGAGATACTGACGGTTGGCACGAAAGAAAGTAACCGGATTCAGGCATTCGGTCAGTTCGTCCAACGTTTGAGAAAGTACATATTCTTTTCCCTCTTTTGTCACTGCTTTTACGATACCGTCCGCAATATAAAAGAAAGAAATTTCCTCCACAGCCAAAGGAAGCAACTTATCACCCTTTACCGGGACAAGAAAATGCGTCTTATAGTTCTCCTCCCGCTTTAACGTGCGAATCAATCTCAAAAAATCCGGTTCACCGGAAGAAATACCATGCAACATTCTCAGCTTTTGAAGTGCGTTTCTTACATCTTCCTCAGCAATGGGTTTGAGCAGATAATCAATACTGTTCACTTTGAAAGCTTTCAACGCATATTCATCGTAAGCGGTAGTAAAGATAACAGGACAAGTAATGTCTACATTCTCAAAGATTTCAAATGCCGAACCATCCGCCAGATGAATATCCATAAATATAAGTTCAGGCATCGGATGCGAGGCAAACCAGTCCAATGCATCCGCTACACTGTCCACCATACCTATAATTTCGTGCTCGGGCGCTACCTCCGCCAATACAGCAGTCAAATTACGCACTGCCGCTTTCTCATCTTCAACAATCAGCGTTTTCATACTATCTATGGTTTTATAATCGGAATACAAACACTGAACAGTCCGTCTGTTTCCGTTATCTGTATTTCTTTTCCAAACAACAATTCATAACGCTTGGACAGGTTAGCCAGCCCTATCCCGGTTCCGGATGAAGCTGTACGGCGCGGTTGCAGATTATTTTCAATACACAAATACACATCTTGTCCTTCGGGCATAGCTACTGTCCTGATAGTAATCGTAAGCGGTTTACGGTTACTGATTTCATTATGCTTGATGGCATTTTCCACCAAGGTCTGGATAGAAAGAGGTGGCAGGTTATATTCCATCAGAGAGTTATCTATATGTATTTCAAACAGCAGATTGTCTTCATAGCGCATCTTCATCAGGAAGATATAAGCATCCACAAAATCAACTTCCTCTCTCAAAGCAACGGTATGTTTATCGTTCTCCTGAAGCGTATAGCGCAAAACGCGGGAAAGTTCGCGAATATAGTCCTGCGCCTTCTCCGGATTCTCACGTACCAATGACTGCAACGTATTGAGTGAATTGAAAAGCATGTGTGGATTCAACTGGTTCTTCAATGCCTGATATTGGTTCTGGATATTCTCAGTAACCAGCTTCCCGTTCTGCAAAACAACCTTCTGCCGTTCCTGTATCAAGTAGCTGATATAGCATGTACCGGTCACAATCAAACTAATAATGAAATCACGGACAGGATGAAGGTAGTGATGTACCATTGCATCAATAGCCGGAACCTGGAAGTTATGGTGCAAATAGACAAACAATTCTCCCAACAACCGGCTCAAGAGCCACATCAGTACAAATGACAGTAATACTTTCCACCACGATATACGTACCGCCGGATTATTAAAACCGAATAATACAGTATTAATCGTAAAAAGAATCAATAGGGAGAGAAAAGTATACCCCACCTCAAACAGCACATCAGCCGGAGTCATACCAGGAAATAATGCTTGCTGCTCCAACATATCCGTCAGTGATACCAACTCCGGGAAATGTATCAGGAATCCCACAACAAGGGAAACAAGCACTGTCAACTGAATGTACTTCTTATTCATTGCAACCATCCGAATCTTCATCATATTCTCCCACAAAGATAATCATTCTTATTTATTCCTTCTCCATTCTTGCCGATACATACATGCCGGGGCGGAATAAAGGACTTGAATCCAAGACCTTTGCATAAAGTTCGATAGACCGGTTGGAATCATCGACCTGCTGGCCGATAGACACTAATGTGGCATGGAAAGTAACCTTGCCCAATCCATTGACGCGAAACTGTACACGACTACCGACTTTCATACCTTCAAGATCTTTCTCGTAGGCTACGAGACGCACCATTGTCTGACTCTTGTCTATGACATCGCAAAGCGGATCACCCGCATTCAAGTATTTCCCCAGGTTAGCCTGTACATTACTAATATATCCATTCACAGGTGCTTTCACTTCGATGTAAGGACGAATACCGCCGACAGACAAAGTTTCCGCATTAATTCCTAATAAGCGAAGTTGCGCTTCCGCTGCCTGTAAGCGGCTTTTCATTGAAAGATAATCAGCCTTCGCCTGTTGAAACTTCTTCTGTGACGCTACAGCTTCACGAGACAAGGTTTGTTGCCGTTGATATTCAGCCTCCAGATATTCCAATTGTGCCCGGCTATCCAGGTAAGATTGTTGCAAATCTATAAAATCAGGATTTTCCAAAGTTCCCAAGACAGTCCCTTTACGTACATAGCTACCAGGAAGCACGGAAAGTTCTTTCACAATTCCCCCCATGCTCAACGTAACAGTGGCAAAATATTGAGGCGGAATAACCAACGTTCCGTTAAAAGCAGAGGGATTGGCTATAGCGGTGGCGGAAGTCATAGCATCTACCGACACAGTATCGGGGTTTCCGGTTACAACGGTTGATGTATCGGCAGATTGTTCTTCCGATGCGATTCCGGTTTGTTTATTATCAGCTGAGTTGCACGAAGCCATTAGCAAGACGGCAACTGGAAAAATTATCTTTTTCATATTTTATGTAGATGTTATTGATTATACAATTCGTATTCCAACACAGAGATATTATATTGATAGACCGTCTCGATATATCCTTTCTTAATCTCCCGGGCGGTATTCATACTCTGCACATATTCGGTAATATCCGTTTCGCTTTCACGAAACTGCGTATCAGCAGTCTTCATCAGGTTATCAGCCTCAACCAAAGCACCGGTAGTATAAAAACGCAGGCTTTCCCCATAGCGTCGGATACTGCCACGTAATTCCCATACCCGGTTATTAAGTTCGCGCACATTAGCATCCGCCTGTGTCTGGGCGATGGTACGTTCAAACTTTGCCTGACGGATTTTACTACGTTGCGGCAGAAACCACACCGGGAAGGAAACGCCCACCATCCAGGAATCCAGTCCCTTATCCGGAAAAATATTCTGACGAACATACCCCAATGAAAGTTCAGGGAAAAAGCGGCTGCGTTCAATGTTCAGCATCGCCTGTTTCTCGTCTACCTGACCTTGGAAATAATTCAAATGGACAGTAGAGAGTTGCAAGGTATCCATACTTACCGGATAGAGTTGGATGGAAGTCTCACCCGGCACAATGGGGCTGTCTGCATAACATGTCCATTGCAGGCGGGAAGAGGCTACTTTCAGCTCTTCTTCCGATTGGAAGAGTTTATTACGCATATCGGCCGCGATTGTAGATAACATACTTTTTTCCAATAACGTGATATCACCTTGTTGGTAACGCAAATCCCCGGCTTTCTGTACCTTGTCAGCCCAATGACTTTGCTCTTTGTACATTTCCTGCAAATTCCAGGCATATAAATAGTAAGCCCAAGCACGTTTCACTTCTGCCTTTATCTCTTTTTCTACCATTTGCTTATAATAGGTACCGGTAGCTATCTGTTTATTGACGAGTGTATTCTTATAGAATGGAGCCAGCAGGGAACCCAATGGCTGAGTTACAGCCATTTCCTTGTCTTTCCGTTCCGTCCCGTTCAGTTGTCCCCAGGAATAGCTGAACTCGGTAGGTGTCAGTTCGGCTACCTCGCCACGACCGGCACGAATACGTTTAATATCTGTTGCAGCTATCCGCAGGCGTGGATTATTCTGTACTGCCATCTCAATGGCTTCATCCAGAGTTATGGTCTTCGGTGTACTCTGGGCAATCGCAGACAACGGTGCGCATACCAGCAGTAAAAAAAACAATCCGAATCCAAACCATCTTTTTATTTTAGTATGACGTAGCATAACTATTGAGTTTACTATATGATAGAATACCGGGATAATCAATAATGTAAGAATGGTGGAAACAATCAGTCCGCCAATTACTACCGTAGCCAACGGGCGTTGCACTTCCGCACCTGCCGATGTGGCAATTGCCATCGGCACAAAGCCCAAAGAAGCAACCAGTCCCGTGAGGAATACCGGACGTAACAGATGCGGGCAACTCTCACGGATAACACGTGAGGTTGACATCGGATACCGAGCACTCTTCTTCAGCTCCGTAAAATGGTTAATCATCAGAATACCGTTAAGCACCGCCACACCGAACAATGCGATAAAGCCTACACCGGCCGAAATGCTGAACGGGAGTCCGCGCAACCATAAAGCCAGGATACCACCAATCAAAGAAAGAGGGACGGTACTAAACACCACTAATGTATAAGTCACTGACCTGAAGGCAAAGAACAGCAATAACAAAATCAGCATCAAAGCCACCGGAACCACAATCAGCAATGTATTGATAGCATTTTGCAGATTTTCAAACTGTCCGCCATATTCAAAGTAATATCCCGGTTTCAACTTGACATTCTTCTCCAAAGTATCCTGAATATCATTCACTACTTGCTGGATATCTGCATTACGCACATTCACTCCGATTACAATACGGCGTTTAGTGGCATCCCTGTTTATTTGTAACGGTCCATCTATCAAGTCGATAGTGGCTACCTCGCTCACCGGAATCTGTATATCGTCTGTGGTACGAACAAACAGTTTGTCGAGATTCAAGTCTTTTACTTTGTCATAATCCAGACGAAGCACCAAATCGAAACGACGTTCGTTCTCAAAAACCACACCTGCCGCCTCACCCGCATAAGCCGTACGGACAATCGTATTGAGTTCTTCTATATTAATACCGTACCGGGCTATTTTGGCACGATTGTATTGCACCACCAATTGAGGAAGTCCCATAGCCTGTTCCACGATTACATCCGAAGCACCGGGTAGTTTTTCCACATGCTTTGCCACTTCTTTGGCTTTCGCATAAAGTTCTGCCATATCCTCACCGTAAAGTTTAATGGCGATATCGGCCTTTGCCCCCGTCATCAACTCATTAAAACGAAGCTGGATAGGTTGCGAGAAATTAAATTCGGCACGTTCGGAAAGAGGTTCGAGAGCAGCTTTCATCTTCTCCACCATCTCGGCACGGCTTGAGGCACTGGTCCATTCTTTGAAAGGCTTCATTACAATCATAACATCGGCATCCTCCACCGCCATCGGGTCAGTAGGTACTTCCGCCGTGCCAATCTTGGCTACCACATGTTTGATTTCCGGGAACTTATCTTTCAGAGTCTTTTCCGCCAAACAGGATACTTCAATACTTTCGGTCAGTGAACTTCCTGCGGGTAAGGTCATCTGCATGGCAAAGTCTCCTTCATCGAGTGTGGGAATAAACTCTGCTCCCAGTTTTGTAAACAGAAACAGACTGGCTATCAATGCCAGAAAAGCAGCGGAGACAGCGAGGCGTACATGATGCATACACCAGGAAAGCGCACGCTGGTACACACGGTTCAGTTTCTCAAAGAAGTGATCGGCAAATACTTTTTTGTCTTTTATTTCACGTTTCAGGAAAAGTGATGCCATCATCGGAACATACGTCAGCGACAGCAGCAAGGCTCCGATGATACAGAACACCAACGTCTTTGCCATCGGAGTAAAGTACTTTCCTTCTATGCCCGTCAAAGTCAATATCGGGAAGAAAACGATTAATATGATAAGTACGGCAAATGTAGCGGAACGGACTACTCCGCCTGCACCTTTCTCCACTTCCGTCTCCATTTCGCGTTGTGTCAAGGTACGTCCACGGAATTGGCGACTGTATATATGCGCCAATACCCCTTCCAGTATCACAATGGAACCGTCTACCACAATACCGAAGTCAATAGCTCCCAGGCTCATCAGATTGGCGGAGACTCCGAAAAGGCGCATCATAATAAAGGCGAAAAGCATTGCCAGGGGTATGACGGAAGCCACAATAAGTCCGGCACGCACATTGCCCAAAAAGATGATTAGAACAACGAATACGATTACTGCTCCTTCTATCAGATTACGTACGACAGTAGCGATATTCCGGTTTACCAGTTCCGAACGGTTCAGATAGGGCTCGATACTGATACCTTCGGGTAACATTTTCTGGACTTTCTCCACTCGCTTTTCAAGTTCTGTAGTTACAATATTCGCATTCGCTCCTTTCAACATCATGGCAATACCACCTACGCACTCTCCCTTACCGTCCATAGTCATAGCTCCAAAACGCTTGGCACTGCCAAAACGCACCGTAGCTACATCATTAACGTGTATAGGAATACCGTGGCGGTTCGTCACCACAATCTGTTCGATGTCTTGCAAGCTATTTATCATACCTTCGGAACGAATATAATAGGCGCGATTCACCTTCTCTATATAACTACCACCTGTATTTTGGTTATTGCGACTCATGGCCTCGAACACTTCACCGATAGTTATGTTGAGCGAGTAAAGCGCATCCGGGTCGACCGCTACCTCATACTGTTTCAGATTCCCTCCAAAGCTATTGATTTCTACAATTCCGGGGATACCGGACAACTGCCGCTTTACAATCCAGTCCTGAATCGTACGTAGCTCCATTGCATCATATTTGTTTTCATACCCGGGGGCCACATTCAAGGTGTATTGATAAATCTCTCCCAATCCTGTGGTGACAGGCATTAATTCGGGAGTACCCAGTTCAGGAGGGATTTCACCCGATACAGTCTGTATCTGCTCGTTAATGAGTTGCCGTGCCTGCAAGGTAGGAACACTTTCCTTAAAAACAACTGTTACCAAAGACAGACCGAAGCGGCTGACAGAGCGTATTTCTTCCACATTCATAATGTTGCTCATAGCAATTTCAATGGGGAAAGTTATTAACTGTTCTACCTCTTGGGGAGCTAAAGTAGGTGATACGGTAACAATCTGCACCTGATTATTTGTAATATCCGGCACCGCATCGATAGGAAGTGTGAGCATGGCATAGATGCCACCAATGAAAAGAAACAATGTTGTCAATCCTACAAACAGTTTCTTTCTGACAGAGAAGCGTACTATTGCATTAAACATCTTGTTCGAGTTTTAAATGATAGTACAAAAGTAATCCTGCGGGCAATTGCCCGCAGAGAAAAATAAGTGAAGCTGAAATATTAGCAGGTAAAAGAACCGGAAATGAGAGTGAAAAAGACTTACTCTGCTTTCACCTCATCAGCTAACCGGAAGCCACGCAGCAGTTCATCTGTTTTCAACCGTTTCTTACCAGGAAGCTGTAAAGAACGTATATTGATAAAACCATCAGGTGCTGCAATGCGGATATAAGTTTTTCCGTCCGTCTGAATTGTTCCGGAAGGCAATGAATGCGATTCGACAACCTTTTCCGTTTCAAATATTTTCAAAACGAGAACAGTCCCATCCGGTTGTACGAGTTCCGTCCACGCAGCAGGATATGGAGACAGACCGCGGATAAAATCATATATACGTTTTACCGGTTGGTTCCAATCGATACGACACGTATCTTTAAATATCTTCGGAGCGGGACGTAGCTCACCCACTACCGCCATCTGCTCTTGCGGAATAGGTTTCACGGTTCCATCAAGAATAGCATCTACTGTTTCTATCACAAGGCGGCCTCCCAACATCATCAATTTATCATGTACAATACCCACATTATCCGTATCGGCAATGGGAACACGCACTTGTTGAATAACCTCGCCTGTATCGATTTCATGTTTCAGGAAAAAAGTAGTGATGCCTGTTTCCTTATCACCGTTAATAACCGCCCAATTAATAGGCGCTGCTCCCCGATATTGAGGTAACAAAGAAGCATGAAGATTGAAAGTACCCAGACGCGGCATATTCCATACAACTTCCGGCAACATACGAAAGGCTACCACAATCTGCAAATCGGCTTTCCATGCACGCAGTTCTTCCACAAAAGCCTCATCTTTCAGTTTCTCCGGTTGAAGCAACGGCAAATTATGTTCAAGCGCATACTCCTTCACCGGCGAAAACTGTACTTTATGTCCTCGTCCTGCAGGTTTATCGGGCATTGTCAATACACCTACTACATTATAACCACCTTCTACCAGGCAATGCAAAGGCTCCACCGCAAACTCCGGTGTACCCATATATACTATTCGTAAGTCTTCTTTCTTCATTTTACTAATACAATTATCATTTAATCGTCCGAGAAATGCACCAGTACCTGACGGTATGAATTAAATATTTTGGATTTAGAAACAAATCCCAGATACTTGCCTTCCCCATCCACTACCGGCAAGTTCCATGCCTTCGTATCGTCGAAAGTACGCATCACCTGTTCCATACTGTCCGTATCAAATAAACGTGCCGGAGCTGAGGTCATCAATTTACCCACAGTAAAACGGTGATACAGTTCCTGACGGAACATAATATTACGTATATCGTCCAGTAAGACGATGCCAATCAATTTGTCTTCCTTGTCCGTCACCGGGAATATGTTACGATGTGAAGCCGAGATAGCCTTCACCAGTTCACCCAGATCCATCTCCGGATGTACGGTTACAAAGTCTCTCTCTACTACATTCTCCACTTTCATCAATGTCAATACGGCTTTATCCTTGTGATGCGTCAACAGTTCACCTTTTTTCGCCAGACGCATAGAATAGATACTGTGAGGCTCAAAAACGATAATCGTCAGATAAGAACTGACAGAAACCATCATCAACGGAAGAAACAAATCATAGCCTCCCGTCAACTCAGCTATCAGGAACACCCCTGTCAACGGTGCGTGCATTACACCGCTCATGACTCCCGCCATACCCATTAATGCAAAGTTTTTCTCAGGTAGATAGGATGTTGAAATAAACTCATTGCTGAAATGAGAGAAAACAAAGCCCGCAATACATCCCAAATATAGTGACGGTGCAAAGATACCACCGCAACCACCTCCCCCATTTGTGGCACTCGAAGCAAACACCTTGAACAGGATTATCAATATCAGGTAAAGCAACAGCAAATGACCGTGACCATAGAAGAATGAGTTGTTCATCACCGTATCCCATTCCACATTACTCGTTCCGTTCAAAAGCATTTCTATCGTATCATAACCTTCACCATAGAGTGGAGGAAAAAGGAAAATCAACACACTCAGCATCACTCCACCCAGAGCTAACTTCTTATAAGGCTTCTTCAACCTGCCGAACACTCCTTCCACCGAATTCATAGCCCGGGTAAAATAAAGCGAAACCAACCCGCAGAAAATACCGAGCATAATCACATGAGGAATACGTTCCAGTTCAAAAGCCTGGTCCAAGTGGAATTTAAACATGGCCTCCGTACCCGTTATGATGTACGATACTGTTGCAGCCGTAACCGCTGAAATCAGTAGAGGGAGCAAAGAAGACATGGTCAAATCTATCATCAGCACTTCCAGCGTAAACACAAGTCCCGCAATCGGAGCTTTGAAGATACCCGCCACCGCACCGGCAGCGCCACAGCCCACCAACAACATCAATGTCCGGTGTTCCATCTTGAACATACTGCCTAAGTTGGAACCGATAGCCGAACCGGTCAATACAATCGGTGCCTCCGCCCCGACAGAACCACCGAAGCCGATAGTAATAGAACTGGCTATAATAGACGACCATGTATTATGACGTTTAATACGTCCCTGTCTGCTGGATATGGCATAAAGGATTTTAGTTACTCCGTGACTAATATCGTCTTTTACCACATAGCGCACAAACAATCCCGCCAGAAAAATACCTACCACCGGATATACCAGATAAAGGTAGTTTGCTTCCGTCGTATTAAAGTTTTCCGTAAGAAAATTCTGTATCCAGTGTATCAGTAGCTTTAAAATCAATGCGGCGAAAGCCGTAAAGATACCTACCAGAAAACTAAGAAGCAGTATAAACCGCTTCTCTTTTACATTCTTCTCACGCCAAATGATAAAGCGTTGTAACCATCCTCTCTTTTCGTCTATCATCTTCTCTATTCACGAATTATTTTAATGACACCCCCCTTATCCAGTTTGATGATACTGGATGGCTTCGGATTATCCATTTCGTCCTGCCGGTATCCCACAATATAATCTACAGCCTTTTTCACTTCTTCGCTGATTTCACTGAAATTCTTCGGTGAAGGTTGCCCGCTTATATTGGCGGAAGTCGAAACTATTGCCTTACGGAATTGCTGACACAAGCGTTTCGAAAAGTCTTCATTCGTCACCCGGATACCCACACTCCCGTCTTCGGCGAGCAGATTCGATGCCAGGTTGCGTGCGCCGGAATAGATAATGGTAAGCGGTTTATCCGCCACTTCTATCAAATCCCATGCTACTTCGGGTACATCCTGAACATAGAAGTCCACCTTAACGGAAGAATCTACCAACACCAACATCGCTTTACTGTCTGCGCGTTGTTTAATCTCATATACACGGCGCACCGCATCTTCGTTGGTAGCGTCACAACCGATTCCCCAAATGGTATCGGTGGGGTACAGAATCACTCCACCCTCCCGCATTATCTGGCAGGCTTTTTTAATATCTTCTATCATCTCTTGATGTATAAAACAATGATTGATACACACAGCCGCATATTTTAGCTTGCCATTGTATATCAACTATTTATAAAATTAATTCTCTTAATTCGTATTTAGCTACTTTAATTTAAGTTCGACAAAGATAACAATTCTTTTTTGCTTAACATTATTCTCCCTGAAAATCTTCCCTCCTCTTTATAGGTCATACAATATGCAGAGGAACAAAAAAATATTTCAATTTTGAAAGGCACAACAGTACTGAGAATTAAAGCAGTTTATAAGATACGTTTTTAGAAACTATTGAAACTGATTACGACTATTAGTGTCTTTATTTGCATAAATTAATTCGTCCCGATATATCAAACATTGCGTCCGCCTATAGTGTACCATTCGTCCGCCTATAGTGGGACAAATGGTACACTATAGGCGGACGAATAAATGCTGCCTTCTTTTTTACTTAATCATCATGGAAAAAGAAACTGATATTCATCGTTTTATTACTTAATCATTTAAAAGAATACGAAGATGAATAATAAGTTTTTATATGAAAGCGCTATAAATTCATTTAGAAAAGACCCAATAATCAAAATACATAAGATTAGTTGCCGGTTTTCCTTTTACTACAAAATAAAGGTCATGTACTCCGGTCACTTTGGGTATGTCAATAGTTCTAAGTTGCCAGCGGTCACTTCCTCCGGTACGCGGGACTTTGATAGTACCCAGCAATTTCCCATCCATGCTATCTAAATATACTTCAAGACTTACCGGATCATTATGTGTCGTTCCTATTCTGGCAGTGAATTTGCTTGCTCCGACTTCTCTAAAATCCACATCACGAACCCTGATATAGCTTCCATCCTTCATGGCTGTTACAAAAACACCCACCTGATCGTTTCTGAATGATTTGAATCCTTCAGAGAAGGCAATTGTTTCCGCTTCAGTCTTTACATATGGATTTAGTGTGGCAATCCCCTCTACTCCGGTTGTCCTTTTCACTTCCGGTATAGAACCGTCTTTGTTAAATTTAAGTTCTTCCACACTTACCGAGCGGTTAAATCCTCCACCTCCGGGTAACTGTCCGTCGTGATAAAAGAAATATGTTTTTCCTCTGAAATCAATTACCCCCGGATGTATAGTAAATGAACCGCCTCCGGCAGTCATTACCGTTCCGCCATATTTCCAAGGTCCCGCCGCACTATTGCTGGTCGAATATCCGATATGTTCAGGCAACGGCCCACCCGGCCAAAATAAATAATACTTTTTGTCTCTTTTATAAAGCCAGGGACCCTCTTCATACAAAGTTGGTCTTTCCGAGTTATCTTCACGTTTGCCAAAAGATTCTGCAACCATGGGTACGCGAATAATATCTCCACTGTAAGAAATCATATCTTCATTCAACTTTATGCAAAACAGATTGGGGTTTCCCCAATACAGATAGGCTTGTCCGTCATCATCAATGAAAACAGTCGGGTCAATGTCTCCCCATTCACTCTGAACCAACGGTTTTCCCAACGGGTCATAGAATGGTCCATAAGGACTATCGGCCACTGCCACTCCAATGGCTCCCCTATTATTTATTTTTGAAATAACCGGTACATACATATAGAATTTACCATTCCTTTCAATACACTGTGGAGCCCATGCATCACCTTTTGCCCAACTGAAATCGGCATACGACAATACTGCGCCATGATCTGTCCAGTTCACCATATCGTTTGTTGTATATAGCCGCCAGTCGTTCATGGTAAACCAAGTAGAATTGTCCTCGTCATGGGTAGTATAAAGATATACCTTATCATTATATACCATCGGCGCCGGATCGGCCGTATAATTTGTCTGAATGATTGGGTTCTGAGCCAATCCTGAAAGATACCCCATCGCAAACAACGATGAAAATAACAAAATCTTTTTTCTATTCATATTATTTGATTTAATCTCAGTTTGTACAATATTCCATTATATAGCCATAAGAGTATGGCTGGTTACCATCGATTGTATACCTATCCATTGTCCGGGCTCCCCATGCATCATTTCCACCCACACCGTGAATATTCAAATCTATATTTACATTAACATAATCACACTTCGGCAATTCATACGGATGTTTACTCTTTTCCAAATCATCTTCTCCATAAGGCCATACACGAAAACAAAGTGGCTGCAAGCCTGTCACTTTCAATTTTTCACCTTGTTTCCCATTCAAAGAAAACCAACGAACATCACAACGGTTCGAATTATCTTGTGGATAGATATAATCGGTGACAAACCGGGCAATATCCATTTCATAATTACCAATGAAAGCAGCACTTTTACGGTCAGGGTAATTTTCAAACGCTCCCCGACCATACCATTTGATATGTTTCATACCAGCCGGTAAACGCATCCTCATTCCAAACTTAGGAATCAACTGAACCTTTTGTTTCCCAGGTTTATAATTGGCTTCCACCTGCACCTTTCCTTCTCCGTTGATTGTATATTGCAATTGATATGTTGCGCCGACAGAAGATAATAATATATCGAATTTCACTTTACATATGCCATTCTTTACTAAAAAATCAAATTTTTCAACAGCTAAATTCTTATCAGCATCCTTCCATATTCCTAAACGCTCATTATAGTTATTGTTTATCTGATTGCTATTGGCGGGTTTCCAAAAATATGGAGTTAACGCTCCGTACAACAATTCTTTTCCTTTATTTTCCCAACTTTCCAAAGCACCGGATTTATTATTAATCAATAAGCGATGTGAGCCGGCTTTAACCTCTAATTTCCCATCTAAGACGTTAGCCTCCAAAGCATCTCCTTTCGGCATAATGGGCTGTGCTTTGGGTATACGTATTGCGAACTGTTCTTTAGCTACCGGAAAACCTTTTTCCGCCCAGTATGTGGATTTCTTCAGGCAAGCGTAAACATTCAAGAAGACTTCACCATTACCCACAAAAGCTGGAATTTTCAGATGATTGTCATCCTCAATTAATATTTTTCCCGATTTGGCAATTTCTCCATCTTGCAACCATTCATATCTATAATCAAACTCATCTAAAGACGTGAAGTTATATTTATTAGTGAGAATAACCGTACCTATTGAGTCTTTAACTGAAAATCCAATATTTTGATAGACTTTTTGAACCTGATAATAGTGCGGATGAGGTATACGGTCAGGACCTATCAAACCATTAATACAGAAATCTCCATTATTCGGGAAGTCTCCAAAATCTCCTCCATATGCCCAGAATTCATCTTCTTTCAAATTCAATGAAGACGAGTATTCTACACTCTTCTTATACAATCGGTCTATCTTTTTTGCAATTCCCTGGTCAACCCAATCCCAAATGGCAGCACCGGCAATATGTTCGTCCGATTCAATCACATCCCAATATTCTTGCAAATTACCGACTGAATTACCCATTGCATGGGCATACTCACGCATAAAAATGGGCCTGTCCGTTTTCTCCTGGGCAAATTCTTTTAATTTGTCCGGAGAATAATAAGAAGGATCATAAAAAGCAGACACTGAATAGTCCGTATCACTGAAAATTATACGCGAAGTATCTATAGCTTTTATTGTATCTGCCATTGCACGCATATTACAACCTGCCCCACCCTCATTACCTAAGGACCAAAAAACTACACAAGGATGATTTTTATCACGTTGCACTAACGCAACAGCTCTATCCACATGAGCATGTGTCCATTCCGGATTATCTCCAAGAATTTTATTGCCTAAACCATAGTCATGACTTTCCTGGTTAGCCTCATCCATTACATAAAAACCGTATTTATCACATAATTCATAAAACAATGGAATATTGGGATAATGAGCTGTACGAATCATATTTATATTTGCCTGCTTCATCAATTTCAAATCTTTTTCCATAGTTTCCCTATCCACAAATCTACCGGTACGTGGATGATGCTCATGACGGTTTACCCCTTTGAGCTTCACAGGCTTACCATTAAACTTGAAAACACTACCATCAATTTCAGACTTCCATATACCTAAATGAGATTGTAACTTCTCAATCACTTTTTTCCCATCATAAAGTCTTATTTCAACATCATACAAGTTAGGTTTCTCAGCCGACCATAGTTTCGGCTTATCCACCTTAGCCGAAAGCATATAACATTTAACAGAAGAGGGCTGCAGCTTTTTTATTGAAAGTCCCAGCTTTTTTTCAAGCTCGTTTCCATCGCTATTATACCCTTTCAGAACGACTTCAATATTCAACTTGTCTTTTCTTTCTTCTGAAAGATTACGTAACCAGATTTTCGCTTTAAAGTCAGCGGAAGAAAAATCATCCGACAAATCGGCAGTCAGCATATAATCTTTAACATGAGTTTTAGGACGTACCCAAAGTTCCACAGAACGAAAAATTCCGCTATAGCGCCACATATCCTGGTCTTCCAGATAACTACCATCCGACCAACGATATACTTCGACAGCCAAACGATTTTCTCCTTCATTCACAAATTTAGTTATGTCAAATTCTGCCGGTGCCATCGAATTCTGACTATATCCCACTTTCAATCCATTTACCCACACATACATGGCTGATTTAACCCCTTCAAAATGTACATATAATTGTTTATCCTTCATTTCGGGAGAAATATGGAAAGTAGTAACATAAGACCCTATAGGATTACGGTTTTCATAACTAAAATAGTGTTTAGGCGGTTCACCCGTTACTCTGGGCTGATCTTTTTTAAAAGGATATGTCCAGTTCGTATAAATAGGTTTACCATATCCTTGCAATTGCCATGTTCCCGGCACTACAATATTGTCCCAACCGCTTACGTCAAAATCGTTTTTATAGAAATTTTGCGGACGACTCTGAGGGTCAGGGGACCACATAAATTTCCACATACCATCCAATAATACGATCTCTTCGCATTCGTTTTTCTTTGACGGAAGCGTCAAAGTGCTATGATACTCTTCTTTATTGATACCTATTACAGCCGGATTTTCCCAATCAGGTATTTGCTGAGCACATACAAAACATGGGAAAAGCAACACTAACACCATTACAAAAATTATCTTTACTCCATTCATTGTAAATTGTTGTTTTACCATAGTATCAATATTTATTCAAAGAATCAGAATTGTACCAAGATACGAAATACTTTCCCGGGAACAGCAGCCCATTCTTCCATCGCATTTAAAGCATTCTCTGGAGAAACTATTCTGGAAATCAGCTTTTCTACTGGGCAATCACCTGATTTCATATAGTGAATCACCGCCCGAAAATCTGCAGGCAACGCATTACGGGATCCCCGGATATCAAGTTCTTTCTGAACAAAATATTTTGTCTGAAAAGACACTTCACTTTTAGCATAACCAATGCAAACTACACGTCCGGTAAAACTAACCTCGTCTATAGCCATCGTATAAGTAACGGGACTCCCAACAGCTTCTATAACGACGTCTGCTCCAAATCCATTCGTTATTTCCAATATACGTTCATGTACATTTTCTGTTTTGGAATTAATGACATAAGAAGCTCCGACAAGTTTCGCCAGTTCCAGTTTTTCATCGTCCAAATCGACGGCAATAACCGTCGCCCCCCTTAAGGCAGCCCGAATAGCAGCACCTATCCCCACCATGCCACATCCGATAACCATTACGTATTCATTATCAATAATCTGCCCACGGGATACTGCATGAAAACCTACACTCATAGGTTCAATCAAGGCACAATCACGAGAAGAAATATCACCTGCCGGAATGATTTTGCTCCAAGGTAAGACAGCATACTCACACATCACCCCATTGCGTTGTACACCCAACGTTTCATTATGCTCACAAGCATTTACGCGTCCGGCACGGCAAGAAGCACATTTACCGCAATTAGTATAAGGATTTAAGGTTACATTCATACCTTTTTCAAATCCAATAGGTACATCCGGACCGATTTCTTCAATAACCGCACCCACTTCATGTCCTGGGATAACCGGAAGTTTCACCATTGGATTACGTCCGGTAAATGTATTCAGGTCTGAGCCACAAAACCCTACATACTTTATTTTCACTAATATTTCTCCGGTACCTACTATCGGTTTCCTGATTTCTACCACCTTCATTTCGAAAGGGTTTATAATTTGAATTGCTTTCATTTTATTTTATATAGTAAATAAACACTGATTTATCTTAGTCAATAACTTTATATTTCTTCCATCCATAGTAAGCGCAAAAGAAGAAGCAAAACATGGGAATAATATAGGCTACATGGTAGAAAGCTTCATTTACATGCATAAAATAGGCAGTCAATTGAGGTAGACATGCATTACCTACGATAGACATCACTAAAAAAGCAGAACCACTTTTAGTTTGATTTCCCAATCCTTTCAACGCCAATGAGAATTGAGTAGGATACATAATAGACATGAAAAAAGAGATAAGTAACATGGCATACAAACCTACTATTCCCCCAAAAATTACTACTATTCCACACAGCAAAATATTAATTATTGCATAAACCGCCAACATATCCTGGGGGCGAAATTTCACCATAAGCCCGGTGCCTATCCAACGTCCCAAAAGAAAAGCAAGCATATAGAGACCGAAGAAAGTAGTGGCCGTATCTTCCGGCAAATCAGCGTAAGAACAGCAATACACCAAGAAAAGACTATTGATAGCTGTCTGTCCACCATTATAAAAAAACTGCGCAATAACTCCCCAGCGTAAATGTGAACGTTTCAACACTGCAAAGTCAATCAATTTTTCTTTTGATGCTGTGGTTCCCGTTTTAACTCCTTCATCACCTATTTTAGGTAGCTTGGAGAATACAAATATCACCGCTATAACTATCAACAAAAGAGCCAGTATCAGATAAGGAAGCTTCATGGCATCTGTTTCCAGTTGTATATAAGCCAGCCATCCACCCGGATAATCCAAAGGAAGTGTTTCACGTGTATAATGCGTTCCGCTCAGAATTAACTTGCTTAAAAACATCGCTGAGATAAAAGCTCCAAGTCCATTGAATGATTGTGCGAAATTCAAACGTCTGGAAGCTGTTTCCGGCTGACCTAACACCGTTACATATGGATTGGCTGCTGTTTCAAGAAAACACATTCCAGTTGCAATAATAAAAAAGATACAGAGATAAGCCCAATATTCTTTTATTATAGCAGCGGGAAAGAAAAGTAATCCACCGCTTGCAGCCAATAACAAACCGAATATAATACCAGCTTTATAACTGTATTTCTTCATGAACATAGCTATTGGGATAGGAAATATGAAATAAGCCAACCAATAGGCAGTTTCAGTAAATGACGCCTCAAATGTATTTAACTCACACGTTTTCATTAATTGCCTGATCATAGTAGGCAAAAGATTACTACTGATAGCCCACAGAAAGAAAAGGCTGAAGACAAGTATAAGCGGAAAGATGTATTTATTCTTTTTCATGGTATTCTTTCTTGTTTTATTCGGACATGTTTTTGATATAAGGTAAAGTGACGAGCCGGCTGAAACCATAAAAATTACGGGCATTCTCTCCTAAAAAAAGAGTTTTTTCTTTTTCAGTCAGTTCTGAAGAATTTGCTATAAAATCATAGGACATTTTATATGTGATGGCTGTAATGGTACGTGGGTAATCTGACCCCCACATTAGCTTCTCCATACCGACCAAGTCTGCTGCTTCACGAATAGCTCTTATTGCTCCTTTAAAAGGATAAAATTCTGCATTAAAAAGCCAAGTAATGCCACCGGATTCAATCATTACATTGGGATGACGGGCCAATAGAATTTGCTGTTTCCAATCAGGCAAAGTTACCATACCGAAATGCCCGATAGCAATCTTCAGACGAGGATATTGTTCAATAATCTCTTCCATTTCAGCAATCTGGGTACTTCCTTCAGCCAGGTCTATAGATAAAATAATATTTCGTTCTTCCATTAACCGAAACATTTGCATCATCTCTTCACTGTTTAGCATCACGCGCCCCTCTTTCAACAATAAGCGGTGTGCCGGAATTTTAATTGCTTGAAAACCGTTATCTATTAATTTCTCTGCTTGCTCTAAATATCCAGGACTGCGAAACTCGCACATTCCACATACAAAAAAGCGTTCGGGGTAGCGAGTTATAACCTCTTTCAAATATTCATTTTGTATACCGTCTATGAATTCTTGCGTAATAACCGCAGCAGAGACTTGCGCATAATCCATATTTGACAGAAAAACTTCTGCACTGTTTACGCCATCCACCATGAAAGGTGGAAGCATTTGACGTATTTCTCCCATAAATAACGAACGTCCGTTTTCCAACGTTCGGATGGGAAGTCCTTCTACTATCGTATCTTGGTACAACCACAAATGAGCATGTGCATCAATAATTGTATAATTCATAGAAAGTAAACATTAAGAGTTAGCCCAACTTACCCGCTGTTGATCTCCAATAATCTTTTGTACTTCCCGCACTAATTCTTCATCCATTGGAGTTTCAATAAACTCAATATTATTTTTCACGTTTTGAGGATTAGCCGTACTAAACAAAGTGGTTGCAATACGTGAATTCCTTACTGAGAATTGCATGGCTAATTTTTCAATCGGATAATTCTTTGTTTTACAATATAACATCGCTTTCCGACAAGCGTTGGCCAATGATTCCGGAGCCGGATGCCAATCCGGTGCCCCGCGTTCTGTCAATAAACCCATAGATAATGGAGAAGCATTGATTACACCAATTTCTTTTTCTTCAAAATAATCCAAGAAATCGACTAACTTATCATCACAAAGACAATAATGGCAAAAATTGAGCACGGATTCCACAGTTCCCTTTGGAGAGTGATCAATTACCCATTTCAGATTTTCCAACTGCAAATCTGTAATTCCTATATGTCCTACAATACCTTTCTCGCGTAGTTCTACCAGTGCAGGCAGTGTCTCGTTAACGACTTGATTTAAATCGGCAAATTCAATGTCGTGTACATTTATCAAATCAATAAAGTCGATACTCAGCCGCTCCATACTTTCGTATACACTCTCCACCGCTCGCTTAGATGAATAATCCCAAGTATTAATTCCATCTTTTCCGTAACGTCCTACCTTTGTTGAAAGGAAGTAACTGTTACGGGGAATTTCTTTCAGCGCTTTTCCTAAGACAATTTCGGCTTTGTAATGTCCGTAATAGGGAGAGACATCAATAAAATTTATACCCGACTCTATGGCAGTAAATACAGCCCTAATACCTTCTTTTTCTTTGATATTACGAAAAACTCCTCCTAAAGAAGAAGCTCCAAAGCTAAGGGAAGACACTCTCATTCCCGTTTTTCCAATTTCATGATATTGCATGATTTTTTTTCTTAAATTATACGACAAATATATGCAACGAACAAATGGAATAATGATGACAAGTCCACAAAAAGCAACGTAATGGTTTACGCAAGAAATATATTTTAAGATATGCTTGTTTACAGAAAATATATTTTCTTTGTAAAGCAAACTAATACTCCCTCTGATGGAACACCAAAAACATACTTCATTGAAAGATATCGCCGGCTTACTCGGAGTCTCCATTCCCACCGTGTCAAGGGCTCTGAAAGATAGTCCGGAAATAAGTCGTGAGCTTTGCGCCAAAGCCAAACAATTAGCGAAAGAGCTGAACTATCGCCCCAATCCTTTCGCTATAAGTCTCCGACAAAATGCTCCACGCATTATAGGAGTAATCGTTCCGGATATCGTGACTCATTTTTTTTCCGCTATTCTTAGTGGCATAGAAGATATGGCGATAGCTAACGGATATTTTGTGATTATAACCACTTCCCACGAATCCTATGAACATGAAAAAAGAAATATTGAGAACTTAATAAATATGCGTGTAGAAGGTATCATTGCCTGTTTATCACAAGAAACGACCCATTACAATCATTTCATCGCTTTGTCTGACATCAACATGCCGGTGGTATTATTCGACCGTATCTGCCTGCCAGAACTTTTCCCCACAGTAGTTGCAGATGGAGCATTGTCTGCTCAGAAAGCCACCCAACACTTATTGGACAATGGGAGTAAACGGGTCGCTTTCATTGGTGGTGCCAATCATCTGGATATAGTAAAACGTAGAAAACATGGATACTTGGAAGCATTACGTGAAAACAAAATTCCTATAGAAAAAGAACTGGTTGTTTGCAGAAAGATTGATTATGACGAAGGCAAAATAGCGACAGAGACTTTATTATCTCTTCCCAAACCACCAGATGCTATTCTTGCCATGAATGACACACTGGCATTTGCAGCAATGGAAGTCATAAAAAATCATGGTTATCGCATTCCGCAAGACATAGCTCTTATAGGATACACAGATGAACGGCATGCTAATTACGTGGAACCCAAATTATCAGCAATATCCCACCAAACATACCTGATGGGAGAAACAGCTTGTCGTTTACTGATCCAGCAAATCAAAGGAGATAAAACCATTAAACAAATAGTAATACCTACCCATTTACAGATTAGGGAAAGCAGTATAAAAAAATAAATCACTTTATAATAGCAACAAACCCGCCACGTGGCAAACATTCTACTTTCATATCAGTGTTGTTTCCTGATAATAGAGTATTTTCTTCAATAGTAAAACTTTTGTCATCTATTCCATCTTTGAATAAAGAGATTTTTTTACCGTTAACCAATATTTTCTCCAATGGCAAATGGATTGTCCGCAGTTCATTGGTTCCATTAATACCTCCAATATACCATACATCGCCTTTACGACGAGCTATAACAACTTCTTTACCGGGATAGCCGGTCAAAAGTTTTGTATCATCCCAACTGGTAGGTAAATCCGATAGAAGTCTCTTTACGGGTTCGGGCAAACTATGATAAACCGAAGGTCTGTCGGGCATATGCTGTAAGGCCGATTCAAAGATTACAGGTAATGCAAGTTCATGAGCATATGAAGTAATATGCGGATGTTGTGAATTGGAGAAAGTACCCGGAGTATAATCCATCGAGCCCACAACATTTCTTGTAAACGGCAGAGTAGCATTGTGCTCGGCAGCCCGATCAGTCAATATCGAAGCATTATTATACCATTCTGCTCCATACACCCCTTCTACCGACATCATATGAGGATATGTGCGTTGCCACCCTCGTGGAATAGTAGCCCCATGAAAATTAAGCATCAGCTTATACTTTATGGCGTCTTCAAGCAAATCCAAGTAATAGTTCATGGTAGAAACACTATCACCCGAAAAGAAATCTACTTTAATACCGGCAACGCCCATATCACTCAGCCATTCATATTCCTTCTCCCGGACTTCCTTTTTATTAAGCCGATACAAAGGACCAGGACCAATCCAGTTCGTACTTGAATTATACCATATCAACGGCTTAACTCCCTTATCCAAAGCATACTTCACGGCATCTTGAAGATTACCGCCATTGCTCATTTCATTCCATTCCCAATCTATCAAATCGTAAGGCCAGTTCATATCAGCAGCCAAATCAATATATTCTTTCACTCTCTGATAATCCTTAGAGCCATGATTATAAGCCCAGTATATCCATGAAACCATGCCGGGATTTATCCATTCCGTATTTTCCACCTTAGAAGGCTCGGAAACATCCGTTACCAAAGTAGATTCTACAATGTCAGATAAGCCTCCTATAATAAGTAATCTCCACGGAGAGTACCATACTCCTTCGAGAACTTGCTTTTTATCTGCCAAGCGTACCTGATAACTATTGCGGTCATCACCATTATACAAAAAAGAGCCACAATGTCCACGCCCGATATTTGCCTCTGTAATCAGTGCAAATACAGAATCGGACAGTTCAACAAGTCCGGGATACCCCCAAAGGTTAATATTCGGATGATTATTCAGTTTTCCATCTGTCGAAAGCGGGAAAAACTTCTCGTATCCCGGATCATATTGTTGCATCCATCTTTTAGCGCCCTGCGGAATATTATACGTTGTATATTCATTAACAACATACTCTTTATCCGCAACAGAGTTAACACCATATTTAAAGGCAACTCCGTCATCATATACTCTGAATATAATTTCTACAATCTGCCCCTTTTCATTTTCAAAGGAATAAGCTCTCTCGGAGGCCTCATTTACACAGTAACTACGTTTTCCCGTTATCATCTTGTAATCATCGGTCACCCGCTTTATCTCGGAAACGGACTTCAACCTCAAACCACCAGCCAAATTCTGCACATCGGTCTCAAGCCCTAATCTTGATTTAGAAAGAATACGCTTTCCTTTATAGTCCACTGAAAAAACGACCTCGCCAAAAGTATTCTTTTCCGCTGATTCTACCGAAACTTTCAGAATCCCATCGGGAGAAATAATATCCAGTGTTTTTACATGGCATGAACTAATCATAATACCAATCAATATTAGCCATGTACTTTTTAGTAATTTCATATTCTTCTTTTTATTACTGTACCTTTATAAAGCAAGACAAGCAAATTCCCTATCCTAGACTACTTCTACGGCATAGCGGAGTTAAACTTAATCTTATATGTTTTAATCACACCCTTGTAGTCAAATTTCACAATAGCTATTCCTGAATCTGAGGTCGGTTGAGTAACAGTTACTTTTACATTTTTATCTGTTGCCGAGGCCGACACTGCAGGAAGTCCGGTTACATTAGATGGAAGCTCATAAACAGTCTCATACAAGTCATAACCGGTAATACCATTGCTTTCAGTAGAACGTACAGGAGTTTCCGGTATTTCAATAGCCTTATTATTGACCATTATATTTATTTCCGGAACAATCGGACGAGTAATCTTTTTCTTATTCGAACTAAATCCTAAACCGATCAAATCAAAAAGTTTATCTTCTCCCTCACCCTCTGCAACAAGATAAATTGCATGTTTTTTGTCTAAATGATCGACAAATTTTGCCACATCAATCGTAAACTGCTTAGTTTCTTGTATCGAATTGGCCGGAACAACTATTTCACCAATTTTCGTTCCTTTCCAAGTCTCATTACTCCACGGACCATCCAACCATACATTTATCTTGAATGTCTTTTGAGTTTTTGGAGTAAGGAATAGATTGAAAGCTGTCTTGTTTCCTTTTTGGGTCCCCTTAAAAGCTTTTAATCCCAGTTTATCTTTAGCCAGTCCACCGAAACCGAAATATTTATATCCTATTATACTGCCATTCTTTACATTTGTAACAGGTGCATTGTTATCCCATATATCCCATGAATCTTGTTGCATACCTATATCAGAAAGGTAGCATGCAAATCCGGCTGAGTAATATTGATAAGGATCAAGACCGAAAACATGAAAGCCTTCCGAGGTTACTTCAGCTCCTTTATATTCGTTTCCTTGATTGTCTTTTGCTGTCCAAATACTATCTTTTGCATACGGATCATAGGCCCTGATAGATACTTTTCCACCTTCCGCAACCGATTTCTTATCCCACTCCACATGAATGGGGGCTACCATTGACTGACGTGCATTACCAAATCCACGGGGCGGGCGATGATAGAACACATACCATTGTCCATTAATCAGTTCTATACTTCCATGTGTATTATGTCCCGCATTAGATGTCTGTAACCCGGAGCCATCTTTATTCAACACCGGTGCACGCGAATCAACCAAGACACCACCACTTTTCCATGGACCTAATGGAGAATCACCATAAGCATAACGTAAGGTCGAATTGGAAAAGTCCAGTCCATATTCAGCACCCGAATATCCACTATAGATTGTTACATATTTATTTCCAACCTTACGAATGGAAGAGGCTTCAAAGAAATTAAATGCTCCAAGATCTTCACCCAGAAAAATATGCGGATATGAAATATCTTTGGGACCACGAACCGCACCATTTCTCATACCGGCCGGCATAAAATAGGGAATAACCTCTGTTCCGGGACGTACGGAATACATGGTATTTTGATCTAACTGGGCTGCTAACGAACGCTGGAACCCCCAATATCCATAGGCTCTGAATCCAATCTCATAGTCAGGATCGTTGGGATCAGTAACATATTCAATGTAGATAGAAGGGTCAAATCCCAAAATACTTCCCGGTACGGTTCTTGTTCCGTCAGCAGTCATGTTGATAGGAGTAAAAGGTCCGTCAGGACGGTCTCCTTTAGCAACCATAGCTTCTCTGTTTCTACCACGACTATGGGGATACAGATAATATTCTTTCTTACCATCTTTTCTTTTTACCTCAACAAGGTCGGGCGCATACATTACATCCCATTTTCCTTCTATCTGATAGGTGAAAATCGGTCCTTCATCACGCCAACTGGATAAATCTTCTACGGGCGCTGACCACATTCTTATATCAGCTCCACAATAACTACCGAAGCGAACATCATGTGAACCGATAATATATGCACGGAATTTCCCTGGATTATCAGGATCTTCAAAAACACGTGGTTCCCCGTCCGGTAAATGTTCCCATAACGGAAGATACGGATTACCAGCTCCGTGATAAATATAATTAGAAGTTTTTAGCCGTCCATTATCAGCCATTGCTTTTGTTATTGTAAACATAGGGACAACTAAGAATAAGAATAAAATTACCAGACTTTTTTTCATGATTAATTAATATTTAAGTGCAAATGTTACACTGCAAATGTACTCCATTCTCTTTTATCGACTTAATAGTTATGTTACATGTTTATTTCCTGTTGTTACATTATTGCCTAAATCTTATTTGAAAATGTTACATCCTGACATTTTCAAATAAGATTATCTAAAAAGGTATATTACTTACCAGACGAAATAACGCATCACATTGAACGTTCCAAATAATAATCTTCTCCGGGTTGAGTTATTATATCATACTCGTATGTACGGCAAAGAACCGGAATTTGCGGATTTATCTGTTTTGAAACCAAGGGTTCTTTGATAGTAGCTGGCGCATAAAAAAGATTAGGGCAACTACCGTTAGCCTTTTGCACTCCTTTTCCTTTCAAAGGAACATAAGAACGGATACGCAATACTCCACCCAAACGAGAATGTACTTTAGCTTTATTCAGTTGTGCTCCATTCCATTCCATATCCACAACAAAACCGCCACGAGCAACCAGTCCTTTCACATTTCCTTTTCGCCATACTTCCGGCAAGGCAGGTAACAGATGTACGGCACCATCATGGCTTTGTAACAACATCTCGGCAACTCCTGCCGTATAGCCAAAATTACCATCAATCTGGAAAGGCGGATGGGCATCAAACAAGTTCGGATAAGTACGCCCTTCAGGATATTCCCTCTGTACTTTATCGTTAGGCAAGAGGCGTAGCATATTCTGTATAATTTTATAGGCATGATTACCATCTAACATACGTGCCCAGAAGTTAATCTTCCACCCGATACTCCACCCTGTAGCCATATCTCCACGCTGTATCAACGTATTCCGCGCTGCCTGAAACAGTTCGGGGTTAATATTCGGTGAAATTTGATTACTGGGATATAAACCATACAAATGAGATATATGACGATGATCATCCTGTGGATTATCGGCATCAACCAGCCATTCCTGTAACTGATTATATTTACCGATCTGCATTGGCGGTAACTTATCCAGCATGGTCTGCAAAGAATCTTCATACTGTTTACCGCCACCTATAATTCGACTTGCCTGAAGAGTATTATATAGAGCATCAAAAGCAATCTGATTATCCATTGTACAACCTGCTGTAATCGTTGTTGGCGAACCATTATAACCATGTTCCGGAGACATAGATGGCACGGTAACCATCCATTTATATTTAGGATGTTCCACCAGATGACTCAGATAGAAATCAGCTGTACCTTTTATCACCGGATAATATTTTTTCAGAAACTCTTTATCTCCCGTATACAAATAGTGCTGCCATAGATGCTGTGCCAACCATGCGCCACCGTTAGGCCACATTCCAAAAAAAGCAGCATCTATAGGGCCACAAACACGCCATAAATCCGTATTGTGATGTGCTACCCATCCTTTAGAACCATAAAGCACCTTAGCGGTTTCACTACCCGTAACAGCCAAGTCGGATATCATCCGGAAAAGAGGCTCATGACTTTCACTTAGGTTTGTGACTTCAGCAGGCCAATAATTCATCTCTGCATTAATATTTATAGTATACTTACTATCCCAGGGAGCATACGCACTATGATTCCATATACCCTGAAGATTAGCCGGCTGACCACCCGGTTGTGAAGAGGAAATGAGCAGATAACGACCATATTGAAACATCAGCGCCGCCATTGCCATATCATTACCCTCAATGAAGCGCTCTACACGAACGGGAGTTTCCAATGCCGAAGCCTTAGTACTCTCCAGGTTCAAAGCTACACGGTCATATTGCTTGCGATAACAAGCAATATGGTTCTTCAATGCCTGTTCAAAAGGAGTACGTATAGCTTTTTGCAAATAAGCAGTGGCACGTTTTGACTCATTTGCACTTACATCTTTATAATTCACAAAATTAGTAGCTGCAGAAATATATAATGTAGCCTCGGTTGCCCCATTTACCGCAAGCGCTTGTGTTTCTTTACCTATTTTTCCATCCGTTTTCACTTGTACCTGACATTCCGCACGCATAGCAGCCGGAATCCCCTCATGTTCGGCTCCCTGGCAAGAGACAATCAGTTTGCCATCTTTTACCTGTACCTGTGAGTTCTGCGGACCACCGTACGATATGGAGAAATTCAATGCTTTTGCTTTATCAGCTTGAATACGTACGATAATCACATCATCGGTCAACGAAGCGAATGTTGTCCGGACAAACTTTACACCATCTATTTGATAACGAGTAGTAGAGGTTGCATTCTCCAGATTTAGATCCCGATAATATTCTGTAGGAGAGTCATGACCGGGAAAATTGAGAAAGAGACTACCCAACGTTAAATAACGCATACCATGGTGGGGAGTCATATAATTCTTATCGATCAACTGTTGGGCTTCCAGAGTTTTACCTTCAAATATCAAACGGCGTATTTCCGGCAAAACTTTCAACCCCTCAGGATTATTATTGTTATAAGGACCACCTGCCCAAAATGTTTCCTCGTTCAATTGTAATTCTTCACGAGCAGTTCCTCCAAACACCATTGCTCCTAAACGAGAATTACCGAGCGGCAAAGCTTCCAACCAATTCTGTGCCGGACGGCTATACCATAACTTCATATTCTGTGCCGAAGTCCAGTCACCATATCCTAAAATAGAAAGCATCTCGGCTGCATAACGCGTACCCAGCATTCTATATCCCTCAGCTGTGAAATGCAAGTTATCAAAAGCCGCCGGACAGCCGGCAGAAGAGATAACATGAGCCGTAGGAATCGTTTGTGGCAACGTATTGATAATTGTATTCATGCTGGCACATATACCGTTTTGATCGGCATTTACTACTTCACCAGCCAACAAAGGTACATTCGTAGCAGATAAATTCAAGTCTTTTAGCAAATTCTCATAGACTCCTTTCACTTTTAAAGGCCAGTCTTTATCGTTGGTATTTGATTCTCCCTGATGTAGCAGAATACCTTTAATCACTCCATCTTTTTGTGCAATTTTTGCCAACTCAACCAAACGCGCATAAGGGTTACCGTCATATTCTTTCACCATATTCTTCAACCATCCCGGAGCAGAATCCACATACGACTGATAATTAACCTTATCAAAAAGTTCAATCTTACAACCGCCAATGGAAACATTTATTATACCAACCCTTACATTAGATGGAAGGTTCGCTACCATTGTTCGTCCGAAATAATCTCCAGGGGTCAATCCTGTATGGCAACGTGCCAAAGGCGGAATCGCCTTATACCAGTGTCCTTTCACTCTTCCCAGTTCAGGGCAATCAACAGCGGCTAATACCCGGAAACGGTCATCGACTGCTACCGAATCCTGTTTTTCTATTCTTGCATTTCCTTCCATGTTCGATTGTCCCAAACATAGATAAATATGAAAATTTGCATCTTGTGCAAAAGCTGTCATACCTAAAAGGAACAAGCAGATAAGTACAAATCGTCTCATAATCAGTAATTATTTATTTTTATTTATTAGCAATACCTTTCTTGGTTTGTTTAACGAATACCATTGTCCCGTCAGAATTATAATTAAGTTCTTCCACACAAACACTGCGTCGTCCAATTGCGCCTGCATGACCATCTATGGTAAGCACGGCATTATGATAAAATAAGTACCATTTATCTTTAAATTCAATAATGCCCGGATGAATAGTAAAACTATTTTCCGCCATTCCCGTCAGTTCTCCATGTGAAGTCCACGGGCCTTCCATTGCACGGGCGGTAGCATAAGAAATACTTTCTCTGCCTTTTCCCATAGAAGCATATGTAAGATAATAAATATCATTACGTTTATGCAACCATGGACCTTCTACATATTTAGGTACATCTATAACCTCAATCTCACCATCCAATTCAAGCATATTCGGTTTTAGCTTTACAAGGAAACAAGTTCCGTTACCCCAGCTCATCCAAGGAGTACCGTCTTCATCTATAAAAACGGTAGGATCAATGTCATTCCACCAGCCACGAGGACCATTAGAAGTCATATCATCCGTAATCAAAGGCTTGCCAATGATATCCACAAAGGGACCTGTCGGACTATCGCTTACGGCTACCCCAATAGCCTTACTATTATAAGGTTCACCAGCCTGTACTGTAGTATAATAGTAGAATTTTCCATCTTTCTCTATTACTTGCGACGCCCATGCTTCACCTATGGCCCATTTAAAGTCAGTAGGTTTCAATACGGAGCCATGGTCAGTCCATGTTTGTAAATCATCAGTAGAATAGCATAACCATTCAGTAATATTGAATTCTTTGCCACCCGATGCCGTATCCTGTCCGTCATAATATTCATCATGTCCCACGTACAAATAAAGTTTGCCATTATAAACCATTGGAGCCGGATCAGCTGTAAACTTATCTTTTATCAATGGGTTACCCTCATTCTGGAAAGTTGGCAAACTATTAGATTGAGCGCAACTCATTAACATAAACAGACAGTTGGCTAACATAAAAAAGCTGCTGATTATAAATCCTTGTTTTTTCATACTATTATATTGTTACGGTAATTGAATATTCATTATTTTTCCCTGATACACAATTGTTTTGTCTGTATTCGGACTCATAATACGAAAAGTTCTATTGATTTGCATACCGGGATATTCCCCTTTTTGTTCTCCTATTGTCAATATCTGCTTACGATTATTCCACTTGAATGTAATATTGCTATATGCACCATGTTCGTAATTATAATTATTTCCTTCATCTTCGTATAAAGTAAATGAAGCGTCTTCACCAGGATAAATATGTATTTCCAACGGAGTATCAATTTGCTCAGAAGCATATTGCTTATTGCATCCCATAGGAAGAATTGTTCCCGCTTTTACAAATACGGGGATCTTATCTATTGAAACCGGTATATCTACATATTGACCTCCCTGATATTTCTCACCATTCCAGAAATCAACCCATCCTGCTTTATGTTTAGGGAGATAGGTACTCCACTGCTGTACATTACCTTGAGTTACGGGATTAACCAATAGAGATTTTCCAAACATATACTGACTTTGTTGTTTCAAAGCCTCTTCGTCTTGTGAAAAGTCAAAAATAAACGGCCGCATTAAAGTGCCCCCTTCATAGGAAACCAATGCCGCTTGTGAATATATGTATGGCAGCAGCCGATAGCGCAAATTCAAAAAGTCGGAGATTACTTGTTCTACTTGTTTTCCATACCTCCATGGCTCCGTTTGACTCATATAGCCATGAACACGCATCAGTGGCAAGAAGGTACCGGCTTGTATCCAGCGCAACATTCGTTCTTGATAATCTACATCTGCATATTGATTAGTCGGA
Organism: uncultured bacterium; assembly: GCA_905215345.1. Taxonomy (GTDB): domain Bacteria; phylum Bacteroidota; class Bacteroidia; order Bacteroidales; family Bacteroidaceae; genus Bacteroides. The sequence continues at coordinate 48,943 of CAJMPR010000008.1, forward strand.
CGAAAGAATCCACCTGCATCATATGTCCACCATGGCAAACCGGTTGCCATTTGACCTAATCCACCTGTAATTTGCCGACGGAATGTTTCCCAATCATTTCCAACGTCACCCGACCATGTTACTGCACCATACCGTTGAATACCCGAAAAAGCACTTCGGGTCAATATCATAGCACGACGTTCCGGATCGTCTTGACGTAAACCTTCATAAACAGTTTTATTCACATAAAGCGGATAGACATTACGGTATAACTCACCTGGCATTTTTCCATTATTTATCCGATGGTTTAACAAATCATCATTTTCCGGTTCAGTGGCATCTTGCCACCATGCATCAATCTTATAAGGCTTCAATAGTTTATTACTGAAATTACTCCAATAGAACGCAGCAGCATCAGGGTTGAAAAAATCAATCCAGTCAGTACCCGGGATATAGTATCCTTTTGCGTCCATTTGTTTCCCGAGTTTAGATTGTTTGTCAATTTTGGACCAGACAGACAACATCAAACGAATATTCATATTATGAAGGTCTTGAATCATCTTACCCGGGTCCGGGTACTTAGTTTCATCGAATTGCATCGCATTCCATCCATACTTTCCCCACCATTGCCAGTCCTGTACAATCACATCTACAGGAAGTTTACGTTGTCTAAATTCACGTGCATTTTCCAATAACTCTGCTTGTGTATTATAGCGCTCCCGACAGTGAATGTAACCTAAAGCCCAAAGTGGTAACATAGGCACTTTACCCGTTAACTGCCGATAGCTGGCGATTACTTCATCGGCACTACCGGAAAACACAGTATAATCCAGTGATTGCGACACCGGCGAACGGAAAGTAGTTTCATTGGCAACTTGCCTCCAATACAGTATGGGAGCATCTTCCTGTACACCTCTTACCTCAACAATATGTTTCCCTTTCGCTAAATCTACAATAACAGAAGTAGTAGGCGGAAGCCACAAATTATTGACATCAACAATATTTTTCCCATCAATAGAAATAGATTGTTTACGTGCCATACGTTGCCCAACATCCAATAACAATCCATACTGTCCATCAGCAGGAATATTTAAAGTTGCTATAAATGATTTGAAAAGGCGGGTTTCACGTTTATTACCCTGTGTACTCGTTGTATTTACCGTAACAGCCTGCCCTTCAGCGGCAGCCGGTATTAGTTTCACAAACTGATCAGCAGGATTAAAATCAGTCAGGCCATAGTTATTCCATAATATTCCATATCCTTTATTCGAAAGAATGAAAGGAACCGCTATTTGCGTATTAACCTGTGTAAGGCGCCTGGTTAATCCTCTGATGTTCAAATAACCGTCTTGAAACTGTCCCGTACCAAACAAATATTCATCCGGCGGTGATACGAAACTCTGTTCGGCCATAAATGTCGGTTCATCTTGTATAGTTGAATTTTGCAATAAACGTCCCCCTTCTTTCTCCTGCAAAATGATTTGTCCATTAGCATCAGTAAAAGTCAGCGTATGATGTTGTTTATCAAAAACAGCAGTAATTTGATTGAGAGATAGAGTCAACGACTTATTGTTTTCTTTTACCTCATATATAGGAGAAGACACCTGTTCTGTATAAAGAAGCTCTTCCGTCGGAATATGCGTATTTTTAGTAAACCGTACGCGGATTGCATTCTGGTGGAGCGGTTGTAAAGAAAGGCTTCCTGTAGGAAGTTTAATATTCACATTACCGTCGTTCGAAGAGTTGCTTTGAGCCAATCCTGTAAAACAGCTAATTGACAATGTAAATAGAAAAAGTGTTATTTTCATCATAATCTATATATTTTATGTAAGCGCGTAATAATGGCTAATGCCAAAAGTACGCGCTATTTTATGCTTTACCGGTAGTTATCTCCAGGTTTCAGTCTGCAACAAAGTACCTTTATTCTTCTTTATCTCATCTGTCGCAATAGGAAGTAAATACATTTTAGGAGTAAAAACCCTTTCTAATAATTTCTCCTCTTTATATACTTTCTTACCAGTATTTATATCCTTCGTTATTGTAATACCATAAATCGGACGATTTTCTATATCCATTGCAATATTCCATCTACGAAGATCGAAATAACGATGTTCTTCGAAAGCCAATTCCACTCTACGTTCATTATATAAACGTTGTCTCAAATTTTCCCCTGTAACAGTTTCAGGAATTGCAGGCATTTTAACACTGGTTCTATTCCGTATTTTATTAATATATTCTCTGCAAACCCCCTCATGTCCCAGTTCAAATTCGGCTTCTGCGTAATTTAGATAAATTTCGCCTAACCGGAAGAAAATCCAAGGAGTTGTATAAGTAGTTTGCCAAGTTAACTTGGTATCTTCCCCAGGCATAAATTTCCGAAGTACATAGTTGGTAAGCGGATTATCCCCACTTTGTCTGTAATTGTCGAACCCCCAACTTTTACCATCAGAAGCTACCCACATTTCAAAAAAGTCGCCATGATAAGTTGATTCGTCATGTATCACTGTTGCGTCAAGACGCGGATCACGATCCTTATAAGGATTCTGTGGATCATAGCCTGATGCCGGATTAACACTTTTTTTACCGTTAGTCCAGATAAATGTAGGTTCACCGTTAGTCATATCATAATCATCAACCAAATTTTGAGAAGGGCCATTACTTGCCCACCAACCGCCATATGCGCCATAACGGCGATTCAAATTATCCATTGGGGCCTGATGACCATTGGTAGAAGTAAAGTTGCGCGCCAGAATGATTTCTTTATTTTCCGTTCCACTCGGCTGATTGAAGCATTTGGTATAATCCGGGTAAAGTTCATATTCTTTATATGTATCAAGAAAAGTTCGAGCAGCATCAGAAGCTTTCTGCCATTTAGTTTTATCACCACTTTTATTGAACAGTGGCGAAGCAACGTACAAATACAATCTGGACAATAATGCCTGACATGCAGCTTGTGTCGCTCTACCGAAGTTGGCATCAGTTGTTGTATATGAAACAGGAAGTGCCGGCATCGCTTCATCGATATTATCCTCAATAAATTTCACACATTCATCTAATGAATTACTAGTAAATGTAACGTCCGTACCCAAATCATAAGACTGTGTAACAATGGGAGCTTCACCAAAACGCTCAATCAGCATAAAATAAATGTATGCACGCAAAAACTTGCTTTCAGCAATAAGCCTGTCTTTATCATCCATCTCTATTGTACTTTCATTCATTTTCTCCAGAAATTTATTTATCTTTCGGATATTTTGAAATGCAGAATTCCAAATATAAAGATTACCACCCCCAGTCCAATCCGTATTACTAACACTGCCTACATTATCCGGAGTAACAGTGCCATAGGCAATAATACCAGCCCCCCAATTGATAGAACAATAAGCCTCATCAGTCATCTTAGACTGCATATTAATACGAAACCCGTGCAGTAAGCTATTATATAAATCAGTATGATAAGCTTTTATAAGATTTGCATCTGACCAGACTGCATCATCAGAAATACGATCTTTGGGAGAAATATCCAAGATGTCATCACAAGATATGGCTAACAAAGCTATTGAAAGTGCAATTAATATCTTTTTCATGTTTTCTGTGTTTTAAAATTTAACATTCAAGCCTACATTAAATACACGTTGCTGTGGATAATAGAGTGCGTTACCATTAATTTCAGGATCTGTCCACTTAATTTCTTTTGCCCATGTCAACAGGTTGAAGCCACTCACATAAACACGTAAATCACCAAGTTGCAACCGTGAGGCAAGACTTTTAGGCAAAGTATAACCTAATTCCAAAGTTTTCAATCGTATAAATGTAGCGTCATATAGGAAGAATGTCGTGTTTCCCGGTTGGAAAGCATCCGACCTTGGCATTGTTCCATTCGTATTATTAGCAGTCCAGCGGTTGGCTGCGCGATCAACAAAGGCATTTTTAGGATCTGATCCTCCCATATTTGCAAATTCATTATCATAATTATAAGCTCCTGTCTGTCCTTGAAAGAAAAGGCTTAAATCTACATTTTTGTATTTTACATATCCTGATAGTCCAAATACCAAACGGGGTGTTGATGTATAATCAAATCGGTATTGATCATCAGAGTCAATATCTCCATCCCCATTCAAATCTACAATCTTGATATCACCAACTTGTGTACCATTGGCATGGGGATATGCATCCAATTCAGCTTGCGTATGGAAGATACCATCTGCCTTATAGAACAAACCGGCTCCTACAGGACGTCCTGTCTTATTCTGATAAACTTCTGCATTAGGAGTTTCGTCCATATAAATTATTTCATTCTTCGCATATGACACATTTCCCTCTATACTATAGAAAAAGTCATTTACAGTACGCCGATGGGACACTTTCAACTCAAAACCTTTATTATTCACTTCACCGATATTTTCATCCGGTAATTTAGAGAAGCCCAATGTACCGGGAATCGAGAGATTACGTGCAGCAAGAATATCTGTTCGTTTTTCTTTAAACAACGTTATTTCCGCACCTAACAAGCCGTTCCATAAAGAGGCATCTATACCGAAGTCAAATTTAGTACTTTTTTCCCAAGTAATGTTAGGATTAGGCATAGTATTGGCATAAATACCGGATGAGTTAGATGTACCGAACACATAATTACCTCCAAATGAATAAGATTGCAAATATTGATAAGAATCAACTTTATCATTATCTGAATCAACTCTATCATTACCTGTTTGCCCAACTGATAAACGTATTTTCAACTGATCCAGGAAACTGCAATTTTCTTTCAAGAAAGGTTCTTCCGATATACGCCATCCGATAGAGCCTGCGGGGAAGAATCCATACCGTTTGCCGCTTGGAAAATTCTGCGAACCATCATAACGGAATAATAATTCCACCAAATATTTAGAACTATAATCATAATTAAAGCGACCAAAGAAATTGTTACGGGCTGTTACCGAAGCCGAACCACCATTGTTTTTATCTTCGGCAGCCGAGCCACCTATATTAATTTGATCAATGGCTGAACTTATGAAATTCTTTCGATAAGCCATAGCGTATGAATAAGTATTCCTTTGCTGTTCCTGTCCTATCATGGCACCTACATGGTGTTTACCAAATTGTTGATCGTACACCAACCGGAAGTTATACAATATGGTTGTCCAACGGCTATAAGTATCCGTCAATTCCACCGTTGACGCACCTGTTCCTTGCATCTTGTCATATTCTTTAGTCACTGTATTATAGTCGTAGTAATGGTAGGGTAAGTTAAACAGTTTTTCAAATTGATTATTAATGTCATAATTAAAAGAACCTTCTAACTTCAGCCCCTTTATCCACGGAATTTTATAAGTAGCTGTAAATGTAGAATACATAGGTGTACTTTTAATCTTGTCATATCCTCTCTGGTCAAGCAACAAAGGACTTTCCCCCAATCTACCACCGGCCAACAATCCATTAGGATATCTGGCCACTAAAGTAGGACTTGATTGCAAAATGTTGGTAAAGTTTATCCACGTGGCTACAGGTGTATGCTGTTGATCATTAATAATGGCACTAATATTAGCTCCAAAAGTAAGATTTTTACTAAGGTCTACGTTCACATTTGCCCGCACCGTATATTGACGGTTCTTTTCCGGTTGATTATAATATCCTGAGCCTTGTGTTAATGCTCCAAATGATATTAAATAACGAACTGTTTCCGTACCACCACTCACTTGCAAATTAGTGCGTGTCTGTAAAGAGAATGGTTTCAACGTTTCATCCAACCAATTGGTATTCGGATATAAAACAGGATCTGAACCATCGCGGAATTTCTGAATAACTTCATCGGAATAAATCGGCGTATAAGTTTCAGGGCGACCTTTACGATACCAATCTCCCTCATTATACACTTGAGCATATGTAGCGGCATCCAACATTTTAGGCTTAATCGTCGGTGATGAAAAAGCAGTATTAAAACCAAGCGAAAATTCGGGTTTTCCCACTTTTCCCTTTTTCGTGGTGATAAGTATCACGCCATTCGCTGCACGTGCGCCATAAATAGCAGCTGAAGCATCTTTCAATACTGATATATTCTCAATATCTTCCGGATTCATCCGGCTCATGTTGCTACGTTCCACCCCGTCAATAATAATCAGTGGAGAACTATCGCCAAATGTACCAAAACCACGGATAACGATATTGGGATCGTCCCGTCCGGGTTCACCGGAACGCTGATTAACGATCAGTCCCGGAAGCTTACCCGATAAGGAACTGCCTACATTAGGTGCCGGACTTCTTTTAATATCATCTCCTTTGACGCTGACTACTGAACCCGTCAATGTTTCTTTTTTCTGGGTTCCGTAGCCCACTACTACAACTTCTTCTAATAAGCCGGTATCTTCTTTTAGAGTTATCTTCACAGACTGTTTACCGGTTATTGAAACTTCCTGAGTAATGTAACCTACATAAGAAACAACTAGAGTTGCAGTTGACGGAGCTGTTAATCTGAAATTTCCGTCAACATCCGTTATTGTACCATTTGTGGTACCTTTTACCATAACACTTGCCCCTATCATAGGAGTACCTGTGGAATCAAGAATTATTCCCTGTATATTGTTTGTGTTTTGTGCATAAATCAAATTAATTGTTGCAATTGATACTATTAGAATTAAGAGTATGCCGATGCGTCTAATAAATGATCTTATTTCCATAAATTTAGTATTATTTTTAATTTTGTGTGTTAATGTATATCTCTGAAACTATACATCCTTGTGTTAACATAGGTAAGAAATGCTTTTTACTTTCAATGCAATTTTAGGGATGTTTCATAGGCATTATATTTTGGTTATTATTTATAGGTTATAAAATGGTGTTATTCATTATGAATCGCAACAAATATAGAGCTTATGCAACTGCGCATGTACTGTAAGAATCAAAAATATCCACGTAATGCATTACGTAAACATCCCATTTTTCCAGGTATGATAACAGCATATCACTCATTTCTTATACTTTGTTATTTAATATATAAAACAGGTTTCAATCTCACAGAAAAACGCTATATTTGCTACCCAAAAGTTATGTTTTCAACCAATGGAAGAGATTCAATTTAACCATACCCTACCCATACAATTACGCTTTAACGATGTCGATAAATTTGGGCACGTTAATAACACGGTCTACTTTTCTTTCTATGATTTAGGCAAGACCGAATACTTTGCTTCCGTATGTCCCGATGTCGACTGGGAGAAAGACGGAATTGTCGTTGTTCATATCGAAGCAAATTTCCTTGAACAGATTTATGGTTCCGATCATATTGCCGTACAAACTGCCGTCACAGAAATAGGAACGAAGAGTTTCCACCTTGTACAACGTGTTATAGATACGGAAACATTTGCGGTGAAATGCATCTGTACTTCAGTTATGGTCACTTTCGACCTGCAAAAACATGAGTCTAAACCTCTGGAAGAAGAATGGATTAAAGCTATTTGTAAGTTTGAAGGAAAAGATTTAAGGAAGCAAAAATAATTTACTTACCGACACCATCACTAAAGGAAAAGCTACTTGATACGGTTCTGTTTGCGGTATTCAGCAGGGACACAACCTTTGTACTGCTTGAATTGGCGAGCCAGATTCTTGGAATCGGGAAGACCGACTTGTATCGCAAGTTCGGCAATAGGAGCATCACTTGCCAACAATAATTGTGAGAAACGCTCCATACGCAAATCAAAAAGATATTGATAAATGGATTTCCCGGTAGCTTGCCTGAAACGCATTTCGAGCAAGCGGCGGGAAAGGGGTACTTGTCGTACCACATCCTCCACACTGACCTTGTTCGCCAAATTCAGATGAATATACTTCAAAGCGGCAAGTATCGCCGGATTATCAGTCGCATAAATATCGGTAGAAAGGCGGTTGACAATGGTGACCGGATGAATAATTACATCTTTATACTCAACCTTATCATTACGGATTAACTCATCAATCAGGTGGGCAGCTTCGTATCCGCCTTTCTCAATATTCAGGCTGACACTGGACAAAGGCGGTTCGGACAAGCTACAAATAATCTCATCATTATCCACTCCCAACACGGCAATCTCTTCGGGAATATGAATACCTAATACCCTGCATACCTCCATGATACGGTTGGCTTGTGTGTCATCGCACGCCATTAAAGCAACGGGATGCGGCAGAGATTTTATCCAATCGGCAAGAGGTTCCGACTCATAATACCAAAGGTTCTCCAAAGGCTGCTTGCGATAATCATAGAAATTATCTCCAAAGCCGTATTCGATAATACGTTCACGAAAGCCTGTGCAACGCTCTTCCGACCATACGACATTCCGGTAACCATAGAAAGCAAAGTTGTGAAAGCCTTTTTGGAGAAAAAAATCGGCAGCCATACGTCCGGTCAACTTGTATTCGCTCGTAATATTAGGAATAGTGGAAAAACGGGACTTGAAGTCTTGCGCCAAGGCTACAATACCGTTTTGACGGAAAAGGTCTACATCATCGTCATCGTTGAACTGGGCGATAATAGCGTCCGCTTCCCACTTCTTCGCCCACTTCAATACGCTTGCCAGACCGTATGTTTCTTTATAAGAAGGGGGCATCCGGCATACTACCCAAGGTTCCCGACCTTTAGAGTACTCCAGGATGCCCCTCAATAAGTTGTGAGCAAAAGCTTCCGTAAAATCAGTCAATAGTATCAGCCTAACCATACGGAGTGCAAGGTAAATACTTATTTCATTTTTTGCAAGCCAACTTCCACTTTTTTATCTGCTATGTTCCAACCGGAAACAGTCAGGGTAACAGGATTCGTCAGTTTGGCGGATTGCGGGACAATGCACTGTATCGTTCTCGTTTCACCGGGAGCCAGAGAAAGGTAATTATCTTCCCAGAACACCGGAGTAATCAATTCTCCCTGCGCATTTTTCAATGAAAGGCGGGTAAAGAAAGCTACGACAGACGGGGTATTCTTTAATTGCACCTCGACCAGTGTATTGCCACCCTCTTGCTTCACCGAAGTTTCCACCGCACAATCGGCCTGCGGCATGGAAGCTAACTTCGTAAAGTCAGCCGGTTTCGTTATCGGAGATTGATACCAGGAGGATTTAGCCCAATCGTATACATCGTCGGTAGCAGACAAGCAATAGAAATTATCTGCCAGAAGCTTACCATCTCCGTCAGTCAGTTGTAACAGTAGGAAAGCATTATCAGCAGGAACAGGAACTTTGAAAGCTTCAACCGGCTGATAGGGTAAGATTTCCAAATCCCTCTCTTGTTCAGCCAGCAATTTTCCGTTCAAATCATAAACAGCCATTTTTCCTTTCAGATGCCGGGGATCAGCACCCTCATTGACCGCAAGGACAGCTTTCTTGCCATAATCATAAATCAATTGCTGCGTTTGATTTCCTTTTTTCACGGAATAATAAGCGGCAGTCGGCACCAGATAATAATCGTACAGTTGCCAATAAAGAGAAGGCCATGCAGAATTAAGCATCCATTGAACAATACCCGTGGCACGGGGCACATTGACGCGAAACGCTTCGAACATGGCACGTGTACCTTCATAGTTCAGCAAATCGGCTTTGCGGAGGTAGTCGTTCAAGTCTTTGGCCGCACCATAGCGGGCGGTGATATTTTCCGTCAGTACATCCAGATTATTCATGGCAGTAGTAGATGCCGTGCAATGATAACTCCATACTTCGTTGTTCACAGGCCAAAGTTGGTCGGCAGGTATCATCTTGCGAATAGACTCGATAACAGGAAGCTGTGCACCGATACCCGTTTCGGTATTAAAACCGAATCCGCCACCGGGAGCTTCCTTAGCATACCAGTAATTGGGAGCCACATATTCGTAAGGGCCTGCCATCTTCATTCCACTGGGGCCGCTTAACTCGCTGGTCATTTCTTTGGCGGCCGTAATGTAAGGACGGTCGTCTATCTCATCGAGACAAGCTTTGTAGCGTTTCTCAAGTTCGGGACGGGGCATCATGTCACTGCCTACAAACCAGGTGATAATACTGGGATGATTGCGCAACCACAACACCTGGTCGTTCAAAGAACGGGCTATCAGGTCCATATCATGTTCTGTTTTGATACCGCCATATTCGTCACAAGGTGAGCCGAGATAACTATCCCATTCCCAATGGCAACTCCAGCCCACGAGTACCAATAACCCGTAGCGGTCGCATAGGTCGTACACATTCTGTGAAGTACCCCAGAAGTTTTCAAAGCGAATGGAATTCAGGTTCATGTCACGAACGTATTGCACTTGGGTTTCGTTGCTTTCAGGGGTATCGCGAAGGAAGATATCATCGGTCCAACCTGCACTCCGTACGAGGACTTTTTTACCATTCAGCAAGAAGCCTCGGAAATTCTCGTCCGTGAGATATTGTTTTATCTCGCGTACACCAAAGTTTACGGTTTCTTCATCGGAAGGTTTGCCGTTTACCACAAACTTCAAATCCATCTGATACATTTCAGGACTACCGAGGTTCTGACACCACCAAAGGCGTGGATTCTTCAGATGAAGCTGTGCGGCTTGTTCGGCATTTACTTTCATCATGCGGCTTTCTCCGGCATTCAGAGATACAGGAACACTGAATGTATTTCCTTCCAAAGTTCCTACCAGTTCACCTTCAACGGGTTGGTCGGAAAGATTGGTCAATTCCGTTTCAACAGTCAGCCAAGCCTCATCAAGCGTTTCCGTATTTACTTTGGAGTGTACGGCGGAATGGTTCATCGCTACGGCGTCACTCATGGAGACGCGTACCTCGCGGAAGATACCCATACTTTCGTCTGCGGGACGGGGATTCCAGTCTACAAAGCCGATATTAGGCTCACCCGCCCGGGCACGGAAGACTTCGACGGCAAGTACGTTTTTGGGTCCTGCAACATCGGTAATATCCAGTTGATGACGGCGGAATGCTCCGTAAAAATCATCACGGGATGCAATTTGGCGACCGTTCAGGTAAACATTGGCGGCATAACTGACGCCGTCGAAGTTCAGCATTGCATGTTGTCCTTTTTTCAGGACAGGAAGTTCAAATTCGGTGCGATACCACCAAGTGGTATCAAAGAGACTCTTATCTATATTCTTATAGTTCATTCCTTCCAGCGCATCGGTATAAAGTCCGTTACGCGTCAGTGTCCCCATAACGGTGGAAGGTACTACCGCATCATACCAATTCTCCACTTTTGCCTGCGGAGTAGAGAGTTGTTCACCGGTAAGTTCCGTCTTTGCGGATGACTGCACTTGCCAGCCTTCGGAAAGTAATACGTCTCCCGCAGGAGATGGAGTGCTCTTACAAGCCGTCATCGACAGGGCTGCCAAACCGGAAAGGGCTAATAATTTCATAAAGTTCTTTTTCATATTCATGTTATTAGAGTTTTAGTTTTATGCCAACGCAGAAGCCCCCAACAGAGCCACATCTTCTACTTGCGAAACGAGGATACGGATATTCTTTATGGTTTCAGGATAAGGAAAATCAGACATTGCACCACGCATTGCCGGCTCATAGAAAGAGAAAGCGGACGCTATTCCCCCTCCTATTACAATGGCATCCGGGTCATAGGTGAATAACACCGCTTTCATCAGGTTTCCAACATGCGTACCGAAAGCATTCCATACCTCTAATGCACAGGCATCTCCGGTAATGGCCCGTTCCGCCGCCTCTTTTCCGGTAAGATTATAATGCTCTACAAAGAAACCGCTGCTGCAATAGTGTTCATAATCACTGTTCAGGTAGGGCAACGAACCTATTTCACCGGCACCGGTATTCCGTCCGCCATAAAGTTTATCATCAACAATAATGCCTGCACCTACACCTGTACCAAGCGTCATGCCCACCATATTGGAGAACTCGCGACCTTCGCCAAAGAGCTTTACGCCCCATGCAAAACTATTGGAATCATTATTGACAAGTACCGGAACATTAAAATATTCCTGAAGTAACCGCTTCAAGGGGACTTCTTTCCAAGAAGGGATATTTACGACATTATACACAATACCTTCACGGGAATCTACTACAGAAGGGACTCCAACCCCAATGCTTTCTACTTCGGGGCACATCACCCGGTCAATCAGTCCTATCAGGCGGGAAAGCACTTCTTCACACGATGCTTTTGACGGACATGCCACAATCTCTTTCTTCACCAAACGGCCATTGTCCACTAAAGCGACACGCATATTAGTTCCACCCAAATCGATACCTACTTTCATTGTTTTATTAGATTATAATTTAAGATAACAATTTCTTTTTCACAAAAATAGCCGGATTTAAAACAATGAAAGTTCTTTCTTGCGCAATAAAATCTTCATTTTGCGCAAAAGTGTAGTAATTATCGGTTATGAGCTAAAGTTTGCGCCATCTTTGTTAAATCTTTTCTTAAAGATGCGATTACTGGTAAATATCTGATTATCAATCACATAAAGAAGCATCCAGAAGATCACTGGCAATCGATGCGAAAGTCACTGGCAATCGGGGTGAAAGTCACTGGCAATCCACCCGATAGCCAGTGACGTTTATACAGAGCTCAATATTTTTTGTATTGAAATGAACTAAAGCGTAAACAACCAATGATTATCCGTCGTGCGTTCTTCATCCAACGAAAAGCCTTCCCATGTAAAAGCCTTCAGGTCTTCGGGATTCTCGATGCGGTTTTTGATGATAGACCGTACCATTTCACCACGGCACATCTTGGTATAAATTACAATCGTTTTCAATTGTGCACCTTTCCACACCTGGAATTCCGGAGTGATGACGCGCACTTCCGCTTCTATGCGCTTCCAATCGAACAAGTCCTGCATTTCACCGCTTGCAAGATTGATGAGTACTCCCCCCTGGCTCCTTATTTCAGAAATGAAATAATCCGTCAATAACGGCTTCCAATAATCGAACATGGTGATACCACCTTTTTCGGGCAACCGTACATCACCTTCCAGGCGATAGGGCTTGATACCGTCCAGCGGGCGGAGTAATCCGTAAAGAAAAGAAGTGATACGCAAATGCTCCTGCGCATAGCTAAAATCATCGGCTGTAAAGTCTTTCGGGAGAATACGTTTATAAACAACCCCGGTATAGGCACAAATAGCAGGCATCGGATGGTTATCTTCCGAACAAAAATCATGGAAACGCAACCGGTTTTCAGCGGCAATCTTCGCGTTGACACGCAAAAGTATCTCTAATTCCCCCGCAGTATATTGCGACATTTCCAAAGCATTCCGTACCGCCTCCACCTCAAAGTGCGGGGTAGTCACGGAGGGTACGACAAGGGAACAACGCGATGCCATTGTTTTGGCGCAAGAAATAAATGCAAGCATAATTTGGCTTCGTTTAATGATTAAAAGTTGGCTTTTTAATTCAGTTAGACTTTGCGTCAAGGCAAATGCTAACCAATTCTTATTGACTCCTTATTTAGACATTACAAAAATAAGGGAATTTAGCAAAGAATACATATCATTGAGAATATTTTCTTTTATAAGTCACATCCTTTTCAAGAGTTTTTCATACCTTTACAGCTTGTTGGAGAAATGTACGCATACGAGACGTAAAGACTCCCCCTTCTCCGGCACTCTGAGATAGAAAAAGAAAAATAATATATAAAATGACTCACAAATGGAATTATTCACCCATTACATCCGAACAGGCAGAAGTTAGCCAACAACTGGCACAAGAGTTAGGGATTAGCCCCATACTCGGAGGATTGTTGGTGGAGCGGGGAATAACGACGGCGGCCAGCGCCAAGAAGTTTTTCCGCCCGCAACTACCGGATTTATACGACCCGTTCCTTATGAAGGATATGAACGTGGCCGTAGAGCGCCTGAATCAGGCGATGGGAAAGAAAGAGCGTATTCTGATTTATGGAGATTATGATGTGGACGGAACCACCGCCGTGGCACTGGTCTACAAGTTTATCCAACAGTTCTATTCGAACATAGACTATTACATCCCCGACCGCTATAACGAAGGGTATGGGGTTTCAACCCAAGGTGTGGATTATGCCGCAGCATCCGGTGTAGGATTGATTATTGTACTGGATTGTGGCATCAAAGCCGTAGAAGAAATCGCCTATGCCAAAGAGAAAGGTATTGATTTTATCATCTGCGATCATCACGTACCCGATGATGTACTCCCGCCTGCCGTAGCTATCCTGAATGCTAAGCGTTCCGATAATACGTATCCGTACGAACATCTGTCGGGTTGCGGAGTGGGCTTCAAGTTCATGCAGGCATTTGCCATCAGCAACGGGATTGAGTTTCATCACCTGATTCCTTTACTCGACCTTTGTGCCGTCAGTATCGCATCGGATATCGTGCCTATCATGGGTGAGAACCGTATCCTTGCCTATCATGGTTTGAAACAACTCAACAGTAATCCGAGCGTAGGATTAAAAGCCATTATCGATGTATGCGGACTGGCGGAAAAGGAAATAACCGTCAGCGACATCGTCTTCAAGATTGGCCCGCGTATCAACGCTTCCGGACGCATACAAAACGGTAAGGAAGCAGTAGACTTATTGACTGAAAAGGATTTCTCCCTCGCTTTGGAGAAGGCCGGGCAAATAAACCAGTACAACGAAACCCGCAAAGACCTCGACAAGACCATGACCGAAGAGGCGAACCAAATCGTAGCCGAATTGGAAGGGTTGGCAGACCGACGTTCTATCGTATTGTATAACGAGGATTGGCATAAAGGAGTTATCGGTATTGTCGCTTCCCGACTGACGGAAGTTTATTACCGTCCTGCCGTAGTTTTGACACGCACGGATGACATGGCAACCGGTTCAGCCCGTTCCGTTTCAGGCTTTGATGTTTACAAGGCTATCGAGCATTGCCGGGATTTACTGGAGAACTTTGGCGGACATACGTATGCCGCCGGACTTTCCATGAAGGTAGAGAACGTCCCCGCTTTCACGGAACGTTTCGAAGAGTTCGTATCTAATCATATCCTGCCGGAGCAAACCAGCGCTGTAATCGACATTAGTGCGGAGATTGACTTCAGAGATATCACTCCCAAATTTTGCAGTGACCTTAAGAAGTTCAATCCGTTCGGTCCGGACAATACCAAACCGGTATTCTGTACCCATAATGTCTATGATTACGGAACCAGCAAGGTGGTAGGACGCGACCAGGAACATATCAAACTGGAACTGGTGGATAACAAGTCGAACAACGTGATGAATGGTATTGCTTTCGGGCAAAGTTCGCACGTTCGCTTTATCAAGACCAAACGTTCATTCGACATCTGTTACACTATCGAGGAGAACACCCACAAACGGGGCGAAGTGCAGTTACAGATTGAGGATATTAAGCCGAATTAAAAAAGGTGGTAGGGTGATGATAGAGTGGTAGAGTGATATTACCTTATTACTCTATCATCACTCTACCACCCTATCACTTTAGCACCCTATCATTCTATATCCATGTATCAAGAAATTCTAAAGCAATATTGGGGCTATGATAACTTCCGGGGTATTCAGGAAGAGATCATCAACAGTATCGGTGCAGATAAAGATACATTGGGGCTGATGCCTACCGGTGGCGGTAAATCTATCACTTTCCAGGTTCCGGCACTTGCTAAAGAGGGGATGTGCCTTGTTATTACCCCCTTGATTGCCTTGATGAAAGACCAGGTGCAGAACCTGAAGAAACGGGGTATCAAAGCATTGGCTATTTATTCCGGCATGAGTCGCCAGGAGATTATCATCACGCTCGAAAACTGCATCTTCGGCAACTATAAGTTTCTCTATATCTCCCCCGAACGACTGGATACAGAAATCTTCCGTACCAAGTTGCCGAAGATGAAAATCAGCATGATTACAGTCGATGAAAGCCATTGTATCTCACAGTGGGGATACGACTTTCGCCCGGCATACTTGAATATAGCCGAAATACGTAAGCTGTTGCCGGATGTACCCGTGCTGGCTTTGACTGCCACCGCCACTCCCGAAGTGGTAAAAGACATCCAAGCCCGCCTGCATTTTCGTGAAGAGAATGTATTCCGAATGAGTTTCGAGCGCAAAAACCTCGCATACATCGTCCGTAAGACTGAAAACAAGACGGGAGAGCTGCTACATATATTACGCAGCATGGCCGGTAGTGCTATCATCTATGTCCGCAACCGTCGCCGTACCAAAGAAATCACAGAACTGCTGCATAATGAAGATATCACCGCAGACTTCTATCATGCCGGATTGGACGATGCCACCAAAGACATCCGCCAACACCGCTGGCAGTCGGGCGAGAGCCGCGTAATGGTGGCCACCAATGCTTTCGGTATGGGGATTGACAAACCGGATGTCCGTATCGTCATCCATATGGATCTCCCGGATTCTATTGAAGCCTATTTTCAGGAAGCCGGCCGGGCAGGACGTGACGGACAAAAGGCATATGCGGCCATACTCTATACCAAATCAGATAAAACAACCCTTCATAAACGCATCCCCGATAACTTTCCTGAAAAGGAATACATCAAGGAAGTATACGAGCATCTGCAATATTACTACCAAATGGCAATGGGTGACGGGCAGGATTGCGTGCGCGAGTTTAATATCGAAGACTTTTGCCGGAAGTTCAAGTATTTCCCCGTTCCGGTAGACAGCGCGTTGAAACTTCTTACCCAAGCCGGTTATCTGGAATATACGAGTGAGCAGGACAATGCTTCACGGCTGCTTTTCACCATCCGCAGGGATGAACTGTATAAATTGCGGGAATTGGGTGAAGACATGGACAAGTTGATTCAAACCATTCTGCGTTCGTACACCGGCGTTTTCACAGACTATGCTTTCATCAACGAGGACTCACTTGCCATACGTACAGGGCTTACCCGCCGCCAGGTATACGAACAACTGATCCGCCTTGCCAAACTACGTATCGTCAGTTATATTCCCCAAAAGAAGACACCTTATATAATATACACGCGCGGGCGAGTGGAAATGCAGCATATCAATATCCCGCCTGCCATTTACGAAAAGCGCAAAGAACGTCACGAGAAACGTATCGAGGCTATGTTGGAATATGTCACCAATGATACCGTCTGCCGCAGCCGTATGCTATTGCGCTATTTCGGAGAGAAAAACGAGCATAATTGTGGAGTGTGCGATACTTGTATCAGCCTGCGAAACAAGGATACGGCAAAGGATGTTTCCTCCAAAGAGCTTATTGAACAAATATACCGGATACTATCTGTCCGGCCTTTAACTCCGGCTACCCTATCTGAAGAACTTACCGTAAATAAGGATGTACTTACCGAAGTCTTGCACCAATTACTGGAAGAGGAGAAAATTATTGCTGTGGACGGTATGCTGCAAATCAAAAAATAATTCATTACTTTTGTGGAATAAAATAAGCAATCAGTAGTAATTCAAAGTTAGTTTTAACGATAAACACATATAACCATGGGATTCTTTAAATCTTTTTTCTCCGGCAAACCCGCAAATCCGGAAGAGGAAAAACAAAAAAACAATCAAAAGAACTTCGAAATATTCAAGTATGACGGCATGCGTGCCCAGCGTATGGGACGTAATGACTACGCCATCAAGTGTTTCACCGAAGCCCTCGACTTGCAGGAAGACTTTGAAACAATGGGCTATCTGGCACAAGTCTATATCCAGACCAACGCTCTGGAGGAAGCACATCAAATCCTGGACCGTATGATTAAAATGGAGCCGGAGCACACTTCAACATTCCTGACCCTTGCCAACGTATGTTATATGCAAGAAGACTATCCCGCCATGGCGGAAGCAGCACAAAAAGCCATCGCTCTGGAAGAGGGAAACGCTATGGCGTATTATCTGCTCGGCAAGGCAAACAACGGACAAAATGACGACCTCATGTCTGTTGCCCATCTAACAAAGGCCATTGTCCTGAAAGACGACTTCATCGAAGCCCGCCTGCTACGTGCGGAAGCCCTGATAAAAATGCAACAATATAAAGATGCCACAGAAGATATTGACGCTATACTCGCGCAGGACCCAGACGACGAAAGCGCTTTATTGCTTCGTGGAAAAGTCAAGGAAGCTACGGGTAATACCGAAGAAGCGGAAACCGATTACAGCAACATTATCGAACTGAATCCTTTCAATGAACAGGCTTTTCTCAATTTAGGCCAACTCTACATTACACAAAAGAAGTATGTCGAAGCCATAACACTCTTTGATGAGGCCATCGAAATCAACCCTAACTTTGCGCAAGCCTACCACGAACGTGGCCGCGCCAAGTTATTGAACGGTGACAAGGATGGGTCTGTAGAAGACATGAAGAAAGGGCTGGAACTGAACCCTAAAGAGGCGGAAGGACTCAACGGGCAGTATGGTAACCAACCGGGAGGAACTACCGGAAACATACTGGGCTTGTAAGACTGATTTATTACCACAAATACACCTTTTAAGAAGCATTTATAAAAAAAAGTTCGTTTTTTATTTGCATATAAAAGAAAAGTATTACTTTTGTCGCGTAATTCAAAACAAAAGAATAGCAAGAATGAAATCATTTACTTACGCATATTACTTCTTTTTTTACTTTTACTTTAGCCAGAAAGTAGAGCGGGAGTTTGTATGTGTCAAGTGACAGTGATGCTTAAGGACTGAATAGAGAACGAAAGTAATAATATACTGAATCCCGCTCCATCGTATGGACGCGGGATTTTTTTTGTAGCATAACTAAGAAAACAAATAATCATAGAATGAAAAAGGTAGCCATTCAAGGAACATTAGGTTCGTATCACGACATCGCCGCACATAAGTACTTTGCAGGAGAAGATATAGAATTAATCTGCTGTACCGACTTTGAAGACGTATTCGCAGCTATAAAGAAAGACAGCAAGACCATCGGTATGCTGGCGATAGAAAATACGATTGCTGGTAGCCTGTTGCACAACAACGAGTTGTTACGCCAGAGCGGGGCACAAATCGTAGGAGAATACAAACTGCGCATCTCACACAGCTTTGTTTGCCTGCCCGATGAAGACTGGGACGACATAACAGAAGTCAACTCCCACCCTATCGCCTTGATGCAATGCCGCGATTTTCTGGGACAACACCCCAAGATTAAAGTTGTGGAAGGTGAAGACACGGCCCGGAGCGCCGAAATCATCAAAAAGGAAAACCTGAAAGGGCATGCAGCTATCTGCTCCAAAGCAGCGGCCGAACGTTACGGAATGAAAATATTACAGGAGGGTATTGAAACGAACAAGCATAACTTTACCCGTTTTCTGATAGTGGCCGATCCGTGGCAAGTAGACGAACTCAATCGTCATCGGGGTAAGGAAGTGGATAAGGCAAGCATGGTATTCACGCTGCCCCACACGGAAGGAAGCCTTTCACAAGTATTATCCATCCTGTCTTTCTATCGCATCAACCTGACAAAGATACAATCACTACCCATCATCGGGCGCGAATGGGAATATCAGTTTTATGTAGATATTGTTTTTGATAATGTACTGAGATATAAACAATCTATTGCGGCTATCACCCCGCTGACTAAAGAACTAAAAATATTAGGAGAATACGAAGATGGAAAATCAAGCATCTAAGAAAATACAGCCCGCCGGCCGATTGGCAAGCGTAAGCGAATACTACTTCTCCAAGAAGCTGAAAGAAGTAGCACAAATGAATGCCGAAGGAAAGAATGTCATTAGTCTGGGAATAGGAAGCCCCGATATGCCTCCTTCCGAAAGTACCATAAAGACACTTTGCGAAGCCGCACAAAATCCTGACGGACACGGATACATGCCTTATATCGGCATCCCCGAGTTGCGCCGCGGTTTTGCCGACTGGTATAAGAAATGGTACGGTGTGGAACTGAACCCCAATACGGAAATACAGCCTCTTATCGGCTCTAAGGAAGGTATTCTACACGTAACGCTGGCATTCGTCAATCCCGGTGAACAAGTTTTGGTACCTAATCCCGGTTACCCCACCTATACTTCATTAAGCAAGATTCTGGGTGCCGAGGTAGTAAACTACAACTTGAAAGAAGAGAATGGCTGGATGCCCGACTTTGACGAATTGGAAAAGATGGATATGAGCCGTGTAAAACTGATGTGGACTAACTATCCCAACATGCCGACAGGTGCGAATGCAACTCCGGAGCTTTACCAAAAGTTGGTAGACTTTGCCCGTCGCAAGGACATCGTCATTGTCAATGATAATCCTTACAGCTTTATCTTGAATGAGCATCCCATCAGTATCCTCAGCATACCGGGAGCCAAAGATTGCTGCATTGAGTTCAACTCTATGAGCAAGAGCCACAACATGCCGGGCTGGCGTATCGGCATGCTTGCTTCCAACGCCGACTTCGTGCAATGGATATTGAAAGTTAAAAGTAACATCGACAGTGGTATGTTCCGTGCTATGCAACTGGCTGCCGCCTCGGCACTGGAAGCCGAACAGGACTGGTACGATGGCAACAACCGGAACTATCGCAGCCGCCGTCAACTGGCAGGCGAGATTATGCATGCCCTGGGATGCAGCTACGACGAAAAGCAGGTAGGCATGTTCCTTTGGGGCAAGATACCCGACAATTGCGTTGATGTTGAAGAACTGACAGAACGTGTCCTGCACGAAGCTCGGGTATTCATCACTCCGGGATTTATCTTCGGCAGTAACGGAAAAAGATACATCCGCATTTCACTCTGTTGCAAAGATGATAAACTGGTGGAAGCGTTGAAACGTATTCAAGCGATGAAGTAATGGAACAAAAGAGACTGATAACAACTTATTAACAAGAATATAATAAAAAAGATAGAAAATATGGGACTCGAATTAGAATCAATTTTATTGCCGGGTATAGAGGACAAACGTCCTTTGGTAATTGCCGGTCCGTGTAGTGCAGAGACAGAAGAACAAGTAATGGAAACAGCCAAAGACTTGGCGACCAAAGGAATGAAAATATTCCGTGCCGGTATCTGGAAACCGCGTACCAAACCGGGTGGTTTCGAAGGCATCGGCGTAGAAGGTCTTGCCTGGCTGAAGGAAGTAAAGAAAGAAACCGGCATGTACGTTTCTACCGAAGTAGCTACCGCCAAACACGTATATGAATGTTTGAAAGCCGGTATAGATGTGCTTTGGGTGGGTGCACGCACCACCGCCAATCCTTTTGCCGTACAGGAAATTGCCGACGCACTGAAAGGTGTAGATATCCCGGTTCTGGTAAAGAACCCGGTAAACCCCGACCTCGAACTGTGGATTGGCGCTTTGGAACGTATCAATAATGCGGGCTTAAAGCGTCTGGGCGCTATTCATCGTGGTTTCAGTTCTTACGATAAAAAGATTTACCGCAACCTGCCGCAATGGCATATCCCTATCGAGTTGCGCCGCCGCATCCCTAACCTGCCAATTATCTGCGACCCCAGCCATATCGGTGGAAAACGCGAACTGGTAGCCCCACTTTGTCAGCAAGCCATGGACTTAGGTTTCAATGGATTGATTATCGAGAGCCATTGCAATCCTGATTGCGCATGGAGCGATGCTTCCCAACAAGTTACTCCGGATGTATTGGATTATATTCTCAATTTACTTGTCATTCGTAAGGAAACACAAAGTACTGAGAACCTCAGCGAATTGCGTAAACAGATTGACGAATGCGACAACAACCTCATTCAGGAATTGTCAAAGCGTATGCGTGTAGCCCGCGAAATCGGTACTTACAAGAAAGAGCACGATATGACTATCCTCCAAACAGGACGTTACAATGAGATTCTTGAGAAGCGCGGTTCGCAAGGTGCACTTTGCGGCATGGACTCAGAGTTCATCAAAAAAGTGTTTGAGGCGATACACGAAGAGAGTGTAAGGCAACAGATGGAAATCATAAACAAGTAATTAGTGGTTAGCGATTAGTGATTTGCTTATAAAAACATGTAAAACAGGTGTGTAACAAATCACTAATCACCAGTCACTAATCACTAAAAACATTCATTATGAGAATACTAATCCTCGGAGCCGGTAAGATGGGTTCCTTCTTTACAGATATCCTGAGCTTTCAGCACGAGACGGCCGTGTTTGACGTCAATCCGCATCAGTTGCGTTTTGTCTATAACACCTATCGTTTCACCACGTTGGAAGAAATCAAGGAGTTTGAACCTGAGTTGGTTATCAATGCCGTTACGGTGAAATATACCTTGGAGGCTTTTCGCCAAGTACTGCCTGTGTTGCCTAAAGACTGTATCATCAGCGACATCGCTTCGGTAAAAACCGGACTGAAAAAGTTCTACGAAGAAAGCGGTTTCCGCTATGTATCGACGCACCCTATGTTCGGACCGACCTTCGCCAGCCTGAACAATCTGAATACGGAGAATGCCATTATCATCAGTGAAGGCGATCATCTGGGAAAAATCTTCTTTAAAGACCTGTACCAGACCATGAAGCTCAATATCTTTGAGTACACTTTCGACGAACACGATGAGACGGTAGCCTACTCCCTGTCTATCCCTTTTGTATCGACTTTTGTGTTTGCAGCCGTCATGAAACATCAGGAAGCTCCGGGCACTACGTTCAAAAAACACATGGCTATTGCAAAAGGTTTGTTAAGCGAAGACGATTACCTGTTACAGGAAATCCTGTTCAATCCCCGTACCCCGGGACAAGTAACTAACATCCGCACCGAGCTGAAGAATCTACTCGAAATCATTGAGAACAAAGATGCGGAAGGGATGAAGAAGTACCTTACGAAAATCAGGGAGAAAATCAAGTAGTAATTGACAATTGACGATTGATAATTGACAATTAGGCTGCGCATATTTGCCTTAAACCGTCATTCCGCACGGTAATTGTCAATCGTCAATTATCAATTATCAATTGTTATGTGTAACTTTGTACACGCAAAATTATGATAGACCAAGCCACCATAGACCGTATTCTTGATGCCGCGCAAATCGTTGATGTGGTATCAGACTTCGTCACCCTGCGGAAACGCGGAGTGAACTATGTAGGTCTGTGTCCGTTCCATGATGACAAAACCCCTTCTTTTTACGTATCGCCCGCCAAAGGACTTTGCAAATGCTTCTCCTGCGGAAAGGGAGGCAATCCCGTTCACTTCATCATGGAACACGAACAGATGTCCTATCCTGAGGCACTGAAGTTCCTTGCAAAGAAGTACGGCATTGAAATCAAAGAACGGGAACTCTCCAACGAAGAAAAGATTGTTCAAAGCGAACGCGAGAGTCTCTTTATCGTCAATCAGTTTGCCCGCGATTATTTCCAGAACATCCTGCACAATCACGTTGACGGACGTAGTATCGGTATGGCTTACTTCCGCAACCGTGGTTTCCGTGACGATATTATAGAGAAATTCCAACTTGGATATTGTACCGAAAGCCACGATGCAATGGCAAAAGAAGCCTTGGCGAAAGGCTACAAACAAGAGTTTCTCATCAAGACCGGACTTTGCTACGAAACAGACGATAAACGCTTGCGCGACCGCTTCTGGGGGCGTGTTATCTTCCCTGTACATACCTTGTCGGGTAAAGTAGTAGCTTTCGGTGGTCGTGTGCTTGCCAGTGCTACCAAAGGCGTCAAAGTAAAATACGTCAACTCTCCCGAATCGGAAATTTACCATAAAAGCAATGAACTGTACGGCATCTATTTTGCCAAACAAGCCATTGTGAAGCAAGACCGTTGCTTTCTGGTGGAAGGCTATACGGACGTTATCTCCATGCACCAGTCCGGTATAGAAAATGTGGTTGCCTCCTCGGGAACGGCATTAACTCCCGGACAAATCCGCCTGATTCACCGCTTCACCAATAACATGACCGTACTTTATGACGGTGATGCAGCCGGTATCAAGGCTTCCATCCGGGGAATAGATATGCTGTTGGAAGAAGGTATGAACATCAAAGTCTGCCTCCTGCCCGATGGTGACGACCCCGACTCTTTTGCACGCAAACATAACTCCACCGAGTTTCAGGAGTTTATATCGAAGCATGAGACGGACTTTATCCGCTTCAAGACCAATCTATTATTGGAAGATGCCGGGAAAGACCCTATCAAGCGTGCGGAACTCATCGGTAACCTGGTGCAAAGCATCTCGGTCATACCCGAGGCTATCGTGCGTGACGTATATATCAAGGAATGTGCCCAACTACTGCGCATAGAAGACAAACTTCTTGTCTCCGAAGTCGCCAAACGCAGAGAAAGCCAGGCAGAAAGACATGCCGAGCAAGCGGAACGTGAACGCAGAGCCGCCAATGCCGCAAGAGCCAATGCGGAAGCCGGACAACCTCCCTATGCCAATGAGAACATCCCGCCCGTTACTCCGGACGGTACTCCGTTGCCACCCGAAAGTTTAGCCGGATATGACGCCAACTCATCTCTCCCGCCTGAAGATGCTTATGTTTCCTTTATCCCGCAAGAAGGTAAAGAGGGGCAGGAATTCTACAAATACGAACGGTTGATTCTCCAAATGATAGTACGCTATGGAGAGAGAATAATGTGTAACGTCACTAACGAGGAGGGGGAAGAAGTACCCATGACCGTCATTGAATATATTGTCAATGACCTCAAAGAAGACGAACTGGCATTCCACAACCCGCTACACAGACAGATATTGACCGAAGCCGCCACGCACATAGGCGATAAAGGCTTTATTGCCGAACGATACTTTCCGGCCCACCCCGATACCACTATCAGCAAATTAAGCGTAGAGTTAATCAGCAGCCGTTATCAACTGAGAAGGTCGCAGGTTGAACAAATGGTGACCGACGAAGAACGCCTTTACGAGCTTATTCCACGATTAATGATTAACTTCAAATACGCTATCGTCAGTGAAGAATTAAAACACATGATGTTTGCTTTGCAAGACCCCGAGGTCGCCAATAATGAAGAAAAATGTAACTCCATCATGAAACGTTATAGCGAGATGCGAGGGATACAAAGTATTATGGCTAAACGCTTAGGTGACCGGGTAGTACATCCATAGGTACTCCGTTTAAACATAAATAGCACCTAATTGCACAAAAGTGTCACCCCTCTATACCCCGTTAAAAGAGGAAAACACAAAACGGAAACGCCCCGAAGATGTTCCTCACTAATTTTGTTTCAAACTAATTTTTAAATTAAATACCATGGAACATATTAGGAAGACAGTCCTCATTACCACATTACTCATCGGCAGTTTTTATCTACAAGCACAGGACTTTTATAACTTTGAAGACAAAGGCGATTTGCAAGGTTGGAACATTGACAAAGGTACATTATCCCTTTCCTCCGCCAAGCAAAAGTTGGGCAATCAGTCATTACAAATAAGCGGACAGCCAGGTGCCACCATCACCATCGGACAGGTACGTGGGCTACAACAAGCATCCCGAAGCAATCAGGGTGGAATAGCTACCTGGATTTATAACGACAAACCTGTCGGGCAAAATTTTGTGTTCCGCTTCATTGATTCTACCGGAAAGGAAGTATGCAACCAACCTTTCTCACTCAATTTCAAAGGCTGGAGATGCCTGTGGTCAGAGTTTATGGAAGATATGGGTAAAGAAAAGGGGGCAATCATTACAGACGTCAGGATACAGCTCCCCGAAAATGTACAAACCGGCAATATCTATTTGGATTATCTGGAATTTACTCCTAAAGTATCCTGGCAAAAGATGTCGGATGCACAATACAAAGTGAACCGGACGGACTTCGCCCTGATACCCGATTTCATGAATTACAGAAATACTTCCCCTTATGTACCTTCCATTATAAAGTCCGACCAGAAAGATATTGCAACCATTGAACAGCGCTTAACCGAATGGTATCTGGGAAGCCCTATCAGTGCCGAGTACCCCTGGATAGAAAGCCGCCGCTTTAAAGAGCAAGAATATATCAAGGCAGGCGTAACGGCCGGAAAGGACATCCGTCCCGCATACGATGCGCAGCAAACGCCAATCGGTAAACCGCTTTATCCGTTGGCTTCTCCCAGATACATAGGTCAAGACACCATTACACAGTTCAGAGACATTAACGAAAACATATTGCTGCCTTTGGCTTTGGATTACAAGCTGAACGGAAAAAACGGAAGTTTAAAGAAAGCACTTTATATATATGATTACTTCCACGACCAGGGCTGGGCTGACGGTAGCGGAATGGGAACACTTTGTTTTGAGAAACTCAGAAGTTCCGGATATTTCCATTCCTTCTTTCTTCTGAAAGATAAGCTATCAAAAGAGCAGTTGGAACGCGAGCTCAACACATTGAACTGGTTCACCCTATTCGGAATCTGTTACCAGACACCGCAACATACTGGAGAAGTTGCCGATAACCTGCGTGCATTGGCATTGCCCAAGCTCATCTATGCCTTGTCGTTGACGAATCCCGAGGAGAGAGAAATCGCCTTAACTGCTTTCCGCAACTATATGGATAACGCCTTGAGTATAGCTCCCGGATTCTTCGGAACCATCAAGCCGGACTTCTCGGGTTATCATCACCGCGGCCCTTACTTTAGTGCTTATTATCCGCATGCTTTATATGCCGGAGCCATGATAGCCTATCTGCTACACGACACCCCCTATGCACTGTCCGAAAGCACGCTGAACAATCTGAAACAAGGTCTGCTCACCTTCCGTTTCTTCTGTGCCAAACTGGATTCACCGGCAGGCACCGCAGGCCGCTTCCCCGACAAACAACAAGTGCTGGAAACTCTCTTACCGGCTTTTGCCTATATTGCCCTGTCCTATCCCGAACCGGACCGGGAGCTAACAGCCGCTTATAAAAGAATCATAGCAGAACCTGCTAATCAGGAAGCAATCAATGCTTATATAAACACCGTAAACTCAGACCTGACTTACACAGGAAGTATTGGCGAAGCGGAACTGATGGCTAAACTATCCGCAATCCCCGTATCTGCCGAGGCTCCCCTCACAGGTGCGCTATTTATGCCTTACTCCGGTCTTATGGTTATCAAAAGTCCCGACTTTCATTACAACATCAAAGGTTTCAACAAATACGTCTGGGACTTTGAATCATCGAATACGGAAAACCTGAAAGGGCGTTACCTATCGTATGGACAAATAGAATATTTTGACCTTAAGAACAAGCATCGCTCATTCAACCCGCAAGAGAGCGCCTTTAACTGGAACTACATCCCCGGCACCACCTCCAAGGTTCTCCCCGATTCCCTGCTGATAGATAAAGGAGGGTCGAGCAGCGGACACCGTAATTTCTCCGACGAGACTTTCCTTACGGGTGTAAAAGGCACTCAGAATACGGCAATGTTCTCTTTTCGTATGCACGACATTACCTACGACACGTCATTACGCGCCAACAAATCAGTCTTTGCGTTCGACAATGTTCTGCTATGCCTCGGTTCGGACATCACTTGCAAGGATACCTGCTATCCCGTCGTCACCACATTGTTCCAATCGAACCAGCCTACCCGGAAACTCAAGAAACAAGAAAAGATATGGAGTGACAGTTCCTTGTTATATGCCGTACGAAAAGGAGAAGTAAAGGTTACCGAAGCTACCCCGTTCTCCATTGCCTGTCTGGAACATACCTCCAATCCGGCATCTTCAAGTTACCAATACTATATATTGCCCACAGCAGAACAGAAACTTGCCCGGAATCTCCTCTCCGAAACCGGTCCGATACAAATTATCGAACAGAACAATGATGCGCATATTGTACAGCATCGCGATAAGAAAGTGCTTTATGCCGCCTTATTCAATGCTGAAAAAACATATGACAATCTTCTCGTCAAACAAGTAAACATACCGCTTTCCTATATCCTTGAAGAAGATGCCGCACAAGGATTGACGCTGTCCATCTGCGAACCGGATATGCGTAGAACTTCCCATGCCCACATGGGATTACTGACAGAAAAGGAGGTAGTTGAACAAGAGCAACCATTCAATACCACCCTTGTATTAAAAGGTATCTATACAGCCCGATGCCCACAAAAGAATACGGTAGTGTTGGCTAACGCAGCAAGGAACGAAACCCGGATAACCATCTCGACCGTTCGCGGTGAAAACTATACAATCCATTTACAAAAGAAATAAAAGATATGAGGTTCAAACTATCCATCTTATTCATCGGTATGGGAATTTCCCTACAAGTCAACGCGCAAGATAACTTGACCTTATGGTACGAACAACCCGCACAAAAATGGGAAGAAGCCCTTCCGGTAGGTAATGGCAGAATAGGTGCCATGGTATTCGGAGGTATAGAGAACGAACGGATACAATTCAACGAAAACACCCTGTACAGTGGAGAACCGGATGATAATGTTACCCGGAATATTCCTATAAATAAGGAACTGGACAGAGTCACACAGTGGATAAAGGAGGGCAAGAACGACGAAGCCGATCATTTCATAGAGAAAAACTGGGCAGGTAGACTCAACGAAGCCTATCAACCTTTCGGTAACATCAACCTCGACTTCCACATGGAAGGAGAGGTAACGGAATATACCCGTTCGCTCAGTCTCGAAAACGCGATAAGCAGCACCCGTTATAGAGTAAGCGGGATACAGGTGGAACGGGAAGTCTTTGCGTCATCCCCCGGTCAGGCACTTTTTATACGGATAAAAGCGGAAAAACCGATACTTGACTTTACGGCAACTCTCACTTCTCCCCACCCGGCCAGAAACCTGACGGAAACCGGCCGCAACAGTCTCATTATTCAGGGACAAGCCCCGGCACATGCACAAAGACGTACATTACAAAGCATCCGTAACTTCGGCACCCAACACCTGCATCCTGAATACTTTGACGAGAAAGGAAATGTACTGCATACTTCCCAAGTGCTCTATGCCGATTCGCTGGACGGTAAAGGCATGCCTTTTGAAGCCTGTTTGATTCCGATTGCCAAAGACGGAACAATCCAGACAGATAATAACCGTATTGAAGTCAAGGAATGTAGCGAAATTGTTCTGGTTCTTTATGCCGCTACCGGTTACAATGGCTGGAATGTCAGTCCCAGCCAGCAAGGAAAGAATCCTTCTCTGGAGATTATGCAACAGCAAAAGTATCTGGCGGGAAAAGAGTATGCACAAATCAGGAAAGAACATATCTCTGATTATCAGCAGCTTTTCAACCGGGTGAGTTTTGAACTTCCCTCTGCCTATACCCGGAATATGCCTACGGACATACGCCTTACCCGGTTCTCCCAAACAGAAGATTTATCACTGATAGCACTGATATTCCAGTACGGACGCTACCTGATGATTGCCGGTTCGCGTCCCGGCGGACAACCCCTGAATCTGCAAGGAATCTGGAACGACTTGCTTCTGCCGCCCTGGAACTCAGGTTATACGCTCAACATCAATCTGCAAATGAACTACTGGCCTGCCGAAGTAACCAACCTTTCCGAATGTCATGAACCGCTATTCCGCTTCCTGACAGAAATCTCGCAACGGGGACAAGAAACGGCCCGTGAAATGTACGACTTGGATGGATGGGTCATTCATCACAACGTTTCACTCTGGCGCGAAGGCTATCCCAGCGATGGTTTTACTTACTGGTTTTTCTGGAACATGTCGGGCGGCTGGCTATGCAGTCATATCTGGGAACATTATCTATACACCAACGACAAGGTATTCCTGGAGCGTTATTTTCCGATAATGCTCGGTTCCGCAAAGTTTTATTCAGAATGGTTGGTACAGAATGAAGACGGAGCATGGGTAACTCCCGTCGGCACTTCACCGGAGAATCACTTTATTCTCCCCAACGGAAAAGAGGCTTCGGTATGTCCGGGTCCCACGATGGATATTGCAATCGTCCGCAACCTATTCAGTAATACCGTGCAGGCCGCCCGTATCTTGCAGAAAGAAGATTCATTCACAAAGAAACTTGACGGACAATTAAGTCTATTGCCACCCTATCAAGCAGGTAAGCAAGGACAACTCCTGGAATGGAACAAAGAATACACCGAATTTGAACCGCAACACAGGCATGTGTCGCATCTGTTCGGATTATTCCCGGGACACGACATCACTCCACAGAATAAGCGAATCTTTGAAGCCGCCCGCCGGTCATTAGAGAACAGAGGGCTTAAGACTACCGGGTGGAGCATGGCTTGGAAGACAGCTTTGTGGGCACGTTTGCAAGATGGGAATAAATCCATGCAAGCCATCAGGAATATGTTACACCCCATAGATGCTAACAATCCGGAAGGTGCGGGTATGTATAAAAACTTATTTAATGGTGCTCCTTTCCAGATAGATGGGAACTTCGGTCTTACTGCCGGTATCGCGGAAATGCTGTTACAAAGTGACGAAAGCTCGATATATCTACTACCCGCGCTCCCTTCCGAATGGAAAGAAGGAGTAATTAAAGGACTCAAAGCCCGTGGTGGATATACGGTTGACCTTCATTGGAAAGAAGGAAAACTTCGGGAAGCTACTTTGCTTAGTCCCAAAGACCGGACTTGCCGGATTGTATATAGAAACAAGGTAAAAGAGGTTATGCTTAAAGCCAATGAGCAGATGATAGTGAACTTCTAAGTATCTTTTGATGAAACATTGTCAGCGAGAAGAAGTTGTGTCATATCTCAAACAGGCATATCCTCTCCTCGCAATGAACAATGATAGAGTATTATAATGAGTTACTAATTCTCATCAATCTTAACGTCCGCTTTATCCCTTTCTTCCAGTAGTTCATCAATATCCGCCACTTGTTTTTCAAAGAAAAGGGCGGATTTATGAATCAATGATTTGTTTTGAGACAAACAAGTAACGCCATCCATAAGCATCACCATTAGTTGATAAACTTTCTTAACACCCAGATTTTCTTCCGGATGCCGCATGTAGATAGCAAAACTACGGAACAAAACGGGGGCAAAACGCTCCCAAGGCATTTCGATCCCTCGCATCATAGTGCTCATGTCCTGTAACAAGTTACGCAAATAACGTAGTTCGTCTTCATCGTGGGCTCCGACAAAGACTTCGCGAAGACGGCGGGTTTCTTCTTTAAAAAAGATTTCATTGGAAAGTTTCTGATTGACAGTCAACGTGTTTTCTGCTTCCATATTAGGTAGGTTTTAGCAGTGAAGGCGAAAAAAGACGGTTCCGCCGTTCCCGTTGACCAACGCATCCTAAGAAGCTGGAGGCACATTAATGCTCCCCACGGGCGTACGAAACCGCCTATGAGGAAAGCCGCAGACAAAAAAATGCCTGCAACTTGTCAGAAGCAGGTTCACTGCTTCTTAGTTTAAAACGTTGGTCACTACAAATATAGTGACTTTATAATAAATAACAAGTAAATTCAGAAAGAAATAACAGAACAAAAGTATATACCGAGAGGCTACACCCACATCATTGATAAAAGAATGTACTCTATGCTACAAAAGTTGTTCTCTTAAGGTGAACAGTTTGTTCCACTATGGTAAACACTTTGTTTCAACGCAGAGAACACTTTGTTTCAACAGTATGGAACAAACTGTTTCAACGGTATAAAACAAATCGTTTCAATAGGGTGAAACAAAGTGTTTTCATAGGACAAAACAAAGTGTTCACCACTATGAACTAACACATTATCTATATATTGAGGAGAAAAGGCACAATGAATCTCGCCTCACACAGTATGTGTCAGCCGACCGGATAACGAGACTACACTCCAAGTCTTGTCCTTAAATAAATGAGAAAGCAAGCACCTGAAATCAGGTTCTAAATGTAGCAAAACTAAGAGTTATGGCGGATAAGGTTCATAAATTCCTCACGAGTCTTGG
This sequence comes from uncultured bacterium, assembly GCA_905215345.1. Taxonomy (GTDB): domain Bacteria; phylum Bacteroidota; class Bacteroidia; order Bacteroidales; family Bacteroidaceae; genus Bacteroides. The sequence continues at coordinate 80,536 of CAJMPR010000008.1, forward strand.
CTTGGTTGAATGCTCCGGTAAAATCGGATGTAGTGGTTATGGAATTTTGTTTCTCCACTCCGCGCATCTGCATACACATGTGCTTGGCTTCTACTACAACCATTACACCTAATGGATTCAGCGTTTCCTGAATACATTCTTTGATTTGCAGCGTCATACGCTCTTGTACTTGCAAACGGTGGGAGAAAATATCAACTACACGGGCAATCTTGCTCAATCCCGTAATATATCCGTTAGGAATATACGCCACATGCGCTTTGCCATAGAAGGGAAGCATGTGATGCTCACAAAGGGAAAAGAAATCAATGTCTTTTACAATCACCATCTGGCTATATTCTTCCTTAAACTTGGCGGAACGGAGAACTTCATGCGGGTCCATCGTATACCCCTTAGTCAGCGACAACATGGCTTTCGCTACCCGTTCGGGAGTTTTCAAAAGCCCTTCGCGTTCAGGGTCTTCGCCTAATAATGTGAGAATACGATGATAATGTTCTTTCAGTTCGTCCAATGAGGAAGATGTGATTTCTTCTTTTCCTAACATAATAAAGAATGATGAGTTGTAAATGATGAATTAAGAATGATGAATGATAATTGACGAATTGTTAATTGTCAATTATCAATTGTCAATTATTAAAGCGGGATGTTTATCTGGTCTTTCACAATCGAAACTTCCTTGAAAACACCGGTAGCGCGCAACTGGCGCATCATGGCATCAGCTTCTTCAATACTACGGAAATCTCCGGCACGACACAGCCAACGAGGGGGAGTGAAAGAAGTATAAACCGACAGTTCGGGAAAACGTTCTTTAATATTGGAAGCTACAGAATAGGCTTCATTCTTTGCCTGACGGGTATTGTTGCCGGCATACACTTGTATGCGATAACCCGAACTTTTAATCACTTTCCGGTCTTCCGAACCGGTAGGAATATACTCCGATCCTATCAACTCCTCGATACGGGAATCTTGATGGATAGTTACCTTGCCTTGTCCCGGCACATTACGTTCCAGATTCTTCACTATATTACTCTGTGCCATAGACAATGTAACGATAGCAAAGCTCGCAACTAAAAGTAAGCCTAATTTCTTCATAATTTAATAGTTGAAAGTGATAGTTGACAGTTGACAGTTGATAGTTAACAGTTGGCCCTACATCATGCGCAGCCAACTATCAACTATCAACTTTCAACTATCAACTAATTAAAAAGCGTCAATGATACCCTTGAAGTCAGCAACTTTCAAAGCGGCACCACCAATCAAACCACCGTCTACATCGGGATTTGCAAATAATTCTTTTGCATTGGAAGCCTTGCAGCTACCACCGTAAAGGATAGAGCAGTTATCTGCAATCGTCTTACCATACTTTTCAGCAACGATAGAACGGATGAATGCATGGATTTCCTGTGCCTGAGCAGCAGTAGCAGTCTTACCTGTACCAATAGCCCAAACCGGTTCGTAAGCCAGGATAATCTTAGAGAAATCTTCGGGTGACAAAGAGAATACAGATGCCAACTGAGCAGCAACAACTTCGTTTTGCTTGTTAGCTTCGCGTTCTTCCAATACTTCACCGATACAGAAAATCGGAGTAAGACCGTTAGCCAAAGCCAATTTTACTTTTTCTTCCAGGATTGCTACTGTCTCACCATAGTAAGCACGACGCTCTGAGTGACCAAGAATTACGTATTTTGCACCTGTAGAAGCAACCATAGCGGCTGAAACTTCACCTGTATAAGCGCCTGATTCCTTGTCTGCACAGTTTTCAGCACCTACACCAATCTTGGCTGCATCTACCAACGGAGTAACAGATGCCAAGTGGATAAACGGAGTACAGATGATTACATCACAATTAGGCTTTTCGTTAGCCAATGCTTCATTCAGTTCTTTTGCAAGAGCGATACCCTCCTGGAGGGTTTTGTTCATTTTCCAGTTTCCTGCAACAATGTTCTTTCTCATTTTTGTTTAATTTATTAAAAGGGTTAATGTATATTTTTTTAGTGATTGGTGATTAGTGATTTGTTAGTATTTTCCCTTTCGGCATAATATCAAGTTCTATTGTCAGCAAATCACTTATCATTTTTCACTTATCACTAATCACTTTCTTCCTCTTCCTTTCCCTGCGTTTGATAACCAGAATATCCACACCGATAACCATCAATAACGGAACAATAAACCAAAGCAGCACATAACCGATAGTATGCCAGTTGTTCTCCTGCTTTTGTTGTCCCAGTTCCAGTTTATCCAAACTATCCGTGAGTACATATTCATCGGGCAAGCGGTTGTCACTCCATTTATTCAGAATCGTTCCGTCCTTTATCAAAAGAAGTCCGGGATTGGAACGGATAATGGTCTTCAATGTAATATCATCCATCTGGCAGAAGGGATATTCCGCTCCGGTCTTCTCACGCCACAAGTCAATTTCCTCTGCCGGTGAAGAAGTCAGCGCATAAAATCCATAACCATGTTCCACACTATAATCATAGATTTCGTTAATGAGGTCGATATTACTATCGTCAGCCCCTTCAATCCGGTGGGCTACCAACAAGAATGTATAGCCTTTACTGCTCAACACACTATCTGTCAGGTCTTCACCGGTATCCAGGCTCATCATGGAAAAGTCATGAATAGGCGGTTCGTATCCTTTTTCTTTCAATATGGTACGCGTCTCGACAAATGTCCATGTACTGTCAGGATAGTTGTCAAGCGTAAACTCTTGTTGTTTTCCGTCTTTCTCCAATACAAAGCGGCTCTCAAAGACACTTGGTTTCGCACCTTCGGGTATCTCCATAGCCGACTTGATGTTCACCCCGATCTTATAAGGACGGAAATCCAATATCGGCAAATACTGCAAGCAGTAGAAAGAGAGTACAAACACAAACAGAATCGTATACATGGAAACCATCCATTCCATCTTCATGGTAATAAAGCGAATGATAAGTTTCCATTCCCTGAATACGGTGACAGCAGCTATCAACAATACGATGTTCTTCCAAAATGTCTGCCAGTTTGTCAACACCCATGCATCACCGAAGCAACCGCAATCTGACACAGGATTCGCCACTGCCAGATAAAGCGTTAAAGGAGTCATTGCGCACATCAAGAGAAGAGCCAGTATCGATGCTATCTTTCGGCGTACACCCAGAAACAAAAATATGCCGACGCAAAACTCCACTGCCGACAGGATGATTGCAAAAAGCAGCGGCAGGTAAGTGGGAAACCATGAAAGGATGCCGAATGCCGTCAGATAATCCTGAATCTTATAGAAAGAACCGAACGGGTCAACCGCTTTCACAAATCCGGAGAAAATGAATAACACCGCCAACAGGAAGCGACAAGCATTTACCCAGACCAGCTTAATAATATGTTTTCTCTCAGTCTCCAAACTCTATTTTAATCAATCCGAATACGGAATAATTAATCATATCCATGTAATTAGCGTCAACACCTTCCGACACCAATGTTTGCCCGGACAGACTTTCTATCTGCTTTGTCCGGTAAATCTTCATCAATATCAGGTCGGTATACGAACTGACACGCATGCAGCGCCAGGCTTCGTCATAATCATGGTTCTTGGCAAGCATCAAATCCAAAGATACCTTTGCATATTTGTCATACAATGCCATTGCTTCCTCGTTCGTGATATCAGCTTGTTCGGCATAGCCTAATTCAAGCTGTATTAATCCGATAATTCCATAATTGACAATAGCAATGAACTCCGAACGAATACCTTCGTCCACCAACGTCACTCCTTTGGTTTCTATACTACGGATGCGATTGGCTTTAATGAATATCTGATCGGTCACGGAAGCCGGGCGAAGAATACGCCATGCCGGACCGTAATCATGAAGTTTCTTGGAGAACAAATCACGACAAATAGCTATGACATGTTCAAATTGTTGCTTGGTATCTTTCATCTCCTTACAAATAGGTTGCAAAGTTAGGAATTATTAAATAAAAAAGAAAAAGAGGGCACTCTAAATTATATTAAAGTACCCTCTGTCTATAGAGATTGTTTTACGTTTAAAGAAAATTTTCGTTTTATGAGCAACGCAATACCTGTCCCGGACGAAGAATAGTTCTGCGGGTAATACGGTTCAGCTTACAAAGTTTATCGATTGTTGTACCCTGGCGGACTGCAATTCTGGACAAAGTATCACCACTCTTGACTTTATAGAACAGTCCTTCACCGGAAGCCATGCTACGAGCCGTATTGGAAGCACCTTTAGTCTTGTGGAAAGTATAGGCATCGGCAACAACGTCTTGCTTTTCAAAATCAAACATCAATGCCGGATTAATAGGAATTCCGAGGAAACGGGTTTCAAAGTGAAGATGAGAACCGGTAGAACGTCCGGTGTTACCACCTAATGCAATAGGTTCGCCTGCTTTAACCAACTGGTTTATATCCACCAACTGTTTTGACAAGTGACCATAAACAGTTTCCAATCCATTATCATGGCGAATAACAACGTATTTACCATATCCACGGCGTCCTTGATTCTTAACAATACGCACTTTACCATCAAAAGCCGCACGAATTGTATCTCCTACATATACCTTGATATCCAAGCCATAGTGTGCTCTTCTTCTACGGGGACGGTAACCGAATACATCAGTGATGCGGTCATGTTCAGTAGGCATGTGGAAACCTGTGAGGTCAAATGTATAGCTTTCCGGAACAATAGCGTCGCCATAAGCTTGTACGAACTCGTTATTCCAACTCGGATACAAGTCCAAGCCCGGATACAAAGACTGCTCCGCGCGTATTTGCTTTTGTAAAGCCAGTGAATCTACACTTTTAAGTTTTCTGTCGATGGGAGCTTGACGGGCAATCAGATCCTGAGAAAAAGAGTTCAGGCTAACCATTGCCGTTGCTGCTAACACAACCGTTCTAATCCAATTAAAATTCATTCCGTTTCGCCATTCATTTTTGATATCCGTTGAGCATCTCCGGTTCATCTAACCACACCTGTTCTAATGCGAATATCCAGATTATTTTTCAAAAATTCTCCCAAAGGTAACATTTCTCTCCGAAAAGCAGTGTTGGTTCTTAACTATTTTTTCAAGGGCAGAAGGAAGCATTCAGTAAATATTAAGTGATAACTTATTGTAAATATGCGAGTTATATACCACACATGTTTTACAACATAAAATGCAAATAAAGCGTATTTTTAACCGTTTTTCAGCTAATAGCCGCCCAATTGACGTTCGTTTTCCTTAGCGTTTTTAACTGTCTCCACAGGAGTTCATTTTCAGGAAGAGTACCGTTGGGGTCTTTATCGACAATAGCCTGGGCAATGCCACGGACGTATTGCAACAATTGACCGTCACGGGCTATATCGGCAATCTTCAAATCAAAAGCAACACCGCTCTGTTGCGTTCCTTCCAAATCACCCGGACCACGTAACTTCAAATCCGCCTCAGCTATTTCAAAACCGTCGTTGGTACGGACCATTATCTCCAAACGCTTGCGGGTATCTTCGGCCAGTTTATATCCGGTTACCAGAATACAATAAGACTGGTCGGCACCACGGCCTACACGGCCACGAAGCTGATGAAGTTGAGACAATCCGAAACGCTCGGCATTCTCGATAATCATCACCGAAGCATTAGGGACATTCACACCTACTTCGATTACCGTAGTAGCAACCATAATTTGCGCTTCGCCTGAAACGAACAACTGCATCTGCGCATCTTTCTCGGCAGGCTTCATCTTCCCATGTACCTTACAGACCTTACAACCGGCAAATTCTTCACAAATATGGAGATAGCCTTCTTCCAAATTTTTCAGGTCAATCTTTTCGCTTTCTTTAATTAACGGATAAACAATATAAATCTGGCGTCCCTCTGCAATTTGCTTATGGACAGAATTATACAGACTTTCCCGGCGGTTATCAAACTGGTGGATTGTGGCAATCGGTTTTCTACCAGGTGGCAATTCATCAATTACTGACACATCCAAATCACCATAAAGTGTCATGGCTAAAGTCCGCGGTATCGGGGTGGCAGTCATTACCAGTATATGGGGTGGTTGCACACTTTTCGTCCATAGACGGGCACGTTGTGCTACTCCAAAACGATGCTGTTCATCAATCACCACTAATCCCAATGAAGCAAAATTCACCGTATCTTCGATGACCGCATGAGTACCTATCAAGATACGTACATCTCCGGTTAACAATCCCGAAAGGATAGCTTCCCGGCGTCTTCCCTTAATAGAGCCCGTCAGCAATTCCACCCGGATATCCATTCCATACAGCAGTTCGCGAATTGTTTCGTAATGCTGATTTGCCAGAATCTCGGTAGGCGCCATCATACATGCCTGATACCCGTTATCGAGCGCAATAAGCATACTCATCAGTGCAACCAGCGTTTTCCCACTACCTACATCGCCCTGCAACAAACGGTTCATCTGCTTACCTGAACCTAAATCCCAACGTATCTCTTTCAGTACACGCTTCTGCGCATTAGTCAACTCAAAGGGTAGATTACGGGAGTAGAATGTATTGAAGACCTCTCCTACTTTCTCAAAGATATAGCCGCGATATTTCCGTTGCCTGTCTTTGGCATAGCGAAGAATATTCAGTTGGACATAGAAAAGTTCCTCAAACTTCAAACGGTATTCCGCCTTTCGCAAGGTATCCGGATTGGCGGGAAAATGAATATTGATTAAAGCATCCGTAAGAGGCATCAAGTGATGTTCCGCCAGTACCAACGGCGAAAGGGTTTCGGGCAATGGCTCATTCAACTGCTGAATGACGGTTTTCATCATTTTCTCAATCGCATGCGAATTGAGAGAACTGCGTTTCATCTTCTCTGTTGTATTGTAATAGGGCTGCAATCCCATTGCCGACAATTTCAACTCGGAAGCCAGGTCAATATCCGGGTGGGCAATGTTGATTCTGCCATTGAACACAGAAGGTTTGCCAAACACAATATATTCCTGATGAACTTTATACTTTCCTACCAGATATTTAATACCTTGAAACCAAATCAAATCAATCACTCCCGTTCCGTCCGAGAAGTGGGCAATCAGTCTTCTCTGCCGCCCTTCACCTGCTGTTTCAAATCCCAATATCTCACCTTTCAACTGGATATAAGGCATCGTACCGTCAATCTCACGGATATAATAAATGCGACTACGGTCTACATATTTATAAGGGAAATAATAGAGTAAATCATGAAAAGAGTAAATGCCCAATTCTTTATTGAGCACCGAAGCACGTTGAGGTCCGACGCCCGACAAATATTTTATGTCACGCGTGCTTAAATCGAACATGAGCCTAAGAGTGCAGTCGCTATTTTTAAATCAAAAGGAGTTGTTATTTTTATATTTTCCCGGTTACCGGCTGTCAAAAAGACCGGACTTCCCAGCGCTTCCACCACCGAAGCGTCATCGGTAAAGTCCGCAGTATAGGGTTGTTCATAAGCCTTTTTCAACAAATCGGCATCAAAGACTTGCGGTGTCTGAACCAGTTTATATTCGTCACGATTTACGGTTACACTTTCCCCGCCTTCCAAATGCCGTACCGTCTCTACCACATCTATCACAGGAACCACTGCTTTTTTCTCTGCTGCCAATGTATAACAACGGGCAATCACTTCCCCGGCTACAAAAGGACGCACTCCGTCATGCACTCCTACCAGACCGGGTGTAGTTACAAACGCTAAACCATTTTTAACTGAATGAAAGCGGGTTTCTCCTCCATCAGCAACATGATGAGGAACTGAGAAATGATGCTCCCGGCACAAGTCAGCCCAATAAGGCTGCTGGCTGCACGGAAGCACCAATATTATCTGTATCTCCGAATTGTAGGCATAGAAGGCTTCTATGGTGCGCATCAATACAGGTTTCCCCCCAATCGGGAGAAACTGCTTGGGAAGTTCGCTTCCCATACGCAAGCCTTTACCACCGGCAACTATCAGAGCATAATTCATTTATGAGTTATAAGTTATGAGTTATAAGTTATGAATGATAGCGCACAAATCCGCATGGCAATTCATAAATCATAATTCTGAAATCATAATCAAAGTACGCACATCGCTTCTTTCAATTCTTGTACCTTATCCTTGCCGAGCAAAAGTTCTACTATTGCAAGCGCAAATTCCATAGCGCTGCCAGGACCTATTCCGGTAATAATATTACCGTCTTTCTCTACTTGCGCACCTGTGAACTGCGCACCTTCCAGATATTGTTCAAAAGCCGGATAGCAAGTAGCCTTTTTCCCTTTGAGTAAGCCCATTTTTCCTAAAATCATAGGAGCGGCACAGATAGCGGCAATCGGTTTATTCTGTTCCGCAAAACGAGTAATCAGCCTGCGCAAGTCCTCACTTTTTTCCAAAGTGGCAGCACCCGGCATACCGCCCGGCAGCAAAATCAGATCTGCATCAAAAAAGTCACAGTTCTCTATATTCTTATCACAAAGCACAGGCACGTCATGAGCTCCGGTTACTATTTCATCAGGAGTTACCGTTACCATTTCTACGTTCAGCCCTGCACGTCTCATTACATCGACAGAAGTGAATGCTTCTATTTCTTCAAACCCATCTGCAAAAAACACATAAACTGTACCCATGTCTTTTTCTCCTCTTATTTTAAATTAAAATAATATGTTATTGTTCCTGTCTGGTTATTCAACCCGCTTACCGAGTTAAACTTTGCTTTCTTTGCCGCATCCTCAGCAGCTTTCCGCAACGCAGGGTTCACTGTATTCGTCAACCGGTTGATACTGGTAGCAATCACTTGTCCGGCCGGATTCACGGTGATAGTAACCACTACCCTGCCTTCATCCTGTACATTATATATAGGACGCGGCAATCCGCCTTCTCCAATAGAACGTCCGCCAAGATTAAAAGTTCCATAACCACCCGTTCCCGTAATTGCTCCCTCGGAAGCATTTCCCGTAGGGCTTCCCTGAACTCCGGTTCCCTCCGTCGAACCTTTGCTACCCATCTGGGCTCCCTTACCAAACGCACCGGCTACTCGTTGGCGAGCCGCTTCTTCGGCAGCTTTCCGCTCCTTTTCCGCCTTTTCTTCTGCCAACTTACGGGCTTCTTCTGCCTTTTCCGCTGCTGTTTTTTCGGGCTTCTTCACCTCTTTCTTCTTTTCCTCGGCTTTGGGCTTTATCGCAACGGTTTCTTCGTTCTCCTGCGTCAGCATATCTTGCTCTACCGCATTCTGAGGTGGTGGAGCTACCTCTTCGGGCATTACGTCCACTTCTACCAAAGACGGATCGGCAGTACCCAACGCATCGGGCACTTCGCCCAACATTACAGGTATACCACCTTCTTCCGACTGTTCAGGCAACGTAAATCCGACCAGCAGCAAAAGGGCAATAAAAAAGACGTGCACCAACAGTGCCCCTACCATTCCTATATATTTTCCTTTTTCTTTTTGCTTCACCGTCTTGATTCACGATTTATCACTTTCCCTCAGGCGGGCGTGTAGCCAGCACCATCTTGAAGTGGTTCTCATTAGCGATATTCAGTACTCTCACAATCTCCCGATAAGGCACTGCCTCATCGGCATACAAAGCCACATACATTTCAGGTTCTTTCTCCGCACAAGATTGCAGGAAAGGAGTTAATTCATCCAAGGTCAATGCCTGTTCCTTGTCATTGCCGAAAGCTGCGTAAAAGTTCAAATCCTTATCAATAATAACCCTCGTCAAAGGCTTGGCGGAAGTCTGCTGTTTACCCTGCGGAAGCAACACCTTGATTGCGTTCGGTGATACGACCGTAGAAGTAATCATAAAGAAAATCAACAGCAGGAAGATAACATCCGTCATGGATGCCATACTGAAATTGGGCGATATTTTTGCTCTACGTTGTAACACGTTTTACTAAGTTATGAGTTATAAGTTATGAGTTATTTGGCGGGCTCGTTCAGCAAGTCCATGAAAGCCATTGTCTTGGCTTCCATCTTATTGACCACACCATCTACCAGAGTCACCAGATAATTATAGGCGAACATGGCGATAATACCGACAATCAAACCACCTACGGTCGTAATCATAGCTTCGTATATACCACCAGACAATAAAGTTATATCGATATTATTACCGGCATTAGCCATTTCAAAGAAAGCACGTACCATACCGGTCACCGTACCAAGAAAACCTATCATTGGCGCACCGCCGGAAATCGTTGCCATAATTGTCAAGCCTTTCTCCAACTTGGCCACTTCAATGTTACCTACATTCTCAATAGCAGCCTGCACGTCGTTCACCGGACGTCCCAAACGACTGATTCCTTTCTCAATCATACGGGCTGAAGGTGTATTAACACTACGGCAATAAGCAATGGCAGCCTTTATTTCACCACCCAGAATATAGTCCTTAATCTTATCCATGAACATCGGATCTTCTTTGCCAGCTTTCCGAATGACGTAGTTACGTTCAAACAAAATATAGAAGCAGACAACAGATAACAGTCCGAGAACTATCATAATCCAACCACCCTTGATAGCCATGCTCCACAGATTCATTTCATCCGAGGCAGCTACGGGAGTAAGTACCGGATTTGTTCCGGCAATCGAATCGGCCAACGCCGGACCCACCTGGGCCAATAACAACATAAGATTCATTAGCGAAGACAGTTTTTATATTCCTGAATAGTACGTTCCAATCCCAGATACAGAGCGTCGCTTATCAGCGCATGACCGATAGAGACTTCGTCCAACCAGGGAATATTTTGATAAAAATAGTTCAAATTCACCAAGCTCAAGTCATGTCCGGCATTTAATCCCAAACCTAAGCTACGGGCCACTTTAGCAGCTTCCACAAAAGGAGCTACCGCCGATTCCTTACCTTGCGGGAAAGCCGTAGCATAAGGTTCTGTGTAAAGTTCCACACGGTCGGCACCTGCTTTGGCGGCATATTCTATCATTTCCGCATCGGTAGATACGAACACGGAAGTACGGATACCCGCATTATTAAACGCATCCAACACCTCAGTCAGAAAACTCAGATTTGCTTTTGTATCCCACCCGGAATTAGAGGTCAACTGGGTAGGACTATCAGGAACCAAAGTAACCTGATGGGGCTTTACTTTCAGTACCAGGTCGATAAACTCAGGGGCGGGATACCCCTCGATATTAAATTCCGTGCGCAACAACGGGCGAAGGTCATAAACATCGCTTCTGCGAATATGCCGCTCATCGGGACGCGGATGTACCGTAATGCCATCGGCACCAAAGCTTTCACAATCCAAAGCCACCTTTACTACATTGGGAGTATCTCCTCCACGGGCATTACGCAATGTTGCTACCTTATTTATATTTACGCTTAATTTCGTCATAATTCGGTTTATAGTTTGCGGCAAAAATACAAATTATAGCGGGATATTGCCAACATTCTGAGAAAAAAATAGCATCTTTGCATTTCACAATAACAGAAACCAGTTATGAAATTTGCCATATTTGGAAATACTTATCAAGCCAAGAAATCATCGTATGCCGAAAAACTCTTCCGCTTGTTGGGACAACGGAAAGCGCAACTTTGCGTATGCCGCGAGTTCTATCATTTCCTGACTTCCGACCTGCACCTTAATATTCCTTCGGCTGAATTGTTTGACGGTGAAGACTTTTATGCAGATATGGTTATCAGCATCGGTGGGGACGGCACGTTCCTGAAAGCCGCCAGCCGTGTCGGTAAGAAGAACATTCCTATTCTGGGCATCAATACAGGACGCCTCGGCTTTCTGGCCGATATATCGCCCGAAGAAATGGAAGAAACGATTGATGAAATTTACAATAACCATTATAAGGTAGAAGAACGAAGTGTATTGCAGTTGAGATGTAAGGATGAAAAGCTGATGGAATCTCCCTATGCGCTCAATGAAATAGCGGTATTGAAACGCGACAGTTCGTCCATGATCAGTATCCACACGGCAATCAATGGTGCTCATCTTACTACCTACCAGGCCGACGGTTTAGTGATAGCCACTCCTACCGGTTCCACAGCCTATTCACTCAGTGTAGGTGGCCCGGTTATTGTACCTCATAGCAAAACAATTGCCATTACTCCTGTTGCTCCTCATAGCCTCAACGTGCGCCCCATTGTTATTTGCGATGACTGGGAAATAACGCTTGATGTGGAAAGCCGCAGTCACAACTTCCTCGTGGCAATCGACGGACGCAGTGAATCCTGCAAAGACACTACCCGCCTCAGTATTTCACGGGCAGACTATTCCATCAAGGTAGTCAAACGTTTTAATCACGTATTTTTCGATACATTACGGAACAAGATGATGTGGGGGGTGGATGTAAGATAACGAGTCTTTCTACAAGAGTTTTGTATCATCTTTTCACAAAAGCGCCAACGAGCACAATCTACTGATTATCAATCATATTAAAAATCAGTTCCAAACATTGCCTACTATCAAGCCGAAGGTCGCCTACTATCAGACCGAAGGTAGGCGACCTTCGGCTTGATAGTAGGCGACATTTTTATATGATTCAATATTTTTCTTAAAGATATTGAATCATATACAGACTACATCATTATTTCTTTGGCAACTGCTTCAACAAACAATCTACCGCCGCCTTCAATTGAGTATCATCCCCTTTCAGTGCATCCTCCGGTGTGTTAAATACCAGTATATCGGGCTGTAACGTATGATTCTCCAGATAATTACCTTGCATATCCATACAACCTACCTGCGGAATACCGAATACAATGCTCGGATCTATCTGGCGTTCCCACCAAACGGCCGTCATTGTTCCGGCAATCGGGGTTCCCACCAACTTGCCTACACCTAAGGTTTTATATACAAAAGGAGTACCATGCGCATTACTGTAATTGTCTTCACAAACCAACATGCAAGACGGTTTCAACCATTTATTGAAAGGATCACTTCCGATATACTGTCCGCGCGGAACGAAACGTTCATACTCCTTGCCGCTAAGCAAGGTTACAACATCGTCGTGCAGCCATCCGCCACCGTTATGACGAACATCTACCACTACCGCTTCTTTGTTACGATTGCGTCCAAGCAACTCAGAATACATCTTACGGAAACTCGGGCTATCCATTCCTTTGATATGAACATAACCGATGCGTCCTCCGGAAAGTTCTTCCACCTTCTTGCGACAATTCTCTACCCAACGTTTATAAAGGAGTTCACTTTGCTCCGCAATGGTAATGGGTTTTATCGTTTCTTCAAAACGTTTTTTGGTAGCTGGATTGTAAACAGAGAGAATTACCTTGCGGTTCGCTTTTCCTTCAAGCAAAGGGAAGTAATCTACACCTGCCTTGACAGCTACCCCGTCAATCTTCTCAATGACACAACCCGGAATAACATCGGTTTTCTTCTTAGTCAGAGGACTTTGAGCAATAATTTCTTTTATCTTCAAACCATCACCCGTATAAGTTTCGTCATAGAAAACTCCTAAAGTTGCCGTAGGCAATGTAGCACCTGCAGCATAGTAACGTGCACCGGTATGGGAAGCATTCAATTCGCCCAGCATCTCGCTCAACATCTCTGTAAAGTCATAGTTATTATTGATATAAGGCAAGAAACGCTTGTAAGTAGCCTTATAACCATTCCAGTCGGTACCTTGCAAGTCTTCCACATAGAATTTGTCATCGACTTGTTGCCATACGTGGTCGAAAATATACTCACGTTCACCATACGGACGATAATCAAAGAAAGCTTCAAATTCTATCGGAGTCACCTTACTGCCTTCAACCTCTATCTTTTTCATTCCCTCACTGCTGCAAAGGAAGATATTCTTTCCTTCTTTATCAGGTTGTAAAGCACCTTCACCAACATCTTTCAGAAGCACTTTCGTAGTATTCTCCTTCAGGTCATGTTTCCAAAGGTCACAACCATCCTCAAAAGTAGACAAATAATAAAGGGCATCCCCTTTCGGAGTTAGCACGGCATCCGTCAGATGTGAAGAATTAACCGTCAGGCGGACGATACGATCAAAACGGTTGGCAAGATCGAACTTCAACGGCTCTACTTTCTTGTCTTTTTCGGCTTCATCTTCTTTAGCGTCCTTATTCTTGGCATCTTTCTTATCCTCTTTCTTCTTTTCCACCTTTTCCTTATCTTCCTTCGCTTTCTTTTCTGCTTCTTCCAGTAAAGCTGTTTCTTCCTTATTCATAAGGAAACGCTCATAAGCTTCAGCATCGAAGAACATGATATAGGTATCATCTTCAGAGCCCCAACTACCATGACTGCGATAGCCGGCACGGTCACTTGTCCAAATCATAGCCTTGCCGCCCAACACCCATTTGGCATTAACATCGGTATAACCGCTTTCGGTCAGATTGACCATTTCTCCTTTTCCGTCTGCATTCAGCAGAACGACATCCTTATTGTTCCAGCCGCCGATGCCTATGAAATCCGAAAGAATCCATTTGCTGTCAGGACTCCATTGAAACCACTGGTCACCATCCTCATAAGAATATTGATACTTGGCATCCATCACCGTACGCACCGCTTTTGTCTTCAAGTTGATAACACGTATCGCTGCACGATTCTCAAGAAATGCGACCTCTTTACCATCAGGACTATATTGCGGCTGGAAAGAAGTGGACTCAGAATTCGTCAATCGTTCTTCCTGCAATTCGGTGGCATACGTAAACTGCTTTTCATCTTTACGGGTAATCGTAGAAGTATAAAGTTGCCAAAGCCCGTTACGCTCGGAAGCATACACCAATGAACGTCCGTCAGGAGCGAAGTTCACATCACGTTCCTGGCAAGGAGTGTTTGTGATTTGCTTTGTGGTCTTATAGTCTACCGATGTTACATATACATCACCACGCAATATAAAAGCTACTTCTTTACCATTAGGAGACAATGCCAGTTCGGTAGCCCCGCTATTTTTTATCTGGCGGATAATATCCTTATCACTCCGGTCGGAAACAATGCTGACGTTCACCTTTTGCGGCTGCCCGCCCAAAGCCAGCGTATATATTTCTCCGTCAAGTCCATAACAAAGCCTGCCATCGGCTGCTACACTAAGGAAACGTACCGGCTGCTTAGTATGATGAGTGATTTGAGTAGCCGTCGATGCACCCGGGGTACGTTGATACACATTAAAAGTTCCGTTTTCTTCACTCAGATAATAGAACGATTTACCATCGGGAGCCCAAACCGGTTCACGGTCTTCCCCTCCGAAAGTAGTCTGCTGCTGATAAGCCGGTGTTTTACCCGGAGTATACATCCATATATCACGCGCTATCGGAGAAACCTGATGTTTACGCCAATAATCCTCATAACCCTTCTTGTCCTGATAGAGCATCACGCCCTCTTTATTGATAGAGATACATTCCATCGGCATGGATGAATACAGAACAGGACGTCCACCTTCAACAGACACCTGATACATCTGCCTGAACTGTCCGTTAGAAGGGAAAAGTACAGTTTCGGCAGAAGGCATCACATCGGCAGAGAACAGAATATGTCCGGCATCACTAAAAGCAACCGGGGTTTCACTGCCTGAGTGGGTAGTCAGCCGGCGCGGTTCGCCACCATCTTTTGATACAATATAAATATCCAGGCTTCCCATACGGTCGGAAGCAAAAGCAATCTGCTTTCCATCAGGGCTCCACAGAGGCGTGGTATCATAAGCCGGATTGGTGGTAATCTGTACAGCACGTCCACCATTGACTGGTACTGTATAAATATCTCCCTTATAAGTAAAAGCAATGATAGTTCCATCCGGAGAAATAGCACAATGACGCATCCACAACGGAGAGTCTTGCGCAAAAGAAGCGCCCGCCAAACAAAGGGCGGCAATGGTTATCAGTATTTTTTTCATAACGATTAATTTAGCAATTTATTTAACAATAGTCGGTCCTTGCAAACACACTCGTATACTCAATCTATTTCAGTTGCATACTGAGATAGGCAGTCTTTTCAGTGCTGATTATCAAATAGTTGCAAACCCCGCAATTAACATATATAAATCAGGACAAATCAGAACTGTTTCCCGTACTATTATCATGTGTTATAACAAAAAAGCCCCACGGCTTTTCCTATCGAAAAGACCGTGAGGCTTACTTATTTTTTTTAAGTTAACCCTCAATTAGAGAGCACCTACCTCTTTCAAAGCAGCGTTGGTACCATGAACAGCTTTAGCACTTGCAGCGAATTTTTCTTTTTCACCAGCATTCAGTTCCAGTTCAACGATCTTCTCGATACCGTTCTTACCAAGGATTACAGGTACACCGATACAAAGGTCTTTTTCACCATATTCACCTTCCAAAAGAACTGAACAAGGAATCATCTTCTTCTGGTTGTGGATGATAGATTCTACTACGTAAGATGCAGCAGCACCCGGAGCGTACCATGCAGAAGTACCGAGCAACTTAGTAAGAGTAGCACCACCTACCATCGTAGAAGCAACTACTTCGTTCAACTTTTCTTCGCTCAACAGGGTGCTTACAGGTACACCTTTATAAGTAGCCAGACGAGCCAAAGGAATCATGGTAGTATCACCGTGACCACCGATAACCATACCCTCTACTTCGTTGGCGTTGCAACCCAAAGCCTGAGACAAGAAATATTTGAAACGTGAGCTATCCAAAGCACCACCCATACCGATAACACGGTTCTTGGGCAAGCCTAAAGATTTCAATGCAAGGTAAGTCATTGTATCCATCGGGTTGGAAACAACTACCAAGATAGCATTCGGAGAATATTTCAGGATGTTTTCTGCAACCGACTTAACGATACCGGCATTTACACCGATCAACTCTTCACGAGTCATACCCGGCTTACGAGGAATACCTGAAGTGATTACAACAACATCAGAATTAGCAGTTTTCTCATAATCGTTGGTACAACCGATCAAGGTTGTATCAAAACCCAACAACTGAGCAGTCTGCATCATATCCATTGCTTTACCTTCTGAAACGCCTTCTTTTACATCCAGCATTACTACTTCGTCAGCCACTTCATTAAAAGCTAATACATTAGCGCATGTAGCACCTACGTTACCTGCACCCACTACGGTTACTTTTGACATAATTCCTAAAGTTTTTTTGTTTAAATAAGTGTTCTTTTAAGTTGGTACAAAAGTACAACGACATTCCTTATTAAAGAAATATTTCCATAATAATTTTAGTTAAATGAACATTTAGTTAGTGATTAGTGATTAGTGATTAGTGATTAATGATTATTTTTGCAGCCGATAATGAATATTAATTGTAGTATCGATCATTAATTACTAAATCATTAATCACTCTTTTTAGAATATGGCTAATAAAAAAAATACGCTTCTGATTGTTGTCGGAAGTATCTTAGTACTATTATTAATAGGTGTAACGGTTTTATTAATTTCAGAGAAGAAAACCAACAGCGAGTTGGTACAAGAGTTTGATCTGGAAAAAGAAGACCTGGAGAATCAATACACCGACTTCGCCAAACAGTATGATGAGTTGAAGCTAACCGTCTCCAACGACTCACTCTCCGTACTTTTAGAACAAGAGCAATTGAAAACCCAGCGTTTATTGGAAGAACTTCGTACTGTCAAGAGCAGCAACGCCACCGAGATACGCCGTTTGAAGAACGAGCTGGCTACTTTACGTAAAGTAATGATAGGCTACATCAATCAGATTGACTCTCTGAGCAAATTGAACGCCCACCAAAAAGAGGTGATAGCCGATGTCACACGGAAATACAATGACGCCTCCCGCCAGATTACTAATCTGTCCGAGGAGAAAAACACATTAAACAAAAAGGTATCACTTGCTGCCCAATTGGATGCAACCAACATCAACATACAGCCTACCAACAAGCGGGGCAAAGCAGCTAAAAAAGTGAAAGACGTGGTGAAGTTTAAAATCAATTTCACAATCGTCAAGAACATTACCGCAGAAAATGGTGAACGTACCCTTTATATACGCATCACTAAACCCGATAATGATGTACTCACCAAAAGTTCTTCCAATACATTCCCTTATGAAAATCGCAATTTGGTATACTCCATTAAGAAGTATATCGAATATAATGGCGAAGAACAAAATGTAACAGTTTATTGGGATGTCGAAGAATATCTTTACGCAGGATCATATCGTGTAGATATATTCTCAGATGGCACACTGATAGGTTCACAATCATTCAATCTGGATTAAGTTTACTACAAACTATACTGATTTACACCGATTAAAAAAGAATAATCGGTGTAAATCAGTATAATCTGTGACGTAAAAATTAAAAAAAGCAAAAATTATTTTGCGATATCATTGAAACCCTATACATTTGCATCGTTGCTTATGCAATTATTGTTGCTTTAAAAAGCGAGAGTTCCATTACTATTATAATGTATAGACACAATGAAAAAGTTCTTCTGTTTCATCTGGTTGACTTGCCTGACGCTCCCGATGGTTGCGCAGAGTGTATTAAGCTTGGATAGTTGCCGTGCATTAGCAATTGCCAACAACAAAGAACTACTGATCAGCCAGGAAAAGATCAATGCTGCACACTATCAAAAGAAAGCGGCATTTACTAACTATCTTCCTGATATTTCGGCAACGGGAGGTTATATGCGCAGCCAAAAAGAAATATCTCTTTTGAACGATGCGCAAAAAGGTGCATTATCCGGATTAGGAACAAATCTCAGTACCCCATTACAAGGAGCTTTCCAAACCATCGCACAGTTACATCCTGAAATAGCCGGTCAATTGCCTGCATTGGGACAAAGTTTGGTTGGTGCTCTCAACGGGGCAGGAAGTGCATTAGTCGATGCTTTCCGCACCGATACCCGAAACATGTATGCGGGAGCATTAACCCTTACACAGCCTTTATACATGGGTGGGAAAATACGGGCTTACAATAAAATCACCAAATATGCCGAAGAGCTTGCACACCAGCAACACAACACCGGTATGCAGGAAGTTATTCTAAGTACCGATCAGGCATATTGGCAGGTAGTATCACTCGGCCATAAAAAGAAGTTGGCAGAAGGTTATCTCGAATTGTTACAGAAGCTGGACAGCGATGTAGACAAAATGATTGCCGAAGGAGTGGCGACCAAAGCAGACGGGCTTTCCGTCAAGGTAAAGGTGAATGAAGCCGAAATGACCTTGACTAAAGTAAACGATGGTCTGAGCCTTTCCAAAATGTTATTATGTCAATTATGCGGTCTTGACCTCAGCACTCCTGTTACGCTGAAAGACGAACAAGAAAATGATTTGTCTCCTGTTCCTATAGCCGATAACGCCATTGACATAAATAATGTATACGCCGCCCGTCCGGAAGTAAACAGCCTTGAACTCGCTACACAGATTTACAAGCAGAAAGTAAATGTAACCCGTGCTGAATTTCTTCCCTCATTGGCCCTTATAGGCAGTTATGCAGCAACCAATCCTTCGGTTTTCAATGGTTTCGAGAACAAGTTCAAAGGGATGTGGAATGTAGGAGTAATGGTTTCCGTACCTATTTGGCATTGGGGAGAAGGCATATATAAAGTAAAAGCAGCCAAATCCGAAGCCCGGATAGCTCAATATCAGCTCGACGATGCCAAAGAAAAGATCGAGCTACAAGTGAGCCAATCGACATTCAAGGTTAATGAAGCTGCCAAAAAGCTGATTATGGCAGAAAAGAATTTGGAAAAAGCCGATGAAAACCTGCGTTATGCCACGCTTGGATTTGAAGAAGGAGTGATCCCCGCAAGCAATGTACTCGAAGCACATACTGCCTGGCTTTCAGCCCAATCAGAAAAGATAGATGCGCAAATAGATGTAAAGTTGACAGAAATTTATCTGAAGAAAGCAACAGGGCAATTGACAATTAATAATTGACAGTTGACATTTTATAAATTATAAATCTGAAATTCAAAATCATCAATATGGATACAAAGTCACAAAACAGTAACATGCTGCTGGCATTCCTTACTCTGACGGGAGTAATTGCCATCGTTGCTTTGGTAGGTTTCTTTATGTTACGTAAAGGACCGGAAATTATACAAGGACAAGCGGAAGTAACAGAATACCGCGTATCGAGCAAGGTGCCGGGACGTATTCTGGAATTCCGGGTAAAAGAAGGACAAAGCGTACAAGCCGGAGATACATTAGCTATTCTGGAGGCTCCGGACGTACAAGCCAAGTTGGAACAGGCACGTGCCGCTGAAGCTGCCGCCCAAGCCCAGAATGAGAAAGCCTTGAAAGGTGCCCGCCGGGAACAGATTCAGGCTGCTTATGAGATGTGGCAAAAAGCACAAGCCGGACTTGCTATTTCAGAAAAGTCATACAAACGTGTAAAGAATCTGCACGATCAGGGTGTTATGTCTGCACAAAAGCTGGATGAAGTAACCGCCCAGCGAGATGCCGCCCAAGCAACCGAGAAAGCCGCTAAAGCACAATACGATATGGCAAAGAATGGTGCGGAACGCGAAGACAAAGCCGCAGCAGCCGCTTTAGTGGAACGTGCCAAAGGAGCAGTAGCCGAAGTAGAGTCTTACATCAAAGAAACCTACCTGATAGCTCAAACTGCCGGAGAGGTATCCGAAATATTCCCCAAAGTAGGTGAATTGGTAGGAACAGGTGCTCCCATTATGAACATCGCCATACTGGAAGATATGTGGGTAACTTTCAATGTACGCGAAGACTTACTGCAAGGTTTAGGCATGGATACCGAATTTGACGCTTTCATCCCTGCACTCGACAAGAACATCCGTTTGAAAGTGTATTACATGAAAGACCTTGGCACATACGCTGCCTGGAAAGCCACCAAAACAACGGGACAGTTCGACTTAAAAACATTTGAAGTAAAAGCTTCTCCACAAGAGAAAGTGGAAGGATTGAGACCCGGAATGAGCGTGATTCTGAAAAAATAATTCTTCACCACAGAGGATGCAGAGAGCATGGAACAAACCAATAAATATATAGCCCTTTGGAACGTGATGAAACGTGAGTGTCGTCGTCTCGTATCTCGTCCGCTATACCTGTTCTGTATGGTGATAGCCCCTTTATTCTGTTATATCTTTTTCACCACATTGATGGATTCGGGACTGCCTACCAATATGCCCATAGGAGTAGTAGATCAGGATATGACCTCCACTTCCCGCCAATTGGCACGTAATCTGGATGCATTCGAACAAACAGCCGTTGTCGCTCATTATCCTACTATCAACGAAGCACGTACCGCCATGCAACGGGGAGAAATTTATGGTTTCTATTATATTCCCGAGGGAATGACCGCCAAGGCACAAGCCCAGCGACAGCCCAAAGTTTCTTTCTATACCAATAATACCCTACTCATCGCCGGTTCATTGTTATACAAAGACATGAAGATGATGAGCGAGTTAGCATCAGGAGCTGCCGCACGTACCTCATTGTACGCTAAAGGCGCTACCGAAGACCAGGCAATGGCATTTCTTCAACCGATTGTCATTGACACACACCCGTTGAACAACCCCTGGCTAAACTATTCCGTATATTTGTGTAACACCTTTGCTCCCGGAGTTTTGATGTTGCTCATTTTTATGATAACCGTTTACTCCATTGGTGTCGAAATAAAACACCGTACAGCCCGTGAATGGTTGCGTATGGGAAATAATTCCATCTGGATTTCCCTTGCCGGAAAATTACTGCCGCATACGGCTATATTCTTCCTGATGGGTATATTATATAATGTATACCTGTATGGTTTTCTACATTTCCCTTGCAACAGTGGTATCCTGCCGATGCTGTTCGCCACTCTTTGTCTGGTTTTGGCGTCACAGGGAATGGGCGTACTGATGATAGGTACACTGCCTACGTTGCGCCTGGGACTTAGTTTCGCTTCCCTGTGGGGAGTGCTTTCTTTCTCTATGTGCGGACTGTCATTTCCCACCATGGCTATGCACCCCGTACTGCAAGCATTAGCTAATTTATTCCCGTTGCGCCACTACTTCCTTATCTATGTAGACCAGGCACTGAACGGTTATCCGATGATTTATTCATGGATGAACTACGTGGCACTGCTTATTTTTATGATGCTTCCGTTCCTGGTTGCCCACAGGTTGAAAGAAGCGTTGATATACTATAAATATGTACCGTAATGAAACAGCTGACGTTTAAACAGAAAGTTGTACAAGGCATATATGACCTGTTCTATATCTGGAAGCAGGAATTTCGCACCACTTTCCGCGATCAAGGGGTGCTTATCTTCTTTGTGCTTGTCCCATTGGTTTATCCATTGATATATTCCTTTATTTATACCAACGAAACCATTCGTGAGGTACCTGCCGTGGTGGTGGATAATTCGCGTAGCGCATTAAGCCGGGAATATCTGCGTAAAGTGGATGCCAGCCCCGAAGTAAGTATCGTAGCATACTGTGCCGACATGGAAGAAGCTAAATTGATGCTGAAAGACCGCAAAGCATACGGCATCATTTATATACCTGTCCATTTCAGTGACGACATAGCCAAAGGCAAGCAAACACAAGTCAGTCTTTTTTGTGATATGAGCGGTCTGCTCTATTACAAATCATTGCTGAATACAAATACAAGCGTTTCTCTGGATATGAATGCGGAAATAAAAATGGAGCGTGCCGGCAATACCACCGCCCGTCAGGATGAAATTACCGCCTATCCCATAGAATACGAAGATGTTACTCTTTTCAATCCGACAAATGGTTTTGCAGCCTTTCTGATACCTGCCGTATTGATATTAATTATACAACAAACCCTTTTATTGGGTATCGGCCTATCAGCGGGAACAGCACGGGAGCACAACCGGTTCAAAGATTTAGTTCCTATCAACCGCCATTATAACGGTACATTACGCATTGTAATGGGGAAAGGTCTGAGTTATTTCATGGTATATTCTCTGGTAGCGGTATATATACTGTGCGTAGTTCCCCGTCTTTTTAGCCTCAACCAGATTGCCATACCCGGCGTACTGACTCTTTTTGCCCTGCCTTATCTGGCAGCCTGCATCTTCTTTGCAATGACGGCTTCTATCGCCATCCGCAACCGGGAAACCTGTATGCTGTTGTTTGTGTTTACTTCCGTACCGCTATTGTTCCTCTCGGGAATTTCCTGGCCAGGTGCTGCCATGCCTGCATTCTGGAGATACTTCTCTTATCTCTTCCCCTCTACATTCGGCATCAACGGCTATGTACGTATCAACAGTATGGGAGCTACGCTCAATGAAGTATCTTTTGAATATCAAGCCCTGTGGTTACAGACAGGCATCTACTTCATCACCACCTGCCTTGTATACCGCTGGCAGATTTTACGGAGCAGGAAACATGTGATTGAGGAATATAAAAAAGTGATGAGTTATAAGTGATGAGTTATTTGCTTGTAATAGGTTGCACTATATTCCGAAAGGAGAAACACAAATAAATAACTCATCACTCATAACTTATAACTCATCACTTCTCCTCGTATCCCGCCAAGTTATAATATACCGGCTTCGTACTATTGCCTACACGATAAATACCGAACTTGAAGTAGTAACCGTCATCATCATTGCGTCCTATCAGGATTTGTTCGTTATTTACAATATGTTCCTTCACGGTCTTCTGCTTCTTGACATATTCCATCTGTACATCCAGCTTACCCGGTTTCACAATGGTTTCAGCTTCCTTACCATATACAGTCCAGTCGATATGAATACGAAAAGTTACCCAGCAATCTTTGGGAAAATCAGCAAAAGGCATCTTGTAAGCAATAGTAGACGCTTTAAATTCGGAAGTGACAGGCTTCATTACCGGAGTCTTTTCAGCGTTTGCATTACAACGGTCGTCCTTATCCGTCAGCCAACTGCGATCCGAATTTGCCTTGATATAAAACAATCCTCCTGAGAATCCGAAAGCCAACGGCGGATATCCACCCTGTTCTACCAACCATCCGTTTTTCTTTCCGGCTTTATAAACCTGATTACCCTGTTTGTCTTTTACCGGATTACCTTGTTTATCTAATTTCGCAACCTTTTCGAATCCCATGTTTTTCTTGAAAATAGTAGTCTTATCCAACTCTACGAACTCGTCAATCGTTAGTTTTTTCACCTCACCCTGCGGAGTTTGCACCAGAGTACGGTCCGGCATCCCATGCCATTGGGCAAAAATAGTACTAACATCACTGCCAAGATCGGATGGAATATATATGGAAAATTCATAATCGCGGGAAGCTCCCTGCGGACAAATACCCTTTCCATGATGATACACAGTCTTGGTTATCTGTGCTTTCTGATAAGCATCAGCGGGCAAATTCTTAAAATCGGCCGAGGTAGCATAACAATAAGAAAATTCTGCACGCCCTTTTGTTTCTCCTTGGGCATATCCTTCCAGCGTATTGTCGTCAGCTTTCAGTTCGAAGCGATACGATGGTTTACCATTGAACAGGCAAGTGAAATCCCGCTGTATCGCATGTTCCTTTTTGGTTCCGACAGCTACCCAGCAGCCATCGATTATTTGGTTAAGACGTGCTGAGTCGGCTTGTACATTCACCCGTTTTGTCAGCGGAACCAATGTTTTGGAATTTTCAGTCTGGGCGGTCAGGGTTGTATAACCGGCTACCGTCACCATACAGAGAACTAAAATGTTTTTCTTCATTCTGTTTTATATTAAATTAATTTAAGTTTCGCATGTGCTCAACTTTTTAGTTAACAAGGTTTCAGTTGACAAGGAGACAAGGGAATTACTTATGAATGTTGTACTATTGACATAAAACAAGCAAATCTATTAATCTTGTCACCTTGTATCTGTAGCCTCGTGAACTACGAGACTGAAGCTTGCGAAAGTTGAGTCGATTTATTGATGCTGCAAAAATACAGTATGTAAGTCTTTAACTACCCTCAATTTTGTTTCAAAAATCCATATATTTGTGTAAATCAATGTTGAAGTATGGAATTTTTGAAAGATATTACTATCTTTGATGCCATGATCAATTTTACGGTTTAATAATGAGTAACCTTAAAAAGATAGTAATTTGCTTATCCCTCTTGTGTACAACAGGAATCTTATCCGCTTTTCCTGAGAGTCGGGAACAAATCAATTTTTCTTATATCTCCCTCAACGAAGGATTATCACAAAGCACTGTATTTTCCATCGCGCAGGACAAACGTGGAAATATGTGGTTTGCAACGTATGACGGAGTCAATAAATATGACGGATATGCGTTTACCGTTTATCAACACAACGAGAACGATCCCAACAGTATCGCTAATGATATTTCCCGTATAGTAATGACCGACAGTAAGGGGCGGGTATGGATCGGTACGCGTGACGGCCTGTCCTATTACGATGAAGAAAAAGATAAATTTCATAATTTCTATTACGAGAAAAACGGTAAGAAACTCCAAGTCAACGGTATCGCGGAACTATCACCGGAACAACTACTCATCAGTACCTCCCAAGGACTGATTATGTTCGATATTCCCACCTCCAAGTTTTCAGATAACTATTTCAGTACAGCCATGCACAAGATGGTTGTCACCGCCCTTTACCGGAATGACGATCTTATCTATATGGGTACACCGTCTGACGGACTTTACCGTTATTCCATTTCGAAAAAGCAGCTTGATAAACTAACTTATATACCCGAAAGCAAGCAGATACAGACCATTCTCCAACAATCCCCTACCCGGATATGGATGGCAACTGAGGGCTCGGGGCTTTTTCTGATTAATCCGAAAACGCAGGAAGTTAAGATTTACAAGCACTCTCCTTCCAATCCGCAAAGTATCAGTTCCAACTACATACGCTCATTAGCGCTGGATTCTCAAAACCGTTTATGGATAGGTACCTTCAATGATTTGAATATCTATCACGAAGGAAATGATTTTTTCATGTCCTATGGTAGTGACCCGGTGGAAAGCGGTAGCCTTTCCCAACGTTCCGTACGTAGCATCTTTATGGACTCACAGGGAGGTATGTGGCTGGGAACCTTTTTCGGTGGCCTGAACTATTACCACCCCATCCGCAACCGCTTCAAGAATATACAACGCATTCCTTACAAAAATTCACTGAGTGACAATGTTGTAAGTTGTATTGTGGAAGACAAACAAAAGAACCTATGGATAGGCACGAATGACGGCGGATTGAACCTTTATACTCCTGCCACCCAGCAATTCGTGCACTATGCTTTGCAGGAGAGACAACGTGAAGACGGTTTCGGTTCTAATAATATCAAGGCAGTGTATGTAGACGAACAGAAATCATTAGTATACATCGGTGCTCACGCAGGTGGCCTGAGTGTTTTAAACCGTAACACCGGACGCATGGAGAACTTTAACCAGCGCAATAGCCAGTTGGTCAACGAAAATGTATATGCCATTCTTCCGGACGGTGATGATAATCTTCTTTTAGGAACCTTAAGCGCCCTGGTTCGTTTCAATCCCAATAATCGTAGTTTCACTACCATTACCCAAGAAAAAGACGGAACGCCTCTTACCGTTCAGAAGATAACCACTCTGTTCCGCGACTCTCATAAGCGTCTATGGATTGGTGAAGAAGGAGGTGTCTCAGTCTATGAACAGCAAGGAGCAGATATAAAGAAATTATCCATTCTCCCTACCTCTAACGTCACCAAGCTGTTTACAAACTATATCTACGAAACATCCAATGGTATAATTTGGGTAGGTACACGTGAAGGTTTTTACAGTTTCAATGAAAAAAGTAAGCAGATAAAGCGATATACCACAGCCAATGGTCTGCCTAACAATGTGATTTATGGTATTCTGGAAGATTCATACGGGCGCTTATGGTTAAGTACTAACCGCGGGCTTTCGTGTTTTAATCCGGAAACCGAAAAGTTCCGTAATTTTACGGAAGCAGACGGCTTGCAGAGCAACCAGTTCAATACATCTTCCTGCTGCCGCACCGCTACCGGACAAATATACTTCGGCGGCATCAATGGCATTACCTCTTTCCGCCCGGAATTGCTTTTGGATAATCCTTATACGCCACCGGTAGTAATCACCAAGCTCCAACTGTTCAACAAGACCGTTCGTCCGGACGACGAAACCGGCATCTTGAGTAAAAATATCAGCGAAACAGAAAGTATCACCCTGAAATCATGGCAAACGGCTTTCTCCATCGAGTTTGTCGTGTCCAATTACATTTCAGGACAACACAATACTTTTGCCTATAAGCTGGAAGGATATGACAAAGAATGGTATTACCTCACGGATAAACGAACCGTCTCCTACTCCAACCTGCCGCAAGGTACTTACAATTTATTAGTAAAAGCCGCCAACAATGACGGGAAATGGAATATGATACCTACCGCTCTGGAGATTATCGTATTGCCGATATGGTATAAGACGTGGTGGGCAGTCATTTTGTTCGTTGCACTCTCCGTCGGCTTCATTACATTCGTATTCCGTTATTTCTGGGTACGTAAGAGTATGGTAGCCAAACTGGAGTTAGAGCGTCTCGACAAAGAACGCCAGGAAGAAATCAGCCAGATGAAGATGCGATTCTTCATCAACATATCGCATGAACTTCGTACGCCGCTCACCCTCATTTTGGCTCCTCTACAGGAAGTAATCGGTAAGATAAGTGACCGCTGGGTACGCGACCAATTGGAATACATCCAGCGAAATACCAACCGCCTGCTCCACCTTGTCAACCAGTTAATGGACTACCGGCGTGCCGAACTTGGAGTCTTCGGATTAAAAGTGAAAAGAGACAATGCTTATCAGTTGATACGAGATAACGTTCTGTATTATGACAAACTGGCACGCCATAAGGATATAACTTATTCTTTCCTTTCCGACGTCGAAGATAAAGAGTTTATTTTCGACCCTAATTATCTGGAACTGATTATCAATAACCTGCTGTCCAATGCTTTTAAATACACCGAGAACGGACAAAGTATCACGGTGAATTTAAAAGAAGAAGGCAACTGGCTGCTACTGCAAGTCAGCGATACGGGTATCGGTATTCCCATCAATAAACAGGGAAAAGTATTCGAACGCTTCTATCAGGTAGAAAGCGAACATATAGGCAGTGGAATCGGCCTTTCTCTGGTGCAGCGTTTGGTAGAACTGCATCACGGGCGCATCGAACTGGAAAGCGAAGAAGGCAAAGGAAGCACCTTCTCGGTTTATTTGCCGCAGGATATTTCGGTTTACAAGCCCTCCGAGCAAGCTGTTACCAACGTAAAGACAGAAGAAGAGCAAGTCTACTCCACCAACTCCAAAGAAATGTATTTCATAGATACGGAAAAGTTGGAAGGTGAAGCCATAGAAACAGGAGACAAAAAGCGCGGAACCATCCTGATAGTAGAAGATAACCATGAAATCCGCCACTACCTCCGTAGCGGTCTGGCGAAGTTGTTTAATATACTGGAAGCCGAAAATGGCGAAGAGGCGTTAGAAAAGCTGAAAAACAATGAAATAGACATCATTATTAGCGATGTCATGATGCCTGTAATGGATGGTATAAAACTATGCAAAAGTGTGAAGCAAAACATCCGTACCTGCCATATCCCTGTCTTTATCTTGTCAGCAAAGACAGATATCAAAGACCAGTTGGAAGGTTTGCAAATGGGAGCGGATGACTATATCCCCAAACCATTCTCCATTTCCGTACTTACTGCCAAAATACTAAATACAATGCGTACCCGCCGGCACATGCTCGAAAAGTATGCAAAATCATTGGAAGTGGAACCGGAAAAGATAACCTTCAATGTTATGGACGAAGAGCTGCTTAAACGTGCCGTATCCGTAGTCGAAGAGAACATAGACAACATAGAGTTTTCTACGGATGAATTCGCCCAGAAGATGAACATGAGTCGTTCCGGTTTACATCTGAAGCTGAAAGCAATCACCGGAGAGTCGGCAATCGACTTCATCCGCAAAGTACGGTTCAAGCGGGCTACCGAGCTCTTGAAGAGCGGGCGCTATACAATCTCCGAAATCAGCTTCATGGTGGGATTCAACTCCCCCTCTTACTTCGCCACTTGTTTCAAAAAGTATGTAGGCTGTTTACCAACAGAATATGTCAAGAAGCTCAAGGGATAAAAAACAGAGAACAATCAACTTTTAACATTTGTGCCACTGAGGTGGCACAGTCGTGCCAATGGGATGGCACAAATTTCGCATCATATAGAAGTTCCCCAGTAATAGTCTTCAAAGTAAGCGTCGAACTCTACAGGAAAAGTAACTCCGCACTCCTTAAGAATATTCAATATACTCTGCTGTTCCAAAGGACTCAAAGCACGCTCACCGCTACGGACACGATAGAAAGTACGACGGCTGGAATTGTTTATAATCCGCGCCATAAGAAAGCGTGTCTGTCTGGCAGTGAGATTCTCCAGAATACCAAGAAAACCTTTGGCGTACCGCACCTTTGTATCGGGGCAAAAATAAGGACATTCACCTTTCAAGTCCGCAAGATGCTTCAAGCTAAGAATACTATAATGTTTAATATCCGCCGGTGCACATTCCTCTGCCAATCGTCTGAGGCAAGTCCCTGCTTTGGGACATTGGCTGTTTATGCACCATAAAAAGTTATTGGGTATTTGGGAGAAATCAAGCTCCTCTTCTTCTTTTTCTTTGTTTTTCAATGGACTTTTTTTTTATTATTCAATGCCAAAGTTACGGAAAAATGATATATGAACGAATAAAATCAAAAGATATATTATCGTGCCGACCCTCTTCCTAAAGATATCAGAACAGGTCATTTAAACAAATGTGGCAATCTTTTCAACAACTTTGATAATAATATTCAGATTTCAAAGAAAGCATGAACAACCCTAATTACCTATTAAGAATCAATGTAATATATTTGCAGCAAGAAAATTTAAATTTTTACTAATAAAAAACTAATAAAGTATGAAGAACACGTTTTTAATCTGTTTGTTCGCTTTGTTTGCATTTTCCGGATGTGCAGACGACGAAGAAGATTTCTCAACTGGTGGGAACATCAGCCCGGAGTTAACTCCTGAGAACAAAGAGAATGCAGTATTAAATGCCGCAGTTTTTGAAAAACTCAACCTTGACTACCCAGGTTTAGAAAAAGTAAAGCAGTATTATGAAGCTGGTGAGAATTACCTGGCAGCCAGCGCCTTGTTGGATTATTACCGCACAAGAACCAATGTAGAAAATCCGGCATTGTCACTGCTGAACATTACACTCAACACGGGGAATAAAGACAACAATTACAGTGATGGCGACCAAAACATTGCCGATTTCGCACTGGAATATCGTTTTTTCGTTAAAGGTTTCTACGAAGGCAGCGATAAAAAGCCCTATTCGTTAGGTAAAGCCGGTAGCATTGATTGGAACAAAAACGCCAATGTAGGTGAAGAATATCTGAAACAACTCCACCGCCATCAATGGTTCGTTCCACAAGCCAAAGTTTACCGTGTGAGTCGTGAGGAGAAATACATCAATTCGTGGATAGAAATCTACAGCGATTGGATAGCCCAGAACCCTCAACCGGCAGAAGGTCCTAACACTACTTCATGGTGGCAACTCCAAGTAGCCAACCGCATTATTGATCAAGTACAATTATTGGAATATTTTAAACACTCCGACAATTTTACTCCCGAATGGCTCACCACATTCCTGGCTTCATTTGCCGAGCAGGCAGATTTCCTGGTTAAATACCCTTATGACGAAAGTGGCAACATCTTGGTTACACAAGGCCAAGCATTGGTAACTGCCGGTGTGCTAATGCCGGAATTAAAAAATGCTTCAATTTGGATGAACACAGGATATGACATTGTGAATGCAGAAGTAGAAAATCAGTTTTTACCGGATGGCTGGCATAAGGAAATGTCACTCCATTATCACATCAGTGCTGTGGCCGATTTTTATGAGACTATGAGATTAACTCAGGCCAATAAACTTACAAACAAGTTGAATCCCAACTTTAGCGAGTCTCTACGCAAAGCAGCTGAAGCAGTAATGCATTTCACATATCCTAATTACTTTACAACAGGTTCTGATTACATTGTGCCCGCTTTCAATGATTCTTGGAAATCTAACTGGACTCGCTCCACTATCTCTAAAAACTTTATAAGATATGTAGAGCTATTCCCCGACAGCGAAGAGTTTAAGTACATGGCAACAGCCGCTAACGGTGGAAGTAGCCAGGGAAAAGCTCCTGGCAATGAAATGAAAATATTTGAAGACGCAGGTTACTATGTTATGCGCAACGGTTGGGAACCTTCATCTACGGTTATGATTTTCAGCAACAACAAGAGCAATGATATATCTAAAGACTTAGAACGTTGGAGCCATAACCAACCCGACAACGGAACATTTGAACTATACATCAATAAACGTAACTTCTTCCCAGACTCCGGTGTCTATACTTATAACTACAACCTCGGTAGCCAAGCAGGGAAAGACCGCTTATGGTTCCGCAACAGTGAAAGCCACAACACGCTGACTTTTGGAAAAATTACTGATGGCAGCAGGCAGGCATCAGACTTTACGAA
This sequence comes from uncultured bacterium, assembly GCA_905215345.1. GTDB lineage: Bacteria > Bacteroidota > Bacteroidia > Bacteroidales > Bacteroidaceae > Bacteroides. The sequence goes on from CAJMPR010000008.1 coordinate 111,867, forward strand.
GGCAGAGGGGCGACTTCTAAAGGCAGATAATGATGTACTTGTATTCGAGAACCAAGGTTACGACAACTTGAAACATCGCCGCGCTGTATTCTATGTGAACAAATCGTTCTTTGTATTGGTAGACGAAGGTATCGGCAATGCAACAGGAGATGTGCATTTAAATTTTAACCTATGTGATAAAACAGAGGATGCGACTTTAGACGCCGACGCCAAAGGCGCACACACTAACTTCACGAATAATAATATCATCGTCCGCACATTTGCCGAAACCGGAAAAACGATTAGCTGTACCAGCAAAACCGGACGTATTTCATACACAAGTTCAGAAAGCACTCCCTATCAAGAGCGGACAGCTTACTCCATAGACATGAATAAGGGAACCGATGAAACTGCCCGTTTCATCACCGTTATTCTTCCTGTAGACCAATACACAGGTGCCGAAAATATTTCAGCATCATTTGGTAATTGTACAGACAACAGCATATCAGTAGACGTTACAGTTAAGGGAGAAACTAAGACTTTATCTTATACTTTATAAACCAAAAACTATTATAATATGAAATCTAAATTGCTAAAAGCTGCAAGATTACTGAGTTTGCTCATAGTAACTGCACTAACATTGCTCTTTGGTTCATGTGATGGAGCAGAGACTACAGATTCAACCGGGTTTATCCTACACTATTATGGTGTGACGGATATAGGTCCCAGTATGTCATACGAACTGCAAGCACCAAGCTATAAAGGCAGTGCACCCTACGACTTCAGCATTACAGGAGTCACTCTCAATAATGAGACCTATACTAATGCTGAAAATTTTGTGATAGATGCTGAAACAGGTGTTATTAAGATTCAGAATACTGAGTCAATGCCAACAGGTCTCTATAGTATTAGCGTAAGTTGTTATTCAAACAACAAGAACTATAATTTCAAAAATGCTGTACAAGTAAACATGCTATTGGCTGTGCCCGAAGGTGTCACGGTGGAACCGGCAGAAGTACTTGTTAAACAAGAAGAAGAAAATTGGTGGAAAGCCAGCGCCAAAGTGATTACTGACGCTGAAAAACATGTGAGCATTATCAAATATGAATTTGCAGAGGATGATAGCAGAGAGTACCAAAAGTATTTCACCATTAAGGATGGTATTATTACTTTCAATCCCGACCAGAAAGATAATATTGTTCCGGGAGAAAAATATGTATTGAGCCTAAAGCTTGCAACCAAAGCAGGAGAGCATCTTTATCCGGATGCAGTAACATTCAAAGTGATTTCTAAACCATATAATCTGCAATATAAACCTAAAGAGGTAAAAGTAGAAAAAGACGCAGCATACGAATCACAGTTGCCCATCATTCAAGGTTCAGAGGGAATGGTTTATTCTATCAAGTCTGTTTCTCCAGAAGTGACCGGCTTTACAATTGATGAAAAAACCGGTAAAATCAGTATAGCCGAAAATAGTTTACCTACAATTGGCACCGTCTACAATGTAGACGTTATGGTAAGCAACGAATACGGCAGTACGGAGTTTCCGAAAGCTTATACGGTAACTGTTGTAAACTTTATCAATCCTATTGATCCCGCAACTTTCAGCTATACAGTTCCAGAAACTTATGAAGAAATGGAATATACAATACCAGTTGCAGCGGGGCTTGTCGGTGATGAGGTGGTATATAATTTTGCTGATGATAATCCAACTGCTATCAAAGAGCAGATTGAAAAAGGGAGCATGAACATTGATATAGAAAGCGGTGTAATTTCCATTGCAAAGAAAAACACGTTAGTACCAGATATCTATACCGTTTTTGTAAAAGCAAGCAATGTAAAAAACGAAGCTACAACTTCTTTCACATTAGAAATCAAGGCCAATCCGAATAAATTTACATTCCATTATGGAAACAATATTGGCTTAACTCCAGCGGAAAGCTATGCCGACCAATTCTCGTTCAAAACACTTGACGCGTTGAAAGCTTACAATTTTATTCCGACTACGACTTTAGGTAAAAGAACTGCCACATGGAAAATTAAAGCTAAAATAGGTGGAAGTAAATTTATAACAGGGCAAGGAGCAGGAATTGACGAGACTACAGGAGAAATCAATGCAGGAACTATCACAGGCTTCCAGACCGGACAAATGAAAATTGGAATGTTAGTAGTTGAAGCTACTTGTGGAAGTGGAAATTTGGCATATACTGTTACAGCTCCCGTATTTATCAGAACTGAAGTAACCAAAAATAATGTACTAATAGACTACAGACCTTTTGCTATAAAAGTTAATCCTAAAAAAGGTGGAGAATCTGATGTCCCTACTTTAACAAGTCCGGATAACACTCTATTTGCCATGGATTATCGAAGAGATTTCTTCTACTTTGATATTGATTTGGACGAAACGGATGCGCTCATTGATAAACCAGGGCTTTTAAATGATGTCTGGACTTACTTCTATGAGACTTATCCCAAAATCGCAGTAAATACCGGTTCCAGGAAACCTGTATCAGCCTATGATAAAGACAAATTTGACAACTCTTCAAATTTAGATAAGACACTTTTATACATAAGACCTTCGGATAAGGTATTGGTAGTCAATAAAGATGTATGGAGGTCTACAGATGGCACATATGCCAATGGGGTATTTATAGGAGGAATGACTTACAAAACAGATGGGGCATCAGACCCTGTGAACTCTTCTTATCAATTTGCTCCCATTGCCGTTTGGTTCGACGAAAATTTTGAATAACTAAAATACTAAAACATTATGTATAAACCAACCTATCATACATTGAGCAAAAGAGGGTATATCACCCTCTTGGCTCTCCTCGTCTCTATCATCACCTTTGCACAAGGTGTGACAATAAAAGGAGTTATACTTGACGAGAACAAAGAACCATTAATTGGTGCTACTGTTCAAGTAAAAGGTGAAGCTACTGGTGCCGCAGCCGACTTAGATGGCAAATTTACCCTCAAAGCAAAGAAGAATGCCGTATTAGTAGTTAGCTATATCGGTTATTTGACACAGGAAGTACGTCCGCAAGGCAAAACGGAACTTACCATCCAGATGACTCCTGACAGTAAAACTTTGGATGAAGTCATTGTAGTAGGTTACGGCACAATGAAGAAAAGTGACTTAACCGGCTCAGTAGCTTCCATTGCAGGTAAAGACGTGGAAGGTTTCAAGTCCAGTTCCATTGCCGGCGCCTTGGGAGGTCAGATTGCCGGTGTACAAATTACTTCTACCGATGGTACTCCGGGAGCGGGCTTCAACATCAGTATTCGCGGTGTAGGGACATTGACAGGAGATGCTTCTCCGCTTTACATTGTTGACGGCTTCGAAGTATCCAACATTGATTACCTCTCTCCCTCGGATATCGAATCTTATGAGATATTGAAGGATGCCTCTTCTTCCGCTATCTACGGTGCACGTGCAGCCAATGGTGTTGTATTAATTACTACTAAATCAGGCAAAGTAGGTAAAACGACCGTTTCTTACAGCGGTTCAGCTACCTACCGTAAGATTTCCAAGACTTTGGACTTACTTTCTCCATACGAATTCGTAAAACTGCAAGGTGAGGTTAATGACCAGTACAGTAGCACTTACTTTAAAGAAGGAAATGATACGGATGGTAACCCCTACCGGTATCAAACACTCGATGACTATATCGGAGTAGGTGGAGTAGACTGGCAAAGCGAAACATTTAACCCGACCTGGTCTCAAGACCACAACTTGAGCGTCATGGGTGGTACAGACAATACAAAATACAACGGTTCATTCTCCCGCTACGTTGAAAACGGTATCTTCAAAAACAGCGGTTTTGACAGAACTACTGCTAAGTTCCGTTTGGACCAGAAGATTAATAAAAGTGTTTCATTCAATGTAACCGTAAACTATGCGATGACTAATCGCAAAGGTGTAGGTACTTCAGGAGACTCAGGGCGTTTCAACATGCTGGCACAAATATTGAGTGCACGTCCTACTGGTGGTTTGAAACTGACCGATGAAGAATTATTGAACTCAGCCATTGACCCTGAAATGTTGAGTACCGGTGAAAGTTTAGCACAGGTAAACCCCATAAAGCAAACAGAATCGGTAACCAACGATAAACGTGCCGAAATGTGGTCGGCAAACGGTGCCTTGAACTGGCAAATAATCAAGGGGCTAACCTTCAAGACCAGCGGTTCTTATATTTCAACGAATACCCGCACGGATGTATTCTACAAAGACGGTTCTAAAGAAGCTTATCGTAATGGTGAAAAGCCTTACGGTCGTACTCAGATGGGGAATGAGCGTCGTTGGACCAATACCAACAGCTTGATGTGGAAAGACAAGGTGAAGAAACATAATTATGACTTGATGGTAGCCCATGAGGTTTCTTTCAGAAGTTCAGAATATTTGCTGGGTGAAGCAATGGATTTCCCATTCGACAACTTAGGCAATGACAACTTAGGTCTTGGCGCTACTCCAAGTAAAGTAAACACCGATTATTATGACAAGACTTTACTTTCTTTCTTTGCTCGTGCCAATTATAACTATGATAACCGTTATTTATTGACAGCTACAGTACGTACCGATGGCTCTACAGTATTCTCCAATAAAAATAAATGGGGCTTCTTCCCTTCATTCTCTGCCGCTTGGCGTGTATCCGAAGAAGCTTTTATGAAAGATATCAAATGGATATCTAACTTCAAGGTACGTTTAGGTTGGGGTATTGTAGGTAATGACCGTATCAGCAATTATCTTTCCATGGATTTGTATACAGACAGCAAGTTTGGTATCGGCAATAACACAGTAACAGTATTAACTCCGAAGCAGTTGAAGAACTCTAACCTGAAATGGGAAGGTTCAAGTTCTGTAAACTTAGGTTTGGATTTAGGTTTCTTCGACAACCGATTGAACGTTACTGCCGATTTCTTTATCAAGAATACAAAAGACCTGTTGTTGGCACAATCACTGGCACATGCCACAGGTTTTAGCTCACAATGGCAAAACATCGGTAAGATTCAGAACAAGGGTATTGAATTAAGTTTGACTTCTACAAACTTCCAGACTAAAGATTTCACATGGAGTACCAACTTCAATATATCTTTCATCCGTAACGAGTTGAAAGCGTTGGCCGACGGTGCAAGCCACATGTACGCCCGTTCTGGTTTTGACAGTAACTTCACCAGTTACGATTACATTGCCAAGGTAGGCGAATCGTTAGGTTTGATTTACGGTTATGAATTCGATGGTATCTATCAAAATGACGACTTCTATACAGATACAAATGGTAAACTAATATTAAAACCGGGCATCACGAACAACACACGTTACAATACGGGTGAAAAAGGCACTCAGAATGGTGCTGTTCCCGGTGCTGTAAAATACAAAGACCAAGACGGTGATGGTGATATAACGACCGCTGACCGTACTGTGATTGGTAATGCTATGCCAAAATGGTTTGGTGGTATCACCAACACCTTCGAATACAAAGGTTTTGATCTGAGCTTCATGTTCCAGTTCAACTATGGTAATGACATCTACAACGCTACCCGTCTATATGCTACTCAAAGTAGAAGTGGACGTCGTAACATGCTTGCTGAAGTGGCAGACCGTTGGAGTCCAACCAATGCATCCAACTCGGTTCCATCTTATAGAGGTTACATCACAAATGACGTATATTCACGTTTCGTAGAAGATGGTTCATTCTTACGTTTAAAGAACCTGACATTAGGTTACACCTTACCGAAAAAATGGACAAATAAATTTCATGCTACCAGACTACGTGTATATGCTACTGGTCAAAACTTATTCTGCCTGAGCAATTACAGCGGTTACGACCCTGAAGTAAACAGTCTGAGTAGCCCGATGATGCCGGGTCTGGACTGGGGTGCTTATCCTAAGAGTAAAGTATTTACAGTTGGTATTGACCTTCAATTCTAATCATAAAATAGAGATAACATGAAAAAATTTATATACTACACAGTACTTTTAGCCTTATGCCTGCTTCCCGGTGCATGTTCATTGGAAGAAGAAAGCAGCACTGAAGTAGAAAAAGGCAACTACATGAACGATGCCAAAGAAGCACAAGACGTATTACTCGGAGTGTACCGTTCTACTATAGAAGATGGATTGTATGGTTACCACTTATCCATTTACTTTGCTATGGGAACCGACTTGTCACAAGTAGAAGGAAGCACTACCGAAAACTTCCGCATCTTGCCTACCAATGCATACTCTGCTTCACAAGCAGAAGTACAGACAACTTGGGCTTCTCTCTACTCCGGTATTTACAATGCAAACGATTTTCTGGAACGCGTCTCCGTCAAAATGGAGTCTTACACAGAATCTGACAAAAGATTGGCTACCCTATACATAGCCGAAGCACGGGCACTGCGGGCGTTGTACTACTTCGAATTAGTACGTCGTTGGGGAAATATTCCGTTAATGACCAATACAGCCATGTCCAATCAACACCCGAGTACTTTAGTACAAGCAGATCCAGTGGACGTGTACAAGTTCATCGAAGATGATTTACTGTATGCTTGCGACATACTGCCGTATGCCAAAGATCCGGACTACCGCAGCAGCACGGATTACCGTTTCTCCAAAGGAGCCGCATTAGGGCTACTCGCCAAAGTATACGCCACTTGGGCGGGTTATCCCATACAGGACACCGACAAATGGGAAGCTGCCGCAAAAACCGCACGTATTTTAGTGGAATCGGGTAAACACGACTTGTTGAGCAATTACGAACAGTTATGGAAAAATACCTGTAACGGTATCTGGGATCCGACAGAGAGCTTGATTGAAGTTTCTTTCTACTCTCCTACCTATTCGGGAGGTGGTGACCCCGTGGGCCGCATCGGCAAGTGGAATGGAGTAAAAACCACAGTTCAGGCAGGTCGCAGCGGAAGTTGCGGAGCTAATGTGCAGGTAGTACATTCATTCGTACTCAATTGGAGAGCTGAAGCCGAACCGGATCCTGCAACCGGTATAAGTCCCGACAGACGCCAGAATTTGTCGATTGCCAACTACAAACACGGTCACAATGACAACAATAACAATATTGTCTATACAGGAGACTTTTATCTTGCAGCCAGCATTCCCGCCGATAATGCAGCCACTGCATTAGGTAAAGATTTGGATCCGGAGAAAGCCCAGAAAGCCAAACAAAGCTATACACCCGCGAAATGGGATATTGACAGATATATGGAGAATATACCTTTCATCAACAATGACAAATCAACCGTGAATTGGTATGTATTGCGTTATGCAGACGTATTGTTGCTTTATGCAGAAGCGCTGAACGAATGGAAAGGCGGTCCCACCACTGACGCGTATGCCGCTATCAATAAAGTTCGCAAACGCGGTTATACCAATGCAAACGGCATTATCAATACAGGCTACAATTTAAAGGAAGGCATGGATCAGAACGAATTCCGCAAAGCCATCCAGAAAGAGCGTGCCTACGAACTGGCCTTTGAAGGTCACCGCCGTCTTGACTTGGTTCGTTGGGGCATTTATACCGAAACTATCCAGGAAACCTACAATGAACTGAAAAATTGGTGGAGTTCTGCCAATTATGTAGTATATGACTACACGGAAAAAGGCAAACATGAGTTGATGCCTATCCCGCAACGTGAAATGGACTTGTGTACACAGTTCAACCAAAATCCGAAGTGGTAAATCTTTTATAATAATTCTCCAATATGCCCCTTAAACAAGGCATATTGGAGATTATCAAACATCTTTTCAACAAAATCGACATTTTAGAGGTGGGGTTTGCATGCTATTTCAACAAACCTACTACATAAAACACAGGATTTTCCGGTAATTTTGCTACATTATTAAAACAAACTTTATTAAAACGAATAACATGAAAAAGAAACTTGTTCTCTTAGCCTTGAGTGTACTGACTTTAGCATCTTGCCAGCAACAACCCAAGGAAGACTACAGTTGGATAAAAAAAGGATTGGACGTAGCTTCTGCCCAGTTACAATTTACAGCAGCAGAAATTGATTCCACACAAATGTTACCACGTTCTATCCGTACAGGTTACGATATGAACTTCCTTTGCCGCCAGTTGGAAAGGGATTCACTGACTTTTAAAGATTCACTTCGTGCACAACCCAATGCAGAGCAATTAGGGAAACGCCGTTTGTGCAGTGTTTATGACTGGACCAGCGGTTTCTATCCCGGTTCTTTGTGGTATGCTTATGAACTGCTTGGTAACGACAGTCTGAAGGCATTGGCAATTCAATATACCAATTTATTGAATCCGGTACGTCATTATACCGGCACACACGATTTAGGTTTCATGGTTAATTGTAGTTATGGAAATGCAGAGCGTCTAGCTCCTAACGATACAATCAACGCTGTAATGAAAGAAACGGCCGATAACCTTTGTGCACGTTTCAATGATTCTATTGCCGCTATCCGTTCCTGGGACTTCGGTACTTGGAATTTCCCGGTAATCATTGATAATATGATGAATCTGGATCTTTTATTCAATGTCTCTAAAGCAACAGGTAATGATGCTTATAAGAATCTTGCAATCAAGCATGCCATTACGACTATGCACAATCATTTCCGTCCCGACTATACCTGCTGGCATGTAGTCAGCTACAACAATGACGGTTCAGTAGAGAAGAAACAAACATTCCAAGGAAAGAATGACGACTCTTCATGGGCACGTGGACAAGCATGGGCGGTATATGGATACACTGCTTGTTACCGTGAAACAAAAGATACTACTTTCCTTAATTTTGCAGTAAATATCGCAGATATGATTATGGATCGCGTAAAAACAGAGGATGCCATTCCTTACTGGGATTATGATGCTCCTGTAACAAACGAAACTCCCCGTGATGCTTCTGCAGCTTCTGTTACGGCTTCTGCCTTGGTAGAACTGAGTACAATGGTGCCTGATGGAAAAAAATATCTGGATTATGCTGAGAAGATTCTGAAAAGTCTGTCAAGTGATACTTATCTGGCTAAAGTAGGTGAAAACCAAGGGTTCATTTTGATGCACTCTACCGGTTCACTGCCTAACGGCTCAGAAATCGACACTCCGTTGAATTATGCAGATTATTACTATCTGGAAGCTTTGAAGCGTTTTATGGATTTGAAAGGTATCACCTATAAAAACATCTAATACATAAATTATAATTAAAAATTATCATGAATAAACTATTCAAATATATCCTCTTGTTAGTATTTGCTTGCTTCGTAGGTAAAGCAACTGCTCAAGAGTTGAAAAACGAAGTCTTTTCACTTTTAAATCTGGATTATCCGGGATTGGAAAAAGTGAAGGCTTTGCATCAGGAAGGTAAAGATGAAGATGCAGCCAAAGCATTGCTCGACTATTACCGCGCACGTACTAATATTAAGACTCCGGATATCAATCTCAAAAAGGTAACTATCGGAAAAGAAGAACAGAAGTATGCGGATGACGCAATGACACATACTTTCTTTGTTCATAAAGGTTATCAGCCTTCTTATAACTATGGAGAAGATATCGACTGGAAATTCTGGCCGGTAAAAGACAATGAACTTCGTTGGCAACTTCACCGTCACAAATGGTTTACTCCTATGGGAAAAGCCTATCGTGTATCCGGTGATGAGAAATATGCTCAGGAATGGGTTCGCCAATATATCGATTGGATTAAAAAGAATCCGTTGGTAAAGATAGATAAGAAAGAATATGAGATGACCGGTGACAGTAAACTGGCCGGCGATATAGAGAACATGCGTTTTGCTTGGCGTCCGTTGGAAGTGAGCAACCGTTTGCAGGATCAAACTACACAATTCCAATTATTCCTTCCTTCACCGGCTTTTACTCCGGATTTTTTGACAGAGTTTTTAGTAAACTATCACAAACATGCTTTACATATTCTGGGTAATTACTCAGACCAAGGAAATCATTTATTGTTCGAAGCCCAACGCATGATTTATGCCGGTGCTTTTTTCCCTGAATTCAAAGATGCCGCTGCATGGAGAAAGAGCGGGATTGACATCATGAACCGCGAAGTCAATGTACAGGTGTATAATGATGGCGGACAGTTCGAACTTGATCCTCACTATCACCTCGCTGCGATCAACATCTTTTGCAAAGCATTGGATATTGCGGACATGAATGGTTTCCGTAACGAATTTCCACAAGATTACTTGAATACAATCGAAAAAATGATTGTGTTCTACGCTAACATTTGCTTCCCTGATTACTCTAATCCGTGCTTCAGTGATGCCAAACTGACTGACAAAAAGGAAATGTTGAAGAACTACCGGAATTGGGGTAAGATATTCCCGAATAATCAATTCATCAAATACCTGGCTACTGAAAGTAAGGAGGGTGCATTGCCCGAATACCTGTCTAAAGGTTTCCTGAAATCGGGTTTCTTCGTATTCCGCAATTCTTGGGGAACGGATGCAATGCAGATGGTTGTTAAAGCCGGTCCTAAGGCTTTCTGGCATTGCCAGCCGGATAACGGTACTTTCGAACTTTGGTTCAATGGAAAGAACCTGTTCCCGGATTCCGGTTCATATGTATATGCCGGCGAAGGTGAAGTAATGGAACAACGCAACTGGCATCGCCAGACTGCCGTGCACAACACAGTAACACTGAACAATCAGAATCTGGATCAGACCAACTCTGTCACTAAATTGTGGCAACCGGAAGGGGCGGTACAGATATTGGTTACAGAAAATCCGAGTTACAAGAATCTGAATCACCGCCGCTCCGTATTTTTCGTTGATAACAGCTATTTTGTAATTGTAGACGAGCTGACGGGAAGCCAGAAAGGCTCTATCAACCTGCACTACCAAATGCCGAAAGGTGAGATTGCTAACAGTCGCGAAGACATGACTTTCGTTACTCAGTTTGAAGACGGAAGCAACATGAAGCTGCAATGTTTCGGTCCTGACGGCATGTCAATGAAAAAAGAACCGGGATGGTGCTCCACGGCTTACATGAAACGTTACAAACGTATGAATGTGTCATTCAATGTAAAAAAAGACAGTGATGATGCCGTACGTTACATCACTATTATTTGCCCGATAAAAAAGAGTGCAGATGCCCCCTCTATGTCTGCTAAGTTCAAAAACAAATCATTTGATGAAAACGGACTTGAAGTAGAAGTGAAGGTTAACGGCAAGAAACAGTCTTTAAAATACAAATATTAAGAGGTGAGGGGACAAAGTTGACAAGGGAACAAGTTGACGAGTTGACAAGGAGCTGCGCTGCATAGCCCTCGTCACCTCGTTAACTTGTCAACTCGTCACCTCAATTAACTTGTAACCTCGCTATCTCAAAAATTCCAGTTATGAAAAACAATCTTTCCAATCTCCTCCTCCCGTTAGCGACCTTGAGTCTTGCTTCCTGTGCCAGTCAGAAAGAAGAACCCAAACGCCCGAATATCATCTTTATGATGACAGACGATCACACTACCCAAGCCATGTCTTGCTACGGTGGTAATCTGATTCAGACCCCCAACATGGACCGTATAGCCAATGAAGGTATCCGTATGGATAACTGTTATGCTGTCAATGCTCTCTCAGGGCCATCAAGAGCATGTATTCTAACCGGTAAATTCAGTCATGAAAACGGATTTACCGATAATGCAAGTACCTTTAACGGTGACCAACAAACATTCCCCAAATTACTCCAGCAAGCCGGTTATCAAACTGCCATGATTGGTAAATGGCACCTTATCAGTGAGCCGCAGGGCTTCGACCATTGGAGTATCCTTAGCGGACAACATGAACAAGGAGATTACTACGATCCTGATTTCTGGGAAGATGGAAAACACATCGTAGAAAAAGGATATGCAACGGATATTATCACAGACAAAGCTATCGACTTTCTGGAAAACAGAGATAAGAGTAAGCCGTTCTGCATGATGTATCATCAGAAAGCTCCTCATCGTAACTGGATGCCTGCTCCCCGTCATCTGGGTATCTTCAACAACACAACATTCCCGGAACCTACTAACTTATTCGATGATTATGAAGGACGTGGAAGAGCAGCTCGTGAACAGGATATGTCCATTGAACATACGCTGACCAACGATTGGGACTTGAAACTACTGACGCGTGATGAAATGTTGAAGGATACCACCAACCGCCTTTACAGTGTATATAAACGTATGCCGGCTGACGTACAGGACAAATGGGATTCAGTATATGCACAGCGTATCGCTGAGTACCGTAGCGGTAAACTGCAAGGTAAAGCACTGATCAGTTGGAAATATCAGCAATATATGCGCGATTATCTGGCTACTGTATTGTCAGTAGACGAAAACATCGGTCGCTTGCTCAATTACCTCGAAAAGAATGGAGAGCTGGATAATACAATCATTGTCTATACTTCCGACCAAGGTTTCTTCTTGGGTGAGCATGGATGGTTCGACAAACGCTTTATGTACGAAGAGTGCCAACGTATGCCACTCATCATCCGTTATCCGAAAGCTATCAAAGCCGGAAGCACAAGCAACGCAATCAGTATGAATGTGGACTTTGCTCCTACTTTCCTTGATTTTGCAGGTGTAGAGATTCCGGCAGACATCCAGGGTGCTTCACTAAAACCGGTACTGGAAAATGAAGGACAGATTCCCGCTAACTGGCGTAAAGCTGCTTACTATCATTATTATGAGTATCCGGCGGAACATTCGGTGAAACGTCATTACGGTATACGTACCCAAGACTTCAAGCTGATTCATTTCTACAACGATATTGATGAATGGGAAATGTACGACATGAAAGCCGACCCGCGGGAAATGAATAATGTATTCGGTAAGCCTGAATATGCAGAGCAACAGCAACAATTGATGCAACTGCTTCAAGAAACACAAAATCAATATAAAGATAATGATCCGGATGAAAAGGAGAAAGTTCTTTTCAAAGGAGACAGAAGGATGATGAAAAACAGATGAATGTAGTGATTGGTTATTAGTTATTAGTGATTTGCTGGTGTTTCCATGCGGGTACCACAGCGCAGCTAATCACTAATCACTAATAACCAATCACTAATAACTAATAACTAAATTTATTATCATGGATAGAAGAAGTTTTCTTAAAAACACCGGCTGGTCCTTCCTCGGATTGGCTGCATCAGGAAGTTTGATTAGCTCTTGCATAGCCGGAAGCAAAGATGCAAAAAAGGTTATGCCGTCGGCAAGTAACCTCAAAATGTTCTGGGGCGACCTGCACAATCATTGTAACATAACTTATGGACACGGTGATATGCGCGATGCTTTCGAAGCGGCTAAAGGACAGTTGGATTTCGTAAGTGTTACCCCGCATGCTATGTGGCCGGACATTCCCGGAGCAAACGATCCTCGTCTGAAATGGGTGATTGACTATCATACAGGCGCTTTCAAACGTCTGCGCGAAGGTGGTTACGAGAAGTATGTAAAGATGAACAACGAGTATAATCGCGAAGGCGAGTTTCTTGCTTTCGTTGGATATGAAGCTCATAGTATGGAACATGGCGACCATGTAGCACTGAACTATGACTTGGATGCTCCACTCGTAGAATGTACTTCCATCGAAGACTGGAAAGAAAAAGCCAAAGGTCATAAAGTATTCGTCACTCCGCACCACATGGGATACCAAGGTGGTTATCGTGGTTATAACTGGAAATGTTTTACGGAAGGAGATATTACTCCGTTCGTAGAAATGTATTCCCGTCACGGACTGGCTGAAAGCGACCAAGGTGATTATCCTTATCTGCATGATATGGGTCCGCGCCAATGGGAAGGCACCATACAATATGGTTTAGACCAGGGACATAAGTTTGGTATCATGGCTTCTACCGACCAACACTCCGGTTATCCGGGAAGTTACGGTGACGGACGTATCGGTGTACTGGCTCCTTCTTTAACTCGTGATGCAATTTGGGAAGCTCTTCGCACTCGCCACGTATGCGCTGCAACAGGTGATAAGATAATAATTGACTTTCGCCTCAACGATGCTTTCATGGGAGATGTAGTTCGTGGAAACAGCCGCCGCATCTACCTGAACGTTGCCGGCGAAAGTTGTATCGACTATGTAGACATTGTAAAGAACGGACAGATATTGGCTCGTATGAACGGTCCGTTAACTCCAGTTGCTCCAGAAGGTGACACGGTTCGTTGTAAAGTAAAAGTTGACTTCGGTTGGAACCGTGAAGAGAAGTACGTACACTGGCAAGGTAAATTGTCAGTAGATAAAGGACGCATCGTCAGCGTTACTCCTTGTTTCCGCGGTGCTGCTTTCACTTCTCCGCAAGAGGGCGAACACGAATTCAAAACACATGTCAACCGCATTCTATCCGTAGGCGAGAAAGAGACGGAACTCGATATGTACAGCAGCAAGAATCCTAATACAACAACAGCAGCTATGCAGGCCGTTATCCTCGACGTGGAAATGCCGAAGGACGGAAAGGTAATCGCTGACTTCAACGGAAAGAAGTTTGAGCACACATTAGGCGAACTGTTGGAAGGTTCACGTTCTCACTTCATGATAGGTTGGTTGAGCGAAGCAATTTTGTTTAACCGTGCCATGCCGGAAAGCTGCTTCACCGTAGAACACTATATGGAAGACAAAGAACCTCAACGCGATACAGATTACTACTATGTACGTGTACGCCAGCGTGATGGACAATGGGCATGGAGTTCTCCTATCTGGGCGGAAAGAGTGTAAGAACAGTGATTAGTGATAAGTGATTAGTGATTGCGCAGCCAACTAATCACTTATAACTAAAAACTAATCACTAAATATAAAATTATTATGAAGAACAAATACGCTATAGGAATCGACCTTGGCGGTACTTCTGTGAAATACGCCCTTATTGATAATGAAGGCGTATTTCACTTTCAAGGGAAGTTACCTTCAAAGGCTGATAGTTCGGCAGAGGCAGTGATCGGACAACTGGTCACCGCATGTAAGGAAGTGATATCCTTTGCCCATGAGCAAGAGTTGACGATAGAGGGTATCGGCATTGGGACACCCGGAATTGTGGATGAGACCAACCGCATCGTATTAGGAGGTGCTGAAAATATAAAGGGGTGGGAGAACCTGAATCTTGCCGACCGTATCGAAGCTGAAACCGGCCTGCCCGTGCAGATGGGAAATGACGCTAATCTTATGGGATTAGGAGAAACGTTATATGGTGCCGGCCAAGGCGCCAGGAATGTGGTTTTCCTGACAGTAGGAACAGGTATCGGTGGTGCAGTAGTTATCGACGGCAAATTATTCAACGGCTTTGCCAATCGTGGAACTGAGTTGGGACATGTTCCCCTCATTGCCAACGGAGAGCCTTGCGCATGCGGTTCGGTGGGTTGTTTGGAACACTATGCTTCTACCTCCGCATTGGTACGCCGTTTCAACAAACAGGCGGCAAATGCGGGTATTACGTTTCCGGAAGAAATTAACGGAGAACTTATCGTACGACTTTATAAAAATGGGGATAAACTGGCTACCGAGTGTCTGGATGAGCACTGTGACTTCTTAGGACATGGTATAGCGGGATTTATCAATATTTTCAGTCCGCAACGCATCGTGATTGGTGGCGGTTTGTCCGAAGCCGGAGATTTCTACATTCAAAAAGTCAGTGAGAAGGCCCATCGTTATGCCATAGCCGATTGTGCCGTAAATACAAAGATTATGGCAGCATCATTGGGAAACAAAGCCGGTAGCATCGGTGCCGCATCACTGGTTTTCTCATTAAATAAAGAATAGTATGAAAAAGAATTTAGGAATGCTGGCGCTAATTATGGCGTTCTGGTTCACCATCTCATTTATTACCAATATTCTCGGACCGCTTATCCCGGATATTATCCATAACTTCAATTTGAGCGATCTGGCAATGGCAGGATTTATCCCCACTTCATTCTTCCTTGCCTATGCCATCATGTCTGTTCCTGCGGGACTGATGATTGACCGCTTCGGTGAAAAGCCGGTATTATTTATGGGATTCCTCATGCCATTTATCGGTACGATACTATTTGCATGCATGCATACATATCCCATACTTCTTGCCTCTTCTTTCATCATAGGATTGGGAATGGCAATGCTACAAACAGTGCTGAACCCGCTTCAACGTGTTGTAGGCGGAGAAGAGAATTACGCCTTTATAGCAGAAGTAGCCCAATTTGTATTCGGTATCGCCTCTTTCCTGAGTCCTTTGGTATACACCTATTTGATTCACGAACTCAATCCAGGGATATATGCGGAAGGAAAGAACTTCTTTATCGACATACTGGCAAATATTACTCCCAACGACATGCCTTGGGTATCTCTATATTGGGTTTTCACTCTTTTATTGTTGGTAATGCTGGTTGTCGTAGGACTTTCCCGTTTCCCTAAAATCGAACTGAAAGAAGACGAAAAGAGTGGCTCCAAAGATTCATATCTGGCTTTATTCAAACAGAAATATGTATGGTTATTTTTCCTGGGTATTTTCTGTTATGTAAGTACAGAGCAGGGAACTTCTATCTTTATGAGTACGTTCCTTGAACAATATCATGGAGTAAACCCGCAAGTAGAGGGCGCACAGGCAGTCAGTTATTTCTGGGGATTGATGACAGCAGGTTGTGTGATAGGAATGATACTTCTAAAGTTGATAGACAGTAAGCGGTTACTTCAGCTATCGGGTGGACTTACTATCATCCTTTTACTTACGGCCTTGTTTGGAAGTAAAGCAGCTGCTCTCATTGCCTTCCCGGCAATAGGTTTCAGTATTTCGATGATGTACTCCATTGTATTCTCACTGGCACTGAACTCGGCATCCCAACATCATGGTTCGTTTGCAGGTATTTTATGTTCAGCCATTGTGGGTGGTGCAGGAGGACCTATGCTTATCAGCATGTTGGCAGATGCAACTTCCCTCCGTATAGGAATGTTAGCTATCCTTATCTTTGTAGGATATATTACTTTTATAGGATTCTGGGCACATCCGCTCATCAACAACAAAACAATCAGTCTGAAAGAACTTTTCAAGAAGAAAGCTTAGAAGAGATACGACCTGTAACGGCCGAAACAGGATACCATAATTCTAAAGTGGTACTTTACGTTTCTAAAGTGCCACTTTAGAATTGTAAAGGTCTATATTATGATTGCAATATAGACCTTTATAATTTAAATGTTCTACCACAGTAAAGTACTACATATCAATCGGCGGACAGCATGTGTTTCTTGAGCACCGGATACAATATTTCCGCATATCGCATAAACCCTAAATCGGTAAAATGTATTCCGTCCACAGTAGCTTCTCCATCATGCCCGATAATGTCTTTTGAAGAAAGAAGATAAATATTCTTTTCTCCCCGTTTCTTCAAAGACTGAAATATAGCCTGCATCGTATCATTCTTTTCTCTTATCTCCTTGGCTACACTCATATCGAAACGAGAATGAGTGAATATAGGGTCTTCTACAAAAAGAACCGGCGTATCAGGATGCTTGCTGCGGATTATGGAATAGAACTTATCAGCCCGTTTCTTCATTTGCTCCACAGTAGCGTTAGGGAGGAAATCGAGTACAAACATGGAAGCATCCACACCCGCGGCAACATGTGCTATCTCTAAATCCAACAAGGCATTACCGCTAAAGCCCAAGTTAATGCATTCCCGATTGAGCCAACGCTCCAGAATATTAATATGCGCCATACCGGGACGGGATGCACACCCCCCCTGCAAGATACTGGTTCCATAGAATACTACCGGTTTTCGACGTACCGGTAAATCTATTGCCGGCTGATTGATTGTGGCCAAAGAATCTATACCGACAGCAAGGGAAGTTACTCCGTCATACAAAGACAGATACAGCAAATACTCACGTTCCTGCGGCAACATATTCTTTACGATAGTCGCCTCATTTACTTTTCCTTGCGGACGACCACTGCCGGCAAATACCCATTTACCATTCTGCATGCAATACAAATCCAATCCCTTGATACCCGTAGGTGTCATGTGGTTCATGTTCCGGTTGAGCAATACTTCCCATTTGGCAGCGATGCACGTGGAGTTGGAACGGAATCGTATGGCAAGCCCGGCACTGTTACGTCCCAATTCCCATAAAGGTTTACGAGATATATTTTCCAAAGAATCGGGCAGACGTTCGTAACGTGTAAGGGTGGCATCGGTGACTTTTCCCAACAGAGGAAAAGTTGCGGCGTCATGATAAACAATTTGCGCGTTGGCAGATATAGCCAGTAATAAACTCAGAAGAATCAATTTTGCTTTCATAATATGATTAGATGATGTTAAGTGTTCCCAAAGATACAATGTTTCTTTTAGAAAATACTAATTCCCTTCGTTTTACATCAATTAACGCATATCTTAGTGCTCTTTTACGAAACATTCGTAATTTTGATAAAAATTCAATATATTATGAGACAAACACTTGCTTTTATTATCGGCTTGTTACTATGTTACACAGTTCAGGCTAAAAACAGAATTATTGAAAAACCATCGTTCTGTGTCAGTAATACAACTTCCATTGAAGTTAGTAAAGTGGAACTGAGTGATACTGCTACTGTACTACACATATATGCTAAGTATCGTCCCAAAAACTGGATACGTATTGCTGAGGAAAGTTACCTGAAAGATAACAATGGAGAAACCTATCTCCTACGTTCAGGTATAGGCATCATTCCCGGTAAGGAGTTCTGGATGCCTGAGTCGGGAGAAGCTGAATTTCAATTAGTATTTCCGCCCCTACCCTCTAAAGTTACCACTATCGACTTTACAGAAGGCGAAGGCATAGAAGGAGCTTTCAGCATCTGGGGAATCCAATTAAAAAGTAAAGAGCTACCTAAATTGATATTACCACAAGAAGCTGTAGTTCATCCGATAGATAAAAATGCCATACTTCCCGAACCAACAATACAGTATGGGGATGCCACTGTAA
The DNA here is from genome assembly GCA_905215345.1 of uncultured bacterium. GTDB lineage: Bacteria > Bacteroidota > Bacteroidia > Bacteroidales > Bacteroidaceae > Bacteroides. Next base: position 130,723 of record CAJMPR010000008.1, read on the forward strand.
AGGGCAAGTTTCTTGACTTTCATCCCGGAATGATGAAAGAGTTCTCTTTATACTTATCAGAACCGATGAAAGGTTATGGAGACGGAATTAAAACCGACATAAAACAAGATGGAAGCTTCAATATCACTCTCCCAGTCATGGGAACTACATTAGCAACGGCCAATATCTTCGGCTCAAGATTTCTTTTTTATGTAGAACCCGGGCAAACCAGCGAACTATACATTAACCTGCGCGAAATATCCAGAAGACGTTCCAAATACCATAAAGACCAAAAAGATTACGGAGAAGTCGCTTATATCAATGGACCATTGGCTGCTTTATCGGCAGAATTAAACCGCAACCTTATCAATACTGACCCGACAAATGATTACCAGAAGCTAATGCAAGAAATAGGTGATATGGACGTAGCAGCCTACAAAACCTATATCCTGAATAATGCGGATAAAATTCAGCAAGATATAAATAAAGCAGGCCTCAGTCAGGGAGCCAAGCAACTGCTTACACTTGAAAAAGAGATGAACATCATCCAAACGTTGATACAAGCACCGGCTATGTTAACACAAGCTTACCTGCAAAAGAATAAACTAAACCGGGAAGAAGGAGATCCATATTTCGAGAAAATGCAACAAAGTATTCCTGAAGATTATATCCCGTCTTCAGCTCTGAAAAACTTGAATACTCCGCAAGCCATGCTCGTAAAGCCTTACTTATATACAATCATGATTTTTTCACACTCCCGAGATAACTATGCACAGGAATTGGGAACGAATAAAGGTGTGTTCTTCGATACTACCCGCGCAGCACTACTCTATCAGGGCATCAAAGACTTTAACCCGTTAACAGATGCACAAAAAGCAGAAATATCCACCCTACCCGAAGCTTATCAAAAAGTATTGCTACAAGCCAATGAAGAAACATTGCTGATATTCGAAAACAATAAGAAGAAATCGGGCTTCACCATTAATCAAGCAGGTGAAGTTAGCAACGAGGATTTATTTGCCTCTATCATCAGTAAGTTCAGAGGAAAAGTACTCTTGGTAGATTTCTGGGCAACCTGGTGCGGCCCCTGCCGCATGGCAAACAAAGTAATGACTCCAATGAAAGAAGAATTGAAAGACAAGGACATTGTCTATCTGTATATCACAGGAGAGACTTCTCCACAGAAATTATGGGAAAACATGATTCCCGATATTCACGGCGAACATTATCGGGTAACAGACGCTCAGTGGGAATATTTAAGCAAGAATTTCGCAATCAGAGGAGTCCCAACATATTTTATTATAGACCGTGAGGGAAACATCAAGTTCAAACAAACCGGCTTCCCGGGTGTTGACAAGATGAAAGAGGAGTTGTTGAAAGTGGTAAAATAGTGCTTCTTGCTATCCACAAAAGCAAAACAGCTATTCTCTTTTTTGAAAGAGAATAGCTGTTTTGTTATAGAATTATTGCTTTTATCCGTTTTACAGACCAAAAGTTCTTATTTCTTCTGAGCCCCTTGCGCCCATTCTTTAGCACCTTGCTCTTTCAATTTGGCAGTGAATGCTTTAGCTTTTTCCATAGTAACAGCTTCGTCTTCAGGGCTTGCATAAGCATGCTTGTAACCTTTCACTACATCCCACTCACCACGGGTGAAATCAGGGAATTCGACCGCCGCACAGTTATTATCCATAGAAAGCTCACCCAACTCTGCCAAACAACACCACTCAGCCAAATCATATACATCCATATCCAGAGGTAAGCCGTTCTGCAAACAGTACACAAGACGACTATCCATGATGAAGTCCATACCACCATGTCCACCGACTTCTTTCGCCATATCACCATACTTTTTCAAGATAGGATGCTGGTATTTTGCAACAAGAGCTTCCATTTCTGCTTCCGGCATGAAACTGTGAGAGTTCAAATCGTCTACTTTAGGTTGTACACCCGAAGCAGCCATTTGTTCAGCGTCAAGAGCATAACCTTCAATGGGATATTTATTTGCGAAACCTTTAGTGCCGGTCAACTGATACAAACGGTTATAAGGTTGGGGAGTCATTACATTATGCTGGATTTCAATTACTTTCCCATTAGCTGTACGAATCAGAGTTGTAGTATGATCTCCATTACGGAAATTATTACAAGTAGAATCGGCTCTGGCTTCTACCAATGCTTTACCTACTACTGATTTAGTATCCATAGCCACCAAAGTCTGCATACGGTCACCACGATGAATATCAAGAGCTTGTGCCACAGGGCCAAGACCGTGAGTAGCATACACATCGCCACGATGTCTCATATTATAGTCCAGACGCCAGCCCAACTTGTCTTTTTCACCATTCTTCCAATAATGATCCCAAAACGGACTCAGATTATGAATATAAGCACCTTGTGCACGGATAACTTCACCGAATACTCCCTGTTGCGCCATATTCAACGTGTTCATTTCGAACCAGTCATAGCAACAGTTTTCCAAAATCATACAATGCTTACGGGTTTTCTCGCTCATATTAATCAAGTCCCAGCACTCTTTCAGGTTCATAGCGGAAGGAACTTCGATAGCCACATTCTTACCATTTTCCATGGCACACATAGCTACGGGGAAATGATGTAACCAATCAGTAGCAATGTAGACCAAATCAATATCATCGCGTTTACACAGTTCTTCATACCCTTTTTCACCGGAATAAACTGCCGCTTTGGGTAAAGATGCTTTCTCCAAATACTTTTGGCAATCTTCAGCACGTGACTGTTCGTAGTCACACAGCGCTATAACCTGCGTACCGGGAATATGTGTAAAACGCTCCACAGCTCCGGGACCACGCATACCCAGACCTACAAATCCTACACGGACAACATCCATTTTCGGGAGTGTCAATCCAATTACGCTTTTCTGATCTGCGGGACGTTCAGGAGTCTGAACCACAATCGTTCCCTTATCCCATTTCCACTGAGTACCCTTGTCGTTGGTCTGTACCGTAGAGGTTTGCGACGAACATGCGCATAAGCCTATACACATGCTAAATAGCAATACTTTTAAACTCTTCATGTTTCTCTATATTAAAAGTTGAAAATACAAAGATAAGCACAAAACAAATATATAGTGAATTCTTTTCCGGTAAATATCCCCGATAAAAGATATCAGAGAGAATTTTCGTTGCATTTAGATTAATTAACCCATTGTATAAATACAAATTACGAATATTTCGTAGTTTTGTATCGAATTCATTTTAAAACGATACTCCATGGAAAAGTTAACTTTACAAGAAGAAGAAGTAATGATCTGTATTTGGGAGCTGGGCAGTTGCTTCGTAAAAGACATCGTTGCCAAATATCCCGAACCAAAACCACCCTACACCACTGTAGCGTCTATCGTAAAAAACCTGGAAAGGAAGAAATACGTCAAGACCACACGTGTAGGAAACACCTATCAATATACGCCTGCCATCCGGGAAAGTGAATACAAACGTACTTTCATGAGTGGATTTGTGCGTAACTACTTTGAAAACTCATATAAAGAAATGGTTTCTTTCTTCGCCAAAGACCAGAAGATATCAACCAATGACTTGAAAGATATTATAGATATGATTGAGAAAGGGAAGGAATAATTTAATGAACCAATAACTAAAACCATTAAAGATGTTAGCCTATTTTCTAAAAGTGAATGTAGCGATAGTACTGTTTTATGCATTCTACCGGCTATTTTTCTACAAAGACACATTCTTTAGCTGGCGTAGAACATCATTACTCTGTTTTTTTGCCATTTCCGCAGTATATCCGTTGCTGAATATACAGACATGGATTACAGCCCAAGAGCCAATGGTGGCAGTGGCAGAACTGTATGCAAGCGCATGGCCGGAATTTACTTTTACTCCACAGGCTGAAGCAACCACCAATTGGGAAAATATTATCAGCAGTTGTGCATCTTTCATCTATTGGGGAATACTTTTCATACTCATCATCCGTTTCCTGATACAATTAACAGGAATCATCCGGCTTGCTTTCAAATGCCGAACTACGCAAATAAATGGTAGTACGTTATATCTGCTTAACCGCCCGGGCGGACCTTTTTCTTTTTTCCATTGGATATTCGTACATCCGGCTTCACACACTGAAGAAGAGTTTCACGAGATATTAACTCATGAACAGACACATGCCCGGCAATGGCATTCCATTGACGTAATTGTCAGCGAATTGGCCTGCATCTTATGTTGGTTCAATCCATTTGCCTGGCTCATGAAGCGGGAAGTCCGCACTAACCTGGAATATATGGCCGATGCCCGTGTGCTCGAAACCGGCTACGATTCCAAAGCCTACCAGTATCATCTGTTAGGATTGTCTCATCACAAGGCTGCAGCAACTATCTATAACAGTTTCAATGTTTTACCATTAAAAAAACGCATTCGTATGATGAATAAAAAAAGAACCAAAGAAATAGGGAGAACCAAATATTTGATGTTTCTTCCTTTAGCAGCCTTGCTGATGATATTCAGCAACATCGAAACCGTAGCCCGTACTACAGAAAAGATTGCCACTGATGTCATGGAAAACGTAATTCCACAAATAATGGAGCAGTCTGTACCGGCTACACAAGATACTACTTTTATGGATAAACCTATTTTTGAGGTAGTAGAAAAGATGCCGGAGTTCCCCGGAGGAATGAATGCCTGCCAGAAATTCATAACTGATAATATCAAGTACCCAGTAGAAGCAAAAGCCAATAAAGTACAAGGAACGGTCTACGTAAAGTTTGTAGTAAACCAAGACGGAACTATCTGTGACTTAAAAGTATTACGTGGAGTGTCTCCCTCTCTGGATCAAGAAGCCATCCGCATCATAAACTCTATGCCTACCTGGAAGCCCGGAATGCAAAGAGGAATAGCGGTAAGGGTTAAGTATGTAATGCCCATACTATTTGACCTTTCCGGTAAAGGTAAACAATTAGGAGCTGTATCTCCCGGTTTTGATCCTGCTAAAGCGAAGCCGGACACAAACGGAGTTTATGAGGTAGCGGAACAAATGCCGGAGTTTCCCGGAGGTATAGATAAAATGATGGAGTTTCTATCTAAAAATATCCAATATCCGGCAGAGGCACAGAAAGAACAGATAGAAGGAAGAGTCATAATACAGTTTATCGTAGACGCTGAAGGAAATATCACAAACCCGAAGATACTTCGGGGCGTTAACCCGCTATTGGATAATGAAGCCATACGTGTGACTTTAGCCATGCCTAAATGGATACCGGGCAGACAAAATGGAAAGGCGATTCCTGTCAAATATACATACCCGGTTCAATTCAAATTATAATATTAACTTAAGATGAAATAATAAGGAGTTGGGTAAAAACTCTCTTGATGTTTTCTTTTAGGTACAGATTACACGGATTTCACTGTCTAAGTTTACTCAATCCGTGTCATTCCGTGTAATCCGTGCCTAAAATTATATTATTATGTAAGCACTCTTACACTTTTTGCAAGCTCCTATTTGCGTCACCGGCATAGGTTGCGGAGCTTACTTATGCATCTCCACAATCTTAGTAGGCTCCATCTCTACATTCCGACGGTCAACCTGACGAACTACGGCGGCAGCCAGTTGTAAGAAAGCGCGACCTGTTACCGTATTTTCGTCCAGAGCTACGGGAGTGCCTTTATCACCACTCTCACAAATGCTTTGCACGATAGGTATCTGCCCCAGCAGAGGAACATTCATCTCTTCCGCCAACTTCTTGGCACCCTCTTTGCCGAAGATGTAATATTTATTTTCCGGCAATTCGGCAGGCGTAAACCATGCCATATTCTCTACCAAACCAAGAATGGGTACATTCACTTTCTCATTGGTGAACATATTGATACCTTTTCGGGCATCTGCCAAAGCAACAGCCTGAGGTGTACTGACAACAATAGCTCCGGTCATGGCAAGTGTCTGAACTACCGTCAAGTGGATATCACTGGTTCCGGGAGGTAAGTCAATAAGGAAATAATCCAGTTCCCCCCAATCAGCATCACCAATCAATTGTTTCAACGCATTACTTGCCATACCCCCACGCCACAGTGTAGCCTGATCAGGATCTACAAAGAAACCGATAGACAATAATTTAATACCATATTTTTCAACCGGCACAATCAGGTCACGCCCGTCAACATTCTCCGCAACCGGACGAGCATCTTCCACCTGAAACATTTTAGGTACGGAAGGACCGAAAATATCGGCATCCAGCAAACCAACCTTGTAACCCAGCTTTGCCAAAGATACAGCAAGATTGGCTGCAACAGTCGACTTACCAACCCCTCCTTTACCGGAAGACACTCCTATTACATTCTTTACCTGCGAAAGCAGCTTACCCACTTCAGGACGCGCCGCTTGACGACTTTCCGTAGTAATCGTGACTTTCACTTCGGGTGACACATAGGTGTGAATAGCTGTTTCCGCAGCTTTTACCACCGACTTCATAAACGGATCGGTCGGCTTCTCAAAAATCAATGAGAAACTTACCGTCATTCCGTCGATACGCAGGTTATCAGCAACCATCTCCGCCTCAACAAGCGTCTTTCTATTACCCGGATAACGCACTGTTGCCAATGCATCCAAAATAAGCTTAGGATAAAGAGTCATGATATTTAATTTTGAATTATAAATTATGAATTATAAACTAAGATTGGAAACAGGATGTTTATTTACTCATCTGCAGCCCACTGCGCTTACTGCGGTTATAACTACGATATTCGTCCAGTTCAATCTCTACATCAGGTTCTTGCAACTCACCGGATTGAGGTAAAAGGAACTTGATATATTTGATAGTTAAACCACGATCTAACCATTGTTGTTCGTAATAAGTACGGATATTGAGAATATCATCCACTAAATCTGAATGATATAAATCATCCGTAATAAATTCCACAGGCAATTGATTCTTCTCAATCATATACCTGGTATAAGTAAACATAAAGTTACTATCCGTCTTCAAATGGATAAGACCGTTATCCTTCAAGAACTTGCGATAACGTTCCATGAAATAAGTAGAAGTAAGCCGCTTCGTCGCTTTCTTCATTTGCGGGTCAGAGAAAGTAAGCCATATCTCGCTAACCTCACCTTGTGCAAAGAAACGGTCGATAATCTCAATATTTGTACGCAGAAAAGCCACATTCTTCATACCCGATTCCAAAGATTCCGTAGCCCCCGTCCACATGCGGGCACCTTTGATATCGATGCCGATGAAATTCTTGTCAGGGAACATACGTCCCAACCCCACCGTATATTCTCCACGGCCGCAGCCAAGTTCCAGCACTATCGGATTATCATTCTTGAAGAACTCTTTGTGCCAGTTACCTTTCATATCAAACGGCACATTATCCACCACAGAATACGGATATTCAAAAACATGTGGATAACTCGCCATATCCGCGAACTTCTCTAATTTGTTTTTTCCCATTTACGTTTATTAAAGTGTTTCTACCCAACCGGTATAATTATAGAATACCCGGTCATTAAAAGATTGGTGGAACGATGCATATTTGTCAACTCCCGTACAATGGCAAACGCCCAGACGCTCCGGCAGATATTCTTCGAAGAAACGGGCTATTACCTCGAATTTATCCTTTTCCGCATTATGGATATGGAAGCCTCCTAAGACTAATTTCAAAGGAGTTCGAGGAAAATAAGCCAGTACCGTACGAATGATATTCGTTATACCTCGATGTGAACAAGCGCTCAACACAGATATTGCATTCTTTTGTTGCAACACAAGTGCCAGTTCGTCCGCAAATACATCTACTTCTTTTTTACCGTCAATCCGGGTCAGAAAATGTTCAAAGTGCGTATCTACCTCATCAGTAATCGTCAGTTGCGGAAAAACAAACACTCCGGGACACAACTCTTCCACCTTGTCTACGAAACGGAAACGGGATGTATCCAGCGAACCGGGATGTATCACCCCATTCTCACGTTCTCCTTTAAACTTCGGATTCAAAATCTCACGTTTACAGATAACCGTCGCCTTATCATTGAGAGTAAGGAAATGGCACAACCCGCCTGTGTGGTCACGATGCCCATGTGACAATACAAGGAAATCCACTTCACGCAAATCTATACCCATTATCCGGGCGTTGCGTATGAAAAGGTCGGAAGCTCCGGTATCAAACAGCAAACGGCACTTACCTGTATCAACAAGCAGGGAAAGCCCATGCTCTCCCTGAAGTCCCTTGCCATAAACCGTATTCTCGACAAGAGTTGTTATCTTTACGCTCATGCGTTATTGTTATTCTACAATAGTCACCCAACCATGTGTATCGGGCTCGTCACCATACTGGATGGCACGCAACTTATTGTACAGCTTTGTACAGATCGGTCCCGGCTTACCATCTTTTGCAATCACATAAGATTTACCGTTTTCTACATCATCAATACGTTCGATAGGACTGATAACCGCAGCAGTACCACAAGCACCCGCTTCTTCAAAAGTTAACAGTTCTTCTTCGGGTACGGGACGACGTTCTACTTTCATACCCATATCCTCAGCCAACTGCATCAAGCTTTTATTGGTGATAGACGGAAGAATAGAAGTAGACTTCGGAGTAATATATGTGTTATCTTTTATACCGAAGAAGTTGGCAGCACCACATTCATCGATATATTTTTTTTCTTTTGCATCCAGATAGAATTCGCAGGCATATCCTAAATCATGCGCTTTTTTATTGGCACGAAGGCTGGCAGCGTAATTACCACCTACTTTATAAATACCGGTGCCATGAGGTGCAGCACGGTCGAACTCACGGATAATAACATACGGATTGGTTGAGAATCCTCCCTTAAAGTAAGGGCCTACCGGAGTTACAAATACCACAAACAGATATTCGCTGGCAGGATGTACACCTACCTGTGCACCCGTACCCACCAACAACGGACGGATATATAAGGAAGCGCCCGACTCATAAGGCGGAATAAAGCGCTCGTTCAGCTTTACGACTTTCAATATGGCCTCTTTAAAACGCTCAGTCGGCAGTTCAGCCATCAAAATACCCTGGCAGGTAGATTGCAAACGGGCTGCATTCTCTTCCAAACGGAAAATACGCACCTTGCCATCTTTTCCGCGGAAAGCTTTCAGTCCTTCAAATGCTTCTTGACCGTAATGCAAACAAGTAGCAGCCATATGCATAGGAATGGTTTCTTCGCTACAAACTTCCAACTCGCCCCACTGTCCATTACGATGATAAATTCTCACATTGTAATCTGTCTTCATGTATCCGAATGGCAGATTAGCCCAATCAAGTTCTTTCATATCTCGCTTTTTTAATTATTCAAGACTAACAATTTGCAACAAAAGTAATGGTTATTCTTGAAACTTCCTAAATATGAGGAGATATTCTATAACACAACTCCCTGATTCCAATGACATAGTTCACCGTCCGTAAGGTTCGTCATTGGAAAGTATAAGGTATATTACTAACAGAGCCAAGTTACATCATTGAATACGTGAAGTTACGATATCAGAATAAAGCACTGAAAATAAACAGCATACGTGTACCAACAAGATACCAGCCTTTGGTACTTAAAATACCAACGGTTGGTACAACAAATACCAAGCGTTGGTACGAGAAGTACCACCCTTTGGTACGAAAGATACCAATGCTTGGTATTTTTAATAAGAACAGGGGAAAAATAAGAAAAAGGCTACTACCGATGACAAATATCAGTAGCAACCTTTTATATTAAAAGTAGAGAGAATTAAAATATCAATTACTTGTTTTCACAAATTCATAATCAATATATACGTTTATATTTTAGTCCTTTACACAGCGGACAGGATAAGCCCGTTTCGTACTTGCGCCAAACTTAGAATAACCTATTTCATAAGTAGAATTAAATAAATCAATGGTACCTCCACCTTGTGACAACTTATCAGTAGTCCAGAATGTTACAGTATTCTCAGTAAAGCCAAATGCTCCTGTTTGCCAGCACATACCTGAAGGAATAATATTCAAACTAAAAGAATCTTGTGGACCTTGAGCCAAATCAGGCCACATATCCAAGTTACTCACCGGTCCCCATCCTTCTTTTCCCGCCAATGCAGACCAATAATTTTTACATAGATCAAAAGTTTCTCCACCAAAATCATCCATAAATACATTACCTTTTACATCTGGCAATGTTGACGCAACAAATGTTTCCATAGCTTTCCATTCTGCAATGCTTGGTACATGCCAACCAGCAGGACAAACTCCTTGAGCACCACTTGGCACAGTATTAGATCCTGTATAACCCACCTGTCCCATTGCTGCATGCCAATTATATAAAACTCCATAATTGCCATACTCTGTTGTAGCTTTTGCTGCGGCTATATCCTCACCATCATAATTCAACACAAAATAAAGAATTACATCATTCGTTGTAGCAGCGGTCGGTTTATTAACACTTGGCAAATAAGCCAAGTTCTCAGCCATCCAAGATTGTGTACCAATGGTTACATACTTATAGACATGACCGTCTCGTGCATCGGTAAATGTTGTAGCAGTCGGCGGAGTTACCGTTCTTGTCAATTTCACAGTTACCGTTGCAGTCTTTGCAGCTTCGGTTTTATCGCCCTTAACAGCCAAGTCAATCACTAAATCACCAGTAACTTGGTTTGCTGCAAAAGTATACTCATAAGAGAATGTGCCATCAGAAGCAGGAACAGGAGCAGGTGTGATTGTTTCATTTCCTACTTTCAGTACGATGCTTTCCACAGTACCCACGTTCACGGAAGCTTTTCCCGTAATAGTCATTTTGGTAACATCTTTCAAATCGAATGTTGCACCCGCAGCAGGGGTAGTAAGTTCACTTACAACTTCCTGAGCAGGTTCCGGTTCCGGCTCCGGCTCACCTTCCGTTTTCTTCAACGTAACATTTGCAGTGACTGTTTTTTCTTTTCCTTCATCCCCTTTTACAGTCAATTCTATTTTCATTGCACCAATTGCCTGATCGGTGGCAAAGGTATAGTCATGAGTAAACGGAACTTTGGTTACTTCTGTAACCGCTTTACCATTCACTTTCAAGACAACACTTGCTATCTTTCCTACATTAACGGCGCCTTCGCCCTTAATAGTCATTGAAGTAGCCGTTGCTAAATCAATTATTGAACCTTCAGCCGGAGCTGTAATCGAACAAGTTACTTCTTGTTGAGGTGTAGTGTCGTCGTCTCCACAAGCCCATAAAGCAAAAAGGGCTACTAATAAAAATCCTAACTTTTTCATATTACATACTTTTTTAAATAAGAAAATCATCATCTAATATTAATCTTTCAAACAGCGTACAGGAAGCCCAACCCCAGGATTGAACTCGGAATTTGTTCCCAATCCTACATCTGTAGCCCATAAACGTACCGGCATTACAAAAGACGGATCAACCGCTCCGGCAGTAGAACTCCACCAACCTGCACTATACGTCAAGTCCATCCAATCTTCAGAACCGGCACAAGCTCTGAAACCGGTAGGTAGACCATTAAACTGAGTTGCATTATTTTCTTCCATCGCTTCACCAACCCAAGTCGGTAATGGAGCGTCTTCTATATCAGAAGGGAGTATCCACATTTTAGGAGCCGCCAGTGCTTTACCGACTGCCGTTACATCTACCACCCCATTATTCGAAGCAGTCATCTTTGCATCCACAACGTACTGGGCTAACTTTCTCCATTCCAGAATTGATGGTATATGCCAACCTTTCGGGCAAACACCTTGCATTTTCTGCGTAGATTCTATATTCTGTGCTGCTTTACCCTGTAAGGCTGAAGGTACATTATAGTATGTACCATAAGCATTCAAGAAGCCTTGGCCGAGTTCTGTCGTTGCGTCATAATCCAACATTACATAATATTTAGGAGCTGTTGATGAGACATCATAATCCTGCTTCGGAAGGTAACGCAAGTTTTCGGCCATCCAAAGTTGGTCACCCAACTGAACAGTCTTATAGACAATACCATCACGCTCATCCGTCATTGTTCCGGCTTTAGGTGGTTGAGGTCCACGGTGAATGGACAAAGTGATTGTGGCCGAAGTGAAAGCAGTTGCGCCTGATTCTCCCCTAACTACAAGTTCCACCTTCAACTCACCTTCTTCCTGTCCATCCGGTAAAGAATAACCGTAATAGAAAGGAACTGTAGTAACATCAGGTAGAATCGTACCATTTACTTTCAATTCGGCAGATGTAATCTGTCCATGATCGGTTTTACCATAGCCCCGGATGAATAGTTTTTCACCCTCTCTCACAGTAACAGTTTCACCGTCAGCCGGGACTTGAATAACGCAACTTACCTGTTGCTCTTCTTCGTCCGAACATCCTGAAGCAAGTACCGGCAAAGCCATAATAAAAATCCATAATAGTTTTTTCATAAATATTGAATGTGTGTGTTCTATGAACAGTTCTTAAGAGATTTTATTCAAATAATCTTCCTACCGGAGAATCAACTTTTCCGGTAGAAAGGTTATGTCAGCATTTTCAGGAATTATTTCCGTACACAACGAATAGAGAATCCAAAATAATAGCTCTTCACCCATGTTTGCATACTAAATGGATCATTCATCAGTCCAGGAGCGCCAGTTGCAAGAGGATATGCTTTTGGAGATTCTTTACCTCTATCCACTATAGGATCCGTTCCTTTCGTAGTACTCCACCAATAAGTTCTTGTTCCACTCTCTGTGTCTCCAGTTGTTTCACCCGCATAGCACCCTGCAGCAACCGCACTAAAACCTGTAACATTTGTACAAGTTCCCGAATTCCAAGTATCAGCAACTTCTGACCTGAATTTTTTACCACTACTTGCAGTTGGTCCTACATACTTCACCAATTTTGTCCATTCAGCATCAGATGGTACAATCCAACCTTCGGGAGCCAAACCTTTATCGTCATACATCGTATATCCATTGTAATAAGCACCATTAGCCAAGAATGTTGCTTCATCAGAGTAAGGATAGCGATAAGCACCGTTCACTGCATTTATCCAATCCGAACCATTCAATTTAGAAATAGCAGTTCCATCCAGATAATTTCTTGCTTTCAAATTTTCAGCCATCCAATATTGCGTACCAATCTTAGTTATTTTATAACTCCATTTTGTATCACTTGGACGAGTATCCACCAACAATTCTGCCTCAACCGTCGCATCAAGAGAACTTTCCTCTATTTCTGCCATTAACGCCCCATCTTTCAAATAAATTGTAGCTAAAGCATCTGATAACGTACCTGCCGTATAAGCGCAAGTATTATCGGTTGAGTTCCAAACAATAGTTCCACCATTCTTTATAACCAATCCTTTGGTTAAATCAGTCTTTCCATCAACGACCGGATATGCTACTACCATTTGTTCATCTACCGATGCATCTGGTGTAAGAATATATTCCTTACAGATTTCCGCAATCTTTTTACCATCATACATTACTTTCTGAACATAACTTTTACTAAAGTCAATAGGGATAGCTATTGCATAAATAGGCACTTCGCCTTTCTGAACTACTTCAAATGAAATCGGTGTTGCACCACCACTAAGTGTCACTGTAGTTTTGCGTTCTGCATCTTCTGCATAAGCAGTTGCAGATATTTTCAACTTATTACCATCCTTAGTCAAAGTACACCAGGTATCTGCATCCGGACGAGTAGCACTCCAATTAGCAGCATTCGTATTAATAGTTAGTTCAGCCAATGTACCGGCAGCATCAAGCTTTACCGGAGTATTGGCTTCTAACCCTTCAACGGTTAAATATACATTCGCCGCCGATTGTGTAACAGTCACCTTTTCTGTTTTAGCATCAGCACCCGTACCCGCAACAACCGTTACTTCGGTGGTATTCGGGGTAAGCGCGGCATTAACTGTAGCACTAATAATCAGCTTATTATTTTCTTGTTTCAAGATACACCATTGAGCATTATCCGGACGTGAAGCAGTCCAAGATACCTGATTCGTTGTTACTTCAATAGTAGAAGCAGTTCCATCGGCAGGAATTGTAGCCGAATTAGTTGATAGTTTCAATGTAGGGGCCTCAGCCTTTGGATCGTCATCACTACTACAACCTACAAATGTCATTAACGCAAACATTGCGCCGCACAGAAATAAACCTTTTTTCATATTCATACTAGTTTTATTGTGGTTATTCGTTTATATTGGTTCTACTTATAAAGCAAACAACGTAGTAGAATCTCGTAATCATTGTAATATCTATCACCATTGAAAAGAGAGAAACTTAAGCCCGCAAATGTATTTGGCATACCGCCATTATCCTGGAAAGCCAGTCCCATGCCACCACTTTCCAAAAATACAGGAACGAGTCCGGCCGTATGATTTGAGTCCCAACTGGAACGCGCCCCCATATCCATAAGCCCAAAATGAATATCTAAAGGCGCACGGAGAGTTTTCAACTTCTGCCCCGCACTAACGGAGAACATATTATCCCGGTAAACAGCTTTGATGGCACAACCCGTTTCTCCTTCAATCAGCCCATCTATCATATAGATGCCGGAAGCATCCGGCCCTGAAATTACAACATGGGATAAGCCATAAGTTTGCTGGTCTAACAAAGAGATATATTGTCCTTTATAAGTACCTACTAAATTCTCTGCATCATATTGCATAACGGCATAAGTATAAAAACGCCCGCCACAAGTCACCTTAACAACACTGCCTCGCATAGAACCTGTTGTATTCTTTTTCACAATAAAAGAAACACCTCTACCATCTTCCGCCGGTATATAAGACAACCAGCTTTTATCTGCCTCGGCAATCGTTACTTCACAAGGGAAAGAACCGTAAAACTCAACCGGCAATGAAGCACCTTCATTAGCGACACGCTGCACTTGTTCCATCTCATTATAGATAAAGACGGCACCTTCCTGTACAAGTGTCAGTTCTTGGTTTTCTACACCGTCAGAGAAAATAATCTGTGTAGACCGTCCCGGAAAACCTTTATTAGCTTCTACAGAGAACTTAACCAGAGTTTCCATCTGTTCCGTAACCTTACACCACTCTGCACCGACCTTAACCTCAACAGGTAATGCCGACCGGAATTCAACACTCGCCTCGCCTCCGGCAGCTTTCACATTTACATCCGCTTTTACAATTTTCAAAGCAGATGGTACGTTCTCGTCGCTACTACATCCGACCATAAGGATACAGCAGGTTATCAAGAATATATTTATTACTTTTTTCATAATCAGACTATTCTTCGTATTAATACTTTTCCATTTGTATTGAATCGTACCAAGTAACCAAGCCCAAATAAGAACTTGAAGAAAAGTTCTCATTATCATAGGCTGTAAATATCAGAGAAGTAGCCGCCTCTCCTATCAATGAAGAAAATACATTGCCATACTCTACGAATGAAAGAGACAAATCATCACCCGAACCCTCGGTTACTCCGATTAATCCAGTCTCCATTCCTGTGAAAGAAGCCAGATTCCCAAGATCAAGCCCAGAATGAGCGGGAAGGAAGCCTTGTGCAAAACCAATGATTAAAGCGCCCGGATATCCCATGACTGTAACTTTCTGGGGTTTGATAATCAATTTTCCAGTTGCCTTATCATAAGTCACAATTATATTTGATGCATCTGCTTCTAATGTACTCCCTGCTAAGATGAAGCTTTCGCCTTCACTTTTTTGCTGAAGTTCAACAACTGTATATCCCGGAGCAAATTCTACCTTATCTTCTTCTTCATTATATCTGACATATTCTTTATAAAACATAGTATAGAATCCCAGATAATCTTCATAAGGAATATAATCCTTAGGATAAACAGCTTTCAAAACAACATCTGTAGAGCCTTCATCGGAACAGGTAAATGTCATATCCGACTTATTCCAAACGAAGTTTTTTACGGTCTTTCCCTGAAAAGTAATCTCATCCTTAAAGCGGAAACCATTCGGAGTATATACAAAAGGAGTATCACCGATTGACTGCCCATCAACAGTTAATGACAAGAGGTGAGAAGTACGGATAGCATCACCAGCCTTTTGTCCGCCAATCATCAAAGAATAGTTTTTCAAAAAGGCTTCTTTTTCGATTGCATTCAATTGGCTAATGTATTCTTTCCAGTTCACTCCTTGCGTAAATGGAGTCATCACCATGGTATTATGGTATCTGCGACCTTTGAGAAGAACCTTATTTTCTTCCTGCCCCATGTATACAAATTCATAATCACCTTCCAAATTGGTGTTCATATCCATAACCGGTTCTGAAAAACAATGAATCAACTCGTTGAAACTATCAAAAGTCAAAACCGTGCTTTCTTCCGAATTGACTTTATAAAGCGAGGTAATTTCCTTTCCTGATAGGGTTTTACTAGAACCTATTTCAGACATCACCGTGACATTTTTACCATCAAAACGGCACAACAGTGTAATACCTCCCATGGAATAATCCGTTCCCGGATAATATTCCAATTTCCAACCATTAGGGACATTGACCAATAATTCTTGTAACTCCGCCACATTCTCCGATGCACGGTTTGCAGAAGACTTATCAAAAAGATCGTCTTCTTGAAAAAGACATGATTGCAGTCCCAAGCAAGTAAGAGCTAATAATATGTATTTAGTAATCTTCATAATCTTCTTCTTTCTATTTGATTACACTTAAATCAAGTTCACCATTAGCTATTTCATTCTGACGGCGAAGTACTATCATACGCAATTGATCCAAATCTATTCCCCAAGTTTGTAACATGTAATCATAGACAATATCAAACTTACGCTCTATAAGATCTCTTCCTGTTACACCGGCATTAGCAAGCATATTATTCCAGTAGGTCTCCGTATTAACAACATACATAGCGATATTTTCAACAAAATCCTCACGTGGTTCGCTCATAGCATAAGCTGTAACGAATCCCTCTTTCCAAGCATCCTTATTAGAACGCGAGGAAGTTACTCCCGTTATCGGGTCTGTTTTCAAATACCAATCGGAGCCTACGTATGCATTTTCCGTAATTCGTTCGTAAGAGGGATCGAAATTCTTCGTTTGGTGCAGAATATGAGCAAACTCATGATGCATCGTTTGAAAATAGTACTCATTCAACATGTCAATATCAATATTCTCAGTATCAATATCATTCACGTTATACAGTGTTATCTTCATACCTCCTTCTGCCGTGCCAACGACCATCGTACCATTATCTTCATAAGCAGGAGAACCTACAAAATGTAATATCTTAGGGACATAATGCCTGAGAAAATTGGGGTTTCCTGTTGCCTCATCATAAGCTTCCAACCATACATGTTTGATGATTTTTGCCAATACCACTGACTTTTCATAAGTAGCAGGAACCAACACGTGTGTCATATCACTCTCCTTATCTTCCATTCGATATTTCAACAGAACATTATAAGGATTGGTATAATTACTCGTAACCCATTGGTCGAAGGCACTTTGTTCCGTTTCGGTATCTCCTGTAAAAATGCTATTCCCGTAATCAATACCAGTATCTTGATTACATGAGGCTGACGACAAAGAAATGATAAGTGCCAATAAACTATATACAATATATCTTTTCATATCTTCCTATTTATTTTAGTCATTTCTTGGATTAGGTTTCATTCCCGCCGTTATTACATTGGAAGGCAACTGAACAGCACGGCGCGGGTCGTCTACTCCCATGGTATCCGTAATTCGTACTAATGTACTGCCTTCGAAGTAGCGACGATAGATAACGATTCCATAACGTTTTACATCTTGCCAACGCATTCCCTCTTCCAATGTAAGGATGCGACGTGCATGCAGGATACAATGAATCAGATTCTCCTGCATCCCTTTTTCCACCGTAAAAGCGGGATTCAATTCTTTCTTAACGGAAGGTTTATCCGTATTTACCGGATTATAGTAATCTAACGCTGCATAGAAAGTATTGATAACTTCCTTTGTGAGCGTAACCGTATTCTTTGTAAATGCTTTCTGCCAAGTATCGATATCCGCAGCGGCTTTATCATATTGCTTCAATAAAGCATACGCTTCAGCACGACAAAGCAGCGTTTCATCAGTAGTGAAGGCAGGCAACATCATGTGACCGATGTAGCTATCTCCTGAGGAAGAATATTCCTGATACAGGGCCAAACGACGGAAACCGTTTTTAATAGATCCTCCCGGTGCAAAAGGTTCTTGCCAATAATTAGTCTGCGCTCCCCACGGTCCGGTGGACTTACAGGTCTCGGCAGCAGTTATATCATTACTACAATACTTTTCACAAGGAGCATATCCGGGATCGGCAACCAACGGCCAGTAAGAATCTGCCGAAATCAACAGGAGATTTGCCTGATTATCTGCATTTACATATTCGTTAGGCTGTACCGAACGATTGGAAGAAAGCATTCCAAGTGCTTTCCAGTTGCGCAAACTCTCAGCGGCTTTATTACTCAATACCCGGTCAGCATAGGTTATTACTTTCTCACAATTGGAGAAGTCAGGCTGCATATAATAAAGATAAAAACGGGCAGCAAATGCATAAGCAGCCTTCTTGTTGAAATGGTATTTCACTTTGGCATAAACGTTATCATCTATAAGTGGAAGCCCTTCTTCTATATCCGCAGCAATTTTTTGATAAGTTCCGGCAAGTGTTCCCCGGTCATAACTCGGATTTACCGTGGTTTCCAATTTATCCATATAAGGAATACCCAAATCCGACTCGGCTTGAGTGGAAGTATAGGCCTTACAGAAAATGGTTGCGAGCAGGAAATGACTGTATGCACGGCAGAGTAACGCTTCGCCTTTTTGTGGCTGTAAACTCTCCGGGGTTCCCATCCGCTCAATGGCTTGCAACGCCTGATTCGCGGATGCTATTGCATTATAGCAGTCAATCCACAATGCATGAGGCGAGTCCTGATCTTCTTCTGTTGTTTGTTGCCAATGATACATGTGTTCATTCAAGCGAAAAAGATAGGTGTACAAGTTACTGTTTTCATCAATATTATCACTGTGCAATTCACCTATCTCACAACTGGTAGTTGTAGGATAAGCAGAGACCAGGATTCTGGTTATGCTCTCTTCGGTAGTCAGTTCCGTACGATTATCCGGCAACTCATCCAGAAAATCAGAACATGAAGCAAATAAAGCTGTTGCACAAAATGCGGCTATGTATACAAATTTATGTTTCATTTTTTCTATCTTTATCATGTTTAAAAACCAACCCTAAGTGTCAATGTAAACTGACGCGGCACCGGAGCCGCAACACCACCAGTATTGAAAAATTCAGGGTCCTGTCCATTTAATTTCTTATCCGCATAAATCAAGAAAAGATTAGTCGCTTGCAACTTCAATGACAGATTGGATATCTTAGCAGGCGCCAACCAAGTTTTCGGAAATTCATAGGCAAGAGATATTTCTTTCATACGAATAAAATCACCTTTAGCGATACGCTCCGTAGAATAGTTATAAGCATTGTAGGCATATACCAAATCTTGATTGTCAACATACTGACGTTTGGAAATAATAGCAGGAACACCGGTGCGCAACTCATCTCCCGCTACCGTCCAACGGTTTTTAAACTCACGAGGCATAGATGACAAATCTGAATACTTATAACTGAAACAAGGATTCATGCGAACTACGTTGCCAAATGAGTATGTCATAAAAACATTCAATTTAAAGCCTTTATATGTGAATATATTACCCATACTACCCGTTATCGTCGGATCTGTAGGACCTTCGTACTTCAAATACTCCAAGTTTTCACGAGTCTGAAAATCAATATCTCCACTTGTTACTTTACCATTAATCAAATACTGGGGAATACCGTTGCCATCCAATCCGGCAAAAGGAATAGAAAACAAGCCACGTACAGGATAGCCTTGCATAGCAAAACCATTGCCGGACACAAGTTCCATCATACTGGCACGCGATTTTAAATCTGTTACCTCATTCTTTGCATAGGAAAAGATAAAGTCCGTATTCCATGAAAATGTTTTTGTCTTCAAATTCTTGGTTGAAAGCGTAAGTTCCACACCGTGTGATTTCATAGAAGCAATATTGGCATACTTATAAATAGTTCCACCCACACCTTGTGTAGCAATAATGCCTATCAGGTCGTAATTATTGCGTTTATACCAATCAACCGCAAAATTGATACGGTTATTCAGAAATCCCATATCTGCTCCGATATTCAACTCATGTTTCTTCTCATAAGTCAACTCACTATTTTCAGGGTCGGCAACATAAAGTCCGGTTTCCTGACCATTCGTAAAAGGACGGTAAGGAGAATAACTTTTGATGATGGCTTGGGAGTTAGTCACATATTCCGGACCGCGGTCAGCTGTTAATGAATAAGAAGCCTTAAACGTTAAATGCGACAATACTTTTGAGAAAATATCATCAAAGAACTTCTCTTCATGTACATTCCATGCACCGGACAAGTTCCAGGTTGGCAACCAACGTGCAGACCGGCTTCGTCCCATACGGTTGGTTCCTTCATAACGAAAAGTACCGTTCAAGGTATAGCGTCCGTCATATGAATAAGCCAAGTTAGTGAATCCGGCTATACTACGGGTTGTAGAATGGTTCAGACCGTAATAAGGAGTTCCTGCTTCAATGCCTTTCTTGAAATATTCATAAACATAATAAGGTATCTCTCCCATTGTATATTGCATACCCCAACCATGAAAATAGTTCTGAGAACGTTCCAGATTATTAACTTCAAGACCTGCAAAGAGATTAGTCATATGTTTTTCCTTAAACAGATGGTTCCATGATAATGTACCACGAAAATCCACACCAAACATGCGGTAATCTTTTCGTTGATAAATACCTCCTTCCGGTAAAACCGTTATCGGCAATGCATACGGATTATCCGGATCCGTATAAAGCAGGTTATTATTATCACGGATAGTAGCGTCATCCATTCCTGTGCGATAAGCAGTGGCCTGATTGGATGCATCCTTAATATTATGCTCTTGCGAGGAAGCCTGATATTTTACTGATCCTAAAGCACTGACTTCTAATCCGGGGATAATCTTCCAACGCATTTCTCCCTGAAACTTCACATCAACCACATTCAAATCTATGTAGTTATTATCCAATTCGCGCAAGATGTTGAAGGGAGCATAGTTTGCCGTGTAATCAACCGAAGGATCCAATGCACGAGAAGTATTCAAGGCATAAGAATACGGATTAATGTCAAATTGACGGGTTACCTCTCCACTTGCAGCGTTAATCTCCGAACTCAGTGTTCCCGGAGCTTTTTGTTTACGATAAGAAGCATTAGCTATCAGATTAACCGATAAATCTTTATATATATTGTATGTTGTGTTTAAATTTGCTGTATAACGCTTTACCTCACTTTGTTTATACCAACCGGGATCGGACATAGCACTTAATGAAGCATAGTAAGAAGATTTTTCAGAGCCGGAAGTAATACTAACCGAATGATTTTGAATAATATTATTGGAGAACAACGCATCAAACCAATCTGTATTTCTCATTTCGGCCTGACTTAAATATGCATTGCGTGCCTCCGTTGTGTTAGCAAGGCCGAATTGCCCGGTAGTTTCATTATATTGATTAATTAACTGGTACATTTTTCCATAAACGCCACTATCTTTGGCACGATAAGTATCACTATTATTCAACCAGCCCTTTTGTTCCAGTTCTTTGTAAATACCCATCTGTTCCTGAGAATTCATAATGTTGAATTCTTTATAACTGGGAATCATACGAGTAGTAAACTCCCCTGTATAACTGATTTTATGTACACCGGCGGCTCCTTTTTTGGTAGTAACGACAATCACACCAGCCATAGCTCGTGCACCGTAAATAGAAGTGGCCGATCCATCCTTCAATATTTGAAAACTCTCAATGTCATCCGGATTCAGACCGGCAATGGCAGAACTAATCAGGGTTTCGGCATCACCTGAAGACAAATCATCAGCACCAACCTCAATAGCGTCTTCCATAATAACTCCATCGACTACCCACAACGGTTTGGAACTGCCATAAATAGAAGTAGCACCGCGTACACGGATTTTAGGCGCCGTACCGAAAGTACCGGATACGTTTTGCACAGAAACACCAGCCGAACGCCCTTCCAAACCACGGCTGATATCCGCCATACCATCCATCTTTATATTTTCAGCTTTCAGTTGGTCGGTAGCACCCGTAAACATGCGTTTATCCATACGTTGCATACCGGTTACAACGACCTCTGATAAAGTCTGCACATCTGATTGTAATGAAACTTTCATTGTTGGAGAGGGAGAAAGCAGTTGGGGTAACATACCAACATACGAGAACTCCAATTGAGAACGGCTGGACACATTGGGTATCATAAACTTACCATCCATATCTGTCAAGACACCGGTAGAAGTACCCTTCACCATAACGGTAGCTCCGATAAGAGGCTCACCATCATCGGCCGAAACCACAACACCATTCACGGCATACACTTTTGCCTGTTTAGAAGGCCCTTTAGTTGTAATAGTGATGAATTCTTTATCAATATTATACTCCAGCTTTTTACCTGACAACACAATATCCAAGGCTTCCCGAATATTTTTATCCTTGATCATACCACTATACGTATATGGCTTCACATCATCATACGTAAAAAGAATCTTATAACCCGAGATTGTACTTAGTTGCTTAAAAACAGAAGATAACTGTTCATTCTTAAATTCTACCGTAAGCTTCTTTTCACTTACTTGGGCCTCAGCACGGAACGGAAGCCAAAACAGGAAAAAGAAAAGCGGAAATAATAAATACCTTTTTCTTCTCATCATACGTTTATTTTTAATAATATTAGCGAAGCTTCATATATTAATAGTGCGTACAATTTGAAAAAGAAGACACCTCTTTTCCTTATTTTTTTTGAATCATGAAACTTTTTCTCTAAAAAGAATCTACAATATGGAAGAATTTACATAAAATATGCATTCATTTAGTCAACAAAGACTGTGTTGTCACAAAGTGTTAACGTTACCTTTTTTAAACGATTCATTAAACGTATTGTCTCTTCAATACCGCCTTGACGATTGGACATAAAATGCATACGGTAATCCATCGATTCCTTATTCCTGAATATAACATTCACGTTATACCATCGACCGATAGATTGCATTATATCAACTAAAGGTAATTGATCAAAATAAAAATACCCGTCTCTCCAGTAAGTATAAGCCTCGCTATTCACTTCTTTCACTTCAAACAAGCCGTCAGAAAGTAGCATGGCATCTTTACCCGGTTCCAAACTAACAAAGCGTTTGTTCTCATTACTACAAACCTGAACCTTCCCACTAATCAATGTCACATGGCTATCATCAGCCGTATAACTTTTAATATTGAATTCAGTACCAAGAACTTTTGTCTGCAAATAGTTTGTCTTTACAATAAAAGGTTTTGTATTCTTTGTGACCTTAAAATAAGCTTCCCCTTCTAAAAAGACAGTACGTTCTTTTTCGACGAAAGCCGTAGGATAAATCAATTTACTATTAGCATTCAACCAAACTTCCGTCCCATCACACAGAATCAACTTAAAGGTCTCACCTCGGGGAATTGTAATAGAATGAGTCTGCAACATTTTTTTGACAACCGGAATAGAAGCCGTTGACAAATTAGTATAATCAAGAGTATGCTGTTTCTCTACTAACTTGCTTTTCTTTTTGGATTCATTGTCCAAAAAGTATTGTTTGCCATCATTTGACTTTAAAACGATACGCTGTTCATGGGGATCGGCTGCAAAAACCGTAACAGATTTTGAGGTTTGAACGGGTATATCATACAGATAATTAAATAAGATAAATGTTCCTACTAAAATAGCAGCTACAGAGCTACTCCATATCCAGAATATATTAATATATTTCTTTTTGTTTACTTTATTCTTTAGACGAGCCAACTCAGCTTCTACATTAATCATGCCAGAAGCTTGCCGTTTATGCAATAAATATCTAACATCCATCAAATCCTTACAAGCGTCTAATGTTTCTTCCTCCTTGAGATCTTCCCATTGTTTATCAGAAATATCAGTTGAATTCTCCATTAAATCCAGTGCCTTTTCAAATTCGGATATTTTATCTTGATTATCCATAAATCTGCTAATTAGTTAATACTTCATTATTATTGCGTTTATAAAACTAATTTTGAACCGTTTAACCTGCTTTTTTAGATTTATTTAGCAAATTCATCGCGAATCATCTTCAAGGCTTTAACTACATGTTTCCGAACTGCACTTATACTAATATTCAAATCTGCTGCTACTTCCTTGTACTTTTTTTCATGTAAATAGCATTCTTCCAAAATATGTCTTGTATGAGGAGTCATCATATCTAATGTTTTCTGAATTTTTACCATCCGTTCATCTTGTTCCCAAAACTCGGTTTCTGTATAATACTCATTTATTTTTTGGGAAAGTTCAGCATAAGCATAATGTATATCCTGATGCCTCAGATAATCAATGGAACGATTACGTACATAAATAAAAAGATATGACTTAGCCGTAGCCTTCTCTATTCTATCAAAATTCTTCCATATATATTCAAAAGCGTCGCTTGCAATATCACGGCTAACTTCCCAATCATTTATGAGAGAATGTGCATAAGAATAAAGAGGGACATAATACTCTTTAAAAAAGAAGTCAAAATCAGCAAAGTCCTCCACCTTTATAATTTATTATATATATTAATATGATTCGACTGGCGAATTTAATTATTATATTAATAAATCAAAAGGAGAATTAAACCTTTCGCTCCCAAAATGGGTTATATATTATTAAGACATCTAAAATAAAGCAGATAATTATCCCTCTCAGTAGAGTTTCTATTCTTGTTTCTCCGACAGTAATTTCTCAACTTCCTTGTCGGCTTTAGCCAATTTTTCACTGCAAAATGCAATTATTTCATTCGCCTCCTTTATTTTTTCGGCAAGCACATCTATTTCCAGTTCATTATTGTCAATCTGGCGAACAATCTTCTCCAAACGACTTATTGCCTGAGAATAGGTTTCTTTTTTAGTACTCATATAACTTTGAATAATATTATTTTGCAAAGTAAAATAAAAAACAAACAACCTAATAAATATTCATTAAAAAAGACATGAATTTTCTATAACAATTTGTATATAAGATTCAATAAGCTCTTATCTTTATCGTCTGTGTCTTGAGTTATCTCCCAAAACATAATACCGCCAAGCCCTTGTTTCTTCATATACTCTACCTTTTTCTGTATCGTGGGCATCCCATCATAATATAATAAACCAATACTATCCTTCAAATGCGCATCCTGATTGGGATACAGTTCTAATATCCTTTTATAAGGAATACCTTCCGCATCATCGGCAAATCCCCTCTTGGAAAATTTATATCCATAAAAAGGGACTCCAGTGACAAGTTTTTGGGGAGGTAATTGTCGATTTACTAACCAATGATTAATAGCGTGTTCAAAAAACTCCCAACTGGAATGTGGTCCGGTGTGAGTACCCGACCATGGCCCGGTTTCATCATAAATCATCAAACTTACAAAATCCAGATATGTGTGCATTGTATTATTAAAACAATTATAGCTACCAAAATTACCAGTATCCCAACTTGCATTGACTGCCGCCGACAAAAGTTTATCTTTACCAATACTTGCACGTAGTTCTTTATAGAAAGTCTCTAATGCCGTTCGCTTGTTTAAATCCAGTTCGCTTGCTCCCAATGGACCACCCTCCCATTCTTCATAGTCCACATCAATACCATCCAAATTCAAGATTTCCATGTATTCCGTCAACTTACTTACCAGAACCTCTCTATAAGCATCATTCATTATGGCCGATGAGAAATTGCGAGAACCGCCTCCTCCGATAGAAAGTAATACCTCTACCCCGTTCTTATGGGCCTCTTCAATAATAGATCGATGACGATATATATCCTCCATATCAATATTACCATCAGATTCCACTTTCCCGAACGCCAAGCATACATGGGTAATCTTTTCCCAATCAGGCGTATAAGGCATTGCCCACATAGGTAAATAGGCAACCACTTTCTTTCCTGATGCATTCCACTGTTTTTGTGCACACCCACTTACAATAAGTAACACTACAACTAAAACACTTCCTAACAAATATTTTATCTGAACTTTCATTTTTTATTTCTTTTTAAAGATTCGTACATAATCTATTTCCATTTCTTTAGGGAAAATGGAATCATCCACTCCCCTCATTCCTCCCCAATCACCACCTACAGCGATATTCAAAATTAAATATAATTCACTGTTAAACGGCCATAAACGGAGATTATCTTTATCAGAGGGCTCAAAACTTAAATAAACATTCGTTGGAGAGTCCAAATAATACTCTATCTTCCCATCACTCCAATTCATACCATAAACATGATACTCTTTTTCAACGTCAGGTACTACCTTGGAAGAAGAGACTTTCTCCGTACTTTCCAATGTTGCAGAAGTATGAACAGCACCATAGATGATATTCTTGTCACAACCAACATATTCCATGATATCCAGTTCCGAATAATAAGGTTGGACTTTGGTTCCAAAAAGCCATATAGCAGACCAAAGTCCAACTCCTTCAGGTAGTTTGGCACGTACTTCCACACGTCCCCGATTAATCTCTTTCTTACCTTTTGTAGTCAATCTTGCAGAAGTATAATCTCCTATTTTCTGCCCTGTACCCGTCTTTATAGCTTTTATGACCAATTTACCATCTCTGATAAAAGAATTTTCCGCTTTATTGGTATAGTTTTGCCACTCATTATTACCCCATTTCCCTATTCCCATATCATAGTTCCAGGAAGTATTATCTAATTTAGAAGTCAAAAAATCATCACTCCACCATAGTTCTTCATCATGCTGACAATAATAAGAATCTTCGAAGATTGTTACCATCTTACTCACAGTACCTTTTTGAGAACCTTGAGTTTGTTTCAGAGTAACTTCATAATTTCCTTTCCGTTCAAAGTAACATGTGACTGTTCTTCCGTTCCGTGATTGGATACCGGAAGAAAATGACCACTCAAACAAAGCATCAGAAGCATCGCTATCTGCTATAAAAGTAACAAAATTGGGATTAGTGTTTTCCGGTACTACTTGAAAAGATACCGGTATTGAATTTTCTGTTTCGGACGGTTCACCACATGCAACGATGCACAATAACAGCATCCATATGCAAACTATCATTTTATTCATTGTAAAGGGGGATTTTTAGAATGAGAATATTTTATATCAAATAAAAGCCCCTGGAAGTAAGGGTCGATTTGTGTTAAGTTATCTCTTCCAGGGACTTCAAGACTAAACTTGCAGTTTAGTCATTAGGATTCATTTGTTTAAATACCGCTTGTGTCAATGATGTTGCCGCATCCTGCGTATCATAATCCACAGCCCAGATAAACATACCTTTTGCAGCATTGTCTTTTACGATAGCAGATTTGCTTTCCACACTATTTGACGGAGCAGAAATTCCTGTGAAATAAAGGCCACTGGCTACAGATAACATATCCTTGCCCGGAGCACCGGCATCCATTTTCACAATTTCACTATACGTGGGATATGAGAGGTATTGGTCCAGATTTCCCCATGTAGGAGAAACTCCTGCCGGTATATCATATTTTACTCCAAATGCACCGATCCCTATCATTATTTTAGAAGCCGGCAATCCGGCATCCCCCGTGAAACGAGCTATATTATCATTTATCTGCCAATCTGGAGCATGATGAACCGGTGATAAATCAGTACCACCAAACAGCATAAAGTTCACCCAATCCAGACGGGGTACTCTACCTAAATAATAGAATTCAGAATTATTCCACGCCATCGGAACAGAAGCAGTAAGGAAAAAGTGATTACGCGGAGCTTCACGTTCGGCAGGGAAAGTCTCTCCGAGTTGATTCATAAAAGCAACTAACTCATCCGGATTTTGTAGTTTACCGGCATCATTATTCAGATTATTCATATAAATATTCACACCATCCAAATCATACTCTTCCACAAAGGCTTTAATTTCCGCAATCAACTGTCCTCTTTTTGCCGGATTCGCTGCAACATTATTAAATGCAGTCTCATTATAAACACCACTTCCGGCAGGAAAAACAATAGAACCACTAATGTCAAGAATCACATACACTCCATTATTATGAGCCAACGACACCATGGTCTTCAATTTAGCCAAGGCCGTAGCATCCGGTTTATTAAATGAACCGCTTTCATCGGATACTGTCAAAGAAGAATACATCAAATGCGTGATATAATCCCATTGAATTTGTTCCGGATTACCATTAACCGTTAACACACCCATTACCGGACGTTCGTATGTTTTGGCTTCAAAATCTTTTGTCACAGTAACCTGTGCTGTACGATAGTTCTTGATACCATTACGCTCAACCTCAAACCGCAAAGTAAAAGGCTCCGCTGTCTCCACTGTATACTCTATTGAAGGAGTTTCACTTACTACCTTGTCGTTAACCAACCAGCGAAAAGCCGCACCTTCGGCAGGAGAAACCTGTGCTGTAAACTTTACGATGTCACCCACTTTATAAACATACGTACCTGCCCAGTCCATGTAAATACAGGGCATTTCGTCATTTGCAAAGGATGGATTATTCGCATTATCATCTTCACAAGCACTGAATAGCAATACCATCAGCAGACTTGCACAAATATATTTTATCAATTTCATACCATTACTCTTTTACTAATGAATACATGATTACTTATCCCACCAAACACCAACAGTCCAGTCATAACCAGGTACACGGGAAATCGCCTCATTATAATTAACCCCATTTTTGATCTGCTCTTCCATAGGATATAGCAGACGACGGGGTGTTTTACCACCGGATTGGTTACGATTCGGATCGTAATTCGTGAAAATGATTTCCGGAATGCCTGTACGCCGCCAGTTAGCAAACGCTTCAAACGGATTTAATACATGCCCTACCCAAATCTGCATATTGATTTGTTCCAGCTCTTTCCCACTTTGTAATGGATTAGCGTCGATAAATTCCTGGATAGCCGCCTCAGCCACTATAGGTGCCCCATATACAGTCATCTGTTCAACCGAAGCTCTCAATGCTTTCTTAAAATGTTCATCAGCACTGCCACCGATGTTCCATCTTGCTGCGGCTTCCGCCAATAGCAGCTCCACTTCAGCATAACTCATATTGATATAAGGAGCATCATATGCCATAAACCAATTTGTAGGTTGCAGATACTGATATTTAGGTTCTACTACAAAGTCCTCTCCATTCAGTTTAATAGTTATAGCCGTAGTCGGCTCATTAGGATTTTCATAATTCTCCCAGTCAAACCGGTCGGTAGGACGAGCCATTTTCTCGTAAGATTTCACTTGCGCGTATACTAAATCGGTTACGTCGGTCTGTTTACCATCATCCAGATAACAAGCACCATATATCCGTATTCTTGGGTCAGAAGTCCCTTCCATATAAGAAATCAGTCTTCTCGCATAACGGAAGTTACGAGGCTCCTGGCGAAAACGATTAGCAAGTCCGTTACCACGTCCCGGTCCTTCGGAAGGATTAGCTAAATTCTCATACTTTATCATACATAAATCAGCATTACTTTCCATAACCCCATTCTGAATAGCGATCTGCGCTTCCTCTTTCGCTTTGTCCGGATTTACTTTTATCAGTCTTAACGCCAATCTCAATCTTAATGAATTTGCATATTTCCGCCATTTACCAATATTACCGTTGAAATAATGATCATAAGTAATCAGGTCACCGTTCTCTTTCAACTGAGCATTAGCCAAGTCTAATTGTTTGAAGAAATCGTCATAGATATCTTTCTGCAAATCATATTTGGGTTTCAACGTTCCGCTGTAATATCCATATCCGGCATCAAAATACGGAATATCACCATAAATATCCGTTAGTTGTGCAAACACATATACCCTCATGATACGACCGATGGCATTAATGTTTGCCAAGGCAGGATCATCCTTTGTACGTTCTACAATATCCACCAATCCTTTGGACATACGTGTATATCTCCTGAGCCACAATTCGCCCATATAAGAATCATTCTTGATAGCAAGGCAACCATACTCCGTAGTGCCCCAATCACCACACCATTGTTGTACGAATCCCCCGGGATACATAAAATGCCTGTGCCATTCCTGATAGTCATTGGTCAGCATCAATTGTAGATTCGGCAATATAAGGTTCGGGTCCATATCCGTGGATTTCGTCGGATCCTGGTTCAAATCCCCGAAATCGTCGCAAGAACTAAAGCTATACGTCAGCGACAGAGCCAACAGCAAGGAATATATAATCTTTTTCATAATGTCTGTCTGTTATTAGATTAAAGATTCAGTTTCAAACTAAAGCCAAAAGAACGTCTGGAAGGGAGCGAACCATATTCAAACCCCTGTCCGTTACTGTTATTGTAGCTTGATTCCGGGTCAATATTGGGAACAGAAGAATAAATAGTCCACAGATTTCTTCCATAAACCGAGACACTAATGCCTGTAAAAGGTGTTTTCTCCAATAACTTCTTGTCGAAATTATAGTTCAAGGATAATTCACGCAATTTAATGAAAGATGCGTCATATATAAACGGTTCAGGTGTATTGGCACTCAGGAAGTGATTCCAATACTTTTGTGGATCGACAGGTATCGTATTCTTCTCATAAACAGGACTCTCCGGAGTACCAACATTGACTACCCCTTTGCCGATAAAACCACCGGTGGGTGTCCATTCCGTTATCTGGATATTCCCCTGTTTACGAAGTTCCTCCGATTCATACCATTCACGTCTTCCTTCCAATGTAGCTTTTGCCGTACCATTAGAATGCGCCATCATGCTACTCATGGAATAGACATCCGCTCCCCATTTCACATCAAGCAAGGCATTCAACGTAAATCCTTTATAAGTCAGAGTTGTATTTAAACCTCCGGTCCAGTCGTAAACACCATTGCCTAACACCTCCAGTTTATCGCCAACCTCCGGTAATCCGTTACTGCCATAAATCACTTCACCTGCAGGAGAACGTTTCAATTTCTTTCCGATAATTACTCCATACGCTTCACCTTCGATAGCCTCAATCATCGCACCTGCCCATCTTGCCTCAGCCAGCGGATATTCCGTCAACTCAGGATGTAATTTTACCACTTTATTCACATTCCGGGCATAATTCACTGTAACATCCCACCTGAAATCTTTTATATCAATAATCGTTGCATTCAATCCTAATTCAATACCTTTATTAGAGATTTCACCACTATTGACCGTGGCCTGTTCAAAACCGGTAGTCGTAGAAATTGGAAGATTCATAATCTGATCCTTCGTTACCTGCGAGTAATAGGTAATATCCAAGCCCAGGCGGTTATTCAGGAAACGTACATCCGCACCAAACTCATAAGAATAAGTACGTGTAGGCTTCAAATTCCGGTTAGGTATACTCGTAGAGGTAATGTCTCCCAAAGGTTTCCCGTTAAAAGTATAAGGTAATACACCGTAGTTCAAGTTCAACATATAAGGTTCCGTATCACCACCGACTTCCGCCCACGAAGCCCGCACTTTACCAAAAGAGAGAATAGAATTATTCTTCAATAAGTTGGAGAAAATAAAACTACCGGATACTGAAGGATACATATAAGAATTGTTTCCTTTTACCAAGGTTGATGACCAGTCGTTTCTCAAAGTCACATCCATGTACAACATTCCCTTATATCCCAGATTAACCGCACCATAGAGCGACCTCACCTGTTTCTCAGGATGAGTGTATACCAAACTCTGGTTCACATAATTCGTTATACTTTCCATATCCGGAATTATCTGATTGGTAGAAGTATTTGTAAAAGCTTCCTGCCTGAAGAACATCAGGTTACCACCAATGAAAGCCGACAGGTCAAACAAATCTCCAAACTTACGGGTGTAGCGTAACATAGCTTCCAGGTTAGTTTCCGCCACATCAACCGAACTTTCACTCATGGCACCTTGTTTGGCAATGGGAGTATCGATTCCCGAGAAATCTGTCATTCTGAATTTATAGAAGTCAGTTCCTCCTCTTACCTGTAGATTCAAGCCATCTATTACTTCATAATTGGCTTGCAAATATCCCATCACACGGTCTTTTCTCGATTTATTGCTCATTTTATTGAGCGACCAATAAGGATTGATACGGTAAATATTACCACCATTCCAATCCACATATTTCCCATAGTCATCCACATAACCTTCTCCCAACCATTTCTGGTCAATATTGGGAGCTAATCCTATTAAACTCAGTCCTATATTGTTGGGAGAATCGGACAAGGCCGGACGATTGTGTACATTCTCTATGATGTAGTTTACACGGCTTTCTATCTTAAAACGTTTGGAAAGTTTTCCATCCGCTTTTACCATGAACGAAGTACGGTTCATGTCCGACTCGGGTACGATGTCATTGTTACGCATATCCGAAATAGAGACGCGGATACTCGATTTATCCGAGGCAGCGGTCAATGATACAGAGTTTGTAAAGGTTGTTCCGGTCTGGAAGAAGCTGGAAATGTTATTATTCACATTTCCGTAGGGCTTCTCCTGCCCATTAAAGATAACCATTTTGAGATTTGGGTCCAACTTGGCTCCCCATGCTGTTTGTGATACTCCACGTCCTCTTTCAAAGTCAACGGGTAATTCTCCATTACGGCCGGCACCATATTCACGTTGGTAATCATCAAACTTAGACAACTGGTTTACAAAATCCACGCTGCTGCTTACTTCTACTCCAAAACCATGTTTATTGGCTGATTTAGTCGTAATCAAGACCACTCCATGAGTAGCTCGCGAGCCATAGAGTGCTGCCGCAGAAGCACCTTTCAATATAGTCATCGACTCAATATCATCCGGATTGATACTGGATATTCCATCCCCCATATCATAGCCACCCCATTGACCGGCGCCACCCAATTGGGAATTATCCATAGGCACGCCGTCTATAACATACAAAGGCTGATTATTTCCGGAAAGCTCTCCGTTACCGCGAATTATAACGCGGGTAGAGCCTGAAGGTCCCGCTGTAGTAGAAGAAATATCCACTCCGGGTACTTTTCCCGAAAGAGCCCCCATCGCATTGATGGGGCGGGCAGCATTCAACGCATCACCTTTTACCTCGGCCACTGCATAACCCAAGGCTTTTGATTCCCGTTTAACTCCCAATGCGGTTACCACCACTTCATTCAAGACTTTGGTATCTTCTTCCAACTGAATATTCAGATTACGGGTATCCGCGCCAATTTTTATTGTCTGCGGCGTATAGCCTATATAAGATACCACAATTACCCCATTGGCCGGTACTTGTAGCGAGAAATTACCATTAACATCGGTAATACACCCGCGAGAAGTACCTTTCACCGTCACATTGGCACCGATAATAGGCTCGCTATCCTGGTCCTTCACCACTCCTTTCAGGGTGCGTTCCTGTTGTTGGGCAATGTCGCTAACATGATTATCCTTATAAATCATGACATAGCGTCCCTCTATTTTATAAGACAATCCCTGTCCGGCTAACAGTTGATCCAGTACGACATTAATCGACTGCTTATGGGCCTTGACAGAAACTTGCTTATTCAAATCCAAATCTTCGCTCCTATACCAGAAAGTATAGTTACTTTGTTTCTTCACACTGTTAAGGACTTCTTTCAGTGTACTGTTTTCCCGCTCAATAGATATTACATTTTGCGAGTAAGTATCGGCTGCCGACAGGCTCATAACCAACACAAATTGAAAAATCAGGAAGAATCTCATGGCAAAAAGGATTCTTTTGAACCCACAAATAGAGGGTTCTGATAGTACGTTCGAAATTATTTTCATAACTTTGTAACGGTTTTTAGTTTGTACTTTCAATTATCAACTACGGGCTAAAGACCCTCTTCGGAATCGGGAAGTGTTGCAGCACTTTCCGATTCTTTCTATCCGTTCAGGAAGTATTCATATTCATGTTTTCATTGGTATTAGGTGGTTATTAATAAAAGGTTACTATTTCGTTTTTGTTATTTGTGTTTGATAGATTAGTATCATTCCATTTTCTTTCTTAAAGTTCAACCGTTTATCCATTGTCGAAAACAGTGACAGTATCCGTTCCCAATCATCTTCGGCCGTAAATGCTCCATTGTAGCGGCTCTTTCTCAGTTCCTCAGATTGAATAACGATATGTACGTTGAACCGTCTCTCCAACTTCTTCACAATTTCTTCTAAAGGAGTATCGTTAAAGAACATTTCATCGTTGCGCCAAGACACTACCTCATTGACATTCACTGTTTGGCGCACCAGTTCATGTGAAGTCTTATCATAAATTGCTTGCTGATTAGGTACCAATACACATTCCTCCCCTGCCTCAGCAACCTTCATGCACACCTTCCCACTCTCCAATGTTACTTTGACACATTCGTCCGCATGGTAGGCCTCTACATTAAAACGGGTACCCAGCACCTTGACTTGGGTTACACCACTGCTAACAATAAAAGGAACTTTCTCATTATGCTTCACGTCGAAGAAAGCCTCTCCATTTAAAATCACCCGGCGTTCTTTCAAGCCAAATGTAGAAGATACATACGCAAGAGAAGTACCGCCATTTAACAGGACAGTAGTGCCGTCGGGCAATGTAACCGTTGACTTCACCCCAAAAGGACAAGCCAATTCTACCCGGTCCTGCTCTACATGCCAAAAGTCAAACTGGTAAACCAACCAAGTGGAGAGTGCTACCAATAGTCCCAATGAAGCGGCAATACAGAGTTTCTTTAGCGGGAAACGCCTTGTCCTTTCCTCCGCATCTATCCTCTGATGAATATCCTCTAAAATTCCGAAACGCATCTTTTCCATTTCGGAATTTACTGCATGATTCAACTTTATGCGGTCAATCCACTTCTCTATTTTTTGCTCTTGATCGTTCATTGCTTATGAGATTATATATAAGAAGAGTCAATAGTTTGCCAATTCGTTTAAAGCAAAACTACTTTTTTTATAAAAAAAGAGATTTTTCGTAGGAAAAAGAATATTCCGGACTAACGAAACAGAAGTAATAAGACAAAAGAAAAGGTCAAATGAGGATAAAGCACTTTCAACTGATCTACAATCTTATCTATCGCAATTTTCATTTGTACACGTACCGTACTTTCTGAGATATCCAGCCGGGTAGCTATCTCCTTATTATCCGCTCCCTCTTCGCGACTCATCATAAAAATGATGCGGCACTTCTCAGGAAGTGAATTTACTATTTTACTCAGGGAACTTTCCAGTTCGGAAGAGATCACGTCAGTTTCAGGAGAACTTTCTTCGCCTATCTCCAAAGGGACAGAAAGCTCGGATAAAGAAATATTTTGTTGATGAGAATTTTGAGACAGGTAACGCAATGAATCATTCTTCGTTATAGTATAAAGATATGATTTCAAATTACGAACTTCGGCCAATGATTTACGTGATTTCCATACTGAAAAGAATACATTGGACACAATTTCCCGACACGCTTCTACATCTTTTACATAATAATAAGCAATGTGGAAAACTTGCTCATAATATAAGTGATAAAACGTATCAAAAGCCCTTTGATTATCATGACTAACCAAAGTCACAAGTCTATCAATTTCAAGTTCTTTTAAGTTCATCGGTAACAAATTGAACGCAAAGATACAATTTAATGAATATGATAGCCTGTTTGGGGATATATTTTTTAAAGAACGGTCGTCCCGTAAGGAAAGAATGGACTTTACTACTCAGAAGATTTATTCCCTGACCTTCTCGAGCTGTTTATCCGTATTTCCATCTGCCGGAGTTGCATTCTTCCACTTCATTTCATTGGATGTCAGTTTGAGAATCTGATATTGTTCAGTATATTGCCTTTCTTCATTGACGAACGTGATATGATTGCCATCTTCACTGATTTTGTAAGTACAGATGATAGGAACTCCGTTAGAAGAAGGGCTTCCGGTATAAATAGAGCAAGTATGTTTTTCGGTATCAAAAGTATAATCCGTCACAAAGTTGTCGTTCAAAGCAGGTTCTTTGACTACCCACATACCTTGCAGTTGAGAATCAATATCACCATTGTCGTCCGAACATGAGATAAAACCGAATGCCACCAGACATCCCAATAACATTCCAAATAAATTCCGTGTCTTCATCATAATAAGTTTAATTGATTTAAGTCGTTATTTATGAAATGCGGAAGGAAAAGAAATACTGCATGACAAGAAGATAATAATTTGCATGTTAGAAGTTTATCCCAGAACAGCTTTTTACAATCCGTCCCTAATTATGGAAGTTACTTCACCTTTATAGAGGCGGGTTACTATTTCATCATTCACCTGCAACTCTTTTACATCTTTCACCACTTTACCGTCTTTCAACGTAATACTGTATCCGCGGGCAAGTTGTTTTTCGGGCGAAGCATCCGCCATGCGTTGTTGAAGCAACTCCAGCCGATGATAATTACGGGACAAGGAAGAAGTAACAGCCTGAGCAATATCTTTTCGTGCAGTAAGCAAAGCCAGTTTGGCAGTGGATATGTGCTTATAGGCAGCAGAAGGAATACGGTTCTTATACAAAACAAGTTTTCGATGTTCCTGTGCCAACAAACTCCGTATGCCTTCATTCAGCCTACCGGCAAGCATTTCCAGTTCATCGGCGGCATCATTCATATAGTCTATCAAGAGCTCTGCAGCAGCAGTAGGCGTCTTCACCCGGGTATGGGCCACAGAGTCGAGTACCGTTTCATCCCGTTCGTGCCCGATACCCGTAATAATAGGTAATGGGAATTGTGCACAAGCAGCTGCAAGCAGATAAGTATCAAAACCGGAAAGATCGGAAGTTGCTCCACCCCCACGAATAATAACCACTACGTCGAATTCATCCAGACGGGAATTAATCCGGTCGAGAGCATCCAGTACCGATTCTTCCACACGTTCCCCCTGCATCAAAGCCGTAAAGAGTTCCGTACGGAAATAAAAGCCTCTGGGATTATTCTGCAACTGATGACAGAAGTCTCCGTAACCGGCAGCAGTCGGAGACGAGATAACGGCAATGCGTTGTGACAAACGGGGCATCTCCAACTCTTTGTTCAGCAGTAAAACTCCTTCTTCTTCCAGTTGTTTCAGGATTTCTCTCCGTCGCCTCGCCATATCACCCAGCGTATAGGTGGGGTCTATATCCTGTACCGTAAGACTATATCCATAAAGTTCATGGAAGCTAACAGTAACCTGTACCAATACCTTAATGCCCGAAACAAATGCCTGTCCCGTTGACTCTTCAAAGTATGGTTTCAACAGACGAAACACATTCGACCATATCGTCCCCCGTGCCTTGGCCACGAGATTATTACTGCGAACGTCTTTTTGTACAAACTCCAAATAACAATGTCCCGTGCTGTTAGTACGCACATCACTCAGTTCTGCCTGCACCCAATATTCAGCGGGCAGACATTGTTCCAGACTGCGACGCACCAGGGCATTCAAATCGTATAATGACAGAGCTTCCATACTTCAAACAAATTATCATTTAGTCTTCATCCCTCGAGATTCATCATACGCTTTCCACATATCAGGTACCCCATATCCATAGATATTATCGGGATACCCGGCACGGTCACCGGACTTGCGAACCAATTCTATCACTTCCTTCGCTGTAAGTTCGGGGCGTGCCTGCCATAAGCAAGTTACCATACCGCACATGATAGGCGAAGAAAAAGAAGTACCATTCGCTTTCCCCTGATTCCCATCCGTACGAATCACATCAGAACCTTCGCCAACAGCGACTACATCGGGCTTCACCCGACCGTCAGCCGTATTACCGACAGATGAGAAAGGAGCCAATAACGCTTTTTTATTCACGGCACCCACCGTCAGAACATTTTCCGCATCACCCGGAGGGGTAATCTTCTTCCAGGAACCCATACCCGAATTACCAGCGCTACACACCAATACCATACCTTTATCCGCAATACGTGACGCCTGACGTGACATCAACGCATGATGACCGTCCAAATCACGATATTTATAATCTTTCGACTTATCATCAAAAGCATAGTACCCCAAAGAAGTATTCAGCACATCCACTCCTACGC
Organism: uncultured bacterium; assembly: GCA_905215345.1. Lineage (GTDB taxonomy): Bacteria > Bacteroidota > Bacteroidia > Bacteroidales > Bacteroidaceae > Bacteroides. Next base: position 168,675 of record CAJMPR010000008.1, read on the forward strand.
TATCGGCAAACTCTACCGCAGCCGCCCAATAGTCCTGTTCCACCAGATTTTCGGAATATTCGTCCTCACTGCGAAGCAGCCAGAAAGATGCTTCCGGAGCAGTACCAATCATTATATTAGGCTGATTCATGGCGATGCAAGACAATACGCTCAATCCATGACTGCTCTCTGCAAAGATATCCGCCTCGGGATTCACAAAGTCCTTCGTACCGAGAATACGGATATTCTGCATCGCTGTAATGCGGTCTACATTATGAAAACCGGCATCAATTACGGCAATCGTCATACCTTGTCCCTTGAAGCCCGCTTCATGCAGTTTGTTTCCACGGCTCAGTTCTATTTGAGTAATAGCCGGACCATAAATACTGTCAGTATATAGCTTTGGAGCATTTACTACGGAATCCCGTTCGGTAGCCATCGTCGGTCCTTTTGGAGCAGTCCATACCTTCTCGGTAGCACGGACAAACGGTAATGCCGCAATGCGGTCTATCAATGTAGAGTCGTTACAAGAAACCGTGACAAAGTTCTCCCACTTTCCGGCAACAACAATCTTTACTCCCTGTTTACGTATTTCGTCGATATACTTACGGCAAACCGGAAGGTCGGTAGAGTCTATCGCCAGTTTCTGTTTCTGACGCCTCGCAATGGCCTTTTCCGAAAGATACTTCTCCGGATGTTCCAATGAATACGTAGTAGCAGCCTTATCTTTCAGGCTGATACGATACTTCAATGTGTCTTGTTGTGCCGATGCACTTGCCGCTAACAGCACTAAAGCAAAAAGAATAGTCAATCTCTTACTCATTTATCTCTCTTATTTTTAACATCATTCCTAATTTTGCAGTTCTATTCTCCTTCCCCTCCAGGGGTACGAGGGGTTATATACATGCCGATTCCTCTCTGTGAAGCAATAAACGAACCACCCACCACTCTCTTTCCTATATAAAACACGGCGGATTGTCCCGGAGCTATTGCAGACGCCTCCGCCTGAAAATGCACCAATAAGCGTCCGTCTTCCAGACGTTTCACCGTACAAGGTATCGGTTTACTGCGATAACGGATACGCACCGTCAACTTGTCACTGCCGAAAACTTCCGCTTCGCTTATCAGGTTCTCCTGCTCAACCAGCATATATTCTGCCAGCAGTTGTTCCATATCCCCCAACATAACCGTATTCTTTTGCGGATTGATTTTCAATACATAAGCCGGTTTGCCAAGCGCTATCTCCAATCCTTTCCGTTGTCCGATGGTATAATAGGGAAATCCTTTGTGCTCGCCCAACTTCACGCCTTCGGCATTCACAAACCATCCGGGACCCACTTCTTTGTCTATCTCTGGTGAATGTTCCCGCAGGAAATCACGGTAATCTCCCTTGATAAAGCAGACTTCCATGCTCTCTCCCTCTTCGGCTTTCAGCGTATAACCCTTATCGCGCAGATAATCGCGTACTTGCAACTTGGTATAAGTGCCTAACGGAAAGATGCAGCGTCTCAAGATATCCTGCCCCAATCGCCAAAGGAAATAAGACTGGTCTTTCTTTTCATCATCACCGGCTACAATATAAATCCTGTCATCCCGTTCTTCCAAACGGGTATAATGTCCGGTAGCGATGTACCGGCAATCGAGTTTATCAGCCCACTCCGCCAGAATACGGAACTTAAATAACGGATTGCACATCACACAAGGATTGGGTGTCCGCCCCTGCCGATATTCATCAATAAAGTTCTGCACAATGATTTTACGGAAAGATTCGCGCTCATCGGCAATATAATGCTCAATGCCCATGCTTGCGGCAAGTTGACGTGCCTCAACCGGCTCCTCTCCCCACACCCACATCGTAAGACCGATGATATCATATCCTTGTTCTTTAAGCATCAAACATGTAGCGGTACTGTCAATACCACCGCTCATTCCAACCAGTACTCGTCTTTCTGTCTTATTCATTTTTCGGATATTCATTGCTTTTCGACTACAAAGTTACTACAAAAAAGTGAAATGCGGAAAGTTATAGTGATAGAATTGAGTTACAAGGGTTTTAGTTGAAGTGGCGATAATTCGTGAAGCCATTACAATCCCTGCCGAAGCCAAATCCTGACGCCGCAACGTTACTTGTTCGTAACCATGCCCGAAAATGCGACAAACGGGTACGGATAGCGAAACAATACGTTAAGGAATAGTGAGTTACCGATAACTCACGCAAAAATTTCGGTTACGGAAAAAGATTGCTCCGTTCCTCCCCGTTTTGCGTACCGACACCGGACTCTTCACCAACTAATTTTGAAACCAAAAAATTAAGGACGATGAAGAGTACATTTTCAGTAATCTATTACCTCAAGCGTCAGGTAGTGAAAAAGGACGGGACAGTACCCGTCATGGGACGCATCACGGTGGACGGCAGCCAGACGCAGTTCAGCTGCAAGCTGACAGTCGATCCGAAACTGTGGGACACCAAAGGTGGACGTGTCACAGGCAGAAGCGCGGCGGCACTCGAAACGAACCGTATGCTTGACAAGATGCGGGTGCGCATCAATAGGCACTATCAGGAAATCATGGAACGTGACAACTTCGTCACGGCTGAGAAGGTGAAGAACGCTTTTCTCGGACTGGAACACCGCTACCACACGCTGATGCAGGTGTACCGTCGTCACAATGAGGACTATGAGAAACAGGTGGAAGCAGGCATGAAAGCAAAAGGTACACTGGAAAAGTACCGTATCGTTTACAAGCACCTGCAAGAGTTCCTCGACATCCGCTACCATGTGAAGGACATCGCACTGAAAGAGCTTACCCCCGCTTTCATCTCCGACTTCGAGATGTTCCTGCGCACGGACAAACACTGCTGCACCAATACCGTGTGGCTGTACGTCTGCCCGCTACGGACGATGGTGTTCATCGCCATCAACAACGAGTGGCTGACACGCGACCCGTTCCGCGAGTATGAAATCAAGAAGGAGGAAACAACACGCAGTTTTCTGACCAAAGAGGAAATACGCCTGCTGATGGACGGGAAACTGAAAAACGCCAAACAGGAACTGTACCGTGACCTCTACCTGTTCTGCGCTTTCACCGGGTTGTCGTTCTCGGATATGCGCAACCTCACGGAAGAGAATATCCGCACCTACTTCGACGAACACGAGTGGATAAACATCAACCGCCAGAAAACGGGCGTGGTGTCCAACATCCGCCTGCTCGACATCGCCAACCGCATAATCGGCAAATACCGGGGACTGTGCGGGGACGGCAGGATATTTCCCGTTCCGCATTATAACACGTGCCTTGCCGGTATCCGTGCCGTCGCCAAGCGTTGCGGCATCACCAAGCATATCACGTGGCATCAGAGCCGCCACACGGCAGCCACGACGGTATTTCTCTCTAATGGCGTACCTATCGAAACCGTCAGCTCCATGCTCGGACACAAGAGCATAAAGACGACGCAGATTTACGCGAGTGCGCCCAGAATGGTCGCTTAATAAATACTTCTTTAGCAAGAAGTTAGGATTGG
>CAJMPR010000009.1 GCA_905215345.1 uncultured bacterium
ACCAAGTTCCCGATGGACTTGGATTAGAGAGAGTAAAAAGAGAGATAATATAAGAGTTATGAACCTTTAAATTGAAGAAATGCCTATGAAGCAATACCAAAATCCTAAAAGAGTAGGGTGATTCTATTCTTGATTTCTCTACCCAATTTTTTGAGAAAACTATTATTTAATTAACAACAAAATCATCAATCATTTATGAATGGAGAACACAAAGAAAGTAGTGCCGGTATGGCTACTCAAACTACTTTGATAAAAAGACTTTTTATTCTATCAGTGACCGGTTTGATGCTTATGTGTGGCGGTTATTTTCCCGGGATGAGTGTGAATGCACAAAATACCACATCGTCAAATGCACAGATTGCAAAAAAGATAATTGGTGTTATTACAGATTCTAATGGCGAACCTATTATCGGGGCAACAGTTCTGGTAAAAGGTACAAGCGTAGGTGCCGCAACTAACGTTGACGGAAAATTCTCTCTCGATGTTCCATCGAATGGAAAAACTCTGGTTGTATCATATATTGGATATGATGCTCAGGAAGTACCTATCACAAGTAGTACACAATATAATATAGCTTTAAGTGGAACAAATTATGCTCTGGATGAAGTTGTTGTTACAGCATTGGGTATGAAACGTGAGAAGAAAGCTCTTGGTTATTCTGTACAGGATGTAAAGGGTGATGCCCTCATTGAGAACCGTACGGCCAATATTGCAACATCTTTGAATGGTAAAGTTGCCGGTATGAATATTTCTTCAACATCTATTCCGGGTGGTTCAAATCGTATTGTTATTCGTGGTAATAACTCTATTTCCGGTAATAATATGCCTTTGGTAGTTGTAGACGGCGTTCCATTCGATAACTCTCAGGGTGTGGACGATGTAAATACGAACTCATGGGGTGCGGGATTCTCGGATACGGGTGACGGATTATCCATGCTGAATCCTGATGATGTCGAATCAATCTCTGTATTGAAAGGGCCTTCGGCTACAGCTCTTTATGGCTCGCGTGGTGGTAACGGTGTTATCCTGGTGACTACGAAGAAGGGACAAGGCGGTAAAACATTGGTATCTTTTAACAGTAACTTTACTTTTGAGAATGTAATGATCCAGCCCGAATTCCAGAATGAATACGGCCAAGGTACCGCAGGAGCGTTTGACCTTACATCCCGTAACTCTTGGGGACCTAAGATGGGGACGGTAGTTACCGACTGGACTGGTCAGACCCGTCCTTTGGAAGCTAAGAATAATAATTTCTCTGATTTTATGAATACAGGTACATCTTGGACGAACTCTGTGGATGTAACCGGTGCTGCCGCTAAAATGAACTATCGTGTCGGTATTTCTAATACTACCCGTAAAGGTGTTATCCCTAATAATAGTTTGGCAAAGAATAACTTCTCTGTTCGTGCAGGAGGTGAAATTATCAAACATCTTACTCTTGACGCAAAAGTGAACTATACCTATCAAAAGGGTAAAGGACGTCCGGAGTTCTCTGCATCCGGTTTCAATCCTATTTTCGCTTTGATTTATACGCCGCGTAGTATCAATCTGCACGAGATGAAAAATATCTTTGATGAAGAAGGTAATATTATAGACTGGTTCTCAAAACCGCTTACGGTGGTTAATAACCCCTATGCAGCTACTTCTCTTGCCGGCAACCAGGATGTAACTAACCGTGTGAATGGTTTTGCTTCCTTGACGTATGATATTACGAGCTGGTTAAAGGCTATGGTTCGTTTTGGTGGTGACACCTATGGCAAAAAAACTGAGAAGTGGATACGTCATGGATTGATTTCAAGTTCCGGTTACAGTGATGGCCGATTCTCTACAGGACAGTACAATATGACTGAATATAATGTAGACTTCTTGATATCAGCTCAGAAAGATAATATCGCAGGTTCTAAATTCTCAGGTTCTCTTTCTTTCGGTGGAAATCAAATGAACCGTAAATATAATAGTATGTATGCTTCGGCTGAGGGACTGAATATTCCGGAATTATATACAATTCAGAATGGTGTGACTCAAAAAACAACCACTTATAATTCTCAAAAAGAAGTTCAATCCCTATACGCTTTGGGACAATTATCCTGGGATAACTACTTGTTCTTTGATGTAACTGTACGTAATGACTGGTCTTCTACTTTGCCCAAAAACAATCGTTCATTCTTATATCCTTCTTTCTCTTTGAGCTGGGCTGTGACTGACATGTTAAGCAAGTTTAAGGTAAATGTTCCTGAATGGATTTCTTTTGCTAAGTTGCGCGCATCTTATGCCGAGGCTGGTAATGATACCGATCCTTATCAGTTGTTGTCTGTACTGTCTACGGTTTCCAATATGGCAGGCGGGCAGATGGGAGTGGCCGAACCTTCTACCAAAACAAATGCAAACCTGAAGCCGGAGATCATTAAGTCTATGGAATTCGGTGCAGATGTTCGCTTCTTTGATAATCGTTTAGGTTTTGACGTGACTTACTATGACAAGCGTGCATTTAATCAGATTATTTCTATGCCTTCTTCTATTGCCTCAGGATATAGCGCGAAGTATATCAATGCCGGACGTGTTGATAACTGGGGTTGGGAACTTCAGATGAATGCTGTGCCGGTTCGTACCAAAGACTGGGATTGGAATGTATGGGTAAACTTTGCTAAGAACTCTTCCAAGATTGTAGAATTGACTGAAGGTGTGGAATCCATAACTTTGGCTCAACCTATGGGACAGAACTGTTATGTAAGAGCTAAAGTTGGCGAACCCTACGGGCAAATTTATACGAATGGCTTTAAATATGATGATAATGGCAACCGCCTTGTAGGTGATAATGGCAAGTATATTGTTGATTCTGAACTTCGGGTTTCCGGTAATATGAATCCGGACTGGACTGCCGGTATTGGTTCTACATTGCGCTGGAGAAACTTGTCATTCGGTTTCTTGATCGATGTCCGTTATGGCGGTGATGTCTATCTTCAATCAATGATGCGCTTGCAGTCCAACGGTCAGACTAAAGAAACCGTAGCCGGGCGTGAGGAATTCTATACCTCCGGTAAGGGACTTATTTCTCAAGGGGTCAATGTAAATACAGGTCTTCCTAATACAGTCGAACTTGATCCTACAGCTTATTGGGGACAGTTCTATGGCAATATCGGAAATTATATCTATGATACTACTAACGTACGTTTGCGTGAACTTAACCTTACCTGGACTTTACCGGATAAATGGTTTGCAAAAACAATCATCAGTGGCCTTAAGCTCAGTGCTGTGGCCAATAATGTATGCTTCCTGTATAATAATCTTCCGGGATTTGACCCTGAATGTACATACTCTACTGGCAACGGACAGGGTATAGAAACGGCAGCTTTGCCTTCTACCCGTTCATTTGGTTTCAATCTTAATGTTACATTCTAACCTATAAAAGGAAAACAATATGAATAAGATATTAAAATCAATTATAAGTATCGTTGGTGTTTCAATGGTCTTTATGGGTTGTACCGGCGATTTTGACAATATGAATACCGATCCCAATAATCCCACTCCGGGTTCGGTCGACCCTAAGTTTCAACTGATATTCATTCAGGGGCGTGGTATTCCTTATGCCAATCAATGGCAGGAAATTGATCAGCTGATGATCAGTACTCTTTGTGAATATTCTGCAAACGATGCCCTTTCGGCTTCCGATTACAGTATTGATTCACGTTATGTTGATGATCTGTGGAATTTGAGTTATACGGTGCTTACTAATGCTAATTCGCTGATACGTGCTAATGAGGACAAACCTATTTATAATAATATTGTTCAGATGGCCCGTATTTGGAAAGCTTATGTTATGTTACGTCTTACTAACTGTATCGGTGATATCCCTTATTCTGAGGCTGCGAATGATATTGACCAACCTAAGTATGATACACAGAAGGATATCTACTATACTATATTCGAAGAATTGAAAGATGCTGTAAGTAAGTTGGACGAATCGGCTGCTAATAATGTTAAGTCTTATGATCTTATCTATGGCGGTGATGCTGCTAAATGGAAAAAGTTTGCTAACTCTATTCGTTTGCGTATGGCTGTCCGTATTTCCAATGTGGATGCTGGCAAAGCTAAAACAGAAGCTGAAGCAGCCATTACTGCCGGTGTCTTTGCCGGTGATGATGATGCCGCATATCTGACTCAAGGCGAAGATAAATTCTCTCAAAATCCGATTTATTATCACATGAAATCGGCTGTAATCCATATGTCAACTGCGTATAAGCGTCTTGTGATGGATATTGGAGGACAGGCATGGCCTACCGCTGCCGATCGTGCTAATAACAGTAATATAACCGAAGTGATTGTTAATGCGAAGAATGCCCCTGCTAAAGTCGACCCTCGTGCTCCCATTCAGTTTGAACCCGCCGGTATGGTTGATGATCCTCAAGACCCTGCTATGAAGGGAAATTGGGACGGAACAGATCCCGGTCATGTAACTTCGGCTGTAAATGCTCCTATGGATAATGGGCAGTTTGTGAATAATTTCGCAAAGATCGGTCCTTGGTATTATGGTACTATTGATAGAAAATATCAACTATTTAAGTATAGTGAATTATGTTTCTTGAAGGCTATTGCCATAGAACGTGGGCTTATATCGGGTGATGCCAAAACAGCTTATGAAGCAGGTGTACGCTCGAATATGATAGAATTTGCTATTCCTGAGACTGTTATTACAAGTTATCTGGCCTCCACTTCTCCTAATTATTATGGCACTACTGCCAAATATGATGATACTGCAGGTGAGTGTAATACGCATTTAGATAAGATTCTTACCCAGAAGTATATCGCTCAATTCCAGGAGTGTTCTTTTGAAACGTGGGCGGACCATCGTCAATTCCACAAGCCTACGCTTATGCCGTTTGCAAGTGTGAGTTCAAGTGTGTTCACAATGAATCCTTCGGATAAGGCGAACAATACTCCGAATGCCTATGCAAAACGTCTGTACTATCCGTCTTCTGAATATACGGTGAATGAAGCAAACGTAAAAGAGGCTGAAAGCCGGATGGGTGGAAGTAATAGCATCCAAAATAATGTATGGTGGGATGTTGATTGATTAAAACTTATTTGATTGAATGCGTAGTTGAATGTTTGCTGTTCAGCTACGCATTTGATTTTATAAACAGGATGTAGTCACATAGTTGGAAGATAATAAACTTTGCTATGAAAAATGTATTTCTTTTACTCTTTTTAGAGTGCATTGTTTCTTATAGTTTGGCACAGGAATCTGTTAGCGTTTTTGCAACATCATCCCCTAAAAATAAGTTATCGGGGTTTGTATCCGATTCTTGTTCTGCTGAACAAGAAATGGTATTTGTCTACAAGCCGGGTATTAAGATTCATGTCAATGCGCCTTCGAAGTCAACTTTCGATGCGAATAAACCTACAAAATTGGTATTATATGCTTTGCCAAACGGTAATAGTACGGCATGGACTATTGGGAAACTGCCGCAAGAGGGGGATGACTGGCATTATCATATTCAAAATATTGGTGCGCAAACACGTTTTCTCAGAATGACGGATACTGAATGTAATCTGGTGACTGTGTACTTGGAAGCTGAAACAAAGAGTTGGGGACGATGGAGAAAAGATGCACTGGACCGGGATCAAAAGATTAAAGAGGCGGTGGAATATATCCTTATGATTTTTTCGGAATACAATCCGCATATAGAATTGAATAGCCATAGTGGTGGCGGAAACTTTATCTTTGGTTTTATGGATGCGGTTTCCGAGATTCCGGATTATGTGAAAAGAATATCTTTCATTGATAGTAACTATAATTGGGAGCATAAACGCTATGGGGATAAATTAAAACAATGGTTATTGGCTTCTAAAGATAACAGCTTGTTTGTGGCTTGCTATGATGATGCCAATGCTTTGCTGGATGGTAAGCCGTTCGTTTCACAAAAAGGTGGGACATGGCATCGGACCTATCTGATGCAGCGATACCTGAGAAAGTATCTGAAACGATTAAAGTGGAGTAGATTGGAAAATGATAGTATAATTTACTATACAGCTAATGACAGGAAAATACAGTTCTATTTCAGGAAAAATCCCGAACGTGCGATCTATCATACTATTTTGGTAGAGAGAAATGGTTATATTCAATCTGTACTTTCGGGAACGAAATATGAGGGTGTTGGATATCAATTTATGAAAAAAAGAGTCTATGACGATTATCAGTAATAAAAAAGAGTTTCCATTATCCAAGGATAAGGAAACTCTTTTTTATAATAATGTTTGAATAATTACTTAAAGAGCTTTTTCTTTAAGCAGATATTCCGCTATCTGTACCGCATTCAGTGCAGCGCCTTTCTTGATCTGGTCACCTACAATCCAGAAAGTAAGTCCGCAGTCATTGCTGAGGTCTTTGCGGATACGACCTACATATACGGGGTCTTTTCCGGCAAGGAACAACGGCATCGGATATTCTTTTTCTGCCGGGTTATCCATCAATACAAGACCTTCACCGTTTGCAAAAGCTTCGCGGGCCTCTTCTACTGAGATAGGACGTTCGGTCTCCACCCAGATACTTTCGGAGTGAGAACGGAGAGCGGGAACGCGAACACATGTTGCACTGACTTTGATATCAGAATGCATAATCTTGCGTGTTTCGTTAAACATCTTCATCTCTTCTTTGGTATATCCGTTTTCAGTAAATACATCTATTTGAGGAATCAGATTGAATGCCAACTGATATGCAAACTTATCAACAGTAACAGGCTCGTTTGCCAATACTTGGCGATATTGTTCGTACAATTCGTCCATAGCAGCAGCACCGGCACCACTGGCAGCCTGATAAGTAGATACGTGTACGGTCTTTATATGAGAAAGCTGCTCAATGGCTTTAAGTGCCACTACCATTTGGATGGTAGTACAGTTAGGGTTGGCAATCACGCCACGCGGACGATCTTTGGCGTCGGCAGCATTTACCTCAGGTACTACCAAAGGTACATCGGCATCCATTCGGAAAGCACTTGAATTGTCAATCATCACAGCGCCGTGCTTGGTGATTGTTTCAAGGTACTCTTTGGAGGTGCCTGCGCCTGCGGAAGTGAAAGCGATATCAACCCCTTTAAAGTCATCGTTGTGTTGCAAGAGTTTAACCTCGATCTGTTTACCGCCGAAAGTGTATTTTGTTCCGGCACTGCGTTTAGAACCGAACAATACTAACTCGTCCAACGGGAAATTCCTTTCATCGAGCACTCGTAGGAATTCTTGTCCCACGGCTCCGCTTGCTCCAACAATAGCTACTTTCATTTTTCTTTTGTTTTAATTGAGTTTATAAAATGGTTACAATCTATCTATAAAAAGGTAGATTTGGCTGCAAATTTATAACAAATTGCTGTATGACACCACATAAAGTGAAAACTTTTTCGTTATTTTGCAGCTAAAACCTAAAACTTGCCGCCTATGGACTGGTTCGACCTTAGTTTAAAGCTCCCTATAACAGACCCTACATGGATATTCCTCCTTGTACTACTTATCATATTGTTTGCGCCTATACTGTTGAATAAGCTTCGTATTCCGCATATTATCGGGATGATTCTGGCCGGTTTAATTATTGGTGAACATGGTTTTAATATCTTGGTGCGCGATAGCAGTTTTGAGCTGTTTGGCAAGGTGGGACTTTATTATATCATGTTCTTGGCCGGCTTGGAAATGAACATGGGTGACTTTAAGAAGAACCGGGGTAAGGCACTGGCACTGGGCTTACTGGCGTTCATTGTCCCCATTGTAATTGGTTTTGTGGCAAATGTGGCTTATCTGAAATATAGTGTCATTACTTCTGTTTTGCTGGCAAGTATGTATGCCTCCCATACACTCGTAGCCTATCCTATTGTGATTCGCTATGGTGTATCACGCCATCGCAGCGTGAGTATTGCGGTAGGAGGAACAGCCGTTACAGATACGCTTACCTTGTTGGTATTAGCTGTCGTTGGCGGTATGTTCAAGGGCGAATCAGGAGGTTTCTTCTGGGTCTGGCTGGTGATAAAGGTCATTTTTCTGGGAGGACTGATTATGTACTTCTTCCCGCGCATCGGCCGTTGGTTCTTCCGTCGTTATGATGACAACGTAATGCAGTTTATCTTTGTCCTTGCTATGGTATTCCTGGGAGCGGGGCTTATGGAATTTGTCGGAATGGAGGGTATTTTAGGTGCTTTCTTGGCAGGGTTGGTATTGAACCGCCTTATTCCACACGTATCTCCGCTGATGAATCATCTGGAGTTTGTAGGTAATGCATTGTTCATTCCTTATTTCCTGATAGGCGTAGGCATGATGATAGATATACATGTCATTTTCGGTCATGGTGATGCCTTGAAAGTGGCTGCTGTGATGATTGCAATGGCGTTGACAGGCAAATGGATTGCTTGCTGGCTGACACAAAAGATTTATAAGATGTCGGCTCTTGAACGGAAATCCATGTATGGGTTGAGTACTGCCCAGGCGGCTGCGACTCTGGCTGCCGTATTGGTGGGTTATAATATTATTTTGCCCAACGGTGAACGTCTGCTGAATGATGATGTTTTGAATGGTACCGTATTGCTTATCCTTGTTACCTGCGTGGTAAGTTCTGTCATTACCGAGCGGGCGGCACGTAAGATTGCTATGTGTGAAGCTCATCCCGATGAAGAACGTTCCATTGAAGCGGAGCGGATATTAATTCCGGTAGCCAACCCTGACACCATCGAATATCTGATGAACTTGTCTTTATTGATTCGTGACCCCAAGCAGAAAGATAATTTGCTGGCTTTGAATGTAATCAATGATAATAATACTTCCGAAGGTTTGGACCTTCGGGGAAAGAGGTATTTGGAGAAAGCAGCTATGATTACTGCTTCGGCCGATGTGCCTTTGCGCCAAATCACCCGTTATGACTTGAATATTGCTTCCGGAATCATCCATACGGCTAAAGAGAACGATGTGACAGATGTCATAATCGGTTTGCACCGCAAAGTGAATATTGTGGACTCATTTTTCGGTATGCTTGCCGAGAATTTGCTGAAAGGTCTACACAGGGAAGTGATGATTGCTAAATTCCTGATTCCTATTAATACTTTGAGACGGATTATTATTGCTGTTCCGCCTAAGGCTGAATATGAAGCCGGATTCCAAAAATGGGTGGAACACTTCTGTCGGATGGGCGGTACATTGGGTTGCCGGGTGCATTTCTTTGCGAACGAAGAAACTACCGTGCAATTACAGGCATTGGTGAAGAAGAAATACGGACAGACGTTGACGGATTTTTCCCGTCTGGACGATTGGGAAGACTTGCTGATATTGACCGGACAAGTAAATTATGACCATCTGTTAGTTATGATAAGCGCACGTAGAGGCTCCATATCCTATGATAGTTCTTTCGAGAAACTGCCTGCCCAATTGAGTAAATACTTCTCCAATAATAGTTTGATAGTGCTTTATCCCGACCAATTGGGAGAACCCCAGGATGCGGTTTCTTTCTCTAATCCGCGTGGAAATAATGAAGCGCAGCATTATGAAAAGGTCGGTAAGTGGTTCTATAAATGGTTTAAGAAAGTGTGATAGAATGATAAGGTGGTGTTGCAATAAAGTGTAGAATGATGAGTGATACAGTGATAGAGAGAGTAGCTCCCGAATGGCAGCAACGTACACGGCTTCTGCTGGGAGTTGACAAGATGGAACGTTTGCAACAAGCCCATGTGTTGGTTGTTGGACTGGGTGGAGTAGGAGCTTATGCTGCCGAGATGATATGTCGTGCCGGTGTAGGCAGGATGACGATTGTGGATGCAGATACGGTACAGCATACCAATATAAACCGTCAGTTACCTGCTTTACATTCTACTATGGGACAGAAAAAGGCGGAAATTCTGGAAGCACGTTTCAGAGATATTAATCCGGAAATACACTTGACCGTATTACCTGTCTTCCTGAAAGATGAAAATATTCCGGAGCTATTGGATGCAGCCCAATATGATTTTGTGGTAGATGCCATAGATACGCTTGCCCCAAAGTGTCATTTGATAGCCGAAACGCTGAAGCGGCATATTAAGATTGTATCGAGTATGGGTGCAGGGGCTAAAAGTGACATCACGCAAGTTCGCTTTGCTGATATATGGGATACCTATCATTGCGGATTGAGCAAGGCGGTGCGCAAACGCTTGCAGAAGATGGGAGTCAGACGAAAACTCCCCGTTGTATTCAGTACCGAACAGGCTGATCCGGATGCTGTTTTATTGACGGAAGAAGAACAAAATAAAAAGTCCACATGCGGTACGGTAAGCTATATGCCGGCTGTATTTGGCTGTTATCTGGCAGAATATGTCATTAAAAGAATATGAAAATAGTGATTAGTGTTTAGTGATTAGTGATTAATACCATGCGGCATCATCGCGCAACCTATTAATCGCGCAACCTATTAATCACCAATCCTTAATCACTAATCACCAATCACTAATCACCAATTATGATACGGTTAGAAGGAATAACGAAAAGCTTTGGTAGTTTGCAGGTATTGCGAGGTATCGATATTGAGATAGAGAAAGGAGAGGTTGTCAGTATTGTAGGTCCCAGCGGGGCGGGAAAGACTACTTTGCTGCAAATTATGGGTACATTGGATTTGCCCGACAGCGGCTTGGTAACGATTGACGGTACACAGGTTAATCGTTTGAAAGAAAAGGAACTCTCTGCTTTCCGTAATAAACATATCGGTTTTGTTTTTCAGTTTCATCAATTGTTGCCCGAGTTTACCGCTTTGGAGAATGTGATGATTCCTGCTTTTATTGCCGGAATGGGGCAGCAGGAAGCGAAAGCGGCAGCTATGGATATTCTGGACTTTATGGGATTGGTGGATCGGGCTTTGCATAAACCGAATGAACTGTCCGGTGGTGAGAAGCAGCGTGTGGCGGTAGCTCGTGCATTGATTAATCATCCGGCTGTGGTATTGGCCGATGAGCCATCAGGTAGTTTGGATACTCATAATAAGGAGGAACTGCATCAGTTGTTCTTTGACTTACGCAGCCGCTTTGGACAAACTTTTGTCATTGTGACGCATGATGAAGGATTAGCGCAAATTACTGACCGTACTATCCATCTAAAAGATGGTGAAGTTTGCCAATGCCCTTAACGAGATGAGGCTTATGCGAGGTGTTTGATTAGCTATAATCATTCTGTCATTTTGTATTTCCTAGCACCTGCTTAATGTCTCTTTCTTTTGTTCATCGTAGGGTAACGAGGCGTTTCTCTACAATGTAAAATTGCATATTTCCTGCCATAGTGTAATAAGACTGAACGTATGGAGAGAACTATGAATGTCTTCTATTCAAAACATACATAGTGACTAAGGCGTTCCAAATCAGTCTGGGTAAACTCTTCGTATAGTGCGAACGGCTTAAGATTGTGAAGAGCCCCTTTCTTTTTGCGGTATTCAACGAATGCTTTCGCCTGATAGAAGTTGATATATGGATGATTACGCAGACGTTCCACGCTCGCACGGTTTAGGTTGATACATTGAACCTCTTCAGGCTGAATCTTGAACCAACTTTGTAATTGCCGGTAATCCAAGTGGATGTCTTGTAATTGCTCAATCCGGTAATAACCTCCTAAGCGTTGCCGGTAACCGATGATTAAACGGGCTATTCCGCTACCTATGCCGGGAATCTTCTTCAGCTCAATGGTGTCTGCGCTGTTTAAGTCAATGACTGTGCCTGCGGGGTATTTATAAATACTGTCTTTGGAGACTTGCGGGAGATAAAGTGAAGCCATTCTTTGCGTAGTGTCTTCGGGAGAGATAGAAATGTAGGGTGAAAGCAACTGATATTGTTCCTCTGTCAAGCCATATACTTTCCTGAAATCTTCAGGTTTCCGAAATTTGCCACCTTTTCTTCGGTAATGCAAAATGTTTCTTGCCATCCATGCCGGCAGTCCCATCCTACGGAAGGTAGCTGAATCGGCGGTATTCGGATTAAAAGTAGACAGGGAGATTGCAGGTGCTGACTGCTTTTCGGGATACTTGGAGTAATTGCGCGTATTTTTCTCCTTTATCTGTATGGATGCAATGAAATCATCATACTCCTTTAAAGCGGAAATCTGCTGCTGAATCTCTTTGTTGGAAAGCCCTTGTCGAGCTTGCCAGAAAGAATAAAGGTATCCGGAAAGAAAGATGAGGATTATTCCTGCAATTAATACAAGAATACCTCTTCTTTCTCCCTTTGAGAAGTATAAGAAATCTTTTAGTGGGTTTTTCATTATCAGTTATTTGAAGAACCCCAATTCATTGATGAAAATAAATGCGATTCCTATAGGCGCAATAAATTTCAGAATAAAAATCAAAAGTTTGTAAACCGGTGCTTTCAGTGTACCGTTGTTGCTGACCTCTTCCCAAACGATTTTCTTGTTCAGGTACCAGCCGGTGAAGATTGAGATGAAGAATCCGCCTAACGGTAACATGATTTTAGCGGTGACAAAATCGAATAGATCGAATAAGTTCATTTTGAAAATCGTATAATCTTTTCCTACACCGAGAGATAGCGAACAGAAAACTCCCAGGAAGATACAGCCTGCTGTAACTAATCTTGCTGCCTTGGTACGCGTAAAATTGAATTCTTCGTGCAGGTAGGCTGTTACTACTTCATGTAGGGAGATGGTAGAAGTCAATGCTGCCAGTGCCAGTAAGATGTAGAACATTAGTGACAGGACGATAGCCAGCCACGGGATATTACCGAATGCCTGTTGGAATACATTGGGTAAAGTAATGAACAATAGGCTTGGACCTGCATCCGGATTAATGCCTACGGAGAAAGCAGCCGGGAAAATGATAAAACCTGCCAGGATAGCTACCATTGTGTCGATTCCGGCCACGTTGAGTGCGGTTCTTGGTAAGTTCGTATCATTTCTAAAATATGAAGCATAGGTACAGAGACATCCCATACCGAGGCTGAGGGAGAAAAAAGCCTGTCCCATGGCTCCTAAAAGTACGTTACCGTCCACTTTACTGAAGTCCGGTTTCAGCAGGAATTCAATGCCGGCACTTGCGCCGGGTAGCGATATGGAGCAGATTGCAAGCACTATAAGCAGGATAAATAATACAGGCATCAAAATCTTTGCTGACTTTTCAATTCCTTTCTCCACTCCTTTGACGATAATAAAATGAGTCGCTAATAAGAATAATATCAGCCAGATGATAGGACGCCACGGATTGCTGACGAAGCTATTAAAAGAAGCGATAAAGTCTGCTGCCGATTTTCCGGCAAAGCTATTGGTGGCAGCTTCACCAATAAATTCCAATGTCCAGCCGGCCACAACGGAGTAGTAACCCAGAATGAGAAACCCTGCCAATACTCCCATGCGCCCCACCCATTTCCATTGAGTGCCCGGTGCAAGTTTCTGATAGGCGCCTGCGGTATTGGCACGGGAACGGCGGCCGATAAGAAATTCAGCTATCATGATAGGAATACCCAAAATCAGCACACAAACCAAATAGATAAGAATAAAGGCAGCTCCACCGTGATTACCCGTCTCAAAAGGGAATCTCCAAATGTTACCCAAACCAACCGCAGAACCTGCCGAAGCGAGTATGACACCTAATTTGCTTCCAAAGTTAGCTCTGTCATTTCTTGTCATAAAACGTAGATTTTTCTTTCAATTCGTTATTAATACCTACTAAAACATGCAAATATAGAAAATGTTCCATACTTTTGTGCACAAATAGTTCATAATTTGAGATATGCTATATTATATTAAGAAATATCCGATATCGCTTGTGATTATACTCACGGTGATATATTTGTCTTTTTTCAAGCCGCCTACTACGGAGTTGAGTTTCATTCCCAATTTAGATAAAGTTGTACATATTTGCATGTATTTTGGTATGTCCGGAATGTTGTGGCTGGAGTTTTTGCGGGCACACCGGAGAGACCGTACTCCTTTATGGCACGTATGGGTAGGGGCATTCGTTTGCCCCGTACTTTTCAGCGGAATGGTGGAATTGCTGCAAGAATATTGCACTACCTACCGTGGTGGTGACTGGCTGGATTTTGCTGCCAATACCACAGGAGCAGTACTGGCATCGTTGGCCGGTTATTTTATTCTAAGGCCCAGAATGGTAAAATGAGAGATGGATAGAACATGTTTGGGTTACAGATGGTCGATCACTGTGCTTAGCTTAATACCATTCGATCCTTTTATCAGGATGGTACAACCATGAGGCTTGTTTTTCTCTAATTCTGCTATAAGGGTCGGTGCATCGGGATAAGTAGGATATGTATGGCGGGTAGCGTCAAATAATTCACCAACCAATGCTACATTGTCGAAGCCGCATTCTTCCAGATAATCTACAATCTTTTGATGTTCCCCAGCACTGTCTTTTCCTAATTCGCGCATATCTCCGAGTATCAGCATTTTTTGCTCGGCTTCCATCTTCCGGAAATTACTGATAGATGCCATCATACTGGTAGGATTGGCATTGTATGCATCAATAATCAATGTATTATCTGCTGTTTTTTTCAGTTGTGACCGATTATTCTGAGGTACATATTCGCTTAACGCTTTGTCAATCTTCTCCGGTTCTACTTCAAAGAAACGACCGATAGTAATAGCAGCTAATGCATTGGGAAAGTTGTATTCACCGATTAATTGAGTTTCTACTTTATGGCATTCTCCTGTTTGACCGGCTTTCCATTCAAAGGTAAGGAAAGGGGAGTTGCCGGTTACGTGTCCATTAACGTAAAGGTCGTCTTCGTTTCCGTAAGGGATTTGATTTAATCCCCAGGCTATTTCTTTCAGGTAAGGATTATCCTGGTGGATAAAAATAGTAGAATTACCCTGCTGGCGTAGATAATCGTATAATTCGCCTTTTGTCTTGATAACCCCTTCAAAAGAACCGAAACCCTCCAGATGGGCCTTTCCGACATTAGTGATAATACCATAATCTGGTTCAGCTATTTCTGCCAGTTCCTTGATGTCTCCGGGATGGCTGGCTCCCATTTCTATCACTCCAAGTTCGTGTTCGGTTTTCAGGCGGAGCAAGGTCAATGGAACGCCGATGGGATTGTTTAAATTTCCCAGCGTATATAAAACGTTGTAAGATTGGGACAGAACGGCGGACATAAGCTCTTTGGTAGTCGTTTTACCGTTGGTGCCGGTAATACCGATGATGCGTGTGCCCAGTTGTTTACGGTGATGATTGGCGAGTTGTTGCAGGGTTTGCAGACAATTCTCTACTAATATATAACGGGTATCTCCGGCAGGAGCATAAGCTGCTTCATCTACTACAGCATGAGCGCTTCCGGTTTCAAGTGCTTTGGCTGCAAAAGCGTTGCCGTTAAAAGTTTCACCTTTTAAGGCAATAAATAGCGAACCTTCAGGACAGTTGCGGCTGTCGGTCGTTACACTGGTACATTCCAGAAATATACGGTAAAGGGCAGGTATATCCATTGTTTCTCTCTTTTTGAAACGTTATTTACAATCAATTGAAATATACCGCAAAGATAGAGTTTAATTCACTACGTTGATTTGATTGCCGGAGAAAAAAGTGGCAGGGTCAGTATAAAGCGGCATCCATCTGAATAGTTCGGATCAAGGATGAGGCTACCACCCATTTTTTCTGCGCAGATACGTCCGATTGAGAGCCCTAGTCCTGTACCTTGCACAAAGGTATCTACTTTGGCAAAACGTTCGAATACGAATTCGCACTTGTCCTTGGGTATTCCGGTTCCGGTATCCGTTACACTGAAGATAATACATTGCTGCTTTTTGTCTGTATACCATTCAAGAAGGATATGGCCTTCCCGGGTGAACTTTGTCGCATTTTTTAGTAAGTGAAAAAGTATCTGGTCAAGACGTTGCGGGTTGGTATGGAAGTAAAACTCATCCTGTTCTGCCTGTAGGTTAAGGCTGACACCGGGCTTGAGGTATTGTTTTACTTTGGTAATACATTCCCGGCACAGCGTTATGGCATTGGTATTAATATCAGTCGGTATTTCCATTCCGCTGTCAAGGCTCGAAATGTCCAATACATCTTCCACCAGTTGAAGTAGATTGTTGCTACCTTGTTCTATGATATTGGCGTACTCCTGAGTCTCATTGCTCTCTTCACCTATGCTGCTGAGTATCTGTGAAAATCCTACGATAGAGTTGAGAGGAGTACGGATCTCATGACTCATATTCTGTATGAATTCTGTTTTCATCATACTGGCTTTTTCTGCCAGTTCCTTAGCTTGGCGTAGTTCTTTTTCAGAGGTAAGCAATTTTTTGTTCTTATCCGATAGTTCTTTTTGTGATAACCGTAGTTTACCGTTAAGGAGGTGCTCCCTATAGAAGAATACCAAACCGAGAGCCAAAAGGACAATCAGGAAAATAATGATACGTTGTTTGTTGACTAAGTCGCGTTGCTGAATTTCCTGCTGAAGTTCGCTTTTCTCTATGTTGAGTTTCTCCACTCCCAACATGGCTGAAAATTCACTGGCAGTGATATCTTCGTAAGCCTTGCTCATGGAATCGGTTATCTGGATATATTCCTGATAATAATCCACAGCTTTAGCCTTGTTTCCCAATTCGCTATAAATTAAAGCTTTTTTTGGTATATCATCCATCCAGGCAACTTGATTGGGATATGTTTTCGTTATATATTCAAAAGCAGATAAGGCCTTAACATATTGTTGGGTTACTATATAGTAATCTCTTTCTTTCATATAATATTCGTGAGATACTTTGGTTATTTCTCTCTTTGTATCCATTAGCGACTTGGCTTTTTGCAGATATTCTTTAGCCTTGGGATATTCTTTGAGAGTCATGTAGTAATCTGCATATCTCAAATAAAGATAGAATTCCTGTATGTTGCTATATATATGCTCTTTGGCTTTTTCCAGATATTCTTTAGCTTTATCCATCTCATGTAGATTACAATAGAAAGAAGCTAACATGGAATAGGTGTTTCCAAGGTTATAAGTGTCTATGTTGTATTTTAGGATGATTTCTATTTCTTTCTCTCTGTTTTCAGCAGCAAGTTTGAATAGCTTTTTGGTTTGATAAATGGAGCTTAATATATTAAAAGCATTGGCTATTCCGGCAGGATAGTTTTCTTGTTCGGCCTGCTTCATCATCTTATCGGCTTCGTATAAGGCTATATTGTAAAGGTGTAGTTTGATGTAGTAATTTATAAGCCTTTTACTCCATGCAAAATAGTAATACTTGGGCTGATTGGTCTCTTTTGAAAAGTTCTTTACGACTTCTACATAATGCAGGATACTGTCTTTGTTAGTTCCTTGGAAATAGTGAAAGTCCAGTTTAGTAGTCAGTGCCACTGCTTGCATGCGTGTGTCATTCTTTTCTCCGGCCATGCGAAACAACGTATCTGACATTTGCATAACATCGGGAGAAGAACTTTCTGCTTTACAACGTAGATAATAGTTGTATAAAGTGCTATCGACATTGTATTCTTCCATGGCATTTTTCTGTTGCCCCTGTACGGATGCGCTGCAAAATGTAAACAGTAGATACAAAATGCAGAATGAATTGGGGAAGAAATATCTGAGACTTAACTTCATAATGATAACTTGTACATTATAGGCAAAGATAGTTTATTTTTTGAACTTTGTGCATCAACGAAGCCTTTTTTGTTTACATTTGCAAGAGTATAGGAAAAAGAATTATTCATGGAAACTCTATATCCCAAATATATAAATGTCAGTGGTTCTTTGTTAGACCTTTCAGTACCCTGTGTTATGGGTATCTTGAATGTTACCCCCGACTCTTTTTATGAGGGTAGCCGTATGCAGACCGAAATGGAAATTATCCGGCGAATAGAACAGATTCTTTTGGAAGGGGCTTCTATTATTGATATCGGTGCTTACTCTTCACGTCCCAATGCGGAAAATGTTTCTCCTAAGGAGGAAATGGAGCGCTTACGTATGGGATTGAGTATTCTTCGCAAGGTACAACCGGATGCGATTGTTTCTGTGGATACTTTCAGGGCTGATGTAGCCAGGATGTGTGTAGAAGAATATGGTGTCTCCATAATAAATGATATTGCAGCGGGAGAGATGGATGCTGATATGTTCCGGACAGTTGCCGATTTGAATGTACCTTATATCATGATGCACATGCGTGGAACTCCTCAGGACATGCAGCATCGTCCACATTACGATAACCTTTTGAAGGAGATTTTCGAATATTTTGCTCGTAAGGTACAGCAGTTACGTGATTTGGGTGTGAAGGATATGATTCTCGACCCTGGTTTCGGCTTTGGAAAAACTGTAGAACATAATTATGAGCTACTGGCTCATCTGGAAGATTTTCGTGTTTTTGAACTTCCTTTGTTGGTGGGTGTTTCACGTAAGTCGATGATTTATCGTTTACTTGGTACTACTCCTCAGGAAGCATTGAACGGTACTACCGTCCTGGATACTATTTGTTTGTTGAAAGGCGCCGATATTCTTCGTGTACACGATGTGCGTGAAGCGGTGGAGACGGTGAAAATCGTTGAAGCGATGAAGAAAGAGGGGGAGAAAGAGATAAGATGAAAGTGACAGAGTGATAAGGTGATAATAGATTCCTGATATTTAATAATTAATATATACTCTCGTGTTTTTTGAATTTGGCATAAAAGATCTAATAGATATTCTTCTGGTGGCATTCTTGCTTTACTATACGTACAAGCTTATGAAGGCTTCCGGTTCTATCAATGTATTTACCGGAATTTTGGTATTTATCTTGATATGGCTTGTCGTTTCCCAGGTGCTGGAGATGAAACTGCTTGGTTCCATCTTTGATAAACTGGTCAGTGTGGGAGTATTGGCACTTATCATCCTGTTTCAGGATGAGATACGGCGCTTTTTATTGACGCTTGGTTCCCATCAGCATGCCAGTGCTTTGGTACGTTTCTTTACCGGAAATAAGAAAGAAAGTTTGGAACATGACGAAATCATGCCTGTGGTGATGGCATGTATCAGTATGGGAAAACAGAAAATGGGAGCATTGATAGTCATTGAGCACAATATACCTTTGGATGATGTAGTGCGTACAGGAGAAATAATAAATGCAGATGTTAGCCAACGGTTGATTGAGAATATCTTTTTTAAGAATAGTCCGTTGCATGACGGTGCGATGGTCATCAGCAAAAAACGTATTAAGGCCGCGGGATGTATTCTACCGGTGTCACATAATCTGGATATTCCTAAAGAATTAGGCTTGCGCCATCGGGCGGCTATGGGGATTTCGCAGGTTTCGGATGCACATGCGATCATTGTGTCCGAAGAGACAGGAGCTATCTCTGTTGCTTATAAAGGGCAGTTTTATTTGCGCTTGAATGCCGAAGAATTAGAGAGTCTTTTGACAAAAGATATTTAAGTCTTACTGGCGATTTTAATAGCTTTGTTATCAATGAGATAAGTGGTAGGGGTCTCAGTATACGACTTAGGTAGTCTCTGTATGTGACTTAGGTGCAGTATGTGTAAATTGTAAATAAATTTGCAAACATGTTATAACTTATAACTGAATAGGATGGATAGACGAAATTTTTTACGTACAGGTAGTTTGGCAGTCTTAGGTTCACTGGCAATGCCGTCGTTAGCAATGCCGGCCTCGGTACGGGGGGCATTGGGTGGAGCCGATAATAAGTCTGCTGTCGCTGCAGCAATGGGGCATTTTGGTGTCACTGAAGGCGATTTGAAGAAAGTAATGGCTGCTGCTTTAGAAAAGGGTGGCGACTATGTAGATCTTTATTTTGAACACACATTTAACAACGATGTTAGCTTGCGGGATGGTAAGGTTAACAATTGCGGTGCCAATATAGACTTTGGTATGGGAGTGCGTGTCCTGAAAGGCGATCAAAGTGGCTATGCATACGTAGAAGGGATTACATTGGATGAGATGTTGCGTGCAGCCCGTACAGCTGCCCGTATAGCTTCTTCCGGTAAAGCAGCCAAGCCAGCGGGATTGGCTGAAAAGACAATTGCTAAGAACCGGTATGTTGTAACTACTCCGTGGGAGGACGTGAGTGTGAGAGAAAAGATTCCCTATTTGGAAAAATTGAATGAAAAAATCTTCTCTTTGGATAAACGTGTAAGTAAGGTACAAGCCTATTTGACGGATAGTACTTCACATGTTTTCTTCTGCAATTCAGAAGGCATCAGCTATTATGATTATCGTCCGATGGTCTCTTTTATGGCAGTTTGTATCATGGAAGAAAACGGAAAGATGGAGAATGGCTATGCAGGACGTTCCTATCGCAAAGGTTTTGAGTTTATGACGGATGATATTGTGGATGTTGTGGCACGTGAAGTGGTTGATAACACATCCATTTTATTTAAGGCTATCAAGCCTAAAGGCGGTGAAATGCCCGTCGTAATGGGTGCCGGTGGTTCGGGCATTTTGTTACACGAGGCTATCGGTCATGCTTTTGAGGCTGATTTCAATCGCAAGAATATTTCTATCTTCTCCGATCAGTTGAATAAGAAAGTTTGTAATGAACATATCAATGTAGTGGATGACGGTACGATTCCTTTCAATCGGGGTTCGGTAAACTTTGATGACGAAGGCGTTGAAGGACAGAAGACTTATATTATAAGAGAGGGTGTACTGACGAGCTATTTGCACGACCGTATCAGTGCCAAGCATTATGGGGTGGCTCCTACCGGAAATGGCCGGCGCGACACTTTCCGTAATATGCCTATTCCCCGTATGCGTGCTACTTATATGGAGGCGGGCAATGTGAAAGAGGAAGATATTATTTCTACTGTGAAGAACGGCATATATGTTGATAACTTTACAAATGGGCAGGTACAAATTGGCGCCGGAGATTTCACCTTCTTCGTGAAGTCGGGCTATCTGATAGAGAATGGTAAGTTGACCCATCCTATCAAAGATATCAATATTATTGGTAACGGGCCTAAGGCTTTAGCGGATATAACAATGGTTGCCGGTAATGATAAAATTGATAACGGTACCTGGACTTGTGGTAAAGACGGACAGTCTTGTCCGGTTACTTGCGGTATGCCGTCGGCATTAGTCAGTAAATTGACGGTAGGAGGAGAAAACTAAAATGCAGTTGACGAGGATTCAGATACAAGTTAATGAGGAAGATATATCCCTTGTTCTCTTGTTCCCTTGTTCCTTTGTTCCCTGATAACTTGTATCTTTAAAGAAAAGAAAATTATGATTGCAGACAATAATAAGAAATTGGCACAGTGGGCTATGGATTATGCCCTGCAGAATGGCTGTCAAGCAGCGAAGTTGGTGCTGTATTCTAACTCAAATTCTTCGTTCGAGCTGCGTGATGCCAAAATGGACAAACTTCAACAGGCTTCAGAAAACGGTTTGAGTATAACTTTATATGTCGACGGCAGATATGGCTCTTATTCTACCAACCGTTTGGATAAGAAAGAACTCGAGGCATTCATTAAGAATGGTATTGACTCGACGCGCTATCTGGCAGAAGATGAGGCTCGTGTATTGCCGGATGCTTCACGATACTACAAAGGTGGAAAGCCTGACTTGCAGTTATTTGACGATAAGTTCTATAATATCAACCCGGATGATAAGGTAGCTATAGCACGTGCGGCGGCTGAGGAAGTATTGGGAAAGGATGAACGAATTATTTCTGTAGGAACCTCTTACAGTGATGGTGAAAATGCTTCCTATCGTTTGGCAAGTAATGGTTTTGAAGGAGAATCAAAATCAACTTGGTTCTCTATATCTGCGGACGTGGCTATGAAGGGTGAAGGCGAAGCCCGTCCTTCTTCCTATTGGTACGATGCAACTTTGTATTATGATAAGCTGCCGAAATCGGATGTCGGTATAAAAGCGTTGGAACGTGTTTTGAAGAAACTGGGGCAGAAGAAGGTTGCCTCCGGTAAATATACAATGGTGGTTGACCCGATGAACTCCGGTAATTTGCTTGATCCGATGATAAGTGCTTTGTATGGTTCTGCATTACAGCAGAAAAATTCATTCTTGCTGGATAAGTTGGATGCTAAAATCGGTGCCGGAATGTTGAATCTGATGGATGACCCCCATATAATCGGTGCCAGAGGAGCCCGCTACTTTGATAGTGAAGGGGTGGCAACGGAACGCCGTCCGGTCTTTGAAGACGGAATTTTGAGAACATACTTTATTGATACCTATAGCTCTAAAAAGATGGGAGTGGCGCCTACCGTAAATTCTCCTTCTTTACTGGTACTGAAACCGGGAAATAAAGACTTGAATGGATTGGTTGCCGATGTTCGGAAAGGTATTTTAGTAACAGGTTTTAATGGCGGTAATTGTAATAGCAGCTCAGGGGATTTCTCATATGGTATAGAAGGTTTCCTGATTGAGGATGGTAAGTTGACCCAACCGATCAGCGAGATGAATGTAACCGGAAATATGATTACGCTTTGGGCGTCTTTGGTTGCTGTGGGTAATGATCCCCGTATGTCTTCTTCCTGGCGTATACCTTCATTGGTGTTTGAAGGGGTGGATTTCAGTGGATTATAAGATTCGCTAATTCAACATTAAGCTCATATACGGGTGTAATGGAGAAAATATCATTTCGGTAAGTTCGCCGATTGTAAGTGCCAAGTGTTTGCCCGTCAGGCGCTTGGCACTATTCATACATTTTCCATTGTTTAGATAATAGTATCCGTTGTTAGTGCTGATTTGTTCGTCGGTAAGAGCGATGTTGAGCTCAAGTTCCGGGTGGTTGGCAGCATACAATTGCAATATTGCCTGAGCATCGATGATGCGTGCCATGGCCATGGGTTTGTTATCTTGACCGGACACGGGAGGCGTGAGAATTCGGATAGATGGGGTGTTTAATTGCTCACAAATCCTTTGCAATAGCAATAAATATATGGAAGAACTATCTGCTGCGATTTCTCCGATATACCAGCTACCGTCATCTGTGGGATAAGCAATTGCTAAAGCCACGATAATACCACTTTGTTTTAGTGTGTAGATATATCCCCGGCTTATTCTTAAGTCGGAAAGAATTATATGAAAGTTCGTTTCTGTATGTTGGACGCAACAAATCCGTTCTCTCAGTTTCCGGTTTAAATACTCGTATATATCTTTCCTGAATTCGTTTGTTCTTTTCAGAATGATGGTATCGTTAGCAAAAGACCTACCAGTAAGTTTAAAAATACTTTGATTATAATAGAATACAGTACTATAACCGGTATGGGCATAATAATCGAATAACCAGGGCTCTGCCGGAATCAGGGTGGAAAGAGCTATTTTGTTGTGTAACATCCGGGTGAAAGCCTGTGAAAGTAATTCACGCATCGCTCCTTTGTTACGGAAATCGGGATGCGTACAAGCTCCCGAAATGTAGGCGGTATTGATTTCATTTTTACCGAAAGTCATGGGATACGGCAACATTTGCAAGGCGGCGATTATTTCTTCACCACTTTGGATAGCAATGTTAACATCGTTGTTATAACATAGCCGGAAATACATGTCTATGAACTCGTCGCTATCGTCAAAACAGAGTTTCCATAACCGTTTTACCTTTTCCCTTATCATTTCAATCCTCTATTACCTTAATCACTTTATCGTCCTACCACTTTACCATTCTTCCTGACTTACCACTTTATCGCTTCTACCGGTTGGTCTTTTAAGCAGGCAATGTATTTTTCCAGGATGATAGCCGGTTGATAAGACAGCTTTGCTTTGCGTAATCCTTCAATGCCTAAGTCTTCCTCCCGGTTGATGTAGGTATATTGCTCGGGTATACGATTGGCAAACTCGTAGTTTATCATGGCATAAGCACCGTCAATGCTGGTATCTGCCTTTTCTACATGTACTCCAAATGTATCCTGGTTAATAGGCATACCGAAAGTGAAAGCTACTATTTTCCCGTCCACGTGAAGAATACCTCCCGACAACCCCAACTCATCAAAATGATGAAGGGCATAAATCAATGCACGGCGTTCATTGCCCGTACCTTCTTGTTGGTCGCAGTTATTGACTTTACACCATTCCGCTTCCAGATCAAGGCATTCTTGGATGCGGTCGGGAGTGATTGGGGTATATTCGTAATTATAGGTTTTCTTGAACTTGTTGACATGATTTCGCTTTGATTGGAACTTCTTGCCGGACAATGTGGCAAGATCGGTTCTTAGATAGAGGTAATCGGCATAATCCCTGTCTGCTGTAAAATGAAATTTACCGGGCATATAATCTTCCAGCTCCGCACACATTCCGGCACAGATTCCCAGCAAACAGAAAGATTCTCCTTCCTGGCTGGCATCCTCGATCAATGCATCTAACGCTTTCTTTAAATCGCCATTACCGATAGGCATCATGTAAACGAGTTCCCCGTCCGCCCAAAACTTTAATAACAGAAAGCCGTCCATAATGGCAAACTTTGTATTGTATAGAAAACGCCAACTGCATAAATTGGAAAATGAAAGATCACAATTCTGTCGCGGACTGTTCAATGTATAGGAAGAAATGAGGTCTTTATCTTGTAACTCGATATCTTTAAATGAGATCATAAATTGTTTCTATATAGTTATATATATTGATTATATTTGGCTTTAAATTAAAACTATGTTTTAAAAACAGGTCTTGAAATCCTTTTAATGAATAACAAAAATAAAGGGATTTTGTTAGATCAGCCCTAACAATCGTAAAATAGTTGGGGTCAACAAAGCTGTAAAGATACCGTTGAGTGTCAGACCGAGACTGGCGAATGCGCCATACTTACGACTGATATCCATTGCGGTTGAAGTCCCTACGGCGTGTGCGGCTGCTCCAAGTGAGAGCCCTTGGGCCATCGGACTGCCGATGCGGGTCAGTTTCATTGTTTTCAATCCTAATATTCCTCCTAAAAGACCTACACAAACTACCACTGCTGCGGTTAATGCGGGGATGCCACCTAATGATTTGGTGACTTCCATAGCTATTGGGGTAGTGACGGATTTTGGAGCCAATGAATAGATAATCTCATCGGAAGCTCCCATCAGCTTGGCAATCAACACCACAGAGACAACTCCTACAATACAGCCCGCTAACTGTGAAAGCAGAATAGGGAGTAGTTGCTTCTTGATAGTCTCCAATTGAAGATATAACGGAACTCCTAATGCGACAACGGTCGGTTTCAACCAGAATTCAATCAAATATCCACCCTTGTTATAAGTTTCATAACTGATATTTGCCATTTTCAGGAAAATGATGAGAATGGCAATAGTTAGCAAAATAGGATTGAGCAGCATAAGCCCTGTTTTTTTCTGCAATAGTTTGGCTAAAAAGAAAATTCCGAACGTGATAGCCAGCAGGAAGAAATTATTTTCTAAGAAACTCATTTGATTTTACGTGTTAATTGGTGGACCCATCCGGTAACAACGAGTACTAACAAGGTGCTGACTGTTGAAGCTATGATAATCGGCCAAAATTCAGCGGCAATAATATCAAAGTATAACATGAGAGCTACGCCGGGAGGAACGAAGAAAAATCCCAAATTATTAACTAAAAAGTCGGACATACCCTGCACCCAGTGCAATTTAATCCAACCTAATTTAAGAAAAAGGGTGAGCAATAGCATGCCGATGATACTGGACGGAAGTTTGACATCCGTTAAAAATACAATCAGTTCACCCAAAGCTAAACATCCGAAAAGGATGGCGCATTGACGAATCATAATACCTGTTTATAAATAATACCTATTTGTATATAACAACTGAAAACGTTGCAAAGTTAGCTATTTGCATTGAGGAACTCTCCGGTAAATCATTCGTTAGTGTTAAATTTTATAATAATTCCCGTTTAGAATAGAAAAAGGTATGAAATTGCAATGTGTATATTGCAAAATTATGTACTTTTGCGGCGTGAATAACACGTACTACCGATTCTTATATACAATTAAAATATCATGCAAAGATTAATTAATGAAATTTTAGAGCGTGCGAAAGCTGATCGCCAACGCATTGTTCTTCCTGAAGGTACGGAAGAACGTACATTAAAAGCTGCCAATCAAATTTTGACAGATGGTATTGCAGACTTGATTCTTCTGGGTGATCCTGAGGAAATTAATTCTTGTGCCGCAGAGTGGGGACTTGGTAATATTGCGAAGGCAACTATCATTGACCCGGAAAATCATTCAAAGAAAGAAGAATACGCACAGTTATTGTTCGAATTGCGTAAGAGTAAAGGTATGACTATCGAAGATGCTCGTAAATTGGTTGTTAATCCGCTTTATTTAGGCTGTTTGATAATTAAGAACGGTGATGCCGATGGTCAGTTGGCAGGTGCCCGTAATACAACAGGTGATGTACTCCGTCCGGCTTTGCAGATAATTAAGACAGCTCCGGGTATTACATGTGTTTCCGGTGCGATGTTACTTTTGACACATGCTCCCGAATATGGTAAGAACGGTATTTTGGTAATGGGTGATGTAGCTGTTACTCCGGTACCCGATGCTTCACAATTGGCGCAAATAGCTGTTTGTACGGCTCGTACCGCCAGAGCGGTTGTAGGTATGGATCCGAAAGTTGCATTGCTTAGCTTCTCTACCAAAGGCTCTGCTAAACATGAAGTTGTGGATAAAGTAGTAGAAGCTTTGAAGATTGCCAAAGAAATGGCTCCTGATATTGCTATTGACGGTGAATTGCAGGCTGACGCGGCTTTGGTTCCTGAAGTAGGTGCCAGCAAAGCTCCGGGCTCGGCCATTGCAGGAAATGCAAATGTACTGATTGTGCCAAGTCTCGAAGTAGGTAATATTTCTTATAAATTAGTACAGCGTTTGGGGCATGCCGATGCGGTTGGTCCGATTTTGCAAGGCATTGCGCGTCCGGTGAACGATTTGTCACGTGGTTGCTCTATCGAAGATATTTATCGTATGATTGCAATTACAGCCAATCAGGCTATTGCAGCAAAAAAATAATAAATAATTAGTATCATGAAAGTTTTAGTATTGAATTGCGGTAGCTCTTCCATCAAATATAAATTGTTTGATATGGATCATAAAGAGGTTATCGCCCAGGGAGGCATTGAAAAAATAGGTTTGAAAGACTCTTTTCTTAAATTGACTTTGCCCAATGGCGAGAAAAAGATATTGGAAAAAGATATACCTGAACATACAGTAGGCGTAGAATTTATTCTGAACACTTTGATTAGTCCTGAATATGGCGCAATCAAGTCTTTGGATGAAATTAATGCTGTGGGACACCGTATGGTACATGGTGGAGAAAAATTCAGCAAGTCAGTATTGCTTGACAAAGAAGTTCTGGAAGCATTTACGGCTTGTAATGATTTGGCTCCGCTTCACAACCCTGCCAACCTGAAAGGTGTAAATGCGATCTCTGCTATTTTGCCTCAGATACCGCAAGTAGGTGTATTTGATACAGCTTTCCATCAGACTATGCCGGAGTATGCATATCTGTATGCTATTCCTTATGAACTCTACAAAAAGTATGGTGTACGTCGTTATGGTTTTCACGGAACTTCGCATCGTTATGTATCACAACGTGTTTGCGAATTCTTAGGCGTTCAACCGGAAGGAAAGAAAATCATAACCTGTCACATCGGTAACGGTGGTTCGATCTCTGCTATTAAGGACGGTAAATGTATGGATACCACGATGGGGCTTACCCCGTTGGAAGGCTTGATGATGGGAACCCGTTGCGGTGATATTGACGCAGGTGCGGTAACGTTCCTCATGGATAAGGAAAGACTGAATACAACAGGCATTTCCGACCTTTTGAACAAGAAGAGCGGTGTAGCCGGAATGATGGACGGATCAAGCGATATGCGTGATTTGGAAGCGGCTGTGGCTAAAGGCAACAAACAAGCTATCTTGACTGAGCAGATGTACTTCTACCGTATCAAAAAGTATATTGGTGCTTATGCCGCTGCATTGGGTGGTGTAGATATCATCGTATTTACAGGTGGTGTCGGTGAAAATCAGGCTTCTTGTCGTGCAGGTGCATGCGAAGGTCTTGAGTTTATGGGTATCAAAATGGATGCTGAGAAGAATAAGGTTCGCGGTGAGGAAGCGATAATCTCTGCTGATGATTCTAAAGTGAAGGTTGTGGTAATTCCGACAGATGAAGAATTGATGATTGCCTCGGATACGATGACTATTCTGAATAAATGATAATATTATTGTAATATTACGATTTAAAGAATGCCGGAAAATAGTTTATGCTGTTTTTCGGCATTCTCTTTTTAACAGTATCTTCATTTCTGAATAGTATAAAATTCATATCTTTGTTTCTGTGTTAAGAAAAAAGACAACTTTATGAATAACTTTAAATAAAAAGATTTATGAGACGATTAATGTATGTGTTACTATTTGTCCTGCTGACAGGTGTAACATACGCTCAACAAGCAAAGTATGTATTCTATTTCATTGGTGATGGAATGGGAGTGAATCAGGTAAACGGTACGGAAATGTATCTTGCCGAACAAGAAGGACGTATCGGTGTAAAGCCTTTGTTGTTTACCACATTCCCGGTTGCCAGTATGGCTACAACTTTTTCTGCTACTAACTCTGTGACCGATTCCTCGGCAGCAGGAACAGCTCTTTCTACCGGTGCAAAAACATACAATGGTGCTATCGGTATGGATGATAATAAGAATGTTTTGGAGACGGTAGCTGAAAAAGCGAAGAAAGCCGGTAAAAGAGTGGGGGTTACTACCAGTGTAAGTGTTGACCATGCTACCCCTGCAGCATTCTATGCCCATCAGCCCAATCGTAATATGTATTATGAAATAGCTCTTGATCTTCCAAAAGCTAATTTTGATTTTTATGCCGGAGGAGGTTTCTTAAAACCGACAACTACTGCCGATAAGAAAGAAGCTCAGAGCATCTTCCCTATTTTCGAAGAAGCTGGATACACCGTTGCCAGAGGACTTGATGAATATAAAGCTAAAGTTGCGGATGCC
This sequence comes from uncultured bacterium, assembly GCA_905215345.1. Lineage (GTDB taxonomy): Bacteria > Bacteroidota > Bacteroidia > Bacteroidales > Bacteroidaceae > Bacteroides. Next base: position 28,855 of record CAJMPR010000009.1, read on the forward strand.
AAGAAGATAGTGCTTATTCAGAAAGAGGGTGCGGAACCTTCTTGTTTGCCTTATGCTATTGACCGTAAGGAGGGTGATTTGACTTTGGAAGAGATTACGGAAAGTGCCATTTCTTTCCTGACAAAAGGAAATAATAAAGGTTTTTTCTTGATGGTAGAAGGAGGGAAGATTGATTGGGCCTGTCATGGCAATGATCCGGCCACTGCATTTGAAGAAGTAGTGGATATGGATAATGCAATTAAAGTGGCTTATGAATTTTATAAGAAACATCCTAAAGAAACACTGATAGTTGTAACTGCCGACCATGAAACCGGCGGTTTGGGGCTGGGTACTGCAAAATATGAACTTCATTTGAAGTCTTTGACAAATCAAAAACAATCGCAGGATATTCTGTCCAAAGCGATTACAGACTTACGTAAAGAGAAATCCAATAAAGTATCCTGGGAAGAAGTGAAAGCATTACTCACCGATAAAATGGGTTTCTGGGCAGAATTGCCTTTGACTTGGGAACAAGAAAAGATGCTCCGCGATGAGTATGAAAGCTCTTTTGTAAAGAACAATGCCGTTTTTGAAGAAAGTCTCTACGCCAAAACCGAACCTTTGGCTGCCGCTGCTAAGAAAGTGATGAGCCAGATAGCCATGGTGGGTTGGACAAGTGGTAACCATACTGCCGGATATGTTCCGGTATTTGCTGTTGGTGCAGGTTCCCAGTTGTTTATGGGTAAGATGGATAACACAGAAATTCCTAAGCGAATAGCAAAAGCTGCAGGATATAAATAATCTCCATCCAAAGATAGATTAATAACAAAGGGAGCAAATTGAAGTATGTTACTCAATTTGCTCCCTTTGTTGTTTTATTCCAAATCTTCTTTGATTATCTCGTCCATTTCCTTGATGCGTTTTTCTCGTTCCTCTTCAGATTTCACCTTAGTGTCTTTGTAGCCGAGATCTGTCCGTTCGGAAACCTCTTCGCTCCATTCTCCAAATTTATTTTTTGCCGGCCGGCCATGCGGGTCTAAATTTTCTTCGGCAATCGAATCGTTTCTGTAAATCATATCATCCATAACAGTATTCTTTTAATGATTATGATAATAATACAAGATTCTTGAGAAAAAGTTCTGTATTTTTTCTCTTTTTCTTCGTCATTTAATAAGAATAAACGATTCGTTAAAATTGCATGAAATATATCAGAGCTTTGTTTCTCCCTCAATAAATGTTTCCAGAAATAGATTCTCACCGTCAAATACCGCATACGAAAAATAGTTGATCCAGTCTCCGAGGATAAGGATGCGGGCAGTGGTACTCAACATTAAATCCAGTTCGATATGTCGATGTCCGTAGATGAAGAAATTTATGTTAGGATGACTTTTCAGGTATTCTTTGGTATAAAGTACCAGATGCTCGTTATTTTCACCCATATATTCAGGCTCTTTCCCGTCTATTCGCTTCTGGCGACTGTGTTTTGCCCATGTTAATCCGAGTTCTATACTCCAGCGGGGGTGTAAAGCGGAGAATAATGTTTGGAGCGTACGGCTGTGGAACATGGCGCGTAAGAGCTTGAACTTTTTATCCGGATCTCCCAAACCGTCACCATGAGCAAGATAAAATTCTTTGCCATAGATTTCGGTAGTAAGAGATTCTCTGTGGATGATGACGCCGCATTCTTTCGTCAGATAATCACCGCACCATATATCATGGTTACCCGTAAAGAAGTGTACTTCTACTCCCATGTCTGTCAATTCGGACAGCTTACCCAGAAAACGGGTATAGCCTTTGGGGACTACAGTGCGGAACTCATACCAAAAGTCAAACATATCTCCCAGCAGGTACACGGCAGCCGCCTTGTGTTTGATACTATCAAGAAAGTTGACTAAACGGCGTTCCTGTGTCCGCCCGTGCTCAATGGCCCGCGATCCTAAATGTGCATCGGAAAGGAAATAAATGTTCTTCATGACTTGATACGTTGAATTATAACTAAATTATGAGTTATTCGTAGTGGCTTCAGCTATAAACAAGTAACTCATAACTTTATAAGAATCCCAGTTCCAGCTTGGCTTCCTCACTCATCATATCCTTGTCCCACTCGGGCTCAAATACCAGATTAATATTGGCGGAAGTTATTCCGTCAATGGATTCCACTTTCAGGCGTACATCTTCCATGATGAAATCTGCTGCCGGGCAATTAGGAGCTGTCAAGGTCATATCGATGTTTGCTTCTCCGTTGTCGGTTACATCTATTTTATAAATTAATCCCAAGTCGTATACATTCACCGGAATTTCCGGATCGAATACGGTCTTAAGCATTGCTACGATTTTCTCTTCTATTTCAAATTTGGTCATATTCGTACGGTTCTTGGTTTAGTGGAACAAATCTAAAGAATTTAATTGAAACAACAATAGGTTGAGCTGATTATATAGCTCCTTCATCATTGAAACTATAATATTTCCCGTCGGTTATTATAACATGATCAATAAGTCTGATGTTCATAGTTTGTGCCCCTTTCTGTACAAGCTGAGTAAGTTGCCGGTCATTTGTACTGGGGTTTGTATTGCCTGAAGGGTGATTGTGTATCAGTGAAATCTGTGTAGCTCGTTGCAATAAGGCTTCACGTAGAATACTCCGTACATCGGCTGTTGTCTGGTCGATACCTCCTCTGCTGATGCGGACTTTATCTATAACACGGGATGCCTGATTGAGTAGTAGTATCCAGAATTCTTCCTGCGCGAGATCACATAGCAGAGGGTGAAAAATCTCGTAGATGTCTTTGGAGGAACGGATAGTGGCTCGCTCCGGGTGTTCTTGCAATTTTCTGCGCTTACCCAACTCAAGGGCAGCCATAATAGTAATGCTTTTTGCCGGACCAAGACCTTTGAAACGGGAGAAATCGCGCACTTCCCATTTGCCTAATTGGTTTAAGTCATTACCACAACTGGCAAGAGTACGTTGCATAAGGGTTACCGCACTTTCCTCCGTATTTCCTGAGCCGATGAGTATGGCAAGCAATTCGGCATCGCTAAGAGCCTCAGCCCCTTTTTGTATCATCTTCTCCCGTGGGCGGTCTTCTGCTGCCCATTGGTTGATAGTTAGTTTGTTCATAATATATATAGATGAAGAATTGAGAATGAAGAATTACCATGTGGTGTCATAGCGCAGCCATTTCTTCATTCTCAATTCTTCACTCCTTAAGTTCTTATTTATAAAAGTTCTTTTTGAATGCTTCAAACTCGTCTTTACCAAGCACGCAACGATTCCACCAAGCTCTCCAGAAGCCGGTTCCGTATCCGATAAGTTGGATAAAAGAGGCGGCGATAGAGTAAAAACCGATGCACAGACTACGATTCTGAATGGTGGAATCAATGCAAACCAGTAATGCATAGAGCGCAATAGGTATCAGACTATACAAACAAAATGGTGCTCCCAATAACAATATTGCTACTCCTAAAGTGAATACAGCCGGTAGTAAATGAACGATCTTTAATGATTCAGGATACTTCTTATACAAGTTGATACGGGCAATTCCCGAGTTATGTACTTGTTTGAAGAATTTCCTTAAGTCTGTACGACGTTTATGATATACCAAAGCTCCGGGGAATAATCTGCATTTATATCCGCCTTTGAAAATGCGGATGCTGAAGTCAATGTCTTCTCCGAAACGCATTTTGGAAAATCCGCCTAATGATTCGTATGCTTTACGTCTTACTCCCATATTGAAACTCCGCGGATAGAACTTGTCCATCTTCTTTTTTCCTCCACGGATACCACCGGTTGTAAAAAACGAAGTCATGGAATAATTGATAGCCTTCTGTATGTCCGTGAAAGATTCGTGTGCCCGGTCTGGTCCGCCAAAAGCATCGGCTGGAGCTTTCTGTAACTCTTTTTCCACTGCGGCAAAATATCCTTCGGGAAGGATACAGTCCGAATCCAATATAATCAGATACTCTCCCTGGCTGCGTTCGGCAGCATAATTGCGTGTTTGTCCAGGCCCCGAATTAGGTTTGGTGTAATAATGTATATCCAATCTATTTTGATAGTTGGCAATAACATCTTTACAAGGGATTGAAGAACCGTCTTCTACAACAATCACTTCAAAGTCTTTATTGCTTTGCCGTGTCAGGCTTTGCAGCAGTTCGTCCACTTCGTCTGGACGGTTGTATACAGGGATAATGACGGAATATCGCATAAGTCATTCTTTAGATTCGTTTCTTGTTACAAAGATAGTGCAAACTGAGGGCATAAAAAATGAACGAGTTCATTTTTTATGCCGAGATGCGGCTTATCTTCGCTTTTGGGTCAAAGATAATGCAAAATAGTAAGCGAGCTAATAGGGAAGCTGATTTTGTGCCACCTCGTTGGCAAGACTGTGCCATCTTATCGGCACTGTCGTGCCATCGAACAGGCACAGTTGTGCCAACAAGGTGGCACAACTGTTAAAATAGTAGTGTTTTGTGAGGGAAGAATGCAAAACAGCCTGTCCGAATAGTACTCGGACAGGCTGTTTGTATCATTATTGAGAAAGTCGGTTCTCTTATGCTTTCACGCGGCTTACGTAAGAACCGTCGCGTGTATCGATTTCAATAGTTTCACCTTCGTTGATAAACAAAGGAACACGTACAGTGGCACCTGATTCAACTGTGGCAGGCTTCAATGTATTGGTTGCCGTATCACCTTTCATGCCCGGTTCAGTGTAAGTAATCTTCATCTGAACTTTAACAGGCATGTCGGCATAAAGAACTGTTTCAGTTGAAGCGTCGGACACAACCTCTACGACCATTCCTTCCAACAGGAAATCAACGCCGTTAATCAAATCGTGTGCGATAGGAATTTGGTCGAATGTTTCCTGATTCATAAACAGGTAGTTGTCACCGTCGTGATAGAGATATTGGTGCGGGCGACGTTCTACACGTACATCTTCCAGCTTTTCACCGATGTTGAAGCGACGTTCAAGAACGTATCCGTTTACAACGTCCTTCAATTTGGTACGCATAAAAGTATTACCTTTTCCCGGTTTTACATGTAGGAAGTCGATACAGAAATACAGTTTGCCATCCATGCGGATGCAAGTTCCGATTTTAATGTCTTGAGAGTTAATCATGCTCTATAGTCTTTATTATTATAATGTTATTAATATCTTTTTCTATGGGTTTGCGGGTGCAAAAGTAATGGAAATCGGTAAAAAACACAAAAAGTTTTGAGATAAAATGAGTTATCTCTTGGTTATTTTAGAAAAAGTCTCTATTTTTGCAGCCCGATTACGTAGAATAATAACATAAAACAAGATACAGTAATGAAAAGAACATTTCAACCCTCTAACAGAAAGAGAAAAAACAAACACGGATTCCGTGAGAGAATGGCATCGGCTAACGGTCGCAGAGTATTGGCTTCACGTCGTGCTAAAGGCCGCAAGAAACTGACTGTTTCTGACGAATACAACGGAGTGAAGGCATAAGCCCCACCTCTTGTAAAAAAGATAAGAAAACCGCAAAAGACTGAGAAGTCTCTTGCGGTTTTTCTTTTATCTAACCTATTGATTGGGATTTGTTGATTAATTCTTTACTTTTGTTCCTCATAAGTCTTCAATTTAAAGATAGAAATATGAAAACACGACTATTTTTGCTCTCTTTGCTCTTGACTACAGCCCATACATTAGCCCAAAATATTAATGGACGATTAGTTGATAACGATCGGCAACCCGTAGAGTTTGCCAATGTTGTACTGTTTGCGCTACCCGACTCTGCCTTTGTGCAAGGAACTATCAGTGCCGCTGACGGTACTTTTCAGCTTCCTTCCGATGGTAAAAGCGAAAGGCTTTTACGAATCTCGAGTATCGGATATACCACAATATATAAAAAGTTTACTGCTGGAAACGTAGGGGATATTTCCCTCAGTTTCGATACGCAGGTGCTGAGCGAGGTAGTGGTGAAAGCTTCATTGCCTGCTACCCGTCTGCGTGGGGATGCACTGGTGACAAACGTGCAGGCAGGCGTACTTGCCAAAGCCGGTTCGGCTACCGATGTGCTTGGAAAGATTCCCGGTATTATGCAGACGGAAAAGAATGCGTTCGAAGTATTCGGTAAAGGTGCTCCGCTTATTTACATTAACGGGCGGCAGGTGCGCGATGCTTCGGAACTTGAAAGCCTGCGGTCGGAAGATATCAAAGAGGTGGAACTTATTACGAATCCCGGTGCAAAGTACGACTCCACGGTGAAAGCCGTGATTCGCATCAAGACCTTGCAACGCCGGGGTGACGGTTTCGGCTTCAATCTGCGCTCTACCTGGTATCAGTGGGACCAGACCGACCTTATAGAAGAAGTCCGTATGAATTACCGCCATAACGGATTGGATGTCTTTGGCGCCTTCCGCTATGATTATAATGAGAGCTATCGTGACGGGCAATTGGTGCAGACTATCTATGCCGATGAAACGTGGATGCAGAAGAATCACATTGTGGAGTATAAACGTCGCTTTGGTAACTATCGCGGTGAGGTGGGACTGAATTATCAGATAAACGATGACCACTCCGTAGGTGCCCGTTATACTTGCGATGCTTCGCCGAGTTCTCATTCCCAGATGGGTATTGTGAGTGATATTATGCGCAGCGGTCAGCTTTACGACCAGATGGACAATAATGTATATAACCACAGGGAACCTGAAACCTCTCATCGGCTCAATGCTTACTACAACGGCAAGGTGGGTGAGCTTGAGATAGACTTTAATGCCGATTACTTCAGTAACGGTCAAGAAGTTACAGGGCTCACGGTGGAAGAAAGTAAGAATTATGAAGACCGTGAGGTGAACTCTATGGGCACGGTGAAAAACAGCCTTGCCGCTGCCAAGCTTGTGCTCTCTTATCCCGTGTTGGGTGGAAATGTATCCTGGGGGGGAGAGTATACCTATACCCGCCGCAACGACGATTACGTAAATCCGGAGAACTATGTACCTACTACTTACAGCCTGATTAAAGAAGATAATATCAGTGCTTTTGCCGAGTTTAACCGTAAGTTCTCTTTCGGACAACTCTCTGCCGGTGTACGCTACGAACATGTTCAGTTCGATTATTTTGAGGAAGGCAACCGGATGGACGACCAAAGCCGTGAGTTCGATAACTGGTTCCCCAACGTCTCTTTCGGTACCGACCTCGGCAAGGTGCACACATTGTTGAGCTATACAGCCAAGACGATACGTCCCTCTTACCGGCAATTGGGGAACACCGTAACCTATGCCAACCGTTTTACCGCCGAGACGGGTAACCCTACGTTGAAGCCGTCCATTCTCCATGATATTACGTTGTCCGGTTCGTGGAAGTTTCTGCAAGCGTCCGTCAGTTATCAGATGAAGAACGATCCGATTCTCTATTGGAGTCGTCCGGTAGAAAATAATCCGGGAGCAGCAATGCTCTATCAGGAAAATTACGACAAGATTCCTTCTCTCCGGGCGTTTGTGGCTGTTTCGCCTACTATTGGATGGTGGTTGCCCCGCGTCAGCCTAGGCGTTGTCAAGCAATGGCTTGATATGGAATGTGGTGACGAAACGTTGCATTTGGATACTCCGGTATGGACGTTGGGTTTAAGTAATTCCTTCAAGCTTCCCACAGGCTTGTTGCTGAATGTGGATTATCGTCTGCGTAGCAAAGGGCATAATGAGAATTACTACTTGGGCCGCACAGGGCATCTGCTGGGTGCATCGCTTCGGAAGAGTTTTTTAAAGGAGGCACTGGATGTTACGCTGGGTATGTCCGATATACTTTATAAGAACAATCCTTATAATTCGGCCTATTCTCCCTATATGCAGATGTCGATGGATAATAAGTTCGATACCCGCGAGGTTTATATGACGGTACGCTATAATTTTAATACATCGAAGAATAAGTATAAAGGTACCGGGGCAGGTGAGGAAACGCTGCGACGACTATAATGCTTAACATATCCTCTCTAAGCATGAAATATAAATAAAAACTCTGTCAAACTCAGTGCTACTCTATTGCTAAAATTGTATCTTTGCCCCAAATATGCTATAAATATGACGATTAAAGATTTTTTTTCTTTCCAGCAGAACAAATACTTCTGGGTAAACATCATAGCGATGGTTGTAGTGGTAGCAGCTTTGCTGTTCGGAACACTAAAAGGAATAGATATATATACCCGTCACGGTGAAGGAGTAGTTGTGCCCGATGTAAAGGGAATGAATGTAAGTGAGGCTGAAACGGTGTTTGGGAACCGCGGATTGAACTGTGTAGTTTCAGATTCCACTTATGTAAAGAACAAACCGGCCGGCTCTATTCTGGATTACAATCCGGCCGCCGGACAGAAGGTGAAGGAAGGGCGTACTATTTATTTAACGATTAATACACTTGATGTACCCTTGCAGATAGTTCCCGATGTGGCGGACAACAGTTCGTTGCGTCAGGCTGAGGCGCGCATACTGGCATCAGGATTTAAATTGAACGATATTCAATTTGTGGCGGGAGAAAAAGACTGGGTGTACGGGGTTAAGTATAAAGGACGTATGCTTACCATCGGGGAAAAAATTCCTATGGGAGCAACTCTGACGTTGATGGTGGGTAATGGCGACGGTGAAGTTATCGAAAGAGATTCATTGGGAACGGAGGGTGAAACTATAGTAAGTGAACCTACCCGTTCTGAGGAATCCGCATCTGATGAATCTTGGTTCTAATAAGATGAAATAAGTGATAAAATGATAAGATGCTAAGGTGATAGGGTGGCGGGAGAACTTCGGCTTATTTTTTTACTGTTGAGCGAAGCGATACCTCCTTTTATTCCTGATTTGCATAAATCGTAAATCATTAAATCGTAAATAAATAGATGATAGAGGAATTACCGGACGATATAGAGAGTGATGAACTGGACGATATAGAACCGGTCGGTGATGAGGCACAGCTCTACGAGCACTTCCGTGTGGTGGTGGACAAAGGACAGGAGATGATGCGTGTCGATAAATATTTGTTCGACCGCCTGACGAATGCTTCGCGTAACCGGATACAGAAAGCTGCCGATGCAGGTTTTGTGATGGCAAACGGCAAACCGGTAAAGAGCAGCTATAAAGTAAAGCCTCTGGATGTTATAACGGTGATGATGGACCGTCCGCGTTATGAGAATGAGGTTATTCCTGAAGATATTCCGCTTAATATAGTCTATGAGGACAAGTATCTTATGATAGTGAATAAACCTGCCGGACTGGTAGTACATCCGGGGCATGGCAACTATCACGGTACGCTTGTCAATGCCATAGCCTGGCACATGAAAGATGATCCTGATTATGATGCCAATGACCCGCATGTAGGGCTTGTACATCGTATCGATAAAGATACTTCCGGCCTGCTGGTGATAGCCAAGACACCGGATGCCAAAACCAATCTCGGTTTGCAATTCTTCAATAAAACGACCAAACGGCGTTACCGTGCCCTTGTCTGGGGAAATGTGGAACAGGATGAAGGGACGATTATCGGTAATCTTGGGCGTAACTCCAAAGACCGTATGCAGATGACTGTTCTACCCGATGGTCAGGGCAAACATGCGGTTACGCATTATCGGGTACTGGAACGATTGGGATATGTGACTCTTGTGGAGTGTATCCTTGAAACAGGACGTACCCACCAGATTCGTGTGCATATGAAACACATCGGACACATCCTGTTTAATGATGAACGCTATGGCGGGCATGAAATTTTAAAAGGAACTCATTTTGCCAAATACAAACAATTTGTAAACAATTGCTTCGATACTTGTCCGCGGCAGGCGCTGCACGCCATGACGCTGGGGTTTGTACATCCCGTTACCGGAGAAGAAATGTACTTTACCTCGGAATTGCCCGACGACATGACCCGGCTGATTGATAAGTGGAGAGGCTATATCAGTAACAGAGAATTAGAATGAAACGCACTATTGCTATTGTAGGTGGAGGCGATACCTCCGAATTTCATGTTTCCCTGCGCAGCGCACAAGGAATTTACTCCTTTATTGATAAGGAGAAGTACACACTGTATATCGTAGAAATGCACGGGCTGGACTGGCATGTCCAACTTCCTGACGGACAGAAAGCTCCGGTTGATCGTAATGATTTCAGCTTTCAGTTGGATGGTAAGAAAGTAATGTTCGACTTTGCCTATATCACTATTCATGGAACTCCGGGAGAAGACGGACGTTTGCAGGGTTATTTCGATATGCTCCACATTCCGTATTCCTGTTGTGGAGTTTTGGCAGCCGCATTAACTTATGACAAGTTTGCCTGTAATCAGTACTTGAAAGGATTTGGCGTACGTATTGCTGAATCTTTGTTGCTTCGCCAAGGGCGGACAATTTCAGATGAAGAGGTGATTGAGAAGATAGGTTTGCCTTGTTTCATAAAACCGAGTCTGGGAGGCTCCAGTTTCGGCGTAACGAAAGTAAAAACGAAAGAACAGATACAGCCGGCTATCATAAAGGCTTTTGAAGAAGCTCAGGAAGTGTTGGTAGAGGCATTTATGCAAGGAACTGAAATAACCTGCGGTTGTTACAAAACAAAAGAAAAGTCCGTAGTGTTCCCCATAACGGAAGTGGTGACTCACAATGAATATTTCGATTATGAAGCTAAGTATAACGGTGAGTCAGACGAAATAACTCCGGCGCGCATCCCTGACGAATTGCGTGACCGTGTACAGAAACTCACTTCTGCTATTTATGATATCCTCGGAGCTTCCGGAATTATTCGCGTAGATTATATTATTACCGAAGGTGAGAAGATAAATCTGCTGGAAGTGAATACTACTCCGGGTATGACTGCCACCAGCTTCATTCCGCAGCAAGTGCGTGCAGCCGGACTGGATATTAAGGATGTAATGACTGATATTATAGAAAACAGTTTTAGTGATTAACGATTAGTGATTAGTGGGCTGCGCTATCATGCCGCATGGTACTAATCACTAATCGTTAATCACTAAAAATAATCACTAACCGTTAATCACTATGAGTATGGAATTTGATGAAATCCGTCCTTATCATGATGAGGAACTTCCTCAAATTTTTGAGGAACTGATTGCCGATCCGGCATTCCGGGAAGCGGCTTCTACTGTTATGCCCGGTGTGCCTTTTGAGATGTTGGCACAGAAAATGCGTGCCTGTAAAACCAAGTTGGATTTTCAGAAAGCTTTCTGTTATGAACTCTTATGGAAGTTAGCCCAAGATACTACGGATGGACTGACTTTGGATCATACGGCATTGCCGGATAAACAGGCGGCTTATACCTATATTTCCAATCATCGGGATATCATTCTTGATTCAGGCTTCTTGTCTATCTTGTTGGTAGATCAGGGTATGGATACCGTTGAGATTGCTATTGGGGATAATCTGCTGGTCTATCCGTGGATTAAGAAGTTTGTACGTGTCAATAAGTCTTTCATCGTTCAGCGTGCATTGAGCATGCGCCAAATGTTGGAGTCTTCTGAACGCATGTCCCGCTATATGCATTATACGATTGGTGAGAAGAAACAGTCTATTTGGATTGCGCAACGTGAAGGACGAGCCAAGGATTCGGATGACCGTACACAAGACAGTGTATTGAAAATGCTTGCTATGGGTGGTGAAGGAGATATAATTGACCGTCTTATGGAAATGAATATTGCTCCGCTTGCTATTTCTTATGAATATGATCCGTGTGATTTTTTGAAAGCACAAGAGTTCCAGTTGAAACGTGATTATCCGGAGTATAAGAAGACTACGGCTGATGACCTGAAGAATATGCAAACAGGATTATTCGGGTATAAAGGACGTGTTCATTTCCATGCAGGTATTTGTATCAATGATGTATTGGCTGAGATAGACCGTTCGCTTCCAAAACAAGAGTTTTTTGCGTCTATTTCTACTTTGATTGATAAGCGTATACATGCTAATTACCGAATCTATCCCAATAATTATATAGCATACGATTTGTTTTCGGGAGAATCAGCATTTGCGGGGCAATATACAGAAGAGGATAAACAACATTTTATTGCTTACATGGACCGGCAATTGGCACGCATTGAAATTCCTAATAAAGATTTGCCTTTCTTGCGTGAAAAGTTCTTGTTGATGTATGCCAATCCTTTAAAGAATCATCTGGCAGTGATAAACGCTTAGTGCGAGAATTTATGAGATAATAAAGGAAGATATGATAAGAGGAAAGTATTACTGGTGGCTTTTACCTGTATTGGCATGTTTGTTGACGGCTTGCGGAGATGATGATTATCATTATCCTTCTGTTAAGTTGGAGTTTCTGACAGCTTTCTCGGGAACTACCGGAAGTTTGCAAACAGTTCTTACGGATGATGGAGAATCTTATCCGGTAGTTGAGGATGCATCGAATATGAAGATTGATCTCAATTCCTCTGTCCGTATTGTCAGCAATTATGCTCCGATGAAAGCTGCTGACGGAACGGATGGCGTCAAGTTATATGCTACTTTAAATGCTGTGGCTCCTATCCCGGTAACTGCCGATAAGTTTGACGGGGGAGTAAAGACTGATCCGGTTGAGTTACAAAGTATCTGGATGGGACGTGATTATCTGAATCTTCTCTTAGGAATTAAAATGCAGAATGGTAAGCATCTGCTTCACTTTATTGAAGATGAAGTCACTCTGGATGAGACGGGTGAATGCTTAATTGTGCGCTTGACGTTATATCATGATGCCGGACAGGATGTACCGGCCTATACCAAACGTGCTTATGCTTCGGTGCCTTTATGGGTATATGCAGAAGAAGGTATCCGGAAGGTAAAGGTATACTTCACGTTGAATGCCTATTCGGGTAAACAAAAGACTTATGAATTTGATTATATTCCTAAATATGGATTAAATGAATAAAATGATGAAAATATTCTTTGCAAGTATTTGTCTACTCTTCTCTACTTTCTTTTCCTGTCAGCAAAAGGGAGGAGATTTCAAGACTGTTTCAGCCGATGAGTTTGCTACGTTGATAGCCGATCCTGAAGTACAGCGGTTGGATGTACGTACGGTTGCCGAATACTCTGAAGAGCATATTCTTGGGAGTATCAATGTTAATGTGCTTGATGAACAATTTGCTGTTGTAGCCGATTCCACACTCCAAAAAGACAAACCGGTTGCTCTTTATTGCCGTAGCGGTAAACGTAGCAAAAAAGCAGCTGTCATTTTAAGTAAAAACGGATATCAGGTTTATGAACTTGATAAAGGTTTTAATGGCTGGAAAGCAGCAGGCAAGGAGACCGAAAAATAATTCTACTTCCAAAGCAATACATCTACTTCCGCGCCTATACTGAGATAATGTAGGTAAAAGTTTTTATGGCCGGAAACTGAGCTTAGTTGATTTTTCGTACGAGTGTAGTAGGTATAATCCCCTTTCCCTTTTCCCATATTGTAATTGACAAATATCCTGAAGCCCAGATTATTATCCATGTTATACAGTAGATAAGAACTGAAATCCAAGTTGGCAATGGGATGTGTCCGGCAATGAACCAATGGAGTACTCTCTTTTTCTTCTTTATATTGTACATTGATGCGATAAGTGCCTGTCCATCCTATACCGGGCATGACGGTAGCACCTGTATGTAGGCCATTTATTATTTTGTAATCATATAATATTCCCGCCATAAGGGTGGCATAAGTCATCGCACGGACATCGTTTCCTTGTATAGCAGACTCCAGCTCAGGATGCCTCTTGAAGAATTTACCAGTTTCCATTTGTGAGGTTACCTGTGTCAGAGAGAACTTCCCTGTCACTCCCCAATGCGGACTAAATAGCCAGCCTCCGTTCAGTGAAGACATAACGCCTCCTTTACCTTCTATTTCTATACCTTCGGCTAAGTGAACTTCTCTTTCACCTACGCCATATCCCATCTGCAACCCGAAGAAAGAATAGCGGGCTGAGTGGATTGCACCTCCAATCCTCGGTTGACGGATGATACCTTTGTCCTTGAAAATAAGGTCGGCCAGATAATAGCCTAATTCTGTAGATAGAATACCGATACCTGCTCCGGTCAGTACATCTGAGAACCAGTGCTTGTTATTCAGTTGTCGGCTGAGGGCGGTTGCGGTAGCGAGTGAGTAGCCTGCAATACTATAGAGAGGGCTTCGTGTCAATCCATATTCTTTATGGAGCATGGTGGCGAGCATGAAGGCAGTGGCTGTATGTCCCGAGGGGAAAGAGTTCTTTGCACTACCGTCTGGGCGTTCTTTCTTCACTGTTTGTTTCAGTGAATTGACGGTGATTGCCATCATTCCAACAGCAAAGGCATCAGAAGTTAGCATACGTCCCCATGAACTTCTGCTTTCGATACCTGCAACCTTTAGTCCTAACATAAGCAGTCCCGGACTATATTGCAGATAATCATCGTAATGAAAGCGGAAGCGGGGTATATAAGAATTGCGCATACTGCTAAAGTTATGATCCTTCTTACTGGTGATACTGCCGATGGCAATAATTGGAACGGCAATATGGGTTATGCGGTAGAAACGGCTTTGAAAAAAGCGGGTCTTAGGCTTGACAGAATCCATATAAGATTGAGCGAAAAAAGAGCTACTGTCTTGTGCTTTCACAAAGCAGGGAAAGGAACTTAGTAAGAAACTGATTACAAGGATTCGTAGTTGTTTCATATTACAAATATATGCAAACATCGGACTGAGAATAGCATTAAATTGATAAAAGGGGTACTATTTATTGTCAGGTGGATTGGTATATTACAAATATATTTCAAATCTAAACCGGAGCGTATATATACTTTATGAATTAGAACAGGATTATAGGTGCTCTTTGTTCTTTTCAATAAACTTTATTCTTCGGCTGTTTTATCACCACTCCTATGAAAATGGATAATATTAAAATGAAATAGCACAAAAATGACATTGAAAAGGACTTAATAATAACAAAGTTAGATAATATCAAAAGTCTTTGTAATGTAATCTTGCTATTTTTGTCTACATACTGAAGTTGCAAAAAGAACTAACAATTTATTTAATAATATACAATGAGAAACAGAATTTCTATCCGGCTTGCAATAGCTATGATTGTATGTCTCCTGTTGCCGGGATTACTAAAGGCACAGCAATTAAACAAGGAAGTATTTGAATTGATTAATCTGGATTATCCGGGTTTGGGCGAAGTGAAGAAAGCATATGAGCAAAATGATATGCAAACGGCAGCTAAAGCTTTATTGGATTACTATAGGAATCGTACAACGGTACGACATCCTGAAGAAGATTTGAAGAATGTAACTGTTACGGCTTCCGACCAACAAAAAGCAGACGAGGCACTGGCTCATATATTGTATGCGCATGACGGTTACCAACCTTCGTTCTATTATGGAAAAGATATCGACTGGACATATTGGCCGATAAAAGACAATGAACTTCGCTGGCAACTCCATCGTCAACAATGGTTTATTCCCATGGGTAAAGTTTTTTTTGTAACGCGCGATGAAAAATATGCCAAAGAATGGGTATACCAATATATGGATTGGATTAAAAAGAATCCGTTGGTATCAGTCACAAAAGAAGAATTTGAATTGGCAAGTACCGGAGAAGTCAGAGCCGATACCGAGAATGCACGTTTTGCATGGCGACCGTTAGAAGTCAGTGCTCGCCTGAAAGATCAGCCGCGCCAGTTTTTGCTTTTTAAGAACGCTGCTGCTTTTACTCCGGAGTTCTTTACAGAGTTTCTGGTAAACTATTACAAACATGCTGATTACTTGTTGCATAACTATTCCGATGCAGGAAATCATCTTCTGTTTGAGGCGCAACGAATTTTTGATGCCGGTACATTTTTCCCGGAGTATAAAGATGCCGCTGCATGGAGAAAAAGTGGAACCGATATATTGGTTCGCGAGGCTAAAAAGCAAGTATATGAAGATGGCGGTCAATTTGAGCTCGATCCGCTCTATCACATGGCATCTATCGAAATATTCTGTGAGGCCCTTTTAATGGCAGATGCCAATGGGATAAGGAATGAGTTTCCGCAAGAATTTCTGGATACTATTGAGAAGATGATTGTATTCTATTATAATATCTGTTATCCAGACTATACTAATCCTTGCTTCAGTGATGCCAAGCGGAGAGGCAAAGAACCCAAATTAAAGAATTATCGAATCTGGATGAAACTTTTTCCCAAGAATGAACAAATACGTTATTTCGCAACAGAGGGGAAAGAAGGTAAACTACCGAAGAACTTGTCAAAAGGTTTTTTGACCAGTGGCTTCTTTACTTTCCGGAACGGTTGGAAAGATGATGCTACTGTAATGGTATTAAAAGCAGGTCCTGAAGGGGAATGGCACAACCAACCCGATAACGGTACGTTTGAGCTGTGGTTCAATGGTACGAATCTCTTTCCTGATACCGGTTTTTATGTATATGCCGGGGATGACAATATCATGAAACTGCGTAAATGGTTCCGCCAGACGATGGTACACAAAACATTGACGCTGGATAACAAGAACCTTGAAACGCAAGTCTCTGTTACCAAATTATGGAAGCCAGAAGGTAATATACAGACTTTAGTCACCGAAAACCAGAGTTATAATAACTTGAAACATCGTCGTTCCGTCTTCTTTGTCGATCAGAAATATTTCGTGATAGTGGATGAGGCTGTAGGAAGTGCCAAAGGCAAAGTCGGTCTGCACTATCAGATGAATGCGGGTAAAGTAGCTGTCGACTCGCAGGAGTTTACACTTACTTCCGATTACGGTGGCAAGAGTAATGCCAAGTTGCAATGTTTTGCTCCGCAGGGCACCACCTTGGAAGAGGAGGAAGGGTGGCAGGCTACGCTTTATCTTGTGCGCGAAAAACGTACGGCAGTCTCTTTCAACGTGATGAAAGAAGATGATGCACCTGTGCGTTATATTACTATTATTTATCCTATGGAAGATTGTGGCAAAGCTCCTCAAATGTCGGCAAGATTTGTCAATCAACAATATGATGAGAAATCCCTGAAAGTTGAAGTAACGCTGGATGGGGCAAAGAAAGTATTGGATTATAAATTATAAGAAACATAGTGTAAACCGAGTGTACTAATGTATTAAACAGATATTAATTATACATACAAGTTCTAATGAAGAAAATAAAAATTGTATTATTGGTTATTGCCGCTGTGTTTGGCTTAATGACTTGCCAGGAAACTAAGAATGCGGATTGGAAAACTCAAGCTCTTGACATTGCGAGCTATCAGTTGAAGCAGGCTGCCCAAGCATTGGAAGATACCGTTTTATTGCCACGCTCCACATGGACATTCCATGAAGACGAGTTCCTAATCAATCAGTTGGGGCACGATGTCGTTAAGTCGGATGATCCGTTGGAAGTTTATTCTGTGAAAAACTTGAAAGGGCAGAGAAGAGATTGTCCGATTGAAGACTGGACTTCCGGCTTCTTTCCCGGTAGCTTGTGGTATGCATACGAGCTGACCGGAGATGAAGAACTGAAGAAACAGGCAGTGCGATACACCAATATTCTGTATCCTATCCATACTATGGCGGGAACTCATGACCTTGGCTTTATGATTAATTGCAGTTATGGAAATGCATTGCGCCTGGCTCATAATGACACCATCGCCAACGTGATTGTAGAAACCGCAGATGCCTTGTGCAAACGTTTCAATCCTGCTATCGGCTGTATTCGTTCCTGGGACTTCGGCTCTTGGAACTATCCTGTGATTATTGATAACATGATGAATCTGGATTTGCTGTTCAATGCCGGTAAGATAACTGGCAACCCCAAGTATTATGATATTGCCGTGACGCATGCTAAAACCACCATGAAACATCACTTCAGACCTGACTATACCTCTTGGCACCTCGTTAGCTATAATGCTGACGGAACCATAGAGAAGAAAGAGACTCATCAAGGTAAGAACGATGATTCTGCCTGGGCGCGCGGGCAGGCATGGGCGGTTTACGGCTATACGTCTTGCTATCGTGAAACCAAGGATACCGCATTTTTGAAACAGGCCATTCATGTTGCCGATATGATTATGGAACGTGTAAAGACGGATGATAGTATTCCGTATTGGGATTATGACGCACCTGCCGGTATTGATACTCCGCGCGATGCTTCTGCCGCCTGCATTTCAGCCTCCGCACTTTTGGAACTCAGTACATTCGTACCTGGTGGGGAGAAGTATTTCGATTATGCTGAAACTATCCTAAAGAACTTGTCTTCTTTGGAATATCTGGCGGAAAAAGGGAAAAATCATGGCTTTATTCTGATGCACTCCACGGGTTCGTTACCTCACAACTCAGAGGTAGATACGCCTATCAACTATGCGGATTATTATTATCTGGAGGCGATAAAAAAGTATTTGGATATAAGGAATCGGGATAAATAGGATAGTAGGTATATAATATAAAGAATTGAATATCAGACTATGCATGCTGCATACCTGATATTCAATTCTTAATGTTTTATATTCATTTTATCGCTTCAATCATCCGTTTCAGTACCACCGTTGCTGAAATTTCACGATTGGCAGCTTCCGGTATTACCAGTGAAGTCGGAGCCTCTATCACGTCATCCGTCACAATCATGTTACGACGCACGGGCAGGCAGTGCATGAAATGTGCGTTATTGGTTACAGCCATGTGGGCGGTATCTACGCACCAGTCCATATCTTTACTCAAAATACGTCCGTAATCTTCCGGATTGGTCACACCCGGGCAAGACCAGTTCTTGGCATAGATAAAATCAGCTCCCTCGAATGCTTTCATCTGGTTGTATTCCACACGTGCACCACGTACAAATTTTGGGTCGAGTTCATAGCCTTCGGGGTGGGTAATAACAAATTCCACATCAGCTTCATTCATAAAATCGGCAAAAGAGTTGGGTACAGCCTGCGGTAAAGCACGCGGGTGCGGCGCCCACGTCAATACAACTTTCGGACGGTCTTTCTTTTTATATTCTTCAATAGTGATGAGATCGGCAAATGCCTGAAGCGGATGTCCTGTAGCGGCTTCCATGGAGAATACCGGTTTACCGGAGTATTGGATGAATTGGCTCAGAATTTTTTCCGTATAATCATCTTCACGACTTTCAAAGCGGGCGAAAGAACGTACACCGATGATGTCACAATAACTTGCCATGACTGGAATTGCTTCCAGCAAGTGTTCGCTTTTATCTCCATCCATCACTACGCCGCGTTCTGTCTCCAGTTGCCAGGCTCCTTGATTCACATCCAGCACGATAACATCTATACCCAAATTCCGGGCTGCTTTCTGGGTACTTAACCGGGTGCGCAGACTGTTATTGAAGAAAATCAACAAACAAGTCTTGCGTAGCCCTAATGTTTCATATTTATAACGGTCTTTTTTTATCTCAAATGCTTCCTTGAGCGCATCATTAAGATTGCCCAAGTCAAAAACGTTGGTATATGTTCTCATAACTATAAATATATAAACTGCTTTGATTTGACAATTAGAATTGTCAGTCATCTGTTTTATAGCCTTTTATTACTTCTTAATAAGATTATCATAAGCAGTATAAAAGGAATAAACAGGCCATCTGACCGGACTGACCGACAAACAGCGGCACAATTTATAGAAAATATTTAAGGTGGCAAAGACCGTAGGCGAAAACATTCATCATTATCTGAATCTATAAGCATTTTATCTGAAACTATAAGTCTTGTAAGCGTACGCCCGGTATCTTTGTTACATCAGTTATCATTATACATTTTAATATGAAGAAAAACATTTTATTATTTGCTTTTTTGTTGTGCACAACTGCATACAGTGTGGCGCAACCCCGTGGCAACGATAACCGGCGATGGCCGAACACGACTTCGCCTGAAGTACATGCCGATAATCGGGTTACTTTCCGTTATTTAGCGCCTGATGCCAAAGATGTCAAACTCAATGGACAATTTTCTAACGGATCGTTTAATATGGCCAAAAGTGAAGACGGCGTATGGAGTGTTACCGTAGGTCCCATTGATCCGGATATGTATCCGTATGAATTTATCGTAGATGGTGTACGTACAATGGACCCGGGTAATGCTGATTATTTCCCCAATGAGAACTTTAAGGGTAGTCTGCTCGAAGTACCGGGTGCCGAACCGTTGGTACACTCCATTCAAAATGTACCTCACGGCAATGTAGAGTATGTAATGTATGATGCTCCTTCTATCGGAGCCACCGGTCGCATGCTGGTTTATACTCCTCCCGGCTATGACCCGCAGGGGGATAAGAAATATCCTGTATTCTATTGCATTAGTGGTACCACTGATACCGAAGAGGTGTACTTCAAAGTGGGACGTGCTAACTTTATCCTTGATAATCTGATAGCTAAAGGAAAAGCCGAACCAATGATTGTCGTAATGCCTTATGGTAATCCGGCAGCTTACTTTCCACCCACTGCTGAAATGCCGAAAACAGATATGTTCAGTACCGAGTTAATGTCCGATATTATCCCCTTCGTAGATAAGAATTATCGAACCATTACCACTCGTGAAGGCCGGGGTATTGGTGGATTTTCGCGCGGTGGCGGACAGGCTTTGCGTAACGGATTGGCACATACCGATAAGTTTGCCTGGATATGTTCTTATAGCTCAGGGCTCGGAGTTGATGATTTTGAGAAGAACTTCACTTCGTTCTATGCCGACCCTGACAAGATTAACTGCGAGATGGGTCTCATCTGGCTGGGTGTGGGTAATAGTGATTTCCTTTATAAGATGGCTTGCGACTTTGGCGATGTACTTTCCAAACATCGTATCAATCATATATTCTTTGTCAGTACAGGCGGGCATACGTGGATGAATGCTAAACTTTACCTGCACGAGACTTTCCAACGATTGTTTCAAACGGCAAAATATTAACCTTTATTACTCTTAGAACATGATAAAGAACAGATTTACAATCATACTGCTGGCGATACTTTCATTTGTCGCCACTACATTGACAGCACAGGTACAACCTGCTGCCGCACCCCAGGGGCAGGCAGCACGCCCTGCCTCCCGTTTCATACGTATCATTTCGCCTGAGGTACATGCCGACCAGACGGTTACTTTCCGTTATCTGGCACCCAATGCTACAAAGGTGGAATTGAGCGGACAATTTCTCAAGAAGAATTTATTGCTTACCAAAGGTGAGGATGGAGTTTGGAGTATCACTACCGGTAAAATAAAGCCCGATATCTATCCATATAACTTTATTGTTGATGGCGTATCCGTTGCCGACCCTAATAATGTAGATATATTCCCTAACGAACGCTTCAAGGGTAGTTTACTCGATGTGAAAGGCAAGAACAATTCAGTACAAGACCTTCAGAATGTACCCCACGGCAAGGTGACTTATGCTTTTTATCACTCCGGGAGTCTCGACCTGGAGCGTCCGTTGCTTATCTATACTCCTGCAGGTTATACTGAAGATACACAAAAGAATTATCCTGTACTCTATCTGATTCACGGCATGACCGATACCCATGAAACATGGTACAAAGTGGGACGTATGAATTATATTCTTGATAATCTCATTGCTCAAGGGAAAGCCGAACCGATGATTGTGGTAATGCCTTATGCGAATGCCTACCCCGCTTTGATGAAGAAACAAGCGGGTATGCAAATGAACTTGATGAGTACGGATATGTTTACCAACGAAATACTCAAGGAAATTATTCCGTATGTACAAGCCAATTACCGTGTTAAAACAGACCGTGACAATCGTGCTATTGCAGGCTTTTCGCTTGGGGGAAGACAGACATTAGGTGCAGGCCTGGGACATCCCGAAATGTTTGCCTATGTATGCCCGATGGCTCCCGCTATTTTTCCGCAAGGATTGGCAGATAGTTTCAAGAACGACTACGCTTCTTCCGAGCAACTGCGTACATTGAAACTTTTGTGGATAGGTTGTGGTAAGGACGATAGTTTATATGCCGGTTCCAAAGCTATGGTAGCGGAATTGAAGAAAAATAAGGTGCCATGTGAAACTCTTTATACCCCCGGCGGACATACTTGGATGAATTGCCGGATATATCTGACGACTATAGCTCAGAAGCTATTCAAATAATGATATTAACCAGTTTTTAATAATAGTTGAGAGATGTTCTCCCACTTTTTTTAGTCGTATACACATAGTTGTCTTTTATCCCGGTCTTAATAACTTGCTGACATTTGCGGCATACTATTAAGACTGGGATTATTTTTATTGCTATATTTGTTGCGCTTTAAACTCAGAGAAACACGTACACATGAAAAACCCATTACTGCCAATATTTGGCTTATTCTGTCTTCTCCTAATGTTGCCTCGTGGTGCAGTGGCTCAGGACCCCGTTTTTACTAATATCAACGAAGAATTTGGTATCTCTATGCGTGAGATAACCGCGGTGGTACGTGATGATGACGGATTTATCTGGGCGGCTTCGCGTACGGGTATTTTGCGGGTTACCGGCAATGACTATCGTCTTTATGAACTTCCGTTTATCACGACCGATGTGATGCAAGTCAAGATGGCCTGTCGCAATAACTTACTGGTGGTTGTTACTCAAAACGGCCAGATATTCCGCTATAACCGGATTCTAAATAGTTTTGACCGTTGGTTTACGCTTTCATCATTGTTGAATAACGAGGATTGGGTTACAAATATATTGATAGATGCTAACGGCAAAGTGTGGATAAGTACCAGTGCCGGTGTGTTCATTTGGACGGGTAAGGAAGTAATACCGGCATTTGAACAGACGGCGGGTTCCTCTTATATTGTATCTATGGATAGCTGTCATATAATGGCATTCGCGCAATCTTCCATCTACAGCATCAATACCTCCAACCGTACACAGACCAAACTGCGTGGCCATTTTCCTTTCCTCATATCGGCGGCTCGCTATGATGCGTATAACAACCGCACTTGGATAGGCACTTACGATGCGGGTTTGTGGCAATACGACTTTGAGAACCAGACTCTTCGGAAATCCACTGTCTCGCAACTTCCTAAATTGATAGTGCGTGATATTATGATACCGGATACAACTTCGCTTTGGCTGGGTGTCGACGGTGCCGGCATTTGGATACTTGATTCGGAAGCCCGTCATGTGGAGCGTGTGTTGCGCGAAGATATTGACAATCCTTCTTCCTTAAATGGCAATAGCGTCTATTCCCTGTTGATGGACGAGCGTCGTCGCGTATGGACAGCCACTAATAGTGGCGGGTTGCAATATACTGAAACGGCACATCCGGTTTTGGAACATCTGGTGCATGGTATTAATAATGCGCAATCACTGCATAGCAATCAGGTGAACCAGATATTAGCCGACAGTAGGGGTAACTTATGGATAGCGACTAATGATGGTATTAGCCGACGTGATGCCCGTACCCATGAATGGAAACAGTTTTATGGGGGATGTGAACGTGTCTTTTTGTCATTGGCGGTTGATAACAGCGGACATATTTTTGCCGGTACTTACGGTGAAGGGCTGTATGTACTGGATGAGGACACCGGACGCGAGTTACGTCACTATACTGAACGGGATGGAAGACTCTTTGGGGCCGGCTCGTTTTTATTTGCGGCCTATACCGATAGCCAAGGTGATGTATGGTTGGGAGGTGTCAAAGACAAAGTTTACTGTTACCATGCTGCGGACGGACAAATACAAACTTACGATACGCAATCTGTCTATTGTTTTGCAGAGTTGATGCCCGGACAAATCTTATTGGGATGTGCTTACGGTTTATTGCTGATGGATAAGAAAACAGGAAAGTTCGATGTCTTGTTATCCAATCATACTGTACATGATATAGCTGTAGTAGGCCGTACCGTGTGGATATGTACTTCGGGCGACGGTGTAATAGGGCTGGATATGCGCACTGCCGAACAGACGCATATTACTACACAGCGGGGATTACCCAGTAATTATACCAAAAGTATGTTGGTAGCTAATAGCGGCTTATGGATAGGTACTAACAACGGCTTATGTTGTATGAATCTGCATACCAAACGGATACAAACGTTTGCCAATCATCAATTACTGGCCAATGTACCGTTCGGTGTGAACTCAGCCTGCAAGTTGTCCGACGGGCGATTGGCGTTTGGAAGCAACAACGGTGCTGTGTTGTTTCATCCTGACGAACTTGATACTATACCGCCTTCGGGACGTATTTACTTCTCTGATATACGTGTATCGGGACGCTCTATACGGCAAACACCTGAGTTCAAATTATCCACTCCTATCGACAGCCTTTCCACGTTACTGTTGCGATATCCGCAGAACTCTTTCACTCTATCGGTACTTCCATTGGGTAATGTCAGTAAGTCGGCCGCTTATTCGTGGAAGTTGGAGGGGCAGGATAACGAATGGTGTGCTTATACCACAAACCAATACATAAACTATATCAACCTGCCGGCCGGAAATTATACACTCCGTGTCAGATTGTATGACGGTTGCATATTATCAGAGAGACAATTGCTGGTTAAAGTAGAGCCTCCATTCTGGCAAACGGTATGGTTCCGTTTACTCATGGTGACTGTTATTATCGGTTTACTGATTCTCGGTGTTCGTTATTATGTGCAACGTTTGCATCGTCGGTATACCGATGAAAAGATACGTTTCTTTACCAATATGGCACATGACATACGTACTTCGTTGATGCTTATAAAAGCACCGATGGAAGAGTTGCGTAAAGAGAGCAATTTATCGGCGTGGGGTACTAAGTGTCTGTCTTTGGCTTCCGAACAGGTTACGAGATTGGCTGACACTGCTACTCAACTGCTTGATTTTGAGAAGCTCGATGTCGGACGTGAACAGCCTTTGTTTGCCAATCTTAATCTGACCGACCTTATAAGCCGGCGCATCAGTGTGCACGAATCGTATGCCCAGAAGCAACAGATATCTATTCATATCGACCTTTCACCGGAGAATTATTGGACACAGGTCGATGCACGCATGATGGAACGTGTAATAGATAACCTGCTCTCCAATGCCGTGAAGTATTCCACTTCGGGAGGACGCATTGAAGTTACTTTTGTGGGTAAAACGAGCGAATGGACGTTACGCGTTAAAGACTATGGAATGGGGATTAGTAAGACGGCTCAACGCAAACTGTTCCGTGAGTTTTACAGAAGTGATAATGCCGTAAACTCACAGATAGTGGGTTCTGGTATAGGTTTGTTGATGACGAAGAAGTACATCACCATCCACGGAGGTAAAATTACTGTGACGAGCGAATTGAATGTAGGGACGACTTTCGATATTACTGTTCCTTTGCGGCTTATGCCTGAGACAAAGGCCATTGACAATGGAATAACTGACGGAGCTATGCAGCCGATTGATGATGTGGAAGTGCGCGATATGCATATTCTTGTTGTGGAAGATAACCGTGCCTTACGCGAGTTTATGGTACATCCGTTGCGTGAACACTTCCGTGTAACGACTGCTAAAGACGGGCAACAGGCTTGGGAGATGATAGGTGATTTGCAACCCGATCTTGTTGTTTCCGATGTTGTCATGCCTCGTATGGATGGCTTCGAACTTTGTAGTAATATCAAATCCACCTATGAAACTTCGCATATTCCTGTCATTCTGCTTACCGCTTTGTCCGATAAAACCAGTCAGTTGCACGGATTGGGGCTGGGTGCCGATAATTACTTGGTTAAACCATTTGATATGGCATTATTGGCGAGCCGCATCACTTCCATCATTCGTAACCGGCGCACTGTACTGCAGAAAGCTATTGAAGTACAACGTGATGATACACGCTCCATCGTTACTAACCGTATCAATGACGAGTTTATCAAGAAAGCGATTTCCTGTGTACGCGCTAATATCGCCAATGAGAATTTTGGCAAGGAAGACTTTGCTTCTGCTCTTGCCTTGAGCCAGTCGTTGCTTTACAAGAAAATCAAAGCTCTTACCAATCTGTCGGTAGTGGAATTTATCCGTGAGATTCGCCTTAATTATGCAATGGAGTTACTTCGTTCGGGCGAGTTCAATGTGACGGAAGTAAGTGAAATGTGCGGATTTAATACGCCCGCTTACTTTAGCAAGGTATTTAAGGAGTTTTTCGGGCGTACACCGACAGATGTGATGTAATAGAGGTGTTTATTCGTGTGTAATCAGTTATTATGTTAGTTCACAGATGTGAACACTTTGTTTTCTTATAGGAAAACACTTTGTTCCAATGCAGTAAAACGAAATGTTTCACTGCATTGGAACGGAATGTTCTATACGTTGAAACAAAGTGTTCAGTACTATGGAACAAAGTGTTCACCGTAAGGGAACAAAACTTGCACACAGGGAAAGACCCAAAAATCACCCTTACTACATTTAACCGTAATAAGGGTGATTCCATAAATGCAAGGACTAATGGTAATGACCTTGTCAGAATAGTTCAGATGTCATAGTTTAGTTAGCGCTGTTTCCGTGCATATTTGGGTTTACTTCCAGTTCTTTACTCGGGATTGGTAATACCTTGTTTTTCTCATAGTTGAACGGTACCGGACCGGTCAATGACGTTTGGTACTCTTGTATCTTATACTTCTTGCTTAGTCCGTCGATAACAGTGCTGTGATCGGGGTCGGCGGTATTATTGTACCAGCGCATCAGGTTGAAAAAGCGCCATCCTTCAAGGAAAAGCTCGCAAGTGTATTCGTGTTTCAGCAAACGGCGCACCGTATTGATTTCTACTCCCGGTAGGATAATGTTACCTTTGTCGTCTACTACCCGGCCTACGGTAGGCTTTTTCTCAAGTAATTCCTGTGCGGTGGGTAGTGTCCCCTTTCCTTGGGTATAGAATAATCCTGCATCCGACGGTGAGTTTTGCAGTACCTGATTGTTGGCGCGTGAGCGTACTTTATCAATATATGTTATAGCTGTTCCCTCATCACCGGTCTCCAGACAACATTCGGCATACATCAGCAATACGTCGGCATAACGTAGGATGCGGTCGTTTACCGGACCGCGCATCAGGTCGGGCATGGTTGAGTTGTCATCTATACAGTATTTACGGGTTCCGAAGAACTTGCCCAACCATGAGTTTGCCAGATAGTTGTACGTATCTTCATAAGTTCTGGCCTTGCCATTGTGGAAGAACTTGGCGCCATTAGGTATCCATAAACCTTGGAAAGCCCGAGGGTCGATGATGTTACCGTTGGAATCGCGTTCGAACTCATTGTAAAGCCACATTGACGGCATTACATTATACCAACCGCCTGCACCCGGAGAGATGGTAAAACCTATCTGTCTCCATGAGTTCTGGCCGAAGTTCAGTCTGTCGATAGACATGTTTACTGTGGCATCGGCACTATACACGAATTGTATTTCATAGAGCGATTCTTTATTGTTCTCATTATCGTTTGAGGTGTTGTCGCGATAGCAATCCACCAGGTCGTAATCGTTAGATTTGATAATCTTTTCCAGTTCAGCTTTGGCCAGTCCCCATTCTGCCGATCCGGCACCTGCCGAACCGTCCAGTATAGGTCTTCCCATATAAACTTTAGCAAGCAGAGCTTGTGCGGCCCCTTTGCCGATGCGTCCCATGTTTTCGGGATGTCCTTCATACAGTTCGGTACGTCCGGGCAACAAGTCGGCTGCCTTTGTCAAATCCTCCACCATTCGCTGGTAGATATAGCCCGGTTCGCGGGCGGGTTCGTAACTGTCACTCGGTCCACCCGTAGCAGGATAGTCACGGTCGGGGATTTCATCGCCAAACATGAATGTAGCCAGGAAACGGCTGAAAGCCCGGAAAAAGTATGCTTCACCCAGCGAACGGTTATAGGTGGCAACGTCGGAGCCGAACAGTTCGGCGGCACCGGTAGCTGTCAGTTTCTCAATAGCCAGATTGGCGGTGTATTGCAGTACATAAATGTTCTGGAAAATTTCCGCCGTCATACCGTGGTTACCGGTAGTTGTGTAACCCGACCAAGCTACGTTGTCGGGGTCACCGGCAGCAGCCTGGGGAGTATAAATAGCTTCGTCACTTACAAGATTCATGGCATAGGGCATGTTACGTCCCCAGAACTGGAGAATCTGCGGTATGTTGTAACAACCGTTGGCGGCATATATCAGATGCTCTTTGGTGGTATAGTAATTGTCTTGTGTTTCCGCTGTGGGGTTGGAATAATCCATGAGTGGCTCGCATGCAGTGAAGACGGGCAGTATTGCCGCTGCCAACAAGCCTTTATATAACAAATTTCTTGCTTTCATATTGGAGTATGTTTAAGATTAAAAAGTCAATTGTACGCCGGCGAAGTATTCGCGTTGGCTCCAGAAAGTACCGGTGAAATCGTAGAAGCGTCCGTCGACACCACGGTCGAGAGTAGAGCCGCCGTTAGGAACTTGCGGGTCGAACATGGAATAGCTGGTGATGGTAAACGGATTCTTGATACCGATATAGATACGCAGATTCTCAACCATTACCTGTTTCATCAACTGCTTGGGGAATGTGTAGCCCAATGTGATGTTGTTACAACGGATGTATGAGGCGTTCTCAACAAAATAGTCACTGGCACGCATGGAATTCTGGTTCGGGTCTCCATAAACGATACGCGGGATGTTGGTATTGGTGTTTTTCGGCAGAGTAATCGTCTCTCCGCCACGCGTGGTGAAAGTGATGTCTTGCGCACGAAATGCGTTCTTGATGTCGGCCAACTGGTTGTGCAAAGCTTTCCCGTGTAAGAGTGTTTGCTTGAAGTTGTTGTACACATCAATGCCCAAGTCACCTTGTAACAACATGGAGAAGTCAAATCCTTTATATCCCAGTGCAATGTTCAAACCTACTGACACATTAGGAATGGACGATCCGATGAACGTCTTGTCTTCTTCGTCTATCTTGCCGTCGTCGTTTCGGTCGACGTACTTCAGGTCACCGGCAGCGGCGGCAGGTTGCAAGCGTTCGCCTTTCTTGTTGGTGTAAGCGGCTGCCTCAGCGTCAGTCTGGAACAGACCGGCCGTCTGTAAGCCCCAGAATTGTCCAACAGGTTTTCCTACTATGGTACGGGTAACGTTGGTACCTCCCAGAGTGATTGTTCCGCCGGTTAATACATCCAACGGGCCCATGTCATTCACTTTATTGCGATAGAATGACAGGTTGGGGGAGATGGCATAGGTGAAGTCACCTTTCTTATCACGCCATGTGGCGGCCAGTTCGATACCCCAGTTGGTCATACTACCTACGTTCTGCGTTACAGAGGTTCCTACACCTACCGAGTGGGGCAGGTTTACATTGAGCAGCATGTCGGATACCTTACGGTTGTAGTAATCGAAGGTGACACTTAAGCGGTCGTCAAACGTACTCAAATCAAAACCGACACCCATATCGCGTGTCTTTTCCCAGGTTAGGTCACGATTGGCTATAGATGACGGACGGGGAGCCGGAACAGCCGTGTCGCCCATGTTAAGTGTTTGCGGACCAAACGAATAGGTATAACCGGAAATACTTACTGTAGATTGGTATGCATAGTTGCCTACGCCTATGGAACTACCGATCCAGCCCAGGGTGGCACGTAATTTCAGGTTGTTCAACCATGATGAAGTGTGCTCTTTCAGCCAAGGCTCTTCACTGACGCGCCAGCCTAATGAGAAGGAAGGGAAGTAACCCCAACGATTGCCGGGGGCGAACTTTGAACTCTCGTCGGCACGGAAGTTAGCGGTAAACATATACTTGCCTGCATAGCTATACATTACGCGTGCCAGTATGGAGTAGTAAGCTTCGTCCGAGCGGCTTCCACTACCGGTAACATTGTCTTGGAATACCTGTGCTACTCCAAAGTCGGTTTGCTCCTGGCTACGTCCGGAGAACGAAGAATCATTGGAACCGTATCGTTCTGATACAAGACCTACCACACCGGAAAGAGAGTGTTGACCGAACTGTTTATTATAATTGAGCAAACCTTCTACTTGTTGACGCCAGTTGCGATTACTGCTTGTTTCGAGCAGGTTGTAGTTCTGTACGCCACCGCCGCCGCCACTGTCCAGCGTAAAACGAGGACGGAAACGTTCGTAAAAGCTGTTGTAGAACGTATAGTTGTAGTTCACTTTAAAGTTAAGCCAGTCGAGTATCTTGATTTGTGCATATACGTTGGCTTGACCTGACCAAGATTTCTGCCGGTTGCGATCTTCATTGATAAAGAAGGCTTGGTTAGGTATATCGATACCATCATCATGGTCTCCCATGGCATTGTAATATCCGTTATTTATATCATTGTACTCCGGATCACGTACCGGAATATTGGGTACGGATTGCAGGATGTTCTGCAAAGAACCGGCTGCCGTACCTTTGCTGGTTCTGTAATATACGCGGATACGTCCTCCGTACGTAAGGCGTCCGTTGGTACCTTCAACGTTGGCGAAGATGTTCTGTCCTTCATTGCCACGTTCCACTCCCCGGCTTTGGTCGGAGGTATAAGTTGTACCGAAGCGGTAATTGAGCAGTTTGGATGCACCGCTCACGGAAAGGTCATACTTCTGATATACATTGTCGAAGAAGAACTCATCCCACCAGTCGGTGTCATATTCTTGCTTGCTGGGATTGGCATTACGAGCAGGTACCAGGTCCGCCCAACTTCCGTCAGCTCTGGCCTCAGGAGTGGCGGCGTTATAATACAACTCATTGGCATATACGGCATAATCGTGAGCATTGAGCATTTTCAACTTTTTCTGTTGTGTACCGGTACCCACGTAAGCGTTGAAACTGATGCGGGGAGACCCTTCCTGTCCGCGTTTGGTGGTAATCACGATAACTCCGTTGGCACCACGCACACCATAGATTGCAGCGGATGCAGCATCTTTCAATACTTGGATACTGGATATTTCATCATCATTGGGAACATCGCTTGACGAACCGATGATGCCGTCGATTATCCAAAGTGGGTCGGTATTACCAGTAATGGAACTGGTTCCACGGATACGGATTTTATTACCGGATACGTTGACACCTGCCACATTTCCTTGTAAGGCATTCTCAATTCCACCCGGCGCCTTCAGTACCTCAGCGGGGTTGAGGGTAGCGATAGCGGAGGTTAAGTCTGCCTTTTTCTGTGTTCCGTACCCCACTACGACAACTTCTTCCAGTTGTTCGTTGTCTTCTTTTAACTGAACATTAATGGACGTTTTCCCGTTGAGGGCGATTTCTTGGGTCTGGAAACCTATATAGGAGATAATAAGCGTGGCATTTTGAGGAACCGTAATGGAAAATTCTCCCGTGAGAGAAGTGATAGTGCCATTATTGGTATTACCCTTTTCTACGATACTGGCGCCAATGGCCGGTTCACCGATGTTATCTTGAACCTTACCGGTCACTTTTCTGCTTTGGGCGGCTGCCAGACTGGCGGTCAGAACCAAGGCAAGAATACATAACAACCTCCGTAGGGAGGAAAAAATAGGATAGATTCTGTGCGTTTTCATATACATACTTTATTAGAAAGATTAATTATTAGTTATTGTCGCGATACTCCTTCTTGAGTTTGTGTCACTGTTTGCATGGTTCCGTCAGGATTATAGTGTAATTCGTCTACACATACACTACGGCGTCCGATGGCTCCGGCATGACCATCGAGTGTCAGAGTGGCATTGTGGTAAAACAAATACCATTTTCCTTGAAATTCAGCAATACCCGGATGGATAGTAAAACTGTTTTTTGCCATACCGGTCAGTTCACCTTGCGGTGTCCAGGGACCATTCATGTTGAGGGCTGTGGCGTAAGATATAGTTTCGCGTCCTTGTCCGAACGAGGCATATGTAAGATAATACATGCCTCCGTGTTTGTGCAACCAGGGACCTTCGACATAGCGGGGCAAATCTACTACCTGAATGTCACCGTCAATTTCTATGAGATTGGGTTTTAGTTTGGCGAGGAAGCAGGTGCCATTGCCCCAGCAGAGCCAGGCCTGTCCTTCGTCGTCAATCAGCGCGGTGGGATCGATATCATTCCACCAGCCGCGCGGCCCGTTGGGAGTCATATCATCCGTAACGAGTGGCTTGCCGAGCGGATCGGTGAAAGGACCTGTCGGGCTATCACCCACTGCTATACCTACAGCTTTACTGTTATAAGGCTCACCGGCCTGTACGGTAGTGTAGTAATAGAACTTACCGTTGTGTTCAATTACTTGTGCTGCCCATGCTTCACCGACTCCCCATTTAAAGTCTGTAGGTTTTAGCACGGCACCGTGATCAGTCCATGTCTGCATGTCTTGGGTGGAATAACAAAGCCACTCGGTGATATTGAACTCTTTACCGCCATGTGCTGTGTCTTGACCTTCGTAATACTCATCGTGTCCTACGTACAGATAAAGTTTGCCGTCGTATACCAATGGAGCCGGGTCGGAGGTAAACTTGTTTTTAATGAGCGGATTACCCGTATTGCGGAAGGTGGGCAATTGCGGGTGCTGTGTACATCCTGCCATTAAGAACAAGATGCAGAGGATAGGGAGGGAAATCTTTTTCATGTAATTGTTTTCTCTATGTTATTATGGGAAATGTTAACGCTCCGAAGCCGGTTATTTTATTTTTACTTCAATCTGTGTCAGTGAATGAGCAGGGAATGTGTATGCCAGTTTTCCGTTCTTTATATTGACTTCTTTCTCTTTGGGTGCGTATGTATCAGCTTTGCTGATGGTGAAGGGTTCGGTAACGTCACCCTCGATGGAACGTGCAGTCGCTTTGTTAATGAACTGTGCGGCGGTACTGTTTTCTATATTAGCTGTAATAGCCTTATCCTTGTGGCGGTTTACCACATTGATGAATATAGTCTTTCCATCAGTGGCGAGTACGCTGGTTACATCGAGGTAAGGAATAGCTTTGAATCGCCCGGCATCAAATTTGTCGCATTGTACATAGGTATCCAATGATGTTCCGCGGCAATTGGTGCTAAAGAGTTTGAATCCATAGAACATGGGCGATTTATAAGTTTTGCCGGTTTCACGGTCTACAGCCAATATACTGGTCAGCATGGTATAATTAGCCATCTTTACAAAGTCGGCATGACGAATGAACGAATTGAAGCACATTGCGTTAGCAAGTACCCCCATCAGGTTGGTACCGCCGCCGCTCCATTCATCGAATGCTAATTTCAATGGCTCCTTTTCGGGATAGACGGCTTGTACGGCTTTGACGAATCCTTGCGGCACGGTAATTTTCTCTTCGAAGTCCATGGCTGATTCTCCTACGTTGCAATAATAATCGCCACGTCGTTCTTCAGGTGAACCTTCACGCCAATAGCGGTGTACGGAGAGATAATCGGCTACTCCGGTAAAAGTTTCAATCACTTTACGGTTCCATTCCAACCATTTGCCGGTAGGCTCATAATAAGAGGTGCCGTTTGCCGTCATCTTGATAGTAGGGTCAATCGCTTTCAAGGCTTTGGCTGCTTCCAGACCCAGTTTACAATAATCGTCTATTTCCTTGTGCCCGATGATCCAGGGAGCACCATCCAATTCGTTGCCCAAGCACCAATATTTTACGTTATAAGGTTCGGGATTACCGTATTTGATGCGCAGGTCCGAATAGTATGTGCCACCTTTTATATTGGTGTATTCTATCCAGTAGCGGGCATTATTAATGTCTCCCAGCCCCAGGTTGAGACACATTACATTGTCACTGCCTATGGCTTTGTTGAGACGTATCCATTCGTCTGTACCCACTTGATTGGAATCATATCCACCCCATGCAATGTCTTTACGCACAGGGCGTTGCTCCTTCGGTCCTATGCCGTCTTGCCAGTTATACCCCGACATATAGTTACCACCCGGCCAGCGCATGCAGGTAATTTGCAGTTCGCGGGCGGCATCAATATATTCTGTTTTAAATCCGTCGGCATTTGCCGACGGAGAGGTAGGATCATAAAGAGTACCATACAAGGTGTTGCGTACCGGAATTTCCGTGGAACGACCGATAGGTTCCATAAATACGCCGTAAATATGAGGATCAATTACACTGATGGGGCGCTCGGTATCGATCCGGATAGTTGCCGTTTGTGCCGTAAGTATCAATGGAACGGTAGAAACCAGCAGGGTGGTAAATAAATTTCTCATAAGTATATCTTTTAAATTTTATCTTATGTTACTTCTTTACTTCAGCAATTTATCCACTGCGTTTACTAAATAGATGTAATCGGGTGCCAGTGGAATCACATACTCATTCTCGCTCCAATGGAACTGGTAGTCATCACGGTTTTCAGGGAAGTCAGGATTCAACAAGCGAACACCGGGTACGATACCGCCGGGAATGAACGCATGGTCTGCACGGTTGTTGCCGTATGCCACTTTTTTAGGTTGGGCGCCTACACCTGATACAAACGAACGGTTGTGGTAGGGATGACAACCATAGATATAGTTCAGACTGCGGAAAACCAGTTCCGGATTAACCAGTTCGGGGAAAGTCTTGTGAATCTGATAGCTGGTGATTCCGTTGCGAATTACCGTTCCGTTACCCGCCCAACTGGCCAGGGTGATGCCTATTCCGAAGGGGTTTTGTGTCTCCAATTGTGTCTGCCGCGCGATGTATTCTTCTATCTGTGGCTTCATTTGTTGTTTGAAGGTGTCGTCCATGAACGGTAGCATACGCACGATGAAGGAGATGTTTCTGTCGGACTGTTTCAACAGTTCGGGAATCAGTTCGTTCATCCGTGCCTTGTAAGCGTCATTATTGGTGGTGCGCCATAGTTCAAAGGCGGCACGGCATTCTGATATGGTCGGGCTATGGAAATTAACGAAAGGTGTTGACGGACCTTCCTTTTCCACTTTACGGCTGTGTTCATCTTTCCAGATGAATTCGGCTACACGCAAAGCTTCTTTGGCAAGTGCAGGGTTGAGAGATGACAATACTCGCGCTGCAGCAGCCAGTGAAATGGCTGTGCCATAATTGAGTGCAACAGTACGGTTCGTAAATGCCATTCGGTCGTCTTCATTACCTACAATACCGTCAGTCTTGGTAACAGCGTCACCCAAATGGCGATATTGATAAAGATGCGACTCGTTGATACCCGGAATAGCATATCCGATTGCATTAACCTGTCCCACGAGTTGCAGTACACCATGTTCAATTTGTTGCAATACATCAGGCTTGCCGTCGGGCAGGTGAATTTCGGTATAACGGGTTTTTTGGTCGATGGTAGTTTCATCGTGTGCCGGAGCGAATTCTTCCCAGATATCTACTAAAGACAATACGGTTTGTTGTTGTGAAGGTGTTTGAATGTCAAAGTCACCCGCATCAAACCAGCCACCTACATTCAGTCCGGGAATGTGCTGCCCCGGTTTGAATTTGTTGTCTGTGCTGGCGCCTTGCTTCCAACCGTCCCAATGAGAATAGTTAACCGGTGCCTGGCGGGCATCGTCAAGATGTGCGGCACCATGCCATACACGATAGGCCTCCCGAACAAACATATGATCCATTTGTACCGGCATAAAGACATCCAGTGTAGGATACCATGCACGTTGATATACATTTACGTCAATAGGGAATGGACCGGTAAGCTGGTCGCCATAAGCCAGTTTGTAGATACCCGGTTCTTTTATTGATGAGAAGTCGAACTGCAAATAATTATAGCGGGTGTACATGCCCCATGTTGACGGTTTGCCCGATAAAGTGGCTGTCAGTGAACCGTCAGCATTGACTTTATACAGGGTAATGCTTGAGAGTGGCTTGTCGTTTTTGTCCAACTCTACCACTGCCGTTTTCTGCTGGTCGGGATGATAACCCACTTGTGAGTAGCTGATAGTCGGTGTGCGTAGCCATTGGGTATCGGTTTCAGCTTGTATGAACCATTCTGCAATTTTGCCTGTTTTGCCGGCTGGCAGCAAGGTGCGTACTACAAATGTTCCGTTCTGTTGTTTATCCCGTCCGTCAAAAAGCATTAGTTTGCTTCCCTCAAGAGTGGCGCGGATAGAGACATGCTTCATCGGCTGGTCAGGAGCAATTTCTATCTGTGTGCCTGTTGCCATAGGCGTAGGCTCTACAATACCGTTGATGACGGTCATGTTATCGGCGGCGGATGTTGGGAATAGTCCAGGCTTGCCGTCCATCATGTAGGAATGTTCGAAGAATACAGGAGGAAAGAATTCAAGATTCAGTCCGGCTACTCCAACAAGTGAATCCGGAAGTGCCTTGTCTGTCGATATGCTGAGGTAGAAACCACCGTCACGCGCTTCTCCGCTTAGGGTATATGCGAAAGCATACTGCGGATATTCCAACTTCACATTGATACGTTTGGCTTCTTTATCAACAGTGCGTTCGATAAATTTGGGTAGTTTGTCCCATTGTCCCGGTGCAGGGTTGAGACGTACATCACCGTTGGTGGCGGTACGAAGTCCGTGATGAATGATTTCGACGGCACTTACTTTTGAGTCGTCGAACATAGCATCGTACTTGTTGTTAAAGACGAAATAGTTCAAGCCACGGCTTTCGAAATAGGAAGAGTCATTCAGAACGAGGTCATTTTTCTGTGTGAATGTTGGGACATTACTTTGCCCGCAGGCGGTAAGCATTAACAACCCGGTTGTCGCCAGACAGCCAAATGTTGACAATAGTTTGTTTTTCTTTAGCATGATGATTACAAGATTAAAGTTATTTATTATAGAGGTTTTGTGTTTGGAGAACATTCTACCTTATTTTCTTATTTTGCGTGTGTCAGCTTTCTGGGAACAGTCAGTACAGACGGTTCTTTTTTCATATAGCTTTGTTTGCAAATGTAGTCGGCTCTCTTATTCTTGCTTTACACTTTTGAATACATCGTTTATACTTTTAAATAAATGTCATGCTAAGCTGAGGTTGGGAGTGTTTTAAAGGGGATATAATTGTTTGAGGCGTGTTAGCTGATTCTCAAATCTAAGCTAACACGCCACAATAATTACCGTCAACAACCTTGAAAGAGGATGTGTTGCGATAGTTTATAATTTTTGTATTGGGGTGGAGAGTATGTGTATCTCTTTACGACTCTCTGATTTGTCCCTCTCCTTCAATAATCCATTTATAAGTAGTAATTTCCTCCAATGCCATTGGTCCGCGGGCATGCAGCTTCTGTGTACTGATACCAATTTCCGCGCCCAATCCGAATTGTGCTCCGTCTGTAAAGGAAGTCGGTGCGTTGACGTAGACACAAGCTGCATCAACGTCACGACAGAACTGTTCGGCATGCCCTCTATCCTCGGTTACGATACATTCGCTATGTTTAGAACCATAGTATTGTATGTGTCCTATGGCGCTTCCGATATTGTCTACCACTTTCACAGCTATCTTGTAATCCAGAAACTCTGTACCAAAATCATCTTCAGTTGCTTCTTTCAACAATTCAGCGGGGTAATGATTCTTCAAAGAAGCATATGCGAACATATCTGCGTAGATAGTGACATTGCTGTTTTGAAGAGGGCTGCATAATGCAGGCAGATCTTTTATCCGGTCAGCGTCAACAAGCAGACAGTCTAGTGCATTACATACGCTGACACGGCGTGTTTTTGCATTGTTAACAATGGCGGCTCCCTTCTTTACATCTCCATAACGGTCGAAGAAAGTATGGCAAATACCTGCACCGGTTTCTATCACAGGAATAGTGGCATTCTGGCGCACAAAGCTAATGAGGTTACTACTGCCGCGTGGAATGATTAAGTCCACAAATCCATTGGCATGTAGTAACTCGGTGGTAGCTTCACGGTCGGCAGGGAGGAGTTCAACGGTATGTGTATCTACATTGAAGCGTTCCAATACTCCATGTATTATACTGATGATAGCCCGGTTGGAATAGTCGGCGTCACTTCCACCTTTCAGTATGCAGGCGTTGCCGCTTTTCAGACAAAGTGAAAATACATCAAAACTAACGTTTGGCCGAGCTTCGTAGATAATGCCGATAACTCCAAATGGTACGCTTATACGCTTTATGTTTAATCCATTGGCAAGGGTGGTATCTTTTAGTATCTTTCCTAATGGTGAGGGAAGTTCCGCTACCTTACGGATATCTGCGGCAATATCTTTCAAACGTTTTTCGGTTAATCTTAGCCGGTCGTATTTCGGATTGGCAGAATCCATACGTTCCAAATCTTTCCTGTTTTCTGCAAGGATTAAATCTATCTTTTCTTCGGTGGCATCTGCAACGCCCAACAATATCTTATTAATCTTTTTGTCGCTCAAGGCCAATAGTTTCCGACTGGCATCTTGTACGGCAACAAAAGTGCTGTTTAAGTTCATCTTTTTTGTGGTTTATTAGTTCGTTCTATATATAGGCAAATTATCGGATTTATTCTATGTAAAGGTAATCGTAATGTACCACGGGCTTCTTACCGTGCTTTCCCATGGCGTCACGTGCCTGTTCGGAACTGCAATTCGCTTTACCAACACCTATGGGATTACCTTCGGAGTCGATAATGCGTACGATGTCGTCTTTCTCAAATTCTCCTTTAACATCAATGAGGCCGATGGGCAGTATACTCACTGCTTTATCGGAAGAGAGTACTTGGCTGGCACAGTCGTTGATATGTAGCTCGCCTTTGGCAAAGCCTTCGCTATGAGCAATCCACTTCTTTACACTTGACACCGGTTCGGAAGAAGGGATGAAGCGTGTACATAGTGTTTCAGCGGGATGCTCTAATAGGTCGACAAGGATATTGTCACGTTTGCCGTTAGCTATAATGACGGTGATTCCTTCGTCGGCTACCTTACGGGCTATGTTGGTCTTGGTTAACATGCCACCTCTTCCAAAGCTTGATTTCGAGGCTTGTATATAGGAAGACAGGTCTTTCCCTTGCCCTATCTCCCGGATAACTTCGGATGTGGGTTCGGAAGGAGCCCCGTTGTAAATTCCATCGATGTTACTGAGAATAATCAGAGCTTGCGCATCCATCATAGTAGCGATTAGTCCTGACAGTTCATCATTATCGGTAAACATCAACTCGCTGACGGAGATGGTATCGTTTTCATTGACGATGGGAATCACTCCGTTTTCCAACATGACAGTCATGCAATTTTTCTGATTAAGATAATGGCGCCTTGTTCCGAAGTTCTCTTTCATGGTGAGCACTTGTCCTACGGGAATGCTATGCTCACGGAATAATTCGTAATAACGGTTTATAAGTTTAGCTTGCCCCACGGCTGAGAAAAGCTGGCGCTGGTCTACGCTGTCCAGTTTCTTTGTGGGGTGCACTTCACTTCTTCCTGAAGCTACGGCTCCGGAAGAGATAAGAATAATTTCTACGCCTGCCTTGTGCAGTTCGGCTATTTGGTCTACGAGGGCGGACATGCGCGTCACATCCAGCGTACCATCACGACGTGTCAATACATTGCTGCCTACTTTGACCGCAATTCTCTTTAGTAGTTGTTCCATATTTGTGTATTTCCCTGAAAGAGTAGATTTTTAATCTCCGTCTTCTTTCTTTTCATATTCGCGTACAACCTCCATTGCTGCTTCGTAATCTTTCTCATTAACGAGGACAGCCACATCAAGAGCTGTATCGGGTAAGACTACGTTTACTAACAGTCCGTCTTTAATTGCAGATTGTATGTCACTGTTTCCTAACAAACTTTTTACAAGTTCGGCTTCCCAAAGTGAACCTTTGAACACTTCGATGAGTTTGCTTTTATCTTCTTCTTTCATAGGATTATGAATTTAGAGTTTCTTGTTATACAAATATAACAAGTATTTTTGATTTAATGTTTTCCTGAGCCCGTTTTCTGTTTAGAGTTCGATGTGCTGCACCGTCACTGCTTCATTCAGGAAGATGGAGGCTGATTCGGCAAACTTCTCTTCGGCTTCGGTGGTATAGTAGGTGCATTGGCCGCTCTGGGTACATTTTTCATGTATTTCGGGATGACGGCGGAGATAGTCTTTCAGGCTTTCTGCCACTAATTCGCCTTGCGCTACTGTGGTAATGTCGGAAGGCATGTGTTGCTCTATCTTGGGCAGTAGTAGCGGGAAGTGTGTACAGCCCAGGATGACGGTGTCTATCTTTTTGTCCTTTGACAGCAGTTCGTCAATGTATTTGCGAATAAAGTAGTCGGCTCCTTCGTCTTGCGCTTCGTTGTTCTCTACAAGTGATACCCACATCGGACAGGCTTCTCCACTGACTTTAATGTCGGGGAATAGCTTGTGCAGTTCCAGTGGATAGGACTCGGACTTGATGGTGCCTGTGGTGGCAAGCACTCCGATGTGACGGCTACGGGTGATATTGCCTATACATTCTACCGTAGGACGGATGACACCCAATACGCGGCGTGCGGAGTCGAGCCGCGGAAGGTCGTTAATCTGTATGCTGCGCAACGCTTTGGCGGAGGCGGTGTTGCAAGCCAGAATCACGAGGTGGCAACCCATCTCAAACAGTTTGGTGACCGCTTGCAGGGTAAATTCGTAGACAATTTCAAAAGAACGCGTCCCGTAGGGTGCGCGGGCATTGTCGCCCAAGTAGATATAGTCATATTCAGGTAGTGCTTCCCGTATCTTGCTCAAGATGGTAAGTCCACCGTATCCTGAATCGAATACACCGATAGGGCCGGGGGTGGAAGGTAATTCTTTTTTCATACTCTTTGTAGCTAAGTATGTTGCAAAGATAATGTAAAACTTCGATATTCCTTTTTTCTTTGTCAGACTTTACTATTGAACGGTTATGAACTGAATGCATCGAGCCATTACACTCGAAAGCGATATTATTTACAAAAGTTAGGTTGCTAATACTTGGCTATATATTTAGGGTATCTCAGTCGTATACTTAGGGTACCTCAGTATACGACTGAGATAGGCTCTATTTATACCTGCTTATAATCAATTAGTTATGTTTAATCGTTCGATTGGTAGTAAATTCAAACAAATCATCGAACTTTCATTTGATCAAAGCAGTCCAGAGCCTCAATGAAGTAATATCCAATAATTCCCACGCTTCTTATATATAATGGCATCATAGGTAACGGGTGCATAATATTTAGCATTATGAAAAAGCTATATATGAGTATGATGGGGATTCTTTCTTCTAACAAAGAAGGCGCAAGCAAATCTGCCTGCGCCTTCTTTTATTTTAAAATCGGTCTTCTTATTTAATACCCAATTGCGTTTTAACCTTTGCAGTTACATCTATACTTTGTGTTCCTA
Source organism: uncultured bacterium (assembly GCA_905215345.1). Classification (GTDB taxonomy): domain Bacteria; phylum Bacteroidota; class Bacteroidia; order Bacteroidales; family Bacteroidaceae; genus Bacteroides. The sequence goes on from CAJMPR010000009.1 coordinate 69,813, forward strand.
CGAATGGTATCGGGGTACGAGCCAAGTCGAAGATATAAACCGCACCTTCAGCTTTACCTACAACCTGGATAGCTTCATCCAATTTCTTATAGATAGGGGCCATAGCGTCTTGTTGTGCTTTTTGCATCGATTGATAAGCTTCTTGTTGGAATTGTTCTTGACGTTGTGCCATGTCCTGTAACTCTTTCTGACGTCTTTCTGCAATGTTTTTCGGCAGAGAATCAGCTTGTGCGAGGAATTCCTGATACTTTTTGTTGAACTCTTCCTGAGTGCGTTGCATTTCAGTCTGGTATTCTTTTGACATTGCGTCAAGATCAGCCTGTGCCTTTGTGTATTCTGGCATGACAACGATAACCTCCTGAGAGTTCATGTGAGCGAATTTAGTTTGAGCCATAGCTCCCAAAGGGAGTGCAATCATAGCTACGAGTAGTGCGATTTTTTTAAGCATAATGTTTATTATTTATTTGAATAATTATTCGTTGTATAGGGTGCAAATATAACGTAAACTGAGAGTATTACAAAATAAGCTCGCTTATTTTTGATGTCTGAGTATACCTATGTTTGTTGGGCAAAAGTAGGAAATTAATTTGAATATCCTAATTTCGCAAGTATTTCATTGCTGATGTCAATACTTGGAGAAGCGAAAATAATGCTTGATGCAGAGGCACGGTCTACCACTACAGCATATCCCTTTTGAGTCGCAATCTCTTTGACTGCTTCATATATTTCATCTTGGATAGGTTGCATCAGTGACTCGCGCTTTTTAAATAATTCACCTTCGGGACCGAAGTATTTACGACGCAATTCGGCTGCAGACTTTTCTTTGGCTACAATTTCTTCTTCTTTCTTTGTCTTTTGTGCCTCTGAAAGAGTCTTGGTTGCCGACTGATAGTTATCGAACAACGTTTTAGCTTCCTGACTTAACTTCTCTACTTCATTTTGCCATTGTTTGGAAGCCTCATTTAATTCATTATTTGCACTTTGGTAGGCGGGGATATTCTTTAAGATATATTCCGTATCAATCAAAGCGAACTTTTGTGCACTGGCTGTCATACCTACGGCAAACAGCAGAAACATGATTAATAAACTCTTTCTCATAACGTTTGGTTTTAGTTAAACAAATTAGAACTCTTGTCCTAAGATGAAGTGGAACTGGCTGCCACCATACTCACTTCTTCCGAATACTTTGTCGAAACCGTAAGCCCAGTCAATACCCATCATACCGATCATCGGGAGGAAGATACGGACACCAACGCCGGCAGAACGTTTCAAGTCAAACGGGTTGAACTTGTTGACATCGTGCCAAGCGTTACCGGCTTCAACAAAACCTAACGCATAAATACTGGTACTTGTTTCCAGCATCAGCGGATATCTTAATTCCAGACCGAGACGGGTATATGCGTAACCTTCACTTCCGTATGGGGTTAATGAACTGTTTTCATAACCACGTAAGGCAATACTTTCGGTTGCATAGCTGGAATATCCTGTCATACCGTCACCACCTACGTCAAAGGTTTCAAACGGAGACTTCTTATACTTATTATAATGTCCCAATAAACCAAATTCTACACGTCCCATTAATACCGGAGTACGTTTTACCGCTACCGGGTCCATCAACGGAATGTATATTTTGGATTTGAATTTCCACTTGTGGTATTCTATCCATTTGTGCATCTTGTTCATGTCATCCTGGTTGCTGGTACTGTATTTGCTATAATCAGTGCCGTCAAACAGAGAGTAAGGCGGAGTAATTTGTGCCGACAGTGAGAACTCGGAACCTTGACGCGGATAAATCGGGTTGTCGATAGAACTACGTGACAAAGTCAGGTTTATACTCAGGTTGTTACATTTACCGTTAGTTACAGGGAAATATTGCCAGTCACTTAAGATATAACGTTGGTAAGACAACTCTGCCGTGAATTGGAAGTAGTCATCCGGCCATTTCAGACGCTTACCGAACATTACAGCCAATCCCCACATTTGGATAGATTTGTCGGGGTCATAATAGTTCTCGTAACTGTTGTAGTTACCGTAGTTGTACATACCATAACCGTACATACCGCTATAATAGCTGTTGTAGTAGTTATTCATGTACGCTGAGTTATAGTAACGGCTACTAATGTCTGTCTGACGTGAGTAGAAAGCAGATACAGAGAAAGCGTTCGGACGTTTACCGCCAAACCACGGGTCGTAGAATGAAACACTGTATGATTGGTAGTATTTAGCATTCGTCTGTCCGCTGACTGTCAAAGTCTGTCCGTCACCCTGCGGCAGGATACCGCGATAGTTTTCACCCGGGTGTAATAAATTGGCAAGGGAGAAGTTGGTGAACTTCAAACTCAGTTTGCCGATAATACCTGTTTGTCCCCAACCGGCAGAGAATTCTACTTGGTCATTAGCCTTGGATACGAGGTCATAGCCTATATCTACCGTACCGTCTTCCGGTTTAGGTTGGATATCCGGTTTGATTTGTTCCGGGTCAAAATGTCCCATCTGCTGAATTTCACGCATGGAACGCATCAGGTCCTCACGGCTGAACAACTGTCCCGGACGTGTACGAAGTTCACGGCGGACAACGTTTTCATACAAACGGTCATTACCATTGATATTGATCTTATTAATAGTAGCCTGACGACCTTCGTAGATACGCATTTCCAAATCGATAGAGTCACCTACAATGTTAACTTCTACCGGATCGAGAGAGTAAAACAGATAACCGTTGTTATAGTAAAGGTTACCGATTGCGTCTTCATCTGAGGTAGTTCGTTCTTCCAATAACTTCTGATTGTAAACGTCTCCCTTCTTCATGCGCAACAAGAAGTTCAATTGCTCGGAAGGATACAATGTATTACCTACCCAAGTAACGTTACGGAGGTAATATTTCTGCCCTTCTTCAACCTTAAGGAAGATATCTACCGTACGGTCATCATAGGGCTTAATGCTGTCTTCAATAATTATAGCGTCACGATACCCCAGCTCATTATACTTATCTATAATATGTTGCTTGTCGGCTTCATAGTTTTCTTCAACGAACTTCTTAGTGCGGAACAGGTTAAGTAACTTGCCCTTCTCATTCGTCTTTTTCATTACTCGTTTCAGCTTTTTCGTACTGATAGCTTCATTGCCTACGATAGTAATATGATGTACTTTTACTTTTTCCTTTTTATCTATATTAATGTCTACCAATACCTGGTTGGCATTATTCGGATCATCTTTCTGAGTAATGATAACATCTGCATTCTTAAAACCTTTATCATCAAAATATCGTTTGATTAAGGTCTTGGCACGGTCTATTAAGTTAGGAGTGACCTGATTGCCTTTTATTAAGCCTACTCTGGCTTCCAAATCTTCCCGTTCAGACTTCTTCACACCGTGATAACGGATATCGGATACACGGGGACGCATTGTCAGGTGGATTGTTAACCATATCTGGTCTCCTTCAATTTTATCTGCTGTGATTTGTACATCGGAGAACAAACCATGACGCCAATATCGCTTGCAAGCTTGTGTAATCTCGTCGCCTGGAACAGAAATAGTTTGTCCTTTGGACAAACCTGATAGCCCGATAATTACATAATCTTCATAATTCTTGGCTCCTTCCACCTTTATATCTGCTATTTCATACTTTTTAGGCGTTCCCGAATAAAGGATAACCGGTTTTTCGGCTTCATCGGTATTGCTTGTGTCCTGTGCCATGCTGGGCAATGCACAGCTGAAAAGGCATATAAACGTTACGAGTATGGAGAAAATACGATAGTGCATTTATGTTTATGATTAAATATGTTTAGAATTCAACTGATTTGTTCACTGGTTTTGCCGAATCTGCGTTCACGTTTCTGATAATCGCAAATGGCTTTATGGAGCTCTTCTTCACGAAAGTCCGGCCAATAGGTTTCACAGAAGTAAAGTTCCGAATAGGCACATTGCCAAAGTAGGTAATTGCTCATACGTATTTCACCACCGGTACGTATCAACAAGTCCGGGTCGGGCATAAAGTTCGTTGTAAGGTGCTGTGAAATCAAATCGCAATTGATATCTTCTGGCTTTAACTCTCCGCTCTGTATCAAAGTAGAGATTTGACGGGTAGCCTCGGTTATCTCCCAACGTGAAGAGTAACTCAAAGCTAAAACCAGGCACATTCCGGTATTTCGTGAAGTATGCTCTACACAAGCTTCAAGTCGCTTCTGTACATTGGCTGGTAATTTATCTATATCTCCGATAATTCGGAAACTGATATTATTTTTCATAAACGTTTCTTCTTCGATGGAATCAAAAAGAAGCGCCATTAATGCAGCAACTTCGTTTGAAGGACGATTCCAGTTCTCAGTGGAGAACGTATATAAAGTCAGGTATTTGATGCCCAGTTTTGCAGCCTCTTCTGCAATGACATGTACAGTCTCGGCACCGACCTGATGTCCATAGCTTCGCTCATGTCCGCGTTGTTTGGCCCATCGTCCGTTACCATCCATGATGATTGCCACATGTCGTGGAATCCGGTCTAAATCGATTTGTTCCGTATTTAGCATCTTTTTATACTTACTCTCTTAGTTGCTGTCTCTTTTGATTATTATAAAATTGCTACCGGGGTGCTTTATTGTATTATAAAACCTAATCTGTTGAGACGTCCATGCCATACTGCATTCTTCGTATTGTCACCACCGAATATCACCCATATATAATTCTGGTTATCGATAGCTATGGAGTATGGAGATGTAATATCATTGAACTCTTTGGGTAATAAGAATTTCTTTTCTGTCTTATACCAGGCTATACCAGCCACAGAAGAATAGATGGCATCAAGTTTGTTTGTTTCTTTACTGCCGAAAATATAGAATGTATCGCCATAATACATACATACAGGGGCGTTCAGCACTGGACAGAAAGCATCGTATGAGGTTGTGGATAAGTCTACCCAGTCGCTGCCGTTCATGGAGAACCAGGGGAAGGTTTGCGACTTAGTCTTAGGCATACCTACTGCCATGGCTTGATTGATGTTATTTGTATTGGCAAAGTTGGTGGAGTATATATGTTCCTTCGGGAAGTTTTCGGGAAGTTTGGTTTTACTGGTTAAGTCCCATTCTATACCATCCTTGCTAATCTGAGAATGCCCATCAATGGTAATACCTGTAAGTGTACCCGGGAAGCTGGCTATTAATGATTGAATGTCGCTACCCAAAGTTATTACTTTTTCCCAAGACTTGCCATCAGTTGAACGATATACTTCGTTGTTTGCTACAACATATAAATGATCCTTGTTGTCAGTCGTTTGAGTGATATTAGCCGTCTTGACATTAACTACAGTCTCCGGTTCTGCACCTGACGGAAAATTTGTAGAAACAACAGCCCAACCAAATTTTCCCGCTTTTGTGGAAGTCATATAAGCATCTGTTGAATTTGTGTAAATCCATAATTCGTCATTCAATATAACTGCTTTTTGTATTGTGCCCGCAGCTAAGTTTGCTGAAGAGAACGTTTCCATCTCTTTCCAAACCAGTGAATCCGGATCTAATTTATGTCTGTTGATTTTTAGGGTATATTCACGATAAGTGCTGCCATCCGGGGCATGTACTTTAAACTTCATACCTTCATTGTTGACGGCACTTGTGAGGTCAACAGAATCCGCTTTATTAAATAAGGTGTCGTTAATGCCAGCTGTAATCCAGCCGCTAACAGTGAAAGTGTCAATTAGAATTCTGTCAATAATCGTATCGGCACCTACCGGTAATGAGTCTTGGTTGTAGATAACTCTGTTAAGTTGGTCAATTGTAAATTGATAATGTTTGCCATATATGGTGTCAAGACCAAAAGCATGTACCGTTGCATCGGAGCTTAGTTCTACAGCATCGTCAGAATCAAGGCACGAGCTTATTGCGATTGATACAAAAAGAAAACTCGCGATTATTACTAAAAACTTTATTCTCATTTGAAAGATAGTGTTTATTTACAAGTTGCAAAAATAGGAACATTTTTTTCTATAAACAGCTTTATCGGCAAGTTTTATATAAAATTATAGATAATATGGCTGTTTTTCTCGATTAAAAAGCCCATAAATAAGGCTATTAACTCATTCTGGAAGCTATATAATGTTGAAAAGTTCTGCCGAAAAAATGTTCTGCGATATAGGAACTTCCGTTATTTATTCCGGGCGCTTTAACACCGGAATATAGGTTTCGGGGAGCCTTTTCTATGAATATTTCATCCCACAAATTGGCGTCAATAAACGATTGTAACAAGGTGCTGCCTCCTTCTACCAGCAAAGTTTGCAGGTCTCGTGCATATAGATTTTCCATGATTGATGGTAATATGCTCTGTTGATAATCAATCGGAATATATTCCAGATTAAATTGTGGCGAATGTGCTTTTTCTGTAAGAACAAGTGTGGGTATGTTGCCGTCAAACAAGTGCAATGAATGTGGTAGCACTTGTTTTCTGTCCAGCACAACACGTACGGGAGAAGGACCATACCAATGGCGCACAGTCAAGCTGGGATTGTCGAGTCTGGCGGTATTTGTTCCTACCATAATAGCGCTGTTTTCTGCTCTTTTCTTATGTACCAACATGGATGTTAGCGAGTTGGATAATATGACCGGATTTCCGCTTTCGCGATGGCTGTCGATATATCCGTCTGCCGATTCAGCCCATTTGAGGGTAATATATGGGCGTCGTAAAGTGTGGAATGTGATGAAGCGACGGATAAGATCTCGACATTCTTTCTCTAATACGCCGACAATGACTTCCCGTCCTGCATCTTGCAACTTTTGGATACCTCGTCCGGCAACTTTTCCAAATGGGTCCTGGCATCCGATAACGATACGGGGAATTTGCTTTTCGATGATGAGGTCTGCGCAGGGAGGAGTTTTTCCGTAGTGAGAACATGGCTCCAGACTGACATAAATAGTGGAACGATGAAGCAAAGACTGGTCTTTAACAGAACGAATCGCGTTAACCTCGGCATGCGCTTCACCACATCGGATATGATATCCTTCACCGATTATCTTTCCGTCACATACGATTACTGCTCCCACCATTGGATTGGGGGCTGCATTACATAAAGCGTTTTGCGCTAACTGGATACAGCGGCGCATGTATTTTTCCTCTTCCATACTTTGTTTTACAGTCAACTTGCATTATTTTTGCAGCCTGAAAAGTCCGAATATTATGAATATTTCCATCTCTTACATTCGTGGTGCTTTGCAGGAATGTTATTCCATGCGAGAGGCTGCCAATTTATCCCGCATTATCTGTTGTGAGATGCTGGGGCAGAGCACGATTGACTATTATTTGGGCAAAGATATAATTTTATCCTCAAAAGAAGCGCAGGAATTAGATAGCATTCTTGTTCGTTTGTGCAATTTTGAGCCGATACAGTATATACAAGGGCTTGCCCGCTTCATGGGACATTCTTTTCACGTCGCTTCCGGTTTGTTGATTCCCCGACCGGAAACGGAGGAACTGGTGGATATGATTTTGAAGGAAGTATCTTCTGGTTCTCGTATCCTTGATATAGGGACGGGGAGTGGATGTATTGCTGTCTCTCTCTCAATGGCGCTGCCGGATTCGGAAATTACAGCATGGGATATCTCAGAAAAAGCGCTTGATATCGCTCGACGTAATAATGAAACTCTACATGCTTCAGTTCATTTTTTACAGCGGGATGTACTGACATATTTGCCGGATGAAAAAGAATATTATGATGTTATAGTAAGTAATCCGCCATATGTTACTGAGTCGGAGAAACAGTTAATGGAACCTAATGTTTTGGACTGGGAACCTTTTTCGGCATTGTTTGTTCCGGATAATGACCCCCTTGTCTTTTATAGGCGTATTGCAGAGTTAGGAAAGAAAATGCTCATTGCCGGTGGCAAGCTTTATTTTGAAATTAATAGGTCTTTTGGAGAAGCTACTGCCGCGATGCTTAGTGAACAGGGGTATGCCAATCTTCGGGTTTTAAAAGATATATCAGGAAATGATCGAATTGTAATTGCAGAACGATGACAGAAATTACGGAAACAGAGGCCTTAAGCCGTATGGCGGCTTATTGCTCCACAGCGGAGCATTGTCGGGCGGAAATAATGGAAAAAATGCAACGTTGGGGCATTTCTTACGATGCGATAGAACGCATACTTAATCGTTTGGAACAAGAAAAGTTTATTGATGAAGAACGCTTTTGCCGTGCGTTTATCCATGATAAGTATCGTTTTGCCAAATGGGGGAAAGCTAAAATAGCGCAGGCACTTCAATTAAAGAAGATTTCCCGGATGACTTTCTCCTCATTTTTGAATGAGATTGATCAGGAAGAATATCTCTCTATTTTGAGTGATTTGTTGGCCGCAAAAAGAAAAAGTGTCCGTGCGGAAAATGAATTTGAGTTGAATAATAAATTGATACGTTTTGCCCTCAGTAGAGGTTTCGAAATGGAAGATATTCGTCATTGTATTGCGTTTTCTGATGAAAATGCTTATTTGGAGTAAAAAATATCCGTATTCTTTTTTTTATTCTCGTTAGCTTTCTGTATTTTTGTGCCATATTTATCATAATAGTAAGTTTGGCTATGAAAACTTTAGAAAGATTGTTTGCAGAGAAGTTGCTGAAGATAAAAGCGATTAAACTACAACCCGCTAACCCTTTTACTTGGGCGTCAGGTTGGAAATCCCCATTTTATTGTGATAACCGTAAGACCCTATCATATCCTTCTCTTCGTAATTTCGTAAAACTGGAAATTGCACGCTTGGTTTTGGAACGTTTCGGTCAGGTAGATGCTATTGCCGGTGTTGCAACAGGGGCTATTCCTCAAGGAGCATTGGTGGCCGATGCATTGAATCTGCCATTTGTATATGTACGCTCTACTCCCAAAGATCATGGCTTGGAAAATCTGATTGAAGGTGAACTTCGTCCAGGCATGAAAGTTGTAGTAGTGGAAGATTTGATTTCTACGGGTGGAAGTAGCCTGAAAGCAGTAGAAGCTATTCGCCGTGACGGTTGTGAAGTAATTGGTATGGTTGCGGCCTATACTTATGGTTTCCCGGTTGCCGAGAAAGCATTTAAAGACGCAAAAGTGCCTTTGGTCACATTGACTAACTACGAGGCTGTAATGGAAGTTGCGCTTCGTACGGGTTACATTGAAGAAGATGATGTGGCTACGTTGAACGAATGGCGTAGAGATCCTGCTCATTGGGATGCCGGAAAATAAGATATATTTGTAAATTAATATAATATGACGAAAGGGCCATTCGGATAGATTCTGTCCGGATAGTTCTTTTTGTCTTTTAAAGACCATTGAACTATGACAAATTTTGAAAGTGCGGTGAAGGTAATACCAGCTTCACAAACAGCCGTTTATGAGAAACTTTCTGATCTTAATAATTTAGAGAAAGTGAAGGACCGCTTGCCGCAGGATAAGATAAAGAACTTGAGCTTTGATGCTGAAAGTTTGTCGATCGAAGTACCACCGGTAGGGAAGATTGTTTTGCAGATTGTAGAAAAAGAACCCTGTAAATGTATTAAGTTTGCAACAACTACTTCGCCTCTGCCGTTTAATCTGTGGATACAGATAGTACCTGTTACAGAAACCGAATGTAAAATGAAACTTACCATCGGTATGGAGTTGAATCCATTTATGAAAACCATGGTACAGAAGCCTTTACAGGAAGGGTTGGAGAAGATGGCAGATACCTTGGCTATGATTAACTATTAAATATGAATCGCTAATTTAATATTTACTTACTTATGGCTCAGAAACTTTGGGAAAAATCCGTTCAGGTAAATAGAGATATAGAACGCTTTACGGTGGGGCGTGACCGTGAGATGGATCTCTATTTGGCGAAACATGATGTGCTGGGTTCAATGGCGCACATCACCATGTTAGAAAGTATTGGTCTGTTAACTGAAGGCGAACTATCCCAGTTGCTTGCCGAACTTAAAAATATCTATGCAACTGCCGAAAAGGGAGAATTTGTAATAGAAGAAGGCGTAGAAGATGTACACTCTCAGGTAGAACTGATGTTGACCCGTAAATTGGGAGATGTCGGCAAGAAGATACATAGCGGGCGTTCACGTAATGACCAGGTACTGCTTGATTTGAAACTCTTTACCCGGACTCAGCTAAAGGAAATCGCCGAAGCGGTGGAACAACTCTTCCATGTGCTTGTGATGCAGAGCCAACGCTATAAGAATATATTAATGCCCGGTTATACCCATTTACAGATAGCTATGCCATCCTCTTTCGGGTTATGGTTTGGTGCTTATGCCGAGAGCCTGGTAGATGATATGCTTTTCTTGCAAGCCGCATTCAAGATGTGTAATCGTAATCCGTTGGGCTCTGCGGCAGGCTATGGCTCTTCTTTTCCGTTGAACCGTACAATGACTACCAATCTGTTAGGCTTTGACTCTCTGAACTACAATGTAGTGTATGCCCAGATGGGACGGGGTAAGATGGAACGTAACGTTGCTTTTGCTTTGGCAAGCATTGCCGGAACGATTTCCAAACTGGCGTTCGATGCCTGTATGTTTAACAGTCAGAACTTCGGTTTTGTGAAGCTACCTGATGAATGTACAACGGGTTCCAGCATTATGCCTCATAAGAAGAACCCCGATGTATTTGAACTTACCCGTGCCAAATGTAATAAGTTGCAGTCATTACCTCAACAGATAATGATGATTGCCAATAACCTACCTTCCGGTTATTTCCGTGATTTGCAGATTATCAAAGAAGTCTTCCTGCCTGCTTTCCAGGAACTCAAAGATTGTTTGCAAATGACAACTTACATTATGAATGAGATAAAGGTGAACGAACATATCCTTGATGACGATAAGTATCTGCTTATTTTCAGTGTGGAAGAAGTGAACCGTCTGGCACGTGAAGGGATGCCTTTCCGTGATGCTTATAAGAAAGTGGGACTCGATATTGAAGCCGGAAAGTTCTCTCATAGTAAAGAAGTGCATCATACGCACGAGGGGAGTATCGGTAATCTTTGTAATGATGAAATCTCAGCCTTGATGCAGAAGGTGATGGATGAGTTCAATTTTGAAACGATGGAGGTTGCAGAGAAGACCTTGCTCGGTCGGTAACAGGGATTAGTTAACTTCTTGTAATGTATGACGTTAACATTTCATCTTTACGATGTTAACTTATTGGTGGCAACTTAGTTAACATCATACATCCTACTTAGTTAACTTTTTTCCGGTGAAAAGTTTGGCTGTAATAAGGAAACTCTTTATCTTTGCACCCGTTCTCCAAAAACCTGCGGAAATAGCTCAGTTGGTAGAGCATAACCTTGCCAAGGTTAGGGTCGCGAGTTCGAGTCTCGTTTTCCGCTCTCTTTGAAAGGATGCTCGAATGGTGGAATGGTAGACACGAAGGACTTAAAATCCTTTGGCCATTGCGGCTGTGCGGGTTCAAGTCCCGCTTCGAGTACTAAAAAGCTCTTTAAATCATTTGATTTAGAGAGCTTTTTTATTACCTATCAATTATTACATAATAAAAAGAGAAATATGAATCCCGTATTGAATTCCATACTTCTCTTTTTACACATAATATTTTATTTAACACTCGTGATTATAGTAGAATATAGTTCGTTAATTCCTTCTACTTGAACATTAACTTTCATTTGGCCAGCTCTACGGGTAGACTGTATTATGATTGAAGCTTGTCCAAAATATGTTTTTAATTTATTACTTCCAAAAGGAATGGTGCGTCGGAGGTCTCCTGTATCCAATCCGCGAAAAACACCTTCTCCCTCAACAGTGACAGTGACTTTACGGTCGTCTACCTGAACTGGATTTCCTCTTTTGTCGCATAATTGTATGGCTAAATGAGATAAGTCTTGACCATCTGCTTTTATTTCAGTTCGATCCGGTGTTATAGTTATGTGCTCTGTTTCATACGCACTAAATAATTGGTAGGTAGCTACTACTTTGTCGCCAATATAACCTTTAGCCTCTAGTTTTCCAGGTGTGTAAGGAACGTTCCAAACTATTGTATTATTGGAATAATCGGCAGTGTTGTATAGTCCCATTGATTTATCATTCATAAATAATTCTACTTTTTCACAATTGGTTGTAGTGCGGACTTCCATAATTAAGCCGAAATATTTGTGAGAGAAACTCCAATGTGAAGCCATTTTAGGCCATTGCCATAAATCTCTGCCATGGTCGATATCTAATGATTGATCAATGACAGCAATGCTAACCATTGGTTTGGAGTTCCACATAGCACGATGAAAAGCAGCTCTGGGCTTTTCAACCATACAAATGTCAAATAGACCATTAGGCCACCCATGACTGGGCCAAATAGCTTCTCCTAAATAATCAACTCCTGACCAAATGAAACCACCTGCAATAAAATCATTATCCGCAACGATATTCCATGGATTATTGACGGTATAGCTACGGATATTTCCTTCTGCGCCACTATAATATGGAAGTTCTTCGGAAACATAGAAAAGTTGTTTGGGATTCTTTTTACGATCGGTTAATAAGCGTGCTTCCAGATAATTATATCCTGATACATCTGCAACTGCCGAGAATTCTCCGCGATGATTGTTTTGTGCAGCCAACGTTACAGGTCGGGTAGGCTCAAGTCGGTGGACAAAGTCCTGCAACATTTGTGCACGGTTGATGCCTTCGTCTCCTTGTTCCCAAGCCTCGCTCACCTCGTTACCGATACTCCAAAGAATAATGCTGGGATGATTGCGGTCGCGAAGGATCATATTTTCAAGATCCTTCTGCCACCATTGGTCGAAATATTTCTCGTAATATCCGGATTTCCATTTGTCAAAAGCTTCGTCGATAACAACAAATCCCATGCGATCACACATGTCCAGAAATTCCGAAGAGGGCTGGTTATGACTACAACGAATAGCATTACAACCATATTCTTTAATTATTTCCAAACGACGTTCGTAGGAACGATCGGGTACGGCTGTACCTAGACTACCCGCATCTTGATGTAAGCACATACCTTTCAGTTTGACTTGTTTGCCATTCAACAAGAATCCTTTTTCGCTATCGAAAGCAATTGTCCGGACTCCAAAAGAAGTTTGGTAACTATCCACCACTTTTCCATTAGCTTTTATAATGGTTTCCATAGTATATAGTACCGGATTTTCTTGTGTCCACAATTGAGGATTACTCAATGTAAGCTTTTGTGTAATATCTGTTGACTTTTTTGCTTCCAGTATCGCTTTTTCTGTTCCACTTTTGGCTATAAGTTTTCCTTTATTATTCAAAATAGATTGGGTGATACTGATATTCTGTACTTTTGACATTGTATTTTCAATGGTAGTAACAATCTGTATTTCAGCTTTATCATTGTTAATAAAGGGAGTTGTCACATAAGTACCATAGGTTGCTATATGTACAGGATTTGTTGCCTGGAGCCACGCATGGCGATATATTCCGGAGCCAGTATACCAACGTGCTACATCTTTGACTCCTGAGCGGTTAACACGTGCAGCTATAATATTCTCTCGATTATAATTCAGATAGGGAGTTAAATCGTATTCAATACTGCAAAAGCCATAAGGGCGAAATCCCAGATGATGACCGTTAATGTATACATCACTTTGTTGGCAAATAGCATCGAATAGAATTGAAATTACTTTTCCTTTATAAGAATGAGGAATTTTGAATTGTTTTCGGTACCAACCTATGCCTCCGGGGAGATGGGCGGCCGAGCCACCCATCTTTTTGTCAAAATTCAATTTTATACTCCAATCATGGGGCAATTGTATTTCTTCCCAGTTTGCGTCATTGTATGTTTCTTCTGCATATTGTGTGTTATCGCTTAGTGAGAATTTCCAATCAAAATCGAAATTCTCCTTTAAACGTACTTCTTTCTGAGCTAATAAATTAGCAGCCCATATTAGAGATAAACATACCAAGATTACTTTTTTCATATATCAATTTGTGTTTGTGAGCTAGAAGCCTTCGTAGTTTGGATTCTGCTCCAGTTTTTTATAAATGTTTTTTTCTATTTCACTGTAGGGTATAGGTAATAGATTTTGATGGTCACCTACATTGTGTCCATAAGGATTATAGGTTTTAGATCTTTCTACTACTTTATTTAAACGGCATAGTGTAGGGAGACGAAAATCTTCAAAATAAAGTTCACGTATCTGTTCGTCCAAAATGAAATCGATGTTTACATCTGACTCTTCTATAGGGGTGGCATTAGAGCGAGTCCTGATTTCATTCAAATCTTTAGCGGCTTTATCAGGTTCTCCATTGGCAAGATAGGCTTCCGCCCTTAGAAGATAGGTACCTGCCAAACGATACATATATTCGTCCTTCATGGAAGTATTTGCACTAAGACTGCCCCATTGATAAATAAGTGCATGCTCTCCCAATGCGGTAGTAGAATAAGAACCGTCAGGATTCTTGGCATAATTGTCATCAGGTAGTCCACCCACGCGGCAAAACTTCATAACAAACGGATAAAAGTTCCGTACCTCTTGGCCTGATTCTAACCAGCCATCCTTAATTACCCATTCGCCAAATCCTTTAGCCTCTTTATTGTCGATCTGGAAATCACGGATAATCATATAGGGGGAGTTTCTGTAATCTTTATCACCATCTTTTTCCCAAATATCATTCAAAAAATGATTGGTAGGACGGATACAACCGATGCCACGTCCACCTTTTTCTTCTGTAAATGTAGTGAAGGCTAATACTTTACTGCCATCATTCTTTGCTGATTTTACCTGTAATCCAGTATAGAAAGGTAGTAACCACCGAGGCATTTCATAGCTATATGAAGAGCCCGAATTTTTATACTCATATTGTAGAGCCCAAATAGTTTCGGTATTGCCACTTGCACGACTTTGATTGTCTACTTGGAATAAGTCCCAATACGGATCTCCTTCATGGCTTTTTCTCGATCCGAAGCGTTGTTTCATCAACCCCATCGCCGGGTTATCGATAACTGCTGAGGCAGCCTCTATGGCTTTAGGGTAGTTCTTGAGGGAAATATAGACTTCAGCAAGTAGATGTTGGGCTGCCTGTACAGTGATTACACCGTCTTTGGCTTCAGTAATATCTTTCAGTAACAGTATGGCATCTTCTAAGTCTTGTCGTGCCTGGTCATAAACTTCTTCACGGGCGGCACGCACATAATCACGTCTGGAATCAGCCGGCTCCTCTAATATAATAGGTACACCACCAAATAAGTTTGCCAACAGGTTATAGAAGTAAGCGCGGAAGAACAATGCTTCACCACGAATAGATTTCTTATCTGTTTCACTGACTTGGTCGGCCATGGTTAGACGGTTCAGAATGATATTAGCATTTGTAATACCACTGAATCCCGGATCCCAGAATGAACCTGCCACATAGGTGTAAGGAGTGAGGAATGTCTTGAAGTTATTAAACTTATTATTCGGATCTGTGGCGCCATATCCTATATCTCCACACCACATTATTACATGCTGGTCTCCGAGTTTCCAATGTAGATTACGCACTACGTCATATAGGTAATTCAACGATTGTTTGAATTGGGATGTCGTTTGATAGGAATTTTCTGCCGTATAAAAATCTAACGGCTTTTCTTTTAGCCAGCTATCTTCATTACAAGATGTACCCAGGCAACTTAGTGCCATCGCTACAAGAATATACTTTATCTTTTTCATGGTAATTCAAAGTTTAAAATTCAAAGTTTAAGCCTAATGTATAACTTTTCATCGTTGGATAACCGCCGCCAAGGTCATAAGTTAAACCTTGTTCAGCTTCCGGATCCCAACCATCCCAGTTTGTGAGGGTGAACAGATTGCTGGCACTGACAAACACTCTTGCGCGGTTGACATGAATCTTTTTCAAGAATTCAGTCGGTACGTTATAGCTCAGTGATAATTCCTGTAAACGAATAAAACTACGCGATACATATGGTGAGAATCCTTCGCCTAACGAAGCTGTATAAAATCCTAACTGTCTATATTTTGCATTGGGGTTTTCGGGTGTCCAGTAGTCAAATTTTATAAAACTATTATTGGTTAAGTGATCGGGTATTTGCATTCCTTTGGCCGGTTGTCCTAGGTAATGATCGGAACCACCTTGAACGGAATTGATGAAAATATTCAGTTCGAAATCTTTGTATCTAAAGCTATTTTGTATGCTGAAACGATATAGTGGATCCTTATAGCCAATAATTTTTCTATCTTTTTCTGCAGTATAATCACCGCTTTTGTCAATATCTTCTATTTTGTATGTACCATATGTAAACCCGTCAGGAATAAGACCTTTTCGGTAATCGTCCAGTTGCCACATACCAATTATGTTATAGTTATAAATAGGATCTAAAGATTTACCGATAAAGATATTGCTGGATACCAAGTCGTCTTCTTTACCATCGCCGTCAGCGTCAATGCCTAAAATTGTTTTTACCTTATTCTTGTTAGTAGAGAAATTAGCCGTTACGGTCCATTCAAAATCTTTAGTGGAGATGGGGATACCGGTAATACTGAACTCATGACCAATGTTTTGCAGTTTACCAATATTGGTAGGAATTTCGTTTGATACCATACCATTCATATGTGGAATAGCAATGTTGTATAGCAAATCACTGGTATTTGAAACATAGAACTCGTAGTTACCGAATAAACGGTTATTTAATACACTGAAATCAAGCCCGAGATTGACTGAACGTGTCGTTTCCCATTTCAAACTTGGATTGGGTAATGTTTTCATTACTTGTAAGAGCTCTCCTGTTCCTCCATCACCATATACATACCCTAAGCTATTTTCATTAAAGTTATTCTTATTCTGCATTTGTGCCATGGTGGCGTAACGTCCGCTTGTTCTGTTACCGCTACTACCATATGACAACCGAAGTTTTAGGTTGTCAATCCATTGTGCCTTGTCTTTAATGAAACTTTCTTCACTAATTCTCCAAGCACCGGCTATGGATGGAAAATATCCGAATTTGTTTCCTGAGCTGAATCCTGAAAAACCATCACGACGGATGGTACCGGTAAAAATGTACCGGTCTTTATAGGAATATACCAGGCGAAGCATATTATAAAGGCTGCTTTCTTCCCAAGCACCCGAAGTTATTGTATTCAAATCAGCCTGGCCCATACCCATATTATTGTACCCTAAAGTTTTGTCTGTGAAATTTTTTGCTTGGGCGTCTGTCGTCTCATATGAACGTTTTTCAACTCCATATACGAATGTAGCATTGATAGAGTGCTTGCCAAATGTATTCTTATAGGTTACAATATGATCTAAGGTCCATTCGTTTTGAAGAGTATGTTTCTTTTCAGCTCCTCCCTGCAACGAATTTGCATATGGGTCGAAGTTATAATATTTATAGTTGGTCCAGTTGTTGGCATAATTAATACGATAACTCAAACCTTTGATCCAGGGAATACTGACATCGGCATAAACATTGCCTGACAGGTTGTAACGCACATCCTTATTAGGATTATCAATACTCAACATTGGATTAAGTGTAGTCAGATAAGGATATGTTTCATACGTTTTTCCGTCATTTTGGTAGGGGCTGACACATCCCGGAATACTGAATAAGTTTCCAAATGAGGTGTTATTGCCCGAGAAGTCACTTACGTTAAAATAGGAAGAAGTTCCTATTTTTAGCCAATCCGTAATTTTAGAGTCCAGGTTAAGGCGGATATTATATCTTTTATAAGTATCGTTGATTACTAAATTTTTCTGATCGGTGAAACCGAATGAAACGAAATAACTGTTCATCTCTGTTTTTCCACGCATGCTTATGTTGTGGTTTTGAATATAAGGGGTCGGCTCTGTCAGTAAATCCCACCAGTCTGTATTTACTCCTGCATTGTAACCAGCAATGGCACGTTCGTTTCTAAATTTGAGGGTTGGATCAAAATCAGGATTACGCTGCAGCATATCATCGCCCATTCTACTTTCTGACAGATAGATGTCGGCTATTTGATTGGCAAACCCTTCACCGTCTAAACGTTTCATATCATTGTTTATCAACCCCTGGATGGTAAATGTACCATTATATTCCAATATGGGTTTAGATATCTTCTTGGCAGTCTTGGTGGTAATCATCAGTACGCCATTGGCAGCTTGTGAACCGTAGATGGCAGTACTGCTGGCATCTTTTAATACATCAATGGATTCAATATCACTCGGATTGATATCTACAATGTTTCCACGGTAAATCACTCCGTCCAGTACGACCAAGGGTTCTGTCGAGCCGGAGATTGAATTACGGCCACGAATCGAGATGCTTGGAGAATCACCAGCTTTGGTAGCGATACCGATATTTAATCCCGGAACAACTCCTTTTAATCCTTGCAGAACGTTCACGTTCGGTGACTTCTCTAACGCTCCCATATTGGCACGTGTGACAGCACCCGTTAAGTCACTTTTCTTTGCTGTACCATAACCAATGACTACTACTTCGTCCAGATTTTGAGTATCTTCTTTTAGAATAACATGGATGGAACGTTGAGAACCTATGGGTATCTCCTTCGATAAATAACCAATATAAGAATATATCAATACAGCTTTCTGATCGGTTACCATAATGCTATAATTTCCATTTAAGTCGGTAACAGTACCGTTGGTTGTTCCTTTTTGTAAAACGCTGACTCCAATGAGCCCTTCGCCCAAGTCATCTCTTACTGTACCGGTGATGGTAATGGATTGGGCCCATGTCCCTAATGATATAGCCGATAAAATAAGAAACAGGCTTAAGGACTTTAGATGAAAGATTGTGTGTTTCATAATGAATTAGTTTAACGATTTCATGATTTACATTTTAGTTTTCTTCCTTGATAAGGAAATAGATTGCCTTATAGGCTGTCTTTTGATTAACTGTCATTGAATGTGTTTTCCATTTGGTTTATTATTAGATTAACAATAGGATTTAAGTTGTTTTCTAATCGGTGATAAAACAACTATCTGTTTTTATGCTCGCAAAAATAGAGCAACCATATTATAGTATCTTCCAAAAGTTGTTTCATTCATCTCCGGTTTATGTTGCAGAACGTTTCATTTTACCTATATATTTGTTACATGTGATTGCTATCTATTTGATTATGCTGTTGTTGCTACAAAAAAAAGGCGGACTACAAGTGATGTAGACCGCCTTTGCCGGTTAAGTATATGTATTGTTAGGCTTCCGAATTTTCTATCTCTCTTTCTGCATAATCTTTGGGCGAACAGCCATATAAGTTTTTAAATGCAATTGAAAAAGAATAAGGATTGGTGAATCCAACTGCATAGCCTATTTGTGATATATTAATCTTCTTCTCTTTTAAAAGTTTTGCGGCTTGTCTCAAGCGAATGTTGCGAATGAACTCACTGGTAGATATTCCTGCCATTTCTTTTAATTTACGATGCAGCTGGACGCGACTGATTCCTGCCTCCTCCGCCAGATTTTCGACGGTGAATTTGGAATCTGTCAGATTTCGGTTTACTACCTGCACTAACCGTTCCATTAATTGTTCGTCGTTGGATTTCACCTCGATAGATATGATTTTACTTTCCATTTTTTGTCCGCTCCCGAATTTACCTTTCAAGTGAGAACGGGTGGTAATAAGATTACTGCATAATACCATCAATTCTTCAATTTGGAAAGGTTTAGCAAGAAAGGCGTCGGCTTTCGCTTCCCAACCTTTCAAACGATTATCCATTTCGGTTTGTGAAGTTAGTAGGATGACGGGAATGTGACTGATATTCGCATTACTTTTTACTTTTTTCAGTAATTCGAATCCGTCCATTTCGGGCATAACTATATCTGAAATGATTAAGTCTATACGTTGTTGCAGGGCTGTCGACAGAGCTTCGGAACCATTGTTGCAGGTCAGAATTTTATAAATATCTCCTAACTTCCTTTGTAGGTATTCGCAAACTTCCTTATCGTCGTCCACAATTAATATACGATTATATGTCTTACTCTTTCGGGTAATTTCTTTAGCTTGTTTCAATTCCCAATCTGATGCAATCTCCAATGTAGGTTGCGTTTGGTTGACCTTATCGGATATTTCCTCATCTGTAAGATGAGAATTACCTAAAGGAAGGCGGATGGTGAAACAGCTGCCTTGAGTATCTGTACGGTTTGTTGCTGTAATCGTTCCATGATGAAGTTCGACCAACATTTTAGCCAGATTCAACCCAATTCCAAATCCTAATGAAGTATTGGAACTTGCCTGATAGAAACGTTCGAATATTCTTTCTGTCTCCTTGTTGTCTAATCCGATGCCCGAATCAAAAATAGAAATTTCGGCATAATGCTTTAAAGGGACACGGAGGGAATTGTCTATACCGGAGGTAAGGGTTATGGAAATTTCACCTCCATCCGGTGTATATTTAAACGCATTCATCAACAAGTTCATCAGTACTTTATCAAAATTGTTGGAATCCAACCAGATAGGAAGTGTATCTACATCATGATGATATGAGAATCGGATGTTACGTTTGGTTGCTTGATAATCAAACATATTAAAGATGTCGTTGACAAAACCCACTAAATCCGTTTGGCAATAAGTAATCCTCATTTGTCCTTTGTCTATTCTACGAATATCCAATAATTGATTGATTAAATTCAATATTCTATTGGCACTGCGTTGCATCGTTTTCAGCGCTTTCATGGTAACCTCATCATAATCTTTTTTGATAAGTTCGGTCAATGGACTGATGATTAATGTTATAGGAGAGCGTAGCTCATGTGCAATGTTGATAAAGAAACGTAACTTCTCTTCATTGGCTGCTTCCCTTCGTTTTCTGCATTGTCGTTTGTGCCACGTATAATACATTCCTCCCAATAATACCAGACACAGGAGTACATAGCCAATCCATGCCCAAGTAGTAAGATACCAGGGTGGTGCTATGTGAATAGATATACTGTTTGTAGGGGAATATACTTCATTCTCACATGCACGTATTTCTAATGTGTAGTTCCCCGGTGGCAAGTAGTTGTATGTAATTCTGTTTTCTCCTAATTCTGTTTTGCTCCATTGGGAGTTTAATTCTTTGATACGATATTCAAAATAAATATTGGTGCAGTCGTGAAACTCCAAAGTAGAGAATTCCAGGGAGAAGTTATTATCATCGGATGAGAAATACAGTTCGCGTAAATCCATTAATGTGGTAGTTTCCATTGGATGCTTGGATGTGAGGCTTTTGGCACTTATAGACGAACTGTTTATGAAAAGTTGCGTCAGGATTGGCCGGTGTAACTGATAAGGAGTACGTACGGAATCGGGTATGAATGAAGTGACTCCATAGAGGCCTCCAAAATATGTGTCTCCTTTATCATTCTGATAATATACGGAGGTCGTATATTCTGTATCAACTAATCCGCTTCCGGAGAAGAAATTCAGTACACGGTTGTCTTCACGATTTATACGGCATAGTCCTTTGTATGTACTGCACCAAATGTTTCCTTTGCTGTCAGTCGCTAACCCGCAGATTATATTGCTCGGTATTCCTTCCGCTTTACTAAAATGTTGAGTTGTTTGTGCAGTTTTATCATAGCAATATAAACCATTATCGGTTCCCATCCATATATGCTGATTGTTATCTTCCAACATAGTATAGCATACGCGCGAATTCAAGATAGAATCACAAGCTAATTCTATAAAGATGTTTTTTTCAGGATCATAGCAATTGACGCCAATATTATGGCCTATCCAAATGAGTCCGTTTGAATCACATAACAGAGTGCTAATCCAGTCGTTTTTTAATTGAATACCTGTACTTAATTGGCTTTGGTAAGTTATTAGTTGGGATATACTGGTTTTTAAATCATAATAAGCGAATCCGGTTCCTGGTAAAGCAAAATATATGATTTTATTTTTGCCCTCTATGATTTTGCCGACTGTTTTATCTTTAAAGAGTGGGAAAGGGTGACACTTACCTGTACGCTTGTCCAACTGCCATATCCCTCCATATTTGGTACCTAACCAAAATGTGCCACTGCTGTCTTCTAACATGCAATGTACATATTTGGGCGTACGGAAAGATTCTTTGATTATACCATTTGCACCTATACGATATAGAGTACAATCGGTATTCCCTACCCAGGTACTTCCCGTTTTATCTTTGTATATAGCAGATACATATCCTTTAGGATTAATAGTCGAAAAATCCCAAAAGTTGAATAGGAAAGGCATGTTGGGGATGATAGAGATTCCTTTGTGCTTAGAGTTGATCCATAAATTCCCATTCCTGTCTTCTATAAACGCGTGGGCTTTCCCTTTTGCCATATTCGCTATATGACCCGGAATGTTTTCAATGGATTGTAATTTCATTTTTAAAGTATCCAGATATAATAATCCATAGCTGTCGGAGTTAATAAGTAACATCCCGTTACTACATTTTATCATCCCTCTTACGTCTACTGACTGATGACCATTGTATGAAACAGGGGTAAACTCAGCATGCTCCTTGTCTTTCCAAAGACAATATTCGTGAGTAGAGATAAACAATCGTCCGTCTTTATCTTCTTCTATATCATAAACCTTAGGAGATGGAGCAGGAGGGAGATGGTGTATTTTAGCGGTTTTTGAGTCGGGAGAAATGCAAGCCAAATGATTACCGAGATATGCAACCCATAAATTATGGGAATGGTCTTCGTATATGCAATTTGTGAATAATGTATTGCATAACTTAGTAATCCATTCTTGATAAGTGATTTTTAATGTTTTCGGGTCAATGGAAAAAGTACCGTATCCTGACGTGACTACCCAAATCTCTCCGTTATGTATTTCGACCATATCCGAAATGCTTGGATGAGAATCATCCGGAAATTGAATGGAATGGAAGTTGTCTTCATGAGGGCAATAATATTGTAAACCGTTGTTGGTGCCAACCCATAGACGTCCTTCTCTATCTGTTAGAAGTTTACGAACCATATTTCCTGATAAGGAGGTAGAATCTTTTTCATCATGGAAGTAGCTTACGAACTTCCAACCGTCAAACCTGTTCAACCCATTTTCTGTTGCTATCCATACAAATCCATATGAATCTTGAGCCATTTCTACAATAAGGTTACATGAAAGTTTACCCCAACTGTTTAATTGTTTTTGCTGCGCAAAACATTGTAATCCTATTATATTAAATAATATAATAAGAATAAAGGTAAGATAGTTTTTCATTAGTATTAACTCTTTGCTCTATATGTGATTAGACATCATCAATTGAATGTTGCAGTAGTAATATTTAAATAAGAATATAAAAATAATTATTAATGTTGTAATTAGCAAGTTTAAAAACATATTATTGTTTCTTTGAAGTTAATCTGTTTCAACTACTTTTGTATTCACATGCGTAACATGATAGGAATAAGATTTTTATAAATATAAACAGATATGGTTATGGATATTAAAGAAAAAGCGGCGCAAATGGTTGCATCTGCACAAGTAATTACGGTAGCGTCTATTGACGAAAATGGCTATCCGCGTCCGGTGGCAATGGTAAAGATTAAGGATGAAGACGGAGCAATCTATGTTTCAACCGGAACCAGTTCGGCTAAGACCGCGCATTTCAGGGCCAATCCTAAAGCGGGCGTCTCAATTGTAAAGGGCGGTGACAGCATCGTTTATACAGGTGAAATGGAGATTGTAACGGATGAAACCATCAAACGTTCTCTTTGGGGGGACTGGATGCTCGACCACTTTCCCGGCGGAATGGAAGATCCGGAGTATTGTGTATTGAAGTTCACACCCAAATCAGCGACCTATTGGATTGATAACGCATTCGTGAAAAATGACAAATATTTGAATCTGTATTGTCAGAGCTGTGGTATGCCTATGCAAACTGCCGATCAATTCGGAACAAACGCAGACGGTTCCGCCAATCAGGAATACTGTTGCTATTGTTACAAAGACGGAGCATTTGTTCAAGACTGTACGATGGAGGGCATGATTGAGCATTGCATTAAATACCTTGACGAGTTTAACGGAGCCAGTGATACCCAATTCTCCAAAGAAGAGGCGATTGCACAGATGAAGAAATTCTTCCCGATGTTGAAACGTTGGAAAGCAAAGAGTTGATATTTGAAGCTAATGCATGAACAGAATCTGCTTTTGCTTCATGTATAATATCGTCTTTTAACTCCCTGAGTGAACGATAACTTCCTTTCACTCCTTAACTCCCGGGTATGAATAATGCAGGCTAAAAAGCTATAATAATTACTTCATTTCTGTACGGATATGAGTATCTTTTTAGAAATGGAAGTAATTGTAGTTGTAGCAACATTATTTACAATTAGTAGATAACTAAGACTTGGTCGTTAACATAGGGTACCTCAGTCGTATACTTAGGGTATCTCTGTATACGACTGAGGTACCCTAAGTATACGACTGAGATAGGCTTAATTTAACTCTACTCATAATCAGATAGTTATATTTTATTATTTGATAGGTAATATCTTTATACAATTTAAAGAGTTGGCAAACTATCACTTCAAGAATGATAGGATATGAAATATGAGCTATAAGATGCGAGTGGCTGTACCGTTATACCGAATGACATTCGTAGCTTGTAGCTCTAAAATATAGAAACGATGAAAAACATTATTATTGCATCGGACTCATTCAAGGGCTCCCTTACCTCAGCGGAAGTGGCCGATGCCGCTGAAAAAGGTATTCGGAGAGTATTCCCGCAGTGCAACGTCATTAAGGCCGATGTGGCCGATGGCGGTGAAGGTACAGTAAAAGCTATCGTAAAAGCTGCCGGCGGTCACTTACATACTGTTGTCGTTTCCGATCCTCTGGGACGACCTGTAAATGCCACCTATGGAGTTACAGAACAAGAAGGTATAAAAACAGCCATTATAGAAATGTCTGCTGCTAGCGGACTGCTTCATCTACTGCCTGAGGAACGAAATCCCCGGATTACTTCCACATACGGCACGGGAGAAATCATTTTAAATGCCCTCAAACGGGGATGCCGTAGATTTCTTATCGGAATAGGCGGTAGCGCTACCAATGATGCGGGCACGGGTATGCTCTCTGCTTTGGGGGTAAAGTTCTTCGATGATTTGGGAAGAGTCCTCAAAGGTTCCGGAGATGATTTGGGACAAATTGCCCGGATTGACATGTCCTCTCTTATACCCGAAGCGCAAGTATCAGAATTTATCATAGCCTGTGACGTGGATACTCCTTTCTGCGGCCCTGAAGGAGCCGCTTATGTCTTTGCTCCCCAAAAAGGTGCGACACTTCCCATGATAGAAGCCCTCGACAAAGGTATGTTTTCTTTTGCCAAGGTAATTGCCGACAAATTCAAAATAGATATTGTCCCCATAAATGGGGCCGGTGCCGCCGGTGGGCTTGGAGGAGCATTCAAAGCATTCTTTAATGCCAATCTCACGAAAGGGATTGAAATGGTGCTCAATGCCATTTCTTTCGACTCCATGATTCAAGATGCTGATCTTGTGATTACCGGAGAAGGGCGGATAGATTTCCAGACTGCCAAAGGCAAAACAGCAGCAGGGGTGTTACAACATGCCCAAAGGCTTGGTATCCCAACCATCGCCATAGGCGGGTCTGTGGAAATATGTCCGGAGCTAAAATCAATGGGGTTTGCAGGTATCTATTCCATCATCCATACACCGGTAAGCCTCGAGAAAGCGATGCAGAAAGACTTTGCGAGCAAGAGCATAAGTCGCACGATAGAACAAATTCTAACTACCATCAAGTGCTTCAGATAATACAACGATGTATCTATTTATTATGTAAACAGTACATACGGCATGCACTGGAGGCATGAAACGGTACACCCTTAACATACTATGAACAAATAACATACAACAAATAAGCAACAAAAACAGAACAATTTCTTTGCAATTTAAAAAAATAGCGCTACTTTTGCATCCGCAATTCGGGGTATAGCTCAGCCCGGTAGAGTACGCGTCTGGGGGGCGTGTGGTCGCAAGTTCGAATCTTGTTGCCCCGACATAGCTGAGTAAAAAGGAGTTAAGTGATGAACTTAACTCCTTTTTTTTAGTTAATACAATAAGGACTAAACCCATTCGTAGTATGGCACAAGAAGTAAACAGTTCATCCAAGTACAAGTCGCCCAAAGCATTGAGACATATCAAGATTTATCTGTTCATCCAGCACCACCTGAAAAGTAAAACATTTCATTACACGGTGCTATTCTTCATCATTAGTTCAATTACCGCCATCATATATTCTTCTTTTGAATCAGCGGCTCCCTACAGGCTACTTCTGTTTGGCGTCACCTACCTCGCGGCATTTATATTTACTATCGAATATGCATTGCGCATCATGGCTGCTCCCGCCAACCATCCCGAAGAAACCGCACGCAAAGCACGACTTCGATACTTGTTTTCATTTTACGGCTTCGTAGACTTTGTGGCAATACTGCCTTTCTTACTGGTATATCTGTATTGGAATACCGAAGTCGCCAATCTCATCATACTACCTTATATTTTTATTATCTTTAAGCTGATCCGCT
The DNA here is from genome assembly GCA_905215345.1 of uncultured bacterium. GTDB lineage: Bacteria > Bacteroidota > Bacteroidia > Bacteroidales > Bacteroidaceae > Bacteroides. The sequence continues at coordinate 96,225 of CAJMPR010000009.1, forward strand.
ACTCCCGGTCATTCCGCCTTATCGGGGATGTGTTACATCAGGCAAAAGACGAGTTGATTACAGCATATACGGCATGTGGCATTATGGTTTGTTTCTCCGCCATAGTGATGTACTATATAGAACGTGGTGCACAGCCCGATGCTTTTGCCAATATCGGCGACGGATTATGGTGGTCTATCGTAGCGTTCACCACTGTGGGTTATGGCGATATATATCCGATTACTCCATTGGGAAAAATCCTGAGCAGCGTTATCAGCCTTATCGGGATTGCCATGATTGCATTGCCTACGGGTATCATAAGCTCGGCATTCATGGCTATTATGCAGAAACGGAAGAAGGAGGAAGAACAGAAAGATTCTTTGCCATCCAAAAATTAGTCAGCGAAAGTTGGTTTGCCTTGCGCTTTTGCTCTGCCTCTACTACATAACCTTGCTTCTCAAAGAAAGGACGGGCTGTCAAACTTACTTCGGAGGTTATCCGCTTAATCCCGTTCTCTCTTGCATACCTCTCCATCTCCGCCAAGAGCATCGTTGCAACACCTTTGCCTTGATAGTCCTTGTGAACATACATAAAGTGCAAATATCCTTGCGGAGTAATGGAAGAAAAGCCCACAATTTCAGTTTGTAAGTTCTCTGCCACAATGAAGTACTGAGTATCCAGCACTCCCTCCCACTTGAGCAAACCCTCTCCACACGATGCCCAGTCTTCAACTTCAGCCATAGAATAATCACGCCTGTTCACCGTAAGAACAGTCTCTTGAAATAAGTCTTTCAAAGAAGCGGCATCTGACTTTTGCGCCGTTCTCATTGTATAAAGAGGTTCCATATCAATAAGTTTCTTCATTCTTCAAGTCAAATCAAAGTGTTTCGACAAGCAAATCTACAATAAGAATTCTAAATATTACACTTTAGTACAAGAGAAAAATATGGATAAGGCTTTTACAGAGCATTTACATTTAGAATATAATTCTTACTTTTGCAACCATCAATAACAACGTATTAATCCAGACTTATGAAGAAAATACTTGCCTGCATTGCATTAGGTTTCACAACAATCAGCGCTTATTCCGCCACTCCCTTGTGGATGCGCGATATACAAATTTCACCTGACGGAACAGAAATAGCATTTTGCTACAAAGGGGATATCTACAAAGTACCGGCCAAAGGAGGTATGGCTACACAACTTACCACACAAGAATCTTATGAATCAACTCCTGTATGGTCACCGGACAGCAAACAGATAGCATTTGCCAGTGACAGATACGGTAATGCCGACATCTTCATTATGTCGGCAACCGGTGGAACAACCCAACGACTGACGACCAATTCGGCAAGCGAAGTTCCGTCTACATTCACTCCTGACGGGAAATATATTCTTTTCTCGGCCACTATCCAAGACCCCGCAAGCAGTGCGCTCTTTCCCCGGTCTGCCATGACCGAGCTCTACAAGGTTGCCTCAACAGGAGGTCGTACAGAACAAGTGTTGGGCACTCCCGCCGAAGCCGTTTGTTTCGACAAATCGGGAGATAACTTCTTTTACCAAGACCAAAAGGGATTTGAAGACCAATGGAGAAAACATCACACCTCTTCCATTACCCGCGATATATGGCTGTATAACTCAGAAACAGGCAAACATACTAACCTCACCCAGCGTGAGGGTGAAGACCGAAACCCTGTATTGTCACCTGACGGGCAGACTCTTTTCTTCCTGAGCGAACGGAACGGCGGTTCGTTTAATGTATATTCATTCCCACTCGCACAGCCTCAATCGGTGAAAGAGATAACAAGTTTCAAGACACATCCCGTACGATTCTTATCCATGAGTGATAACGGAATAATCTGCTACGGATATGATGGTGAAATATATACCCAGCAGATGGGTTCAAATCCGCAAAAGGTACAAATAGACCTTATCCGTGACGACCAACCTCAAACGACCAATCTGGACTATTCAAGCGATGCGACTTCGGCTACTGTTTCTCCGGATGGGAAGCAAGTAGCATTCATTATCCGTGGTGAAGTATTCGTTACTTCAGCGGATTACGGTACCACCAAACAGATTACCCGGACAGCAGCTTCCGAAGCAGGACTTTCTTTTGCACCGGACAACCGTACATTGGCTTATGCCAGCGAACGCGACGGTAACTGGCAACTTTATCTTGCCAAGATAGCCCGGAAAGAAGACCCGAACTTCCCCAATGCAACTCTTATAAAAGAGGAGATTTTATTACCCTCTGTCACTGTAGAACGTGCTTTTCCGCAGTTCTCGCCCGATGGCAAGGAACTGGCTTTCATAGAAGACCGCACCCGCTTGATGGTACTCAATCTTGAAACGAAAAAAGTACGCCAGATTACCGACGGCTCCACCTGGTACAGTACAGATGGCGAATTTGCGTATGCCTGGTCACCGGACAGTAAATGGTTTACGCTTGAGTTTATCGGCAACAAACATGATCCATACTCCGATATAGGCTTGGTAAGCGCACAAGGCAATAGCAAGATAATCAACCTTACGAATAGTGGATATATGAGTGGCTCTCCCCGTTTCGTGCTGGACGGTAACGCTATTCTCTTCACCACCGAACGTTATGGTATGCGCGCCCATGCTTCCTGGGGTTCACAGGACGATGCCATGCTGATTTTCCTTAATCAGGATGCTTATGACAAGTATTGCCTGAGCAAGGAAGATTACGAATTGCGCAAAGAATTGGAAGCCGAACAGAAAAAAGCCAAGGAGAAAGAAACACCTCAGGGAAAAGAGAAGAAAAAGACCTCGAAAGAGAAAGCCGATGATGAAGACACCAAAGTTAAAGACATTATCGTAGAACTGAAGAATATAGAAGACCGCGTTGTACGCTTAACGCCTAATTCTTCGAATATGGGCAGCACCATTATTTCCAAAGACGGCGAAACGCTCTATTACCTCGCCTCTTTTGAAGGCGGATTCGACTTATGGAAAATGGAGCTTCGCAAGAAAGAAACGAAACTGCTCCATAAAATGGATGCCGGATGGGCTACTATGGAGATGGATAAAGAAGGCAAAAACCTTTTCTTACTGGGTGGTAAAACCATGCAGAAGATGGATATGGCTTCTAACGAACTAAAACCGATTACCTACCGCGCCAATCTGAAAATGGATTTAGCCGCCGAACGTGAGTATATGTTCAACCACGTTTACAAGCAGCAACAAAAACGTTTCTATAATACCGGTATGCACGGTGTAGACTGGGATGCAATGACAACCGCCTATCGCAAGTTCCTGCCACACATCAATAATAATTATGATTTTGCGGAGCTATTGAGCGAATGGCTGGGTGAGCTGAACGTATCGCACACCGGAGGGCGCTTCTATCCCAGTGGACAAAGCGAACCGACCGCCAGTCTGGGACTTCTTTTCGACTGGAATTATCAGGACAAAGGTATGCTTATTGCCGAAGTGATAGAAAAAGGACCTTTTGATAACGCCAATACGAAAGCAAAAGCGGGCATTGTTATCGAAAAAATCGACGGTACTGAAATCACTCCCGAAATGGATTACTACACTTTACTCAATAATAAAGCAAAAAGGAAAACGCTTGTTTCCCTCTATAATCCACAGACTAAAGAGCGTTGGGAGGAAGTCGTAGTTCCCATCAGTAACGGTGCTCTCAGCGATCTGCTCTATACCCGCTGGGTAAAACAACGTGCGGCAGATGTAGACAAATGGTCTAACGGTCGTCTGGGTTATGTACACATCGAATCGATGGGTGATGAGAGTTTCCGTACTGTCTACTCCGACATCCTGGGAAAATACAATAACCGTGAAGGAATCGTTATCGATACCCGCTTCAATGGCGGCGGACGCCTGCACGAAGACATTGAAGTCCTGTTCAGCGGCAATAAATACTTCACCCAAGTGGTTCGCGGACGTGAAGTCTGTGACATGCCCAGCCGCCGTTGGAACAAACCCTCCATTATGCTGACATGCGAAGCCAACTATTCCAATGCGCACGGCACTCCGTGGGTATATAGCCATCAGAAACTAGGCAAACTGGTAGGCATGCCCGTACCGGGCACTATGACCAGTGTATCATGGGAAACGTTACAAGATCCTTCCCTCATATTCGGTATTCCCGTCATAGGTTATCAGTTGCCGGATGGCAGTTATCTGGAGAACTCCCAACTTGAACCGGACATCAAAGTAGCGAACTCACCTGAAACGATTGTCAATGGTGAAGATACGCAATTACGGGTGGCGGTAGAAGAGTTACTGAAAGAGTTAAATAAATAAGGTCGCCTACTATCGCCTCGAAGGTCGCCTACTATCAGTGCGATAGTAGGCGACCTTCGAGGCGATAGTTCAGTTAATACTTCTTTTCTATCTAACTTTTTTGCATTACCTTTGTTGCCTTTAAAGAACCAATTCATCAAACCTATGTTCACTGACCTGCTTAATTCCTCTTATTTCGCCTTATTCCTCATAGTAGCTTTAGGCTTTATGTTAGGAAGAATCAAGATTAAAGGGCTATCGCTCGATGTTTCCGCCGTCATCTTCATCGCCCTCCTGTTCGGGCATTTCGGGGTGATTATTCCTAAAGAGTTAGGAAACTTCGGATTGGTACTGTTTATCTTTACCATCGGTATCCAGGCAGGACCCGGTTTCTTCGACTCTTTCCGCAGCAAAGGAAAGACGCTTATCATTATTACCATGCTGATTATTTGCTCTGCCGCACTTACAGCCGTAGGGTTGAAATATGCTTTCGACATCGATACGCCCAGCGTTGTGGGCTTGATAGCCGGAGCACTTACCAGTACGCCCGGACTTGCCGTTGCCATTGACAGCACCCACTCACCACTGGCTTCCATCGCCTACGGTATTGCTTATCCGTTCGGTGTTATCGGTGTTATCTTGTTCGTCAAGTTACTTCCCCGTATCATGCACATAGACCTGGATAAGGAGGCCCGCCGTTTGGAGAAAGAACGCCGTGGACAATTTCCTGAACTAAACACCTGCATCTACCGCGTCAGCAACCCTCTCGTATTCGGACGCAATCTGATGCAAATCAATGCCCGAGCCATAACTGGCGCCGTTATCTCCCGACTGAAACATGATGAACAGATTTCCATACCTACTGCACATACCGTACTCCATGAAAATGACTATATACAAGCCGTAGGTAGTGAAGATTCCTTGAACCAGTTGGCTACTCTCATTGGCGAAAGAGAAGAAGGAGAACTTCCGTTGGTAGATACGCAAGAGATAGAATCTTTGTTACTCACCAAGAAAGATATGATAAACAAGCAACTGGGGGACTTGAACCTGATGAAGAACTTCGGTTGTACCGTGACACGTATCCGCCGAAGCGGTATTGACCTGTCACCCTCTCCCGACTTGTCGTTAAAGTTTGGTGACAAGTTGATGGTAGTGGGCGAAAAAGAAGGGTTGAAAGGCTTGGCACGTTTGCTGGGCAATAATGCGAAGAAGCTGTCCGACACAGATTTCTTCCCTATTGCAATGGGTATTGTGCTGGGTGTATTATTCGGGAAACTAAACATATCATTTCCGGGAGGCTTGTCTTTTTCCCCGGGATTGACGGGAGGTATCCTGATGGTTGCCCTCTTTCTGAGTGCCATCGGTAAGACAGGCCCTATCATGTGGTCTATGTCCGGTCCGGCCAATCAACTTTTACGCCAGTTGGGGCTATTGCTGTTTCTTGCGGAAGTAGGAACATCGGCAGGAAAGAATCTGGTAGCTACATTTCAGGAAAGCGGCTGGTTATTATTCGGAGTAGGCGCAGCCGTCACAATAATCCCCATGCTGGTAGCAGTATTGGTAGGCTGGTTCGTCTTTAAAATCAGTATCCTCGATTTATTGGGAACCATTACCGGTGGTATGACCAGTACTCCGGGACTTGCAGCAGCCGACTCCATGACCGATAGTAACATTCCGAGTGTGGCTTATGCAACGGTATATCCCATCGCAATGGTATTCCTTATTTTGTTCATTCAAATTATAGCGACAGCAGTTTCTTGAAAAATGGCTGATATTTCTTGAACAGAATATCGCAACAGATGTTATATGGGAAAAAGAATATGTTCGATACCGCCCACATTCATCCGATGTTAGTTCATTTCCCGATAGCATTAACGCTCATGGGAGTACTATTCGCCGCTTTACGTCTATACAAACCGAACAAATTTGTATATCCCTGTGGAGAATACATCTTATATTTTGCAACTATATCGGCCATATTGGCCGCGATAGCCGGTGGTGCATTCACACCAAACTTTAGTGACCCGGTATTGGTGCAAGCCAAAAACATACATAGTACATTCGCAGGGGTAACAGTCACATTTCTGTGCATTGCTTCAGCTCTTTACATTACTCAGCATATACTGAAAAAGTATGCAAACCGATTACATAAAATAGGATTTACTTTTTATGTATTGGCGGCTTGTACCGTTGCTATAACAGGGTTCTTAGGCGGAGTACTTGTCTATAACGATTTATTGAAAATGTAACAGAGTATCGGCAGACTCGTATCAACGTCATTCATCCATATCATTCAAATGTATCTCCAATGCCTTGCCGGAGATATAAATCTCATAAATAGAAATGGTTAGGGAAATTATCAGCAGTACCAATGCTAATCCGAAGATATACACTGAAACGTTATAAAGTTGTATATAGATAAAGAACATACTTATCACGCACAGCAACAGGCTCCCGATACCCATTACCTGCATGGCACGCGTGAGATAAAGCCGTTTACGCAAATTAGCAATCTGTGCCGCTTTCACCGAAGAATGGTCTTGCAGGTATTGCTCTTTCAAGGTCCGTACCAGTTGAGCATAAGACAAAAACCGGTTCGTATAGGCCAGCATAATAAGAGAGATAGCCGAGAACAGCAGCGCAGGGGTGGTTAAATCAATATCCATATTCTTTTGGTTTTGAATAATTAAAGTCGTACAAATATAGAATATATAACACATATCTGTATCACTTTTGGTTCAAAACAAATATCTTTGTATGGAACTAATCATCAAAGAACTATGAATACAAGAATCACATCCAACCGAATTACCGAACTGAAGCCTAACGAAATCTTCGTTTTCGGCAGTAACCTTGAAGGAGCGCACGGCGGCGGAGCTGCATTACTGGCATGGCGCAAATGGGGAGCCATTTGGGGACAGGGCAGCGGATTGCAGGGGCAAAGTTATGGTATTCCCACTATGCACGGCGGGCCTGAGTCTATCAAACCCTATGTGGACAAGTTTATCCGTTTTGCCAAAGAACATTCCGACACCATTTTCCTTGTTACAGAAATAGGTTGCGGCATTGCAGGCTTCAAGCCAACCGAGATTGCACCGCTATTCCGTGAAGCTGCGAATGTAGACAACATCTATCTGCCTCAACGTTTCTGGGATGTACTGAACGCCGGGTAAAATCATTCATTTTGGGTACACACTTCCATTTCCCAAAGATTTATTTTACTTTTGTAGCGGAAATAAAACTCTTTGCCACCGTAACTTAACGAATACAACTATGCGAACTACCGTTTCCGCTCCATCTACTCTGCAAGCCAGCATTCTGTTGCCGGCATCCAAAAGCATCAGTAACCGTGTATTGATACTTCATGCACTTTCACATGGCAAACTTATGCCTTGTAATCTGAGTGATTGTGACGACACCAGAGTAATGATACAAGCTCTTGACGGTCATCCGGAACATATCGACATACTGGCTGCAGGAACCGCCATGCGTTTCCTTACGGCTTATCTTAGCGTAACGCCCGGAACGCGTATCATCACCGGTACGCAACGTATGCAGCAACGTCCCATCCGCATCCTGGTAGATGCATTGCGTGAACTCGGTGCTAACATAGAATATACAGGGAGCGAAGGTTTTCCTCCACTACGTATCACAGGAACCGAGTTGAAAGGAGAAGAGATATCCCTTGCCGGAAACGTAAGTTCGCAATATATCTCTGCCTTGCTGATGATAGGCGCTGTACTTCCCAAAGGTTTGCGGCTGCATCTCATAGGCGATATTATTTCACGTCCCTATATTAACCTCACCCTACAACTGATGCGCGACTTCGGCGCCCGTGCCGAATGGACTTCCGAAAACAGTATCACCGTATACCCGGGTGGTTACCGTGATGTATCTTTCAACGTGGAAAGTGACTGGAGTGCTGCATCCTACTGGTATCAAATCATGGCACTTGAAGGAGTGAATAATGAGGAAATTAAAAAGGATGAAGCAAATATCCCCTCAATAGAACTTCTCGGATTGTTTCCCCGTAGTTATCAAGGGGATAGCCGTGGCGCAGAAGTCTTCTCCCGCCTCGGTGTACATACGGAGTTTACCGACCGTGGTGTACGGCTGACCCGAACGGGTATTCCCATTACCCGTATGGTAGAAGATATGATAGATATTCCTGACTTGGCACAAACCTTTGTCGTTACCTGCTGCCTGATGAATATTCCTTTCCGCTTCACCGGTCTGCAAAGTTTAAAGATAAAGGAAACAGACCGCATAACCGCTCTCATTACCGAACTACACAAACTGGGCTATGTGGTACATTCGGAGCAGGACAGCATTCTAGTATGGGACGGTGAACGCTGCATGGCCGAGACGTCCCCCGTTATCGCTACTTACGAAGACCATCGTATGGCGATGGCTTTTGCCCCTGCCTGCCTTGTACTGCCGCAAATAGAGATTGATGAACCGCAAGTGGTATCGAAATCATATCCTGAATATTGGACAGACTTAATGAAAGCCGGATTTAAGATTATGTAACCTGTATACAGAAAATCTGCCGAACAATGCGTATCTTTGTCCGTTCTATAATAGGACGCGTTTTTCAGAAAAAGGAAGCTCATGTGGATACTGATTATTAGCCTGATTGTTCTTGCTTGCATAGCAGCCATAGCAGGAATAATACATAACCGCCAACTGCAAAAGAAAATTGACCGTGGCGAATTGGAGAGTATGCCCGACATCAAGGAGGTGGATATGGAATGCTGCGGCCAACATGAAGTTTGCGAACGGGATAGCTTACTGGCCGCCGTCAGCAAACAAATAGAATACTACGATGATGAAGAGCTGGATAAATACATCGGCATTAGTCCCGACGGGTACACCCGCGAACAAGAAGATGAGTTTCGTGATGTATTCTATACGATGCAAGATACCGATGTTGCCGGTTGGGTACGCAGCTTGCAACTGAGAGGTATCGCCTTGCCCGATAACATAAAGGATGAGGTGTTCCTGATAATCGGAGAAAGAAGAGTACACTAAGTAAATATTAAATATTAGGTCTTAAATATTAATTGGCTGCGCTATTACCCCGCATGGAACTATTACAATATACATTCTTTCAACATGCCCTTATCGGTAGTCTGCTGGCAAGTATTGTCTGCGGACTGATTGGTACGTATATCGTAACAAGACGGCTGGTATTCATTAGCGGCGGATTGACGCATGCTTCTTTCGGTGGTATCGGTTTGGGACTATACATGGGCATATCCCCCATTCTGTCAGCCGCCATTTTTTCGGTCTTGTCAGCATTCGGTGTGGAATGGCTCAGTAAACGAAAGGATATGCGCGAAGACTCCGCTATCGCGGTATTCTGGACGTTGGGAATGGCATTAGGAATTATATTTACCTTCCTGTCTCCGGGCTTTGCTCCCGACCTTTCGGCCTATCTGTTCGGAAACATATTAACGGTCACATTGGGGGATATTGCTCTGTTAGGCGGACTGGCAGTAATACTCATTCTGTTTTTTGTACTATACCTGCACCTGATTATTTATGTGGCTTTCGACCGTGAGTTTGCCCGTTCGCAAGGTATTCCGGTACAAGTGTTCGAGTATGTACTGATGATGTTCATCGCACTCACCATTGTCGCCTGCCTTCGGATGGTGGGTATTGTGTTGGTTATCTCACTGCTTACCATTCCGCAAATGACAGCCAATCTCTTCTCACATCGTTTTCACCGCATCATCTGGCTGTCCATCGGCATAGGATACCTCAGTTGTCTGGGCGGACTGTTCATTTCATTCTACCTCAATGTACCTTCGGGTGCGGCCATTATATTCTTCTCTATTATTATTTATGCAATTTGCAAAGCAGCTAAAAGCCTTTATTCTATGATACAAGCAGATAAGAGAGCCTTCCCATCTTATCCCGATAGATAAAGAATAGGAAGGCCAGGTATAGGAACGTTATCCTGAGTCCTTATATAGTATTTTTCAGTTGCTGGATGAGTAGACTAATCCGATGTTGCAAGGGTTCCAATTCTTGCAAGAGAATGGATGGCACGGTCAGTTCTGTCACTTGGTATCTTTCTATTTTCCAGGTCAATTCCCTGATTTCACTTTCTAATTCCAGTTGCAGAAAGAGTTGTTTATGTTCGCGATAATTTTGGATATGTTGATACTGCTGTTTGTCCATTTCAATAAGATTTTAGTGTGTTTTTATTATCATTCAAGGACGACTTCTGTTTGCTATTTCAAAATGACCATTTTATAAATGTATCATCTCAAAAATCTTTTGCCCTATCGGGACGTATTTTCGCCAATCCCTCCCTCTTACACGATATATGTAATCTTTGCCATTAGAGCAGATTATTATTTCAGGAGTAGCATTCATGCCGTATATCGGAAAGAAATCTATTGCTTTACTTTTTAAAGCATATCGGTGAACCCACTTGTCAGAGACCGGCTCCACATAAAGCTTGTTCACTTTTCCCGTTACCTTGTTTTCTCCCGAAACATATTTTATTGAATCTATCTTTAAAGGTTTTGTCTTTGTATATGTAAAGTTCATTGTTATACTATCATTCCAAGAGGTATAAGTAAGATCATACGACAATTTTTCTCCATCCATATCCTCAAAAAGAGTGACCGGAAGAAGATGAAATATATTCCCCTTCTCCTGAGAGCTGAAAACGTAATATCTTTTGATATTCTGCCCATACACTGATGGGTAGAATATCAAAAGAATAAATAGTGCAATACACTTTTTTATCCTATTATTGTCCATAGACAATAGTAGTATAAGTAGTGTAAAGCCCAAGAATAGATTTTGTCTGGTAATCTACGTGTTGGATGCGAGTAATACCGGCTTCCTTTGCAGCAGCCTCAATACTCGCATCACCCGTAGCAACTAACCCTACATAACCCACAGCTTTAGCCGTACCGACCTTAGAGGCACCCGTGTTAGAAGTAACAGCAAGTCCATCCTTAATGTCTGTATAGGCAAGTCCGGCAATAGGGGCCTTACCAATCGCACAGCTACTCATCACAACAGCAACAAACACTAACCCAAATACTTTTTTCATATCTTTCTATTTCATCTAAATTTATAGACTCTTGATTGACTTCACGAATATTTGTTAGAGACCAGAGTCCATTAAGTCCAAACAAACAGTTTATACCAATAGCATTACTGAATATACAAACCTTGTCGATTGCGTGACGAAAATAGGAAATCATTAGCGTTAAGAGCCTAAATCAAGAGGGGACAAAAAGTGGACAATCTCAATAATCACTATTTAATTTACGTTATCATATTGACAGTCAGGCATGAAAGGCAAACATTTATTTACAGATACTTTTTCTATGAATTAAAACTTTCATGTAAATTTGCGATGTCAAAATTAAACATAGGACAATTGTCCCTTTAAGAATAAACAATATTGAGTTTAATAAAAATGAAAACAAGACAACTACTACTAATTTGGATGCTCTTTTCTTTTATAACAGTAAGCGCACAAGAATCAAAAATTGATAGTCTGCAAAGAGAGTTTGATGAACATTCAGCAATAGACACTGCCAAAGTAAATCTATTGAATAAGCTTGCCTATGAGATCTATCTACAAAATGGAAAGCAAGCAAGAATGTATGCCGAAGGGTCTGAAAAAATGGCAGAGAGTATTAATTACCTAAAGGGAAAAGCAGAGAGTTTGTGGATTATAGGGCTCACGTATTCAAGAAATGATACAAAAGTAGCATTGGACTATTATCAAAGAGCATTACTCATTGCAGAAAAGGCGAACGACCTTTTAGGAATGTGCAACTATTTGAGAGCTATGGGACCGGCATACAGGGCTATAGGAGATCTGGAAAAATGTACCGAAGTTCACGAAAAATCAGTTCAGACAGCCAGACGATCAAATGACCAAGGAACCATTATTAAAGCTTTAGTATTCAGAGCAAGTAATTACATTATTCAAAATAATTATTCCAAAGCCATCAAAGACCTTCAAGAAGTCATTCCTGTCGCTAATAAAATTGGCGACAAGCGGACACTCGCCAATGCTTACGGACAATTGGCAGGAGTTTACTATCGCCAAAGCAATCATCTTGCAGCACTTGAATACTACCTATCTGCACTAAAAATCAATGAGCAACTGAATTACAAGCCGGGTATAATCGTAAATCTCAATCATATAGGAGGTATACAGACAGAACAAAACGATTTTAAATCAGCACTCAGAACTCTTCAGAAAATATTTTCGTACGCAAAAGAAGTAGAAGACTCTACATATATGTCAGGAAGCCTTATGAATATTGGTTACGTTTATGGAAAAATGAACAATCCGTCTGCACTTCAATATTATCAAGCAGCATTAGCTATCAACGATAATAACAGTATGGATCAAAGGTCTGCCATACTCATAAACATCGGTGCCATCTATACCGACCGCCGAGAGTTTAGTAAAGCGAAAAAAACATTGGAAGAAGCCTTAATACTAACACAGAAAATCCAAAACAACCGCCATCTCAGTGAAGTATGGAGTAAAATAGCACTTCTTCATTATTCTCAGAATCAATATAAACAGGCAGCAGAGTGTGCACAAAAATCGTTGGCTATAGCTCAGGAGATTAAATACATCCTTATTCAGAAAGACTGCTACAAATTACTATCCGACATTTATGCCGCAACAGGCAATTTCAACCAGGCTTATCTGAACCATCTGGATTATAAAGCATTAAGTGATAGTCTGTCAAACAAGGAAAATATACGAAAGGTAGCTTTCCTTGAAAGTGGCTATAAATATAATAAGGAGAAACAGGATTATGAAATAGAGAAAGCAAAACAGCAAATAGAAATCAAGAACCAAAGACTAATCATACTTTTTCTCATCATCGCTTCAGTTCTCATACTTATGTTAGCTATCGCCGTCTATTGGACGAATAAATTAAAAAAGAAAGTCCTGAAACTCGAAATTGAGAATATAAATCATGAACTTGAGACCAACCAAAAGGCCGTGACTGCCGCGACCCTCAAGCTAATCCAGAACTCCGAACGCGATGCACATAGCGTCAAAATGCTGGAGAATATCAAAAAGAACACCGTAGATGAAGGACAAGGCGATATCCGGTCACTTATTTCTGAATATAAGTTCAAGTCTTACAGCTCAAACTGGGAAGAATTTGAATTGATGTTCCAAAAGACCAACACTGCGTTTTACGAAAAGCTCAATGAACGATATCCAAATCTAACCCCAAATGAAAGAAAACTTTGTGTTTTTCTCAAATTGAATATGAGTAACAATCACATATCTCAAGTCACCTTCCAGTCCGAAGAAGCCCTGAAAAAAGCACGATTAAGATTACGGAAAAAGTTAGAACTTGACCGGGATACAAATCTTGCCACATTTATTCAAAACTTATAAAAAGCAGGAATTTACATACGACAAGTCTATTAAAAAGATTCTTTTTCAGTTTTTATTCCCTATCTTTGCCACCGATTTAATTCACCAAAGAGGGCACAGAGTACACAGAGAAGTAGAGTGGCTATTCAAATACTTGCTATTCTGTTTGAACCTCTACGTACTCTGTATCCTCTATGCTCTCTGTGATGAAAACTCAAAACAAAATACAATGGAAATCAAGATTCAGTCATTAGACCAGATTAATGAAGCCGCCCGCCAATTCGTCGAGGCTATGGGTGACAATACTGTTTTCGCTCTTTACGGAAAAATGGGGGCCGGTAAAACAACCTTCATCAAAGCAATTTGTCAAGAGCTTGGTGTCTCGGATGTCATAAGCTCTCCTACTTTTGCTATCGTAAACGAATATCGTTCGGAAATTGCCGGTGAACTAATCTATCATTTCGACTTCTACCGTATTAAAAAGTTGGAAGAAGTTTATGATATGGGATATGAGGATTATCTCTATAGTGGCGCTATTTGTTTCATCGAATGGCCGGAACTGATTGAAGAACTTCTGCCGGGCAATACAATCAAGGTTACAATAGAAGAAGTTGAAAACGGTGAACGCAAGCTCACCATGGAGAATTTCGAATAGCCCTATCAATCACTTAACGCCTATCACTAATCATGAGCCAATACATTGTTCAAGGTATTTTCGTTATTGCAGGAATTATTTCTCTGTTAGCGGCTATTCTTGATTGGGAGTGGTTCTTCACTGCCCGCAACACTCAGTTTCTAGTGCAGAATGTAGGGCGACAGCGAGCTCGTTTGTTCTATGGTGTATTAGGAGTTATTCTTATCAGTATGTCCATTTTCTTTTTCCTGAATACACCACCCGCATAAAATAAGGATAAAAAAGAAAAGGCACAGATAATTTAATCTGTGCCTTTTCTTTTTTATCCTTATCAAACCGGTTATTCATCTTCCAGAGATTCCGTATATTCCATTTCACCTTGTACAATGAAAAGGATTTCATCGGGATCATAGTCACCCATTTCATCTTTATGGGCTTCTTTGATGATATAATCTACGATTTTCCCCAGATCGATATCAATATATCCTTCTGCATCGGGCTGAACATCCAGAATGCCGCTCTCAGAATAATATTCGTCAATCAAATCAAGGAAATAATAGAACTCGTCGTCAGAGAATTTCTCTTTCAACTCTTGCGGCAAATAATTCCGGATGTATTCGATGGTCTTCTCGTCATCGACATCGTTCTTCAAAAAATCGTCTTCCAGTCCCATAACTTTATACTTTTAAAGGGTTATAATAACGCTTCTATCTTTGCTGCATAGGCTGGCTTGGGAGCAGAACCGACCTGCTTGTCCACCAGTTCTCCATTTTTGAAGAACAATACAGTAGGAATATTGCGGATACCAAATTCAGCAGCCACATCGTCATTCTCATCTACATCACATTTGCCGATAAGAACTTTGCCTTCATATTCGGTTGCCAGATCTTCAATAATAGGACCTACCATTTTGCAAGGTCCGCACCACGGTGCCCAAAAATCAATTACCACCGGTTTACCCTCTGCCAAGAGTTCCTTGTAATTGTTGTCTGTAATTTCTAAAGCCATTTTCTTCTGAATATTAAGTTTAAAATATTAAGTTTTCGCTACACTCTGAATAACAAATTGTATAAGCTCATTATGCAAATATACTTAACGTACACCAAGCACAATCCGTTTACTGTTATCAGTGAAGCAAAGATAATTAATTTATCCGAAACTCAAGGTCGGGACTCTCTTTTAAATAAGAGATAAGTTCACGCCCTACCGAAAGTTTTATGGGACGGGATACAAGATCAACCGTCATTTTACTATCCGGATCACTCACTTTAAAATAAAGTTCCGTAGTTCCCGGGCGTTCTTTCGTTAGCTCCGCCAATTCTGTCACCAGTTCTTTATTCAATACTGAGAGAGGAATAAGTATCGTAATCTTTTCAATCAGTTTCTCTTTGACATCCGGCAACAGTTCCATAGACGTAATCTTCAATTCCAGTTCATCCTGCCTCCATTGCTTAGGCTGGCAACGTGCTTTGATATAAAGGAATGTTCGTTCACCCAAATATCCCTGATAAGTTACCCAGTCATTACCGAAGAAAGGTAGTTCAGCCGAACCGGAATAATCTTCTATCTTAGCAATACCATAGGGATTGCCATTCTTGCTGATACCACGCCGGACAGAGGTAACAATCCCTCCCATCGTAATTTCACGCCCGGTAAGAGCCGCCTTATCTTCCAATTCCGCCATATGTGTGTTGCAAACATGTTCCAATACAACGGAATATTCATCCAGCGGATGAGCAGACAGATAGATACCAACCAAATCACGTTCCCTGTTCAGACGGTCAAGATCACTCCAACGTTCTGCCGGAGGAATTTCGGGAGTAGCAATATCCACTACATTTTCTCCACCGAACAGCGAGTTGGCTGCTGCTGCCTGATCTGCCTGATAACGGTTGCCATACCGCACCAAAGTTTCTATAAAGACTTCACCTTTGGAATTCAAGGCAAAATATTGTTCACGCTTCAACTCAGGGAAACTGTCAAAACCACCTGCTAAAGCAAGACATTCCAAATTCTTCTTATTGCAGGCATTCAAGTTGACACGCTGTACAAAATCGAATATACCTTTATAAGGTCCATTCTTATCACGTTCTTCCATGATACTTTGTACGGCACCTTCTCCCACTCCTTTCACAGCCCCCAAACCGAAACGGATATTACCTTCATTATTAACGGTAAATTTCAAGTTACTTTCATTCACATCAGGCCCCAAAGTATTTATACCCATCGCCTTGCACTCGTCCATCAACTTGGTGATATCGGTAATGTTAGACAAACTTCGACTCATTACGGCAGCCATATACTCTGCAGGATAGTTGGCTTTCAGATAAGCGGTCTGATAAGCTACCCATGAGTAGCAAGTGGCATGAGATTTATTAAAGGCATAAGATGCGAATTTCTCCCAGTCAGCCCATATCTTCTCCAGTTTCTTCGGGTCATGTCCGTTTTTCTGTCCGCCGGCAATGAACTTCGGTTTCATGTGATCCAGCTTATCGCGCAATTTCTTACCCATAGCCTTACGCAAAGCATCGGATTCACCACGGGTAAAGTCGGCCAACAAGCGGGATAAGAGCATGACCTGTTCCTGATAAACAGTAATACCATATGTATCCTTCAAGTATTTCTCCATGACAGGAATATCATATTCAATAGGTTTACGACCATGCTTACGATCAATAAAATCGGGGATATAATCCATAGGTCCCGGTCGATAGAGGGCATTCATCGCAATCAGGTCTTCAAAAGTAGAAGGTTGCAACTCGCGCAAGTACTTCTGCATACCTGCCGATTCAAACTGGAATGTACCGATGGTACGCCCGTCACTATATAACTTATAGGTGGCAGGGTCGTCAATGGGAACACTATCTATATCCAACTCCAAACCACGATGCAGATGAACATTGGCTACGGCTTCCTTAATGATTGACAAGGTCTTCAGCCCTAAAAAGTCCATCTTGATTAAGCCCGTATCTTCAATAACCGAACCTTCGTATTGAGTTACAAGCATCTTCTCACCTGTCTCCTTATCATCGGCTGTGCTCACCGGTACCCAATCTGTGATGTCGTCACGGCAGATAATCGTTCCACAAGCATGTACACCTGTACCGCGAACATTACCTTCTAACATCTTGGCATACTTTATAGTATCGTGTACCAATGGATCGGATGACGCTTCCGCAGCCTGCAACTCAGGCACATACTCAATGGCATTCTTAAGGTTCAGTTTCTTATCAGGAATTTTATCCGGTACCAGTTTCGCCAAACGGTCTGACTCTGACAACGGTAACTTTTGTACACGGGCAACGTCCTTAATGGCCAATTTTGTCGCCATTGTACCATAAGTAATGATATGTGCCACCTTTTCCTGACCATACTTTTCCGTCACCCAACGCAGCACTTCACCACGTCCGTCATCATCAAAGTCGATATCAATATCGGGCAATGAAATACGATCAGGATTCAAAAAACGTTCAAACAGCAAATCATACTTGATAGGATCAATTTTTGTAATCTGCAAGCAATATGCCACAGCGGACCCTGCCGCCGAACCACGTCCGGGACCAATCGAAACCCCCATATTACGACCCGCCGCAATAAAATCTTGTACAATAAGGAAGTATCCCGGGAAACCCATTGTCTTCATTATATATAATTCGAAGACCATACGTTCCCTCACTTCATCTGACAACGGATCACCATACAAACGCTTAGCACCATCAAAAGCCAATTTGGCAAGATAGTCGGCCTCCAGCTTGATACGATAAAGCTTCTCATATCCTCCTAAACGTTTTATCTTATCCTTTGCAGCGGCTTCATCCAGTACTACTTTCCCATTTTCATCCCGTGTGAATTCGTCAAACAAATCTTTTTCAGTGAACTTCTTCCGGTATTCTTCCTCTGTTCCAAACTCTTCAGGAATGGCGAAAGTAGGCATAATAGGGGGGTGGTCAATGGAATAATACTCCACCTTATTCAAAATTTCCAGCGTATTGGATAATGCTTCGGGTACATCAGCAAAGAGTTCGTTCATCTCCGCTTTCGTCTTCATCCACTCCTGTTTTGTATAAAGCATACGGCTGGGATCATCCAAATCCTTACCGGTACTCAAACAAATCAAGCGGTCATGTGCTTCCGCATTCTCCTCGTCAACAAAGTGAACATCATTGGAGCAGATAACCTTTACATCATATTTCTTAGCTAATTCCAATAATTTGGCATTAGCCTTTTGCTGCAAGGGATAGGCTTCATGGTTAGCACGAGGCACCGTAGCTTTATGACGTTGTAATTCCAGGTAGTAATCATCTCCAAATAGATTCTTAAACCAACGAACAGCCTCTTCCGCTTGTTCCATCTGGTCGTTAATAATCTTCTTCGGCACTTCTCCACCAATACAAGCGGAGCAGACAATCAATCCTTCATGATATTTTTCGAGTTCATTACGGTCGGTACGCGGACGCATGTAATACCCCATTGTCCATGCACGGGATACCAACTTAATCAAATTATGATAGCCTTTTTCGTTCTTTGCCAACACAATCAGGTGATAACCGCTCTGGTCGGGTTTGCCTTCCTTCTTATCCATTGTACGGCGTGCAACATACATTTCACACCCGATGATGGGTTTAAAAAGCTTATTTTCCGCCTCTGTAATCTTCGTTTTGCAATCGGCAATCTCAGCTTCCTTATCTTTGTACTCTATTTCACCGCTTTCAATACCGGCCAGTCGTTTCTTAAGCTCCTTAATTTCTCCCTTCGGCCCGCTATTCTTCTTATTAACATAATTGGTAAATTCCTTGATACCGAACATATTACCATGGTCGGTTACGGCAATACCCTTCATCCCATCCTTCATAGCCTTGTCTACCAAGCGGCTGACGCTCGCCTGACCGTCAAGGAGAGAATATTGGGTATGGACGTGCAAATGAACAAAATCCTGCATAAATATATCCTTTCTGTAAGTGAGCATAAAGGTACGATGTATGTAACATCTAACAAAAATATTCCTCAAAAAGTTATCAACTTCTATATTTCTATGTCAAAATCCTTGTTAGATTTTCAAAATAAGTCTATTTTTGCGGATAATTTACGTTGAAAAGAATAAAATAAGATACATGGGCCGACTAAAAAAACTGAAAAAGATACGTATACACCGTGAGGGCACACACACACTGGCAGGCAGCCTACTGTTGTTACTTGCTATAAATGCCGGACTCTACTTCGGACCGGAGTGTAAAGTCCCCTTTTATGTAGTGGCTGTCATCAGTCTTTTCGTATACGGTATATTAGTGAACTTCTTCCGTTGTCCTATACGTTTGTTTGGACAGGAAGACACCGAAAAAATAGTAGTCGCTCCGGCCGATGGCAAAATAGTAGTAGTTGAAGAAGTCGAAGAGACGGAGTACTTCCACGATCGTCGAATCATGGTTTCCATCTTTATGAGTCTTGTCAACGTACACGCCAACTGGTATCCGGTTGATGGAACCGTAAAACTCGTTTCCCACCACGATGGTAAATTCATGAAAGCCTGGTTACCAAAAGCCAGCACTGATAATGAACGTTCTACAGTGGTGATTGAAACACCTGAAGGTGTGGAGATTATGGCACGCCAAATAGCAGGTGCTATGGCACGCCGTATCGTTACCTACGCCGAGCCCGGTGAGGAATGTTATATTGATGAACACATGGGGTTCATCAAATTCGGTTCCCGTGTGGATGTCTTTCTTCCTTTGGGTACGGAAGTACTCGTTAAATTGGGTCAACTGACTACCGGTAACCAAACCGTAATAGCAAAACTTAAATAACAATGGCAAATCGAATCACCCGTCCTATCCCTAATACCTTAACCTGCCTGAATTTATTCTCCGGGTGTATCGCTTGTGTCATGGCGTTTGAAGCAAAATATGACTTGGCACTTCTTTTTATTTTTCTTAGTGCCGCATTTGACTTTTTCGATGGAATGATGGCACGTTTGCTGGATGCCCATTCTGTTATCGGCAAGGACTTAGACTCTTTGGCAGACGATGTCAGCTTTGGAGTAGCTCCTTCTTTAGTGGTGTTTTCGCTATTTAATGAAATGTATTATCCGGCATCCTTGGAGTTTATCGCTCCCTATATACCTTATACCGCTTTTTTAATATCTGTATTTTCAGCACTTCGATTAGCGAAATTTAATAATGATACCCGGCAAACAAGCTCTTTCATCGGAGTACCGGTTCCTGCCAATGCGCTTTTCTGGGGTTCTTTGGTGGCAGGTATGCACCCATTTCTTATTTCGGAAAATTTCAACCCGATTTATCTTCTTGTATTGGTATGCATATTCTCCTGGTTATTGGTATCAGAAATCCCGATGTTTTCATTGAAATTCAAGAACCTCTCGTGGAAAGACAATAAAATCAGTTTTATTTTCCTGATAATCTGCATTCCTCTTCTTGTCTTTTTAAAGATTAGTGGCTTTGCAGCAATCATTGTATGGTATATTCTGCTCTCACTTCTCACAAAGAAAAGTAAATAAACATTTTATTGGCACGGTTGTTGTACTATCGTTCGTAAGATACGAACACATAAAAGACATTAGCCCATGTTTAGTTTTTTTGGATTTTTATTTATCATCATAATCGCTATCCTCCTCATCGGACTTAGCATTGTCGGTACTGTTATCCGGACTATCTTCGGACTGGGTGGTCGCCGCTCAACAGATACCAACCCGAACGGAAGAGGATATTCTTTCAATGACAATCAACAGCCTGACACTTCGCATAATGAAGAAACAACATATGAAGAAAGAGCCCCTCATCTCAAACGCAAAAAGCTGTTTTCGAAAGATGAAGGAGAATATGTAGACTTTGAGGAAATTAAAGAATAAACCCGCGCAGCACAGAATATACGGTAATTTCCTCTCTCACAAAACTGTCTCTTCCTTACACATTTATATAAAGACAGAAATAAATCATGAAAAAGCTACTCGTATTATTATTCGCATTATCATCATTGATATATGCCAATGCAACGGATAATAAAGTAATCCGTATTTCTACAGATAATACAGACCTGATACTCCAAGTAGGAGAGAACGGCCGACTGTACCAAACCTATCTGGGTGAAAAGTTACTACATGAACAAGATTTACAAAAACTCCAATGGAATGTACATGCCGCCTCCGATGGTAGTGTTAGTAAACGTGGTTGGGAGGTGTACAGTGGTTCCGGGAATGAAGAATTCTTTGAACCGGCAATCGGTATCACTCACAACGACGGCAACCCTTCCACCCTATTATATTATGTTTCTTCATTCAGTAAAACTGTGGCGAGAGGAACCGAAACAATTATTCTGTTACGTGATAACCGTTATCCGGTAGATGTTACCCTGCACTATATAGCTTACCCGAAAGAAAATGTCATTAAAACCTGGAGCGAAATCAAGCATCAGGAAAAGACCCCCATAACCTTATTTACCTATGCTTCCACAATGCTTTACTTCAACAGTTCCAGTTACTACCTGACTGAATTTAGTAGTGACTGGGCTAAAGAAGCGCAAATGAGTAGTCAGCAGCTACAGTTTGGCAAGAAAGTTATTGATACTAAACTCGGCAGTCGAGCTGCAATGCATACGCATCCGTTTTTTGAAGTAGGATTAGACCAACCGGTCAGTGAGCATCAGGGAAATGTCCTGATGGGTACTTTAGGATGGACCGGTAACTTCCGTTTCACTTTCGAGGTAGACAATGTGGGTAACCTGCGCATTATTCCTGCCATTAACCCCTATGCTTCCAATTACGAATTGCAAGCTAATGAAATCTTTACTACTCCTGAGTTTATCTTTACTTTAAGTTACAATGGCGCTGGACAAGGCAGCCGCAACCTACACGAATGGGCACTCAACCATAGTTTGAAAGATGGGCAAGGTAGTCGTCTGACCCTGTTAAACAATTGGGAAAATACCGGATTTAACTTCAATGAAGAGATACTCGCCAGCCTGATGAAAGAAGCCAAACACTTGGGTGTAGACATGTTCTTACTGGATGACGGATGGTTTGGTAACAAGTACCCCCGAAAGAATGACCATGCCGGTTTGGGCGATTGGGAAGTAACCCATGACAAACTTCCCGGCGGTATCCCAGCTTTGGTGAAATCGGCCAAAGAAGCAGATGTAAAGTTCGGAATATGGATTGAACCGGAAATGGTAAATCCTAAAAGCGAATTGTTTGAAAAACATCCGGATTGGGCTATCAAACTGCCTAATCGTGAAACCTACTACTATCGCAACCAGTTAGTATTGGACCTAAGCAATCCCAAAGTACAGAATTATGTCTATAAAGTTGTAGCGGATATTTTACAGGAGAACCCCGATGTGGCTTTCTTCAAATGGGATTGTAACAGCCCGATTACCAACATCTATTCACCTTACCTGAAGGAGAAACAAGGACAGTTATATATTGACCACGTACGCGGTATCTATAATGTTATGAAGCGCGTTAAAGAGAATTATCCCAATGTACCGATGATGCTTTGCTCCGGTGGCGGTGCCCGGTGTGATTATGAAGCATTAAAATACTTCACTGAATTTTGGTGTAGCGACAATACCGATCCGGTCGAACGTATCTACATCCAGTGGGGATTCTCTCAATTCTTCCCGGCTAAAGCCATGTGCGCACACGTCACCAGTTGGAATAAAGCGACCTCTGTTAAATTCCGTACCGACGTAGCTTCTATGTGTAAACTCGGCTTTGACATGGGGTTAAAGGAACTCAGCTCCGATGAGCTTGGTTATTGCCAAACAGCCGTAGCCAATTGGAAACGCTTACAGAATGCCATAATGGACGGTATTCAGTACCGTCTGATTTCTCCGTATGAAAGCAACCATATGGCACTCAACTATGTGAGCAAAGATATGAATAAGGCTGTTTTGTTTGCTTATGACATTCACCCCCGTTTTCAAGAGAAGCTGATGCCAGTTAAACTACAAGGTTTGAATCCGAATAAACAATATAAGGTAGAAGAAATCAACCTGATGCCTTCAACAGAATCAAAGTTACAGGCTAACGGTCAGACTTACTCGGGAGACTTTCTCATGAAAGTAGGATTAGACGTATTGGGCATAACAGCCACCCAAAGTCATGTCATCGAGCTGACAGCACAATGAATAGAATGACACAGAAGCAACTCGTTTCAGCCACCTGATTATCAGACCAAAACATTGAGATCATTTCAGTCGTATACAGAACCTACCTCAGCCATATACTAAGGGTATCTCTGTATACGACTGAGGTACCCTAAATATCCGTTCCCCTTCCGGAGAATGGGTATCTATAAAGTATGATGTTTTTCGAATTCAGGTTCTGATTATGAATAAGAGTAGCTATACATTTATTTATTTGCGCTTCGCAGCAAAAAAATCTTTCATCAACGCACCACAGTCCTCTGCAAGTAGTCCTTTTAAAACGACTGTTTTAGGGTGTAATGCTTGGGGGGCATAGCGTTGGTACCCTCGCTTTTCATCTTCCGCACCAAATACCAGACGTCCCATTTGCGCCCAAGCGATGGCGCCGGCACACATTACACAAGGTTCTACGGTAACATAAAGCGTACATTCATTCAGATATTTCCCGCCAAGCGTAGAGGCGGCAGCAGTAATAGCCTGCATTTCGGCATGGGCAGTAACATCTGTTAATGTTTCTGTCAGATTATGTGCGCGGGCAATAATACGGTCTTTACACACCACCACTGCACCCACAGGAACTTCTCCCCGTTCACCTGCCTTTTGCGCTTCAAGAAGCGCTTGCTTCATATAATATTGATCATCCACTCCGTCTACTCTTTATTTCATGATTTCTACATTCTCTTATCGTCTCATATCATGTTCACCAAACAATGTAGGGTAGTCTTCTTCCATATTCTTATGAATAAACATGAGAATCGTTTCCCGTAACCAACGTGATTTGTTCGTTATCTTATACTTCTCCAGATAACGGTCTACAATCCGCAGTTCTTCCTCGCTCATCAGGCATACCATGCGCTGTTCACGTTTCGGTTCTTCGAGTGTTGCTTTCGCACACGTTTTATCTCTCTTTCTCATATTTCCTGCAAAATTAGTTTTACTTCTGTAAAAACAAAGCAGAAAAAGATTATTTTTGCAAAGAAAGAAGTTTATAGGCAATGTGCCAATGTGCTAATTAGTTGCGCTGTGATGCCATATGGTCATTGGCGCATTAGCATCTTGACACATTATTACATTAGAATCAATGGCAGCACACAATACCCTCGGGAAAAAAGGAGAAGATGCCGCAGTAGCCTATCTGGAACAAAACGGATATACTATACGCGATCGGAATTGGCGAAAGAATCATCTTGAACTGGATATTGTGGCAGTCAAAGGCGATGAGCTGATAATCGTAGAAGTGAAGACACGTAGTAATACAAATTACAAAAAGCCGCAAGATGCCGTTGACTGGCAAAAAATACGTCGCATCGTAGTGGCAACTGACGCATATATCAAACATTTCTGCATTGATATTCCTGTCCGTTTTGACATTGTGACAGTTACAGGTGATACAGGTGCCTTTGAGATAGAACATATTCAGGAGGCTTTCTATCCACCAATATTTTGACAGTAACAATTAACATTAAAATACTATGGATATAGAAACAGTACGCGAATATGCCCTCTGCAAAAAAGCAGTCACAGAAGACTTTCCCTTCGGAGAAGATTTTCTGGTAATCAGAATTATGGGGAAGATGTTTTTGTGTATCAATCTCAATACCCCTGACAGAATCACGATGAAGTGTGATGCGGAATACGCTCTGGAATTACGCGAACACTATAACGCTATAGAGGGTGCCTGGCACTTCAACAAGAAATACTGGAATCAAGTTTTTTTGGACCGTGATGCCGATGACAAACTCATCAAATCACTAATAGACCACTCTTATGAAGAAGTATTGAAGAAATTTACAAAAAAAATGCGTAATGAATATGATGCCCTGCCCTGACACATTTCCTTATCCGCTGATTGCTTTACAAGAAACGGATTCCACGAATCAATACCTCAGCCGACTTTGCAACGACATGCAAGAAGCTATTGCTGAATTTACTACGGTTACCGCTGAATATCAAACTGCCGGCAAAGGCCAGCGTGGCAATACCTGGGAAGCGGAAAAAGGAAAGAACCTGCTCTTCAGTTTTGTTCTTTACCCCTCATTTGTGGAGGCACGCCACCAGTTTATTCTTTCACAAATCGTTTCCCTCTCCATCAAGGAAGAACTGGACAGATGGTCGGACGACATTACCATTAAATGGCCAAATGATATTTATTGTAAAGGCAAGAAAATCTGCGGGATATTGATAGAAAACGATCTCTTCGGTCATTTTATCGGTCGTAGTATCTCCGGCATCGGAATCAACATAAATCAGGAAATATTTCAGAGTGACGCTCCCAATCCGGTTTCCCTGAGACAAATTACCGGCAAAGAACATGACCGGTACGAAATCCTTGTCCACATTCTGCAACGTGTACAAACTTATTATAACTGTCTGCAAACAGAAGAGCCCGACACCTTCTCTGCTCTCATTGCCGCCCGCTATGCCCGTGCTCTTTTTCGCCGTAGAGGATACCATACTTACGAAGATGTTAACGGTAGATTTTCAGCTCGTTTGTTACGTGTAGAACAGGACGGACGGCTTGTTTTAGAAGATGAAACCGGGAAAGAACGCGAATATTTGTTTAAAGAAGTACAATACATCCTTTAAGGGTCTGTTAACTCTTCTTTATAAAACAAGAAAATGTCTTCAAAGAAAGTCCTCGGAACGGTACTGAACGACAGTATTAAAACAGACTTTTAGATAAACCGGATATAGTAGTACAAACAATATCTTTGTCGGATGTGTTCTACAAAAAAACAGTCAATTATGAAAGGAAAGTTATTACTTTTAATCTCCATATTCTGCCTCACACTCTATAGCTGTGACGATTCTGAAAAAGATTCTTTGGGAGTATCAAAATCATCTTTCAGTAATATCAGTAGCGATGGAGCAACGTTGGAAGTAGATATTACCAGCAACTCGGAATGGACTGTTTCCAAAACTGCAAAATGGTGCAATGTCACTCCCCAAAACGGTTCTGGCAATCAAAAGCTCATTTTAGAGGTAGAGCCTAATCTGGAAGAGACTACCAGAAGTGTCACAATAACAATTACCCCTTCAACCGGAGGCATAAGTAAAGCTATCAAACTAACGCAGGATGGCATTACTTCTTCCTTCAATCCTGAAACATACCATTACAAACTCCCGGTTATTTTTCATGTGCTCTATCAGGATAAAAACAACAATGAGCAATATGTGAAGGCAGGACGATTACCGGAAATTTTAAAGAGAGTAAACGAACTTTATCGAAATGCAGGAACCAATAGTGCAAACATGAATCTGGAATTCGTACTTGCCACGGAAGATCCACAAGGTAAAACGTTGGCCGAACCGGGTGTAGAACGCATCGAGTGGAAAACTGCAGCTATTGACACCAAGGAATTCATGTTCAGCAATGAAGGTACCTATAACTATTTGATATGGGAGCCAAACGACTATATCAATATAATGGTATATAGATTCACAGATGATGATGTGATGGGAGTGTCTCATTTTCCATATACTCCCACAAATTATCCATTGGCAGGCACTGAAAACGTTTCTTTTCACGTAACCGGAGCTAATCTTCAATATGCTTATTGTGTATCCATCAATAACCTTTATATCTATGAAAAAACTACTACTGCAATACCCAACCAAAACGACATGGCTATCACATTAGCTCACGAACTCGGACATTATTTAGGATTACGTCACGTCTTCTCGGAAGCCACTGAAAATGATGTAGACGTTTGTGAAGATACAGATTATTGCACAGATACCTATACTTATGACAGGAAAGCCTATACTGACTGGATAGAAACCCTACAAAGTGGTTCCGTTTCTTTTGATGAATTGACCCGGCGCCATGACTGTGCACGAAATCTTGACTTTACTTCACGTAATATCATGGATTATGCCATCAGCTATCTGGATGAGTTTACTCCCCAACAGAAAACAAGAGTACGCCATATTCTCACTTATAGTCCGCTTATACCGGGTCCGAAGAGAGGGGTGACAGATACGCGTGCCGTCCATGATGGTCCATTGAATTTGCCTATCCGCGTAATGGAATAATACGCAAAGTAATATTAGAAAGGATTCTGCCGGTGCTGATTATTATTTTAGTTCCAGTTCCAGTTTCTTTATTTTATCGAGCGTTTTAACAGCCTCTGTAGAAGGGAAAAGCTGAAGAACTTTCTGCAAATACAATTTCGCCTTATCATAACCGGTGGAAACTACATCAGAAAGTCCGTTACGATAACGAGCATACTGCATTCGCGTAGGAGAAGAGATCTTTTTAAAATCATCTTCAAGCTTTTTCTTATCACGTTCGGCTTGAAGGTAATAATAATTCCCTAAGAAGATATTGGCCTGAAGATTATCAGCATCCAACGCAAGCACTTTCTCATAAAGTTTGACGGCATCCTTTTCTTCGCCCCGCATCAACTGCATCTGAGCACATGGTACAAGAATGGTGACATCTTCAGGAAGATATTGCAGACATTCTTTATAAAAAAGATAAGCTTTATCATAATTCCTTTTATCCTTATAATGCGTAGCAAGTTCCCGTGCCAAACGGAGAGCCGCCGAACTTTCTTTATCCACACGAGTCCAATAGAACATCTCCACTTGATTATCAGCCTTATCAGCCTTATCAGCCGCCTGACGGAATAAGCTTACCGCATAGTCAGTCTTATTATCCGTAAGTGCTTCGGATACTTTCTGTAACAAAACATCCGCCGACTGTGCCAAAAGTGACAGCGGGCACAGCAAGCACAACAAGAAAAATAAAGTTAAGGTTTTCATTTTCAATACATATATAGTTGACAGCCCAATAATCACTCCTTTGAAATCTGAATACAAAGATACAAACTTCCTATACAATCAACTCAAAGTGAATATAGAAATATAGTTAATCTTTCTCACAATTTTTCTCTATTCTGCGTAACTTTGTGTTCTATAAAATAAATATTCCCCATGAAGCCCAGAGATAGACAAATTCTGCAAATAGCCCTACCTTCCATCGTATCGAATATCACCGTGCCTTTGCTCGGATTGATTGATGTGGCTATCGTCGGACATCTGGGTTCACCCGCTTATATCGGTGCCATAGCTGTGGGTGGAATGTTATTCAATATCATCTACTGGGTTTTCGGATTCTTGCGTATGGGTACCAGTGGTATGACTTCCCAAGCTTATGGTAAACGAGACCTTCCGGAAATTACCCGCCTGCTACTACGTTCTATGGGTATAGGTTTAGCGGTGGCTTGCTGCCTGATAGTTCTTCAAACACCTATCCGCCAGACAGCATTCCTGCTAATCCACCCCACAGATGAAGTTAGGGAACTGGCGACGCTTTATTTTCATATTTGCATCTGGGGAGCGCCTGCTATGTTGGGATTATATGGGTTGTCGGGTTGGTATATCGGAATGCAAAACTCACGTGTTCCCATGTATATAGCTATCACCCAAAATATAGTCAACATCATCGCCAGCCTCAGCCTTGTTTATTTTTGTGGGATGAAGGTAGCAGGTGTAGCTTTGGGAACACTGATTGCCCAATATGCCGGTTTTCTTATGGGGCTGGTTTTATGGATGAACCATTACGGCAAATTGAGAAAATATATTGTATGGAAAGGAATATGGCAGAGAGAAGCGATGATTCGTTTTTTCCAGGTAAACCGGGATATTTTCCTACGCACATTATGTTTGGTAGCGGTTACGTTATTTTTCACCTCGGCAGGAGCTTCACAAGGAGTAATCATCCTGGCTGTGAATACACTGTTAATGCAACTTTTTACATTGTTTTCCTATGTTATGGATGGATTTGCTTATGCGGGGGAAGCTCTAAGCGGACGCTATATCGGTGCACAAAACCGCGAAGCCTTTAAAGATACTACCCGTCATCTGTTTATCTGGGGCGGAGGAATGGCAGTATTCTTTACATTGGCATACGCTTTAGGCGGTAATGTTTTTCTCGGGTTACTGACCGATGAACAAGAAGTTATTATTGCTGCCGACACCTATTTTTATTGGGCACTTGCAATACCTGTCGCCGGCTTTGCGGCTTTCATCTGGGACGGTATTTTCATCGGTGCAACTGCTACTCGTGGTATGCTGCTATCCATGGCAATAGCTGCTATCAGTTTCTTTGCGTTGTATTATGGGCTTCGTCCCATCTTAGCAAATCATGCTTTATGGTTAGCTTTCCTCACTTATCTTTTTATGAGGGGACTTGTACAGACAGGGCTTAGCCGCAAAATTTTCAACAAGTTTTTTTATTAATCGTCTGGAACTTATCAATAAATGTTTTTCATTATTCATCATAAATAAGCTTTCATCCACGAACTGATTTTACCATTCCATTGTTTAATGCCAAAATCACCCCAATTATTAGTTGGAGATAGAACCAATTATTAACTTAAAAAGAAAGGTAAAACAATGAATGTAGATTCTCTTTTCGACCTGTCCGGCAATGTAGCCATAGTAACCGGCTGTGGCGGCGGAGTACAGACACTCGACTAATTTCCAACTGATAACAAAACCGTGTTATTCATTTTAAAGACATTAAAAAAATATGGAAAATAAAAATGTTATATTTGTAACATGGTAAACGATATTAATATAACCTCCCTTCTTGATAACGCATTGCATATCAAAAACATGGTATGCAATCGTTGTATCATGGTCGTAAAAAGTCAACTCGAACAGATAAGATTACACCCCGTATCCGTAGAATTAGGTATCGTTGTATTATCCGACGAGATTACCGAAGAAGTTTATCATGCTGTAAAAGTGTCGCTTGAACCTTTCGGTTTCGAACTGATTGACGATAAAAAGTCTCAGATAATCGAACAAATTAAAGATGCTATCATAGATTTGGTACATCATAATGACAACAATTTAAGAGTGAACCTATCCGACTATTTAGTATCCAAGCTTAACCGCGATTACAGTTCTCTGAGCAAACTCTTTTCAGAAATAACCAATACCACTATCGAAAAGTACTTTATCGCACAGAAAATAGAACGTGCTAAAGAATTGCTGGTATACGGTGAACTCTCTTTAAACGAAATAGCCGACAAACTGAACTATTCCAGTGCCGCCTACCTCAGTACTCAGTTCAAGAATGTAACCGGACTGACACCCAGTCATTTCAAAAACATAAAAGAGAATAAGCGTAAACCACTGGACCAGATATAAATATGAATCAGTTGTTGATTTACTTCATTTCTTCCCTGTATACGCTAATTCTCATACCAAGTTCACATCAGATAAGTCCGGGAACCGAGATATTGCGCCTGCCTGTGATATTTGTTATTCAGTATGACCTTGCCAAAGAAAATAAGACAGAAGCCAATAAAAATTAAAGCAGGGACAGAAAAGGCTCATCGGTCATCCGGCAAGTCGGGTTTTACTTCTCGATGACGGTCTCTCCGTCATAACCGTCCTCGCTGCTTTGTCCTCCCACCAGCAATCCCAGCTTATTGTCTCCTCCCATATCCTGTGTAGCAAGAACGTCTCCGCTTTTGACCGTTCCGGTATTGCTACAGCCTTTCACCTTGCAAGTTCCCTTGATGGTTTCCGCTATACCTAAAATTCCACCTACGAACTTACTATCCTTTAAAGTACCAGACACATTTCCGGTGTTCTTACAGTTTTCCAACAGACAAAAGACATCACTATTGTTCGCAGTATCATATGAAGAGCAGAAATTGACACTCCCCGCAATCCCTCCTGCCGCTGCTATCGGATTATAGGGATTATCTCCTGAGGCAATAATCTCTCCGCTGTTTTCACAACCGGAGATAACCGACTTAGAACCCGATATCATCTGATAATCATAATACTGCTCTAATCCTACAATTCCTCCGACATGATCACGACCTACTATTTTCGCCTTGTTCTTACAATTGATGACAATGCCTTCACATTTTCCCACTATTCCTCCGACATTCCAGACATTACCATTGGTGAGAGCATCGACTTCGGCCTCATTGATTAAGTTTTTGATGACAGTCGAAGAAGAAACCAAACCAAAAATACCATACGCAGGCCAATAACCGTTGCTTGCAGCTACCAGCTTTCCTGTAAATCGATGATGATTGCCATCAAAACAGCCTCGAAAAGCATAATCATAGTCTCTACCTATCGATGTCCATGTATCGGAAGTCACTTCGATATCAGTCATCAGCTTAAAATGCTTGTCCCTTGAATCGGCAGTCTGCAAATTCTGCAACCATTTGATGTTTTCGGCCGATGCAAGCAGGTAAGGCGCAACTTCCGTACCCTCCCCTTCGGGTGCGACCGCTTCTGTATCATTGCTATAGATAAGGGGAGGCGTAAGGGTTTCTTCATTATCCGCCGCTCCCCAGCTGTCATCGCAAGCAACGGTGAACGTCGGGATAGACTTCGAGGTGTAATGTCCCTTGATATTGGTATTAAAGTTGGCTTTCAGCGGAGCTTGCGATACGGTGAAGGCTTCTTCGTCATTATACTTGAAAGTCAGGTCGGTGAGGTTGGCGATAGCTACGGGCGCGAGGACGAAAATATCCGTATCGTTCAGCTTCGCGGGAGTTGTAGTGCCATCCACATCGGCAGCGATGTCGATGATTTCTTCAGGACGTGCTTTCAGAATGCCCGCATTGGTGGTAGCTACATTGAAGACAGTAGACTGGTAGAGGTTCAACGTCAACTTGCCACCGGCTTTAAGCTTGTTTGTCTCCATCAGGGAGATTTTCGATACGGCACGGTCAAGCATGGCGGTCAGGACAGCTTGCTTTCCGGCAGCAATCTCTTTTGTTCCGTGCCAGGCCTCTGCCGCTTTGCCCGTCAGCGTAACATCTCTCAGATTGTCGATATTGTACACGTCCGCACCTGCCTTGTCTGCCCACAGCAGGCAGTAGTACGCTTGGGTGCGGTCAAGAATCATGGTAAACTCGCCAGTGGCATTGTTCGCCTTGTAGGTGGCGGCTTCGCCCGAGCCGAATACGGTGGCGGGTGTGGTGTAGGCGGCATCGGTGTAGACTTCGATAGCGAAGCGGTCTACGCCTGTGGCTGCCGCACGGGTTTGTAACCCGTTGTTAGCGGTGACTTTCAGTGTGGTCGGCATAGCCTCAAATGCGCCTTCGTCCATCCGGCTCTCTTCATTACAGCTTGCAAACATTGCTGCGAGCAGCAACAGTGCGATTGATAATTTGTATTTCATTAGTTTCATATTTTAAACGTATTATAATGATGAATTTTAATTATTCGATGACGGTAACTCCAGTATAACCTGTGTATTGGCCTCCGACGAGCAGACCCAGTTTATTATCTCCTCCCATATTCTCCGTAGCGGTTACTTCGCCGCTCTTAATCGTTCCGCTATTGGTGCAGTTTTTTATCTGGCAAGTACCCCTAACGACCATTGGTCGGCCGATAATCCCGCCCGCATACTTGCTGTCCGCAGGAGCAGATACCGAACCTGTGTTCGTGCAATTTTCAAGGATAAAGAAGACCTGGTTGTTGTCAGAAACGCCGGATGCAGGCTGAAAATACCCACATCCTATAATTCCTCCTACAGATGAACACCATACGCCGTAATCGTTTTCCCTCTCCAGAGCAATAATTTCTCCGCTGTTTTCACAATCGGAGACAACTATCTCTGTACCCGTTGTCATTTCATTATATGCATAATAACCATATCCGACAATCCCTCCGACATCATATTTAGCTGTTATTTTCGCCGTATTTTTACACCGGGTAAGCTTGCCGTATGAAAGACCGGCAATCCCTCCGACATTAGCAACGTTTGGAGCAACCACTTCTGCCGCATTAGTCAGGTTACTGACTTCGGCATTAGTACCGAGCCGCGTAAAAATACCGAAATAGTACTCTCCCCAATCAGCTGCTGCCACCAATTTGCCTGTAAACTGATGACCATTACCGTTAAAATAACCATTAAACTGGTTATATGGATTGCCCTGCGTATCAGCTGCTATCGGAGTCCATGTATTGGAAACCACTTCGATATCAGTCATCAGTTTAAAATATTTGCCGTTTGTAGTCCCCTGTTTTTTCGTCAATTCCTGCAACCATTTGATGTTGGCAGCGGATGCCAAGAGGTAGGGTGCGGTTTCCGTACCCTCGCCTTTGGGAGCGACCGCTTTAGTGTCATTGTCATAGATATGGGAAGGTGTAATGGCTCCCTCATAATGTCCTGTTATGTTGGTATTGAAGTTTGCCTGTATCTGTATGTCCGCCACAGTAAACTCTGCCTTTGTGGCATACTTGAAAACTATATCCATCTTTTCGGCGGCAGCGGCAGGAGCCAGTACAAAGATTGCGCCTGTATTGATGATTGCCGGAGTGGCCTCTGTGCCTGTTATTGGCTGGTCAATCATAAATCTGTCCGTGCGGTCGGTTGCCGTTCCGGTAGTGGTTGCCGTGCTCACATCGAATGAGGTTTTCCGGCTGAACTTCATTACCAGTTCTCCCGCCGGGAGAGTTCCCGTCTCTTTGAGTACGACATTTGCCACGGCACGGTTGAGCGTCACGCTGTACGTGGATTGCGCCTTGCTGATGGTCGACTTGCCGTGAAAAGCTTCGGTGGGGGACACTCCTGCTTTGAGCGATACGGCTTTCAAATCAGACACATCATACACGTCTGAGGCTTTGCAGTCCGCCCACAATAGGCAGTAGTAGGGTTGCGCGTTGTCGAGCGTCATGGTAAAAGAGCCTGTGGTGTTGGTAGTCTTGTTTGTGCCGCCTGTAAATACATTGGCAGCCTGCGTGCAGGCAGCATCTGTATAGACTTCTATCACGTAACGGTCTACATCGGCTGCTGCACGGGTATTTGGTTCTGTTGCCGTCATGGCGTCGTCACCCGCCATCGCATAGTCTACAGCAGCATCAACAGTTACTTCGTACTTGCCTGATTCAATATCCTGAGTCTCTTCGCTGCACGCAGCAAATAGCGTAATGAGCAGCACATTCATTATATATAGTATCTTTTTCATCGTAGGTTGCTATTAAAATTCCACATCGTAATCTCCACTCCAATCCGTGTTGATGGTTACCCCGCTACCCAATTCCGCAGTCAGGAAGTCACCGCTCACGGTGGTGAGTTGTCCCGCCCGGTATTCTATCTTCACACCTTTCACACCGCTCACGGTCTTGCCCGTGGTGTCTTTGAAGAGGATGGTGACGGTAACGGACGACTGCGTGCCGTTCACCAGAATGTAATCCTTGCCTATGGTGGCTTTGCTTTCTTCCTGCTCGCTCAATGCGGAGTTGTAGCTGTAGCCTGTGTCCGAATCGGCAGGCTTGTTCAGCGAAATGCTGTATGCGTTGGGCAAGAAGCCCTCGTAGCCGATGAATATCTGTAAATCCTCCAAGGCGGGATAGCCTTTCTGCACCCTTATCTGCTCATACTTCTGCACATCGGTCGCCACAAGGCGGTATTTTGCCACAGGACGGTGCATCTCGATGTCTTCGACGCTGTTCGTGTTGCCCATAGTGAAAGTCACAGCCTTGCTGAAAGCATCACGGGTGTCGCTGTTGGCGGTGTAATCGGCTTTCGGACGTATGCGGATGATGTCCCCGCCGGTGGTGACATAGTGGTTGTCGGTCATGGCATCGGCGGTGTAATCCCCCCAGATACGCAGGTCGTACTCGGCGGGAGACAACTGCAACTTGGTGGTATAGACACCTTCGGTAGCGGTAGGAGCCGGAAATACCTGTTTGCGGAGTACCAACTCTTTTTCCCCCTTCTTGTACACTTCAATAATGGTACGCAGACGTACTTCATCGCCCGTTACACGGGATTCGGCGGAAACAAAGTCCGGCAGTCGGGGCGAGGGGAACGTAAGGTTCAACGTAACGGTGGGGAGTCCTACCGCTTCACTACCTTTTTTTGCGTCAATCATAATTTGGGCAATGCCTTCTTTTACCTCATAGTGCACCATTCCGGTGGCAAGGTCGGGGTATCTGCCGTCATCGAGCGACTGCACCCATTGGCAGAAATCGGAGAAGGAGATTTGCGGCAATTCCTCCGCACGACTGACGGCCGGTAAAAGTGATTCTTCGGTATTCAGCACGGCGAAGATGGTGTAGTAGCCTGACTCCATGAGCATACGGTCGAGCGC
Source organism: uncultured bacterium (assembly GCA_905215345.1). GTDB lineage: Bacteria > Bacteroidota > Bacteroidia > Bacteroidales > Bacteroidaceae > Bacteroides. Next base: position 131,749 of record CAJMPR010000009.1, read on the forward strand.
CAGCGATTGCATGGTAGGATAATAAGTATGCTTAGAGAGCATTTCCGAAGCATCGAAGAAATAAAGATGCACGTCTTTGAGCGATGTTCCCGCTATCTCACCGGTATTGATGCCGATGGTGATTGAGGAGCCGTCTTTGGGCATCTCCTCCGGTATCTCGTGCAGTGTTTTGTCACACGAGGTCAGTATGAAGGCTGCCATGCAAGCCAGCCAAAGCATATGTTGTTTGATTGTCTGTATCATAGGTTCTTATTTTTCTGTAATGATTAGTTTGACTTCCACACGGCGGGCCTTATCTCTGCTCACCGCAGCACTATCCACACCGTTGCCTTTGATAGTGATGCGGTCTGCGGCTACACCGTTTTTCATCAGGTAGCGTTTCACCGTTTCGGCACGGCGGGATGAGGTGATTTCGTTTTGCACTTTGCCTCCGCTTTTATCTGCCCAGCCCACGATGGAAATCGCTGCATCGGGATATTCTGTCACCGCTTCGAGAATCCGGCCTGCGGCTTTGTACTGGCTGCGCTCAATATACTTGGAGCGTCCGTACGAGAAGTAAAGTACATCCTCGTAAATCACCTTGCCGGTAACTGCCGGTTGGATAGGTGTTGCAGGGATAACCTTTTCGGGTTGCTTCGGGGTTGAGTCCGTCCTTGTTTCCTCTTCGACCGGTTGCACGGCAGGGATTACAGGTTGCGCCTCAACTACGGTTGCGGTGCGTTTGCCTTTTCGTTTACTCAGGGTAAAGGTCACCTTTACACCCGTGTCCCATGTATAATTGGTCTTATGTTCCATTTGCGGCAATCCGTCCATTCCATGACCGGTGAGGTAGGTCATTCCTGTATAAAGGCGTACGTTGACATGCTTGGACACTTGATAACCAACGCTGATGTCGCCGCCCATCCCAAAGTGAAAGGACGAGTTTGTTAAGGCAGTCGTCCCATCGGCTATGTTTTTCACCTTTGCCGAAGACCCCATACTGTATATGGCGGGTGAAAGCATAGCCGACCAGCGGTTGGCGGGATGGAATAGCTTTAAGAAATCGACATTCAGCCTCAACCCCAGCCCATAGAGACCGGTAGAGGAGTAGACATCCCGGTATTTCCATCCCTGCATCCCTGCCACGGGAGCGAAGTAACGGTTGCCGTCCGCTCCGAGCCATAAATTCTGGCAGCAGTCGTAGGCTGCCAGACCGAGGTGCGTATACTTGAATTCGGCCTCTGCCGATAGAAACAAGTTGATGTGGTAGCCGCCCAAGACGCCCAAGCCAAAGCCAATCCAGGTCTTGTCTGCACCGAACGACTTGAATGTTGCACCGCCCAATGACACGCCGGCATCACCGCCGATATACCATCGCGTCGGCATGTCCGCATTCTTTTGAACCTCCTGCGCTTGCGCCGATGGCAACAGACACAACAAGAGAAAAGTAAAAAGAAAAGTTTTCTGCATAATTCTATTTTATAGTTTATTTTAATTCCGTTCGAGGAAGCAACACGTCATTCTCTACAAGAAAGGGTTAATGAAATTTTCCTCATAAATGTTGGGCAAAATTTAAACAGTTCTGAGTGATGCGCAAAAATAGTAATTATCAAGATGTGACGCCTAAACTGATAGAAGACAAAAAGTGGACTATGAAATGTCCACTTCTAAAAGTTTGTATTACGCTTATTATCAATAGTTAGTATTTTGTTTGTCCCTTTTGCAAGAAACGATTATCCCACTAAGAACCTGATTATATGAATCAGGAGTTAAACTGATTCATTTCTTTCCCGTTATGAGTTAAATGAGGAGTTAAGGAGTTATCAGCTAAAATTATCACA
>CAJMPR010000010.1 GCA_905215345.1 uncultured bacterium
CAGATTAAATTAAGTTCGAAATCGTGAATTGTTTTATTTTCGTTACTCATTATCTTAATGTATTTTGCATACAAGGAAAGCATGACAATACTCTCATCATTGTACACAGATTAAACTTGAATTATAATAATAGAAAACTACTCTCGAAAGGAACTATCCGAGAGTGAACGAAAGGACAATCTGTATCAGAAATACAGATTGTTTATAAAACCAAATCCGATTTAATTGTCTTTGTCATGCCGCAAAGATAGATAATATTTTGTTCGATAGGAAATTTGAAATAAATAAAATGATTCTTCCGTTTCTTCATCATTATGCGTCATCCTCTTTTTCTTCCGAAAATCCATTAAAACCCCATGGCATCTTTCACTAAAGTCATTTCTCTGTGAGAGGTTAATTTCTCCAAAAGTAACAAAGCCACTCCATATGATGTCTGAGGACAATAAGAAGTGATGATATTATCGTCCACTACAATAGGAGTATTAACGATGGTCGCTCCAAAGTCTTGAAGTACTTTCTGTTTATGGGCACCTCTAAGATGATAGGTCGTTGCTTTCCTACCGACCAATACCCCACTTCTTCCAACAGGTAAAGCACCCACACAGACGGTTGCAATCCATTTCTTTTGCGAATCAAATAGCCGTATCAACTTCATCAGCTTTTCATTATATGCCTCTTCGTAGAATCCGAATTCTTCAAACCCACCCGGTATTGCAAGAGCATCGTACTCATTGACCGAAACTTCATCTATAACTTTATCTACCAAGATAGGAATATTGAAAGAACTCATCACTTTTCTGTTCATACCACAAGTTATAACATCCACTTTAGAGTCGAAATCCGTCTTTGCCCATCCCATAACATCAACAAAGGCACTAAACTCTATTGTTTCAAAACCTTTAGCAACAAATACCAATAATTTCATAATCCATTCAGTTTATATTTATTAATGCCGCAAAGATAGACATATCAACAATTGTCTGAAATGACATTATTCCGTCAAAAACTGCCATATTTATATTACCTTTGTTCGCTGTAAAAGCTAAAAAATAGAAATTATGCAGAAGACTATTAAGCATATAGCATTTCTTGTTATACCCAACGCAACATTGCTTGATATTACAGGACCTTACGAAGCCTTTTCACTTGCCGCACAATGTTTGCAATCTCATGGCAAGAGTGATACTACATATGTACTGCACACCTTATCGTTCGATAAAAACAGAATAGTAAGGACATCGGCAGGGCTTTGTTTGCAGTGCGAAAGCTCCATAAAATCACCGGATTACCCGATAGACACGCTATTTATCCCCGGTATTCCCGAAAGTATGGAAGATATGGTTGATTCCAAGACATTATCATGGATAAAACAGCAATCCACTCAAGTACGAAGAATCTGCTCCATTTGTACGGGAGCTTTCATCTTAGCGGAAGCAGGTATTCTGGACAATAGGAAAGTAGCCACTCATTGGAAGCTTTGCAATAAACTCGCCCAAGACTATCCGGCTTTGGAGGTTGACAGTGAATCCATTTTTATCAAAGACGGACATGTATACACATCGGCTGGAGTTTCTTCGGGGATTGACCTGGCACTGGCATTGATAGAAGAGGATTTCGGGCGAACTTTAGCATTAGAAGTAGCGAGAGAGTTAGTAGTTTATTTAAAACGACCGGGTAATCAGGCACAGTTTAGTGTTACTCTAAAGCATCAGGACAGTGACTATCAGCCTATTCAATCCGTCAAAGACTGGTTGTCAGAACATCTGAAAGATAGAGTCACAGTAGAACAATTAGCCGGACAAGCACTAATGAGCCCAAGAAACTTTGCACGCGTATTTACCAGAGAAACAGGAATCACTCCTGCCAGATACATTGAAAAGTTACGGTTGGAATCTGCCTGCCGCTATCTCACAGAAACCCAACTTACCTTAGAAACGATTTCCTGTGAATGTGGGCTGACGAATATAGACAATCTACGTAGGTTGTTTATAAAGCATCTTAAAATAACACCATCCGATTACAGAAGATGTTTCAGAACTGTTTAACAAAACATCTTTCCGGGATAAGCCTGATTTTTCAACTCTCCTTATAAACAATTTCCACCCTATTTACATTATCAAAAATAAGAATTAATAATACGAATAAAAAACGAGATAAGAATGTACAAGAATAAAAAAAGTTTCTCGAAGGTTTTTCTTATTGCGGGTAGTGAACCTCTGGGTAGTGCAGGCATTCAGGCGGATATCAAAGCCATTTCGGCTTGCGGTGGATATGCAGCAGGAGCTATAACCTGTATTGTAGATGAAGACACGAAGCGTGTAAAAGATATATGCATGATTTCCACAGAAATGGTAGTGGGGCAAGCCGACTCTTTCCTGAGTGACGTAGGTGCCGACTGCATCAAAACAGGTATGCTCTATTCCAAGGATATGATCGTGGCAGTGGCAGCCCTATTGAAAAGATATACAGAAGTACCTTTATTGGTAGACCCGGTTATGGTAGCTTCAGGAGGTGCCCAGCTGATTGAAAACAATGCCATAGACGCTTACAAAAAGTATCTCTTCCCTTTAGCCCTCATCACTACACCGAACAAAAGGGAGGCAGACCTATTATTAGGCAGGGAGATAAAAGTGGAGAATATAGAAGCAGATCTCAAAGAATTATGCCAATGGGGAAACTCCGTCATTGTAAAGTCCATTGACGAAGGTAAAACGTTGAAGGACTTCTTTTATGATGTCAAAACCGGAAAGATGTCGGTTTTCTCCAAGAAAAAGATAAATACCAGAAACATAAATGGCACGGGTGATAGTTTTGGTTCTGCTATTGCTACCTATATAGCCAGAGGATATAGCTTACAGGAGGCCGTATCGAAAGCTGAACAGTTCATACATAAAGCGATAGAAACCGGAGCCGAGTATTCCTTTGGAGAAGGCTACGGTCCGGTTCATGCTTTTTATAATCTACTACCTTTGTAAGCTTGTCAGGATACAATAAAGCAGAATAGCGTTATCATTTCCTGCTAACTATCGTACCCGTAGCCTGATTGGTAGGCATCACCAACACTTCGGCTATCTGGATATGCTCGGGAACGGCAGCGGCAAAATATACCACTTCGGCTATGTCGTTGCCGTCAAGAGGACGTATCCCTTTATATACATTATCGGCAGTCGCTTTATCACCACGGAAACGTACCACGGAGAAGTTGGTTTCCACCAAACCGGGTTTAATATTAGTCACACGGACAGGAGTATCCACCAAGTCGATACGAAGCCCGTCCGACAATGCCTTGACAGCAGCTTTAGCCGCACAATAAACGCTTCCACCGGGATAAGCATAATCGCCCGCAATAGACCCCATATTGATGACATGTCCGCGTCCGCGTTCCACCATTCCCGGTACAACCAACCGAGTCATGGCGAGCAAAGCTTTTACATCGGTGTCGAGTACAATATCCCACTCATCCAGATTACCTTCATGTTCCTTGTCCACACCGATAACCAGGCCGGCGTTATTAACCAGTATATCAATCTCTTTCCACTCGGCAGGAATAGAATCCAATGCAGTTTTCGCAGCCTGACGGTCGCGTACATCAAAAGGAAGCAGATAAATATCCGCCTGGTAGTTTTCTTCCAGTTCCTTTTTTACGGCATTCAGTTTATCAATGTTCCGTCCGTTGAGAATAAGGCGGTAACCATTCATGGCAAATTTACGGGCACATCCCTCTCCTATCCCTGAAGAGGCTCCTGTGATAAGTACAATTTTCTTTTCCATTTCTGTTACGTTTTTTATATATGACTACAAAAGTATTACTTATTTGCGAATTATGCTAATCAGCGGTTGAATACATTACTTTCTTCCCCGTTATGAGTTAAATGAGGAGTTAAGGAGTTATCAGCTAAAATTATCACAAGCTTTGTTGAATCTTTTCCCCTAAAATGCGATTTGTAAGAAAGTGTTTAATTATCAAGCGTTTACAAAATAAGTTTAGAAGGTAGGCGACTATCGAGGCGAAGGTTGCCTACTATCGGAGCGAAGGTAGGCGACATTCCCCCTGATGACAGGCTATATTTCCGCAGAGTTCAATATTCTTTATGTTATTTACATCTATCAATCCTACTAATTATAATAAGAATCCCATCTTTTTTCACAGCGATGAGACTGTACTTCCCGATAAATAACTCATAACTTATACCTTATTACACTCAAAGTTTTCAGGAAAATATATACCTTTGCACCCACATAAAGAATAGGTAGAGATTTTTTAATTCGTTTGGATAAAGTAAGAAACGCTTATGCAAAAGTCCGACTGCATCATCGGTGTGGAGCACGTGTCGAAATTCTTTGGGGATAAAGCCGTACTGAATGATGTGAATTTGTCTGTCCGTAAGGGCGAGTTTGTAACGATATTGGGACCATCCGGTTGCGGAAAGACGACCTTGTTACGCCTCATTGCAGGCTTTCAGACAGCCTCGGAAGGAGTGATAACCATTGCGGGTAAAGACATTACGCAGACACCGCCGCACAAGCGTCCGGTGAATACCGTATTTCAGAAGTATGCCCTCTTCCCCCACCTCAATGTATATAATAACATCGCATTCGGCTTGAAGCTGAAGAAGATGCCCGGTGCTACCATTGAAAAGAAAGTGAAACAGGCACTTCGCATGGTGGGGATGACCGATTACGAATACAGGGATGTCGATTCACTCTCGGGCGGACAACAACAACGCGTAGCCATAGCCCGTGCCATTGTAAACGAACCGGAAGTATTGCTACTCGACGAACCGCTTGCCGCCTTAGACCTGAAAATGCGCAAGGACATGCAAATGGAACTGAAAGCGATGCACAAGTCATTAGGCATCACATTTGTTTATGTGACCCACGACCAGGAAGAAGCACTTACCCTGAGCGATACAATCGTCGTGATGAGTGAAGGAAAAATCCAGCAAATCGGTACTCCGATAGACATCTATAACGAACCTATCAACTCTTTCGTAGCCGACTTTATCGGTGAAAGTAACATCTTGAACGGAGTTATGATAAAAGACAAGCTCGTCACCTTTGCCGGAAACGAATTCGAATGTGTGGACGAAGGTTTTGGTGAGCAGACTCAAGTGGACGTTGTAATCCGTCCCGAAGACATCTATATCTTCGACATTTCGGACGCCGCACAGTTAACGGGTACGGTAACCAGTTGCATCTTCAAAGGCGTCCATTATGAAATGCTGGTGCAAACCAGGGAAGGTTACGAACTGATGGTACAAGATTACCACTGCTTTGAAGTGGGACGTGAAGTCGGTCTGCTGGTAAAGCCGTTTGATATCCATGTGATGAAAAAAGAACGTACCTGCAATACTTTTGAAGGCAAGCTGATAGATGAAACGCATGTAGAATTCCTGGGATGCAATTTTGAATGCAGCCCTGTGACGGACATCGCGCCCGATACGCCTGTACGGGTGGAAGTGGATTTCCAACATGTAATCCTCGAAGACAATGAAGAAGACGGTCGCCTGACGGGTGATGTAAAATTTATCCTCTACAAAGGAAACCATTATCACCTGACGGTGTTTACCGATTGGGATGAAGATATCTTTGTCGACACCAACGACGTTTGGGACGACGGAGACCGTGTAGGTATACGGATAGCGCCCGAAAACATAAGGGTGATAAAACAATAAGATAACAGGATGATAAAATGATAGTTTAACGGAACGTTATTGTGATATTATTTTAGGGACGTATTACACAGATATTTTCTTTCTATTATATCATCTTACCATCCTATCATAATCATTAATATAAAAAGTAATGCTTGATAAGTTATCCCATTTCTTCCTGCGGCGACGCAACTGGACATTGCCCTATGCACTGTTTCTACTTGTATTTGTGATAGTGCCGCTATTGCTCATTGTCCTGTATGCCTTTACGGATGCCGAAGGCTCATTCACCTTTGCCAACTTCCGCAAGTTCATGATGCATCCCGAGGCACTGAATACTTTTGTCTATTCAATAGGAATCGCAGTAATCACGACACTGGTCTGCTTGTTGCTGGGTTATCCGGCAGCCTATATCCTCAGCCAGAAGCAGTTCAATACGTCCCGCACTATGGTAGTACTGTTCATCCTGCCCATGTGGGTAAACATCCTGATACGCACACTCGCTACGGTAGCTCTGTTCGACTTCCTGAACCTGCCTCTGGGCGAAGGCGCATTGGTATTCGGTATGGTGTACAACTTCCTGCCCTTTATGATTTATCCTATTTATAATACGCTGCAAAAGATGGACCGTAATCTTATAGAAGCGGCGCAAGACCTTGGAGCCAATCCTCTCAAGGTATTCGGAAAAGTAATATTGCCCCTGTCCATGCCGGGTATCATGAGCGGCATCGTGATGGTGTTCATGCCTACGGTATCCACTTTTGCCATTGCCGAGTTGCTGACGATGAACAACATCAAACTCTTCGGTACCACGGTACAGGAAAACATATATAACGGAATGTGGAACTACGGTGCAGCCCTGTCGCTCATCATGTTGTTGCTGATTGGCGTTACCATCCTCTTCACGAATGAGGAAGACGGTGCGCAGAACGAAAGCGGAGGTGTGATATGATGACGCATATTCTAACCAAAGGTTACCTGTGGCTGTTGTTGGCACTGCTCTACTCGCCTATCCTTATCATAATGATATTCTCGTTTACCGAGGCCAAGGTACTGGGCAATTGGACGGGTTTCTCTACAAAGCTGTATAGTTCGCTCTTTACAGGCGGCATGCACCATTCGCTGATGAACGCGATATGGAATACTTTCGCCATCGCAATAATTGCAGCCACCGCTTCCACTATATTGGGAAGTTTCGCAGCCGTCGGAATCTATAATCTACGTACGCGCACACGGCAGGTGATGAACTTCGCCAATGCCATTCCAATGATGAATGCGGACATCATTACGGGTATCTCGTTATTCCTGTTGTTCGTCAGCTTCGGCATATCACAAGGCTTCACCACGGTAGTACTGGCACACATCACGTTCTGTACCCCCTATGTAGTGCTCAGTGTAATGCCACGGTTAAAGAAGATGAACCAGAATGTATACGAAGCCGCTCTCGACCTTGGGGCTACTCCTTTTCAGGCGTTGCGTAAAGTAATCCTTCCGGAGATATTTCCGGGTATGATAAGCGGATTTATCCTTGCTTTCACCCTCTCCATCGACGACTTTGCGGTAACCATTTTCACCATCGGAAACGAAGGACTGGAAACACTCTCCACCTACATCTACGCTGATGCACGTAAGGGCGGACTGACACCTGAACTGCGACCACTGTCAGTCATTATCTTCGTAACGGTGTTGATGTTGCTGATTGTTATTAATAAACGGGCTGAACGTGCCCAGAAAGATAAATAGATTCGTCTCGCAAAATGAAAAAAATCATCCTGCAAGACGAAGAAATTCATCCCGTAAGATGAACGGAGCCGTCCCGTAAGACGAAAATATTCATCCCGTGGGATTAATTCTTAGTAATGAATATGAACAGACTGATTAAAATATTTTGTTTCTTGGCGTGCTGTATATTCGCATTCACCTCGTGCAAAGAGTCCGACGAAGAGCGCAGCCACGTATTGAAGATATACAACTGGGGCGATTACATCGACGAAGATGTGCTTGCCGAATTCCCCGTCTGGTACAAAGAGCAGACAGGAGAAGACATCCGCATCGTTTATCAGGTGTTCGACATCAACGAAATCATGCTCACCAAGATAGAACGCGGGCACGAAGATTTCGACGTCGTGTGTCCTTCAGAGTATATCATCGAGCGGATGTTGAAAAAAGGTCTTCTATTACCCATCGATCGCGATTTCGGCAAGACACCGGATTATCTGCCCAATATATCGCCTTACATACAGAAGGAATTGAATAAGACCAGTCAGCCCGGACATACCACTACTGACTATGCCGTACCCTATATGTGGGGAACGGCGGGTATTCTTTACAACAAGAACTTCATCACTCAGGAAGAAGCCGATAGTTGGTACTGCCTTTGGAATCCTAAGAATAAAGGGAAAATCCTTATGAAAGACAGTTATCGTGACGCTTACGGCACTGCCATTATCTACGGTCATACCAAGCAACTGGCAGACAGTACCGTGACCGTAGAGCAACTGATGAACGATAATTCTCCCGAAGCCATTGCTCTTGCCGAGAAGTACCTGAAAGCCATGAAGCCCAATATTTCCGGTTGGGAAGCGGACTTCGGCAAAGAAATGATGACCAAGAATAAGACTTGGCTTAACCTGACGTGGAGCGGTGATGCGGTCTGGGCTATAGAAGAAGCGGATACGGTAGGCGTTGACTTGGGTTACGAAGTGCCCCGTGAAGGTAGCAACATCTGGTACGACGGCTGGGTAATCCCCAAATATTCACGCAATGTGAAGGCTGCGAGTTATTTCATCAATTATCTCTGCCAGCCCGATATAGCGTTACGCAATATGGATGCCATCGGATACGTAAGTGCCATAGCGACTCCTGAAATTATGGAAGCGAAACGCGATACTACCCTTGAGGAATACTTTGACCTGAGTTATTTCTTCGGTGAAGGTGTAGGAGCCGACAGCCTGCAAATCAACCCTGTGCAATATCCCGACCGGAAAGTGGTGGAACGTTGCGCCATGATACGCGATTTCGGTGACCGTACCGAGCTGGTACTCGAAATGTGGAGCCGGGTGAAAGGCGATAACCTCAACACCGGTATCGTATTGCTGATATTTGCCGTATTCGGCGTACTGTTCATCTGGCTGGTATACGCCAAGATACGGAAGTACAGACAGAAACAGAGACATCATAGGAGAAGGAGAAGAAAAAAGTGATGAATGATTGGCGATTAGTGATTTGTTTGTAAGGGGCTCTATCAATGTAGCAAAGAAAAGACATCAACTAATCACCAATCCCCAATAACTTTCTTCTTCGTATAAACAAATCACTAATAACTAATAACTAACTCCATGCTTACTCAGATTATTAACGGACGCATATTCACCCCACAAGGCTGGTTGAATGAAGGTTCTGTCCTGATGCGGGACGGAAAGATTCTTGAAGTAACCAATTGTGACCTCGCTCTTATCGGCGCACATCTCATTGACGCCAAGGGCATGTACATCGTACCTGGTTTCGTTTGCATGCACGCACATGGCGGCGGTGGACATGACTTTACCGAATGTACCGAAGAAGCCTTCCGCAGCATCATTCAAGCTCATCTGCGTCATGGAGCCACGAGCTTCTATCCCACCCTTTCATCTTCACCCTTCAGCAAACTGCATCAGGCTGCGGAAATCTGCGAACGCCTCATGGAAGAGCCGGGCAGCCCTATACAAGGACTACATATCGAGGGTCCGTACCTCAACCCGAAAATGGCAGGCGAACAGTTTGCCGCCCAAATAAAAGAGATTGACGAAAAAGAATACAAAGAACTTATAGAAAGTACTCGTTGCATCAAGCGTTGGGACGCTTCGCCGGAGTTACCGGGAGCGCTCGACTTTGCCCGCTATCTTCGTGAAAAAGGTATCCTGGCAGCCGTATCGCACACAGAAGCCGAGTACGACGGCATCAAAGCCGCTTACGAGGCCGGATTCACTCATGCCGCCCACTTCTACAACGCCATGCCTGGATTCCACAAGCGTCGCGAGTACAAGTACGAAGGCACGGTAGAAAGTGTATACCTGACCGACGGAATGACTATCGAACTGATAGCCGACGGTATCCATTTGCCTTCCACCATCCTGAAACTGGCATATAAACTAAAAGGCATCGAACATACCTGCCTCGTAACCGATGCTCTCTCTTGTGCGGCAACTGACGGTAAGGAAATCAACGACCCGCGTTATATCATCGAAGATGGTGTATGCAAGCTTGCCGACCGTTCGGCATTGGCAGGCAGTATCGCTACATCGGACGTACTGGTACGCACTATGGTAAAAGCCGGTATACCTTTGGGTGATGCCCTGCGTATGGCTTCCGAAACACCGGCACGCATCATGGGTATATACGACCATAAAGGTTCGTTGCAAAAGGACAAAGATGCCGATGTCCTGATTCTGGACAAAGACCTGAACATACGTGCCGTGTGGCAGGGCGGGAAACTTAGTGAAAACAATTTATTCTAAATAGGAAACTTTAAAGTTTATATTTCATACTTAAAACTGACCCTCATGCTCGGAGCAAAGAATCTTACTCAAGGCCCTATCAACCGCCAGTTATTCACACTGGCTATGCCTATCATGGCCACTTCCTTTATCCAGATGGCATACAGCCTTACGGATATGGCATGGGTGGGACGTCTGGGTAGCGAAGCCGTAGCAGCTGTCGGTGCAGTGGGAATATTGACCTGGATGTCCGGTTCTATTGCACTATTAAACAAGGTAGGTTCGGAGGTTAGCGTAGGACAATCCATCGGTGCGCGCAGTCAGGACGACGCCCGGTCGTTTGCTTCACATAATATCAGTATCGCACTGATTATTTCCGTCTGCTGGGGCGGGCTGCTGTTTCTGTTCGCCAACCCCATTATGCACCTTTTCGGATTGAATGAGGACATTACCAATCATGCCATCACCTACCTGCGCATCATCTCCACCGGATTGCCTTTCGTCTTCCTGTCCGCTGCCTTCACAGGTATCTACAATGCTGCAGGACGAAGTAAGACACCATTCTATATCAGCGGTACGGGACTTATCATCAACATCCTGCTCGACCCGCTGTTTATCTTCGGATTTGGTTGGGGAACGGTGGGCGCAGCCCTTGCCACTTGGCTTGCCGAGGCAACCGTGTTCACCATCTTTATCTATAAACTCAGGCGAAAAGATGATTTATTGGGAGGATTCCCCTTTTTCGTCCGGTTAAAGAGGAAATATACCCTGCGTATCTTCAAACTGGGTTTGCCGGTTGCCACACTGAACACCTTGTTTGCATTTGTCAATATGTTCCTTTCTCGTACGGCCGCTGAACAGGGCGGGCACATCGGACTTATGGCTTTCACCACCGGAGGACAAATCGAAGCAATCACTTGGAATACCTCACAAGGATTCTCTACGGGGCTGAGTGCATTTATTGCACAGAATTATGCGGCAGGTCAAAAATCACGCGTCAAGCAAGCCTGGAAAACAACGCTTTGGATGACGGGTGTATTCGGAACATTCTGTTCGCTGCTGTTTATCTTCTTTGGTAGCGAAGTATTCTCTATTTTTGTCCCCGAAGAGGAGGCTTATCGCGTAGGTGGAGACTTCCTGCGCATCGACGGATATTCACAACTGTTCATGATGTTGGAAATTACGATGCAAGGCGTATTTTACGGTATAGGGCGTACCGTACCTCCGGCTATCGTAAGTATAGGATGCAATTACATGCGTATCCCCGTAGCGTTATTGCTGGTACAAATGGGACTGGGTGTGGATGCTATCTGGTGGGCCGTTAGTGGAACGACAGTTGTCAAGGGACTTATTCTGACAGGTTGGTTTATATTTATTAAAAGGAAAATTCTCTAAAAAGATTACGGTTCTAAACTTTTTGATATCAATAAACGTATTATATGCACAAATTTACATTCGTAAAACTTAAACCGCTTAAAAAAACAAAAGGTATGAAAAAGATGAAAATTGCAGCATTTATGCTGAGTGGTACCATACTGCTGGGTAGTTGTAGTACCATGAACAACACTACCAAAGGTGGTGTTATCGGAGGTGGTTCGGGTGCAGCAGCCGGAGCTATCATCGGTGGATTGATTGGTAAGGGAAAAGGCGCGGCCATCGGTGCGGCAGTGGGTGCGGCAGTAGGTACGGGCACCGGTGTGCTCATCGGCCGTAAGATGGATAAGAAAGCCGCCGAAGCCGCTAAAATACAAGGTGCGCAGGTAGAGATGGTGAAAGATGCCAATAACCTGGATGCCGTAAAGGTTTCGTTTGAGTCGGGCATACTGTTCGCTTTCAACTCTTCCGCATTGAACAACGGTTCCAAGGCTTCTCTGCGTGAACTGGCGCAGATTCTGAAAGAAGATCCTACTACGGATATTGCCATTATCGGGCATACTGACAAAGTAGGTACGTACGATGCCAATATGAAGGTTTCAAGAGAACGCGCTTATTCCGTAGAGAATTATCTGCAAACTTGCGGTGTATCTCCTTCTCAATTCAAGGAAGTACAAGGTGTAGGTTACAATGAATATGACAATAGTATGTCGGCCGAACAGAATCGCCGTGTAGATATATACATGTATGCCAGTGAGCAGATGATTAAGAATGCGGAAGCAGGTAAATAGCGCTTTTCTTTTGTCTTAATACAAAAGGCAAGATACCAAAAGAAAATCAAGGCTACACTTCCGGGATTACTCCGAAAGTGTAGTCTGAGAGCTATGCGGCGAAAGCATAGCGCCTCTTCTGATATATAAGCCTACTAATAGAACTACGACGATGAAACTTTCAAAGCCTTTGCGAATCCTTCGCAACGTCATACTTTTCTTCTTTATATCCACCATCCTGATGGTAGTGGTATATCGCTTCATGCCGGTATATATCACCCCGCTAATGGTTATCCGTAGTACGCAACAAGTGTTCAGGGGTGAAAGCCCTGTATGGCATCATACGTGGGTTCCATTTGATAAAATTTCATCCAATCTGCCCATGGCGGTGATTGCTTCGGAAGACAATCGCTTTGCCACGCACAACGGTTTTGACTTTGAGGAAATACAGAAAGCGATGAAGGAGAATGAAAAGCGGAAGCGCAAACGCGGAGCAAGTACCATCAGCCAACAAACAGCCAAGAACGTATTCCTGTGGCCGCAATCTTCCTGGGTACGCAAAGGACTGGAGGTTTACTTCACCTGGTTGATTGAACTATGCTGGTCAAAAGAACGGATTATGGAAGTCTATCTCAACTCCATCGAAATGGGAAAAGGTATTTACGGAGCACAGGCCGCTGCCAAATATAAGTTTAACACTACCGCTGCCAAGCTCTCTGCAGGACAATGTGCGCTGATTGCAGCGACTTTGCCCAACCCGATTCGTTTTAATTCGGCCAAACCCTCACCGTATATAATGAAAAGACAAGGACAAATACTACGATTAATGAAGCTCGTACCTAAGTTCCCTCCGGTTGAAGAACCGGTAAAAAAGGCAGTGAAGAAGAAAAAGAAATAAAAAAACTTTCCCTTAAAGAATAAAGAAAGAATATTCACTACATTTGCAAAATAACGAGTGAATACCCAGAGTATTAACCCCTAAAGATAGATAAAGAAATTATCTATTAAGAAGTGTTATGCCAGGCATAACCTCTTATAGGTAACTATTAAATGAATATAATTTATAAAACATCGGAAAAGCGTTTCCATTCTTATACTTATTAGAAATTGAGCTTTAGCTCTTATTCTCTGTTCTGAAAACCGCCAAATTGAAGTGTATGAGAATAAGTAAGTGAAGGTTCACGCTATATAGGCGTGAACTGTTCGTACTTATTTATACACGCGGTGCTTGGCGGTACCTCAGAACAATATAGGTTACGAATGGTTCCGCCTTTTTCATAATGCATCAGCATCATTATGATACACATTGGTAAACTTATTGAAGAAGAACTCCGCCGCCAAGGGCGTTCCGTAAGTTGGTTTGCAAGCAGGCTATACTGTGACCGCACCAATGTATATTCCATCTTCAGAAGAAAAAGTATAGATACAGACCTTTTAATACGAATCAGCCACATATTAGACTATAACTTTTTCAATTGTTATCTCTCCGAATTTAATGAAGAAATCTCTGTATCCAAAGTAAACAAACAGGATTAATGTAGAATATTATTCTACATTTTGTTGAAATCTCTACTACAATCCCATCCTACTATTTCCTCACTCGCAAACTATCTTTGCAACATATTTTCAAATGTACAAATAAACATTAACACAAACGGACAAATACGATTGTGCTATACATTAAATAACTTTTTAATACTAACTAAATCAAAAAAGAAAATGAAAAATTTTGAATTGAAATTCTGGTTATCATGCGTGATGGTAGCTTTGTGTATTGGCTTCACATCTTGTGGCGACGACGATGACGAAGGTATTGCAGGTGATGCAAAAACTCTCATTATAGGTACTTGGCAGTCAACATGGCTCAAGGGTTATGAGATATATGATGGGGAAAAAGAAACATTTGATGAAGCTTATACAGAAGACATCTATAGTTTCAAAAGTGATGGTAAGGGAACTTACAAAGATATATCGGGTAGCAGTACATACACCGCAGATTTCACCTGGACAATCTCCGGTAATAAACTAAAGATTACATTCAGCGGTTATAGCCAAGAAGCTACAATCAAGACACTGAATGAGAATACGGCAGTCCTCGTTGGACAAGAAAAAGATAAAGATGGTGAATATTACTCTGAAATAACTTTCAAGAAGAAATAATAATTCTCTCTCAGACTACTAAACTATTCTCTTAATATTCCTGAGTACCGGGGATGTGAAAGTGAAACGCCTCGCATTTGTTCGACAAATGCGAGGCGTTTCTATTGTTAACTCCAGAGATTTCAAGAGTACCCCCCCTGCTTTTCATTAATAGGCATGTCCTCCTTCGGATATTTCTTTCTTGTCTATCTTCCTGTTGTCAATGCTACGCCATGCATAGAATATATAGGCAAGGACAAAAGGTACCAAAATAGACACATAAGCCATTACTCTTAGCGTGAATTGGCTGGAACAACTGTTTGCCAGTGTCAATGAGCTTTGCAAATCAGCGGTGGAAGGATAGTATGCGGTATTATTATAACCGGCAGTGAGCAGCAATGCAAGTACCGTGAGTACTGTACCTGTGCCCGCAAACCAGATACCTTTATCGAAAGCAGGTTTCCATATCGTACGGATAATTCCCCAAAGCACCGCTAACACTCCGATAAGGAAAACCACTAATACCAACGGCATTTCAATGAAGTTCGTGAAATATTTATAAGGCTCCATAAATACCTCACCGGTCTCTGGATTCACTGCATACCCTTCGGCAAGCAATGTACGGATAACGAAAGCCAGAAAGAACACCAGGAAGAATCCTGTATTTCCCCACAAAGAACGGCGACAACGTTTTACCAAGTCTACATCGTTAATGTTATTGATAAAATAGAGCGAACCAAGAATACGCGCCAGGAAGAATACGGCCAATCCTAACACCACGTTCCAAGGATTGAGCAGAGCATCCAGCCCATGGCCGGCATTTGCCCAATGACTGATAACGGGCATTACTGTATCTGCAATATTTCCTTTATTAATATAGAACTCCGAGCCGGTAAAGAACGTTGCCACAGCTCCACCCAACAGTAGAGGCCCCACCACTCCGTTTATCACCAGAAATACTCGATAGGTCGTTTTTCCCAACAGGTTTCCGGCTTTGGACTGGAACTCATAGCTGACAGCCTGTAACACAAAGCTGAACAGAATAATCATCCACAGCCAGTATGCCCCTCCGAAACTCGTACTGTAAAACAACGGAAACGATGCAAAGAAAGCACCACCGAACGTAACGAGCGTAGTAAACGTAAACTCCCATTTACGTCCCGTAGAGTTAATCATCATCTTGCGCTGTTCTTCAGTTTTGCCCAGACAGAACAATAAAGAATTCCCCCCCTGCACAAATAGCAGAAAAACAAGTATAGCTCCCAATAAAGAGACTATAAACCACCAATATTGTTGTAAAAGAATGTATGTATTCATCGTTAGTTATAAGTTATGAGTTATAAGTTACTTGTTTATCATTAGAGTTATTCATTTTAAGCCATGAGTATCTGTTTACCATAAAGGAAAACATCAGCAAATCACTCTTAACTTATAACTCTTTCTCCGGCCCCTTACGAATAGCCTTCAACATAATTCCAATCTCGGCTATCAGCATAATGGTGAATAGCACAAGGAAAATGAAGAATGTAGTCTGTACCGAACTCACATCCAACTTGGATATAGCAGCACTTGTAGGCAACATATCTTGTATAGCCCACGGCTGACGTCCACATTCGGCAACCACCCAACCTGCTTGTCCGGCAAGATAGCCCAACGGAATAGTCAACATCGCTACCCAATGCATCCATCGCATTTTAGTCAAATCTTTCTTGTAAGCCATGAAAAGAACCACCATAAAGAAGACAATAAAATATCCTCCAAGTATCACCATGATACGGAACATATAGAATGTAAGTGGTACATTGGGCACCAACTCATTCACGTCTTTAATATAACCATAGCCAAAGTATGCCACATTCTCTTTTAACACTTTAGCAGCTACTTCCGCATCAGCCGTATTACCCGCAGCTTTGGCTTCACGATAAGCCGAGAAAGCTCCGATAGCCGTCTTTCCTTTCTCAATCTTCTCCTCGGCAGAAAGGGCAATCGTACCGTCTTTCAACGGATAACCACCCTTCAACAAGTCATTGATACCGGGTACAAACGCATCCATATCCCGCTCGGCAAGCAAGGAAAGAAAGGCCGGAATTTCCATGCGGAACAGGAAAGCATCCTCCCCGTCATCGGCAGTCTGCTTATTAGGATTCAGGATACCGAAAGCAACCAATCCAGCTCCTTCCTTCCCTTGATAATAACCTTCCATAGCAGCCAACTTCATCGGTTGTTTTTGTGCTACCTGATAACCTGAGCCATCGCCTGTCCATGCAGAAAATGCAGCGGCAAACAATCCCACCCAAGCAGCAATCTTAATACTTGAAATCGCAAACTTCTTATCGCGGTTCTTCCAAAGATACCAGCAACTTACACCGACAACAAACACAGCCGCCAGTACCCAACCTGATAATACACTATGAAAAAATTTATTGACTGCTATCGGTGCAGTAGCTATTGCCCAGAAGTCCACCATCTCGTTACGTGCCGTGTCAGGATTAAATTCCATCCCTACAGGATTTTGCATCCAGGCATTCGCCACGAGAATCCACCAGGCCGATAGTGTCGCACCCAACCCCGTAAGCCAGGTAGATGCCAGGTGAAAACGTTTACTCACCTTATCCCAGCCGAAGAACATTACAGCAATGAAAGTAGCTTCCATAAAGAATGCCAGAATTCCTTCAATAGCAAGCGGTGCACCGAAGATGTCGCCCACAAACCAACTGTAATTACTCCAATTCGTACCAAACTCAAACTCCAGAATCAGTCCTGTGGCTACTCCTACAGCAAAATTGATACCGAAAATCTTCATCCAGAATTTGGTGGTACGTTTCCAGAACTCGTCACCGGTACGGTAATAAGCCGTTTCCATGATGCCCATAATGACCGCCAAGCCCAATGTAAGCGGTACGAAAATCCAATGGTAGATAGCTGTCAATGCAAATTGTGCTCTCGACCAGTCAATCAATGAAGTGTCAATGTTTTCAAGCATGAAAATAGGTATTAAGTATTAAATATTAGGTATTAATATAAATTGTCAATTGTCAGCCGCTCTGATAATCAGCTCACGACTTACATAATCGTCCTTCTCTACCCCGACCGAAGCCTTATTCAAATAGTTCGGAAAGAAAAAAAGCCGGAGAATAAAAAACATGATAAATAATTTGACTAAGATTATCAGCCACAAAGTACGACCTAACGTCATGCTTCGAAAGCCATCAATGTAGAATCGCCAGATACCGGTTACGAGGTTTTTCATACAAACTTTAAATTATAATCATTACAAATATAAAATTCTTTTATATAAATAACAAATAAAAGGCTGAAAAGTTAGAAACTGTTCCATTTTTTATTCAAAGCTTATTTTTTCTTATTTATGCGAATCAGGAGTTGAATTGAGTTCTTTCTGTACGGTTTCATCCCCAGGTCTCCTAAGGGGGGGAGTTAGTTCATTTCTTTCCAGTTTTACGCTAAATGACAAAAGAATTATTTTTAGACAGAAGAACAAAAGAACATATTCAGAGTAATATATAGCTTATGTTTTCTTATTTGTTCTTATGTCTAAAAATGTTCATGTCTTTCCCGTTATAAACTAAATTCAACTCCTGATTCGCATTATTTTGTGTTAGTCGTGACTTTGCTTGTTTCCAATTGTCGGCACAAAGAAGTAATCTGCCGATGAAAACCTTGCAAACGTATATCTTAATTGTATCTCTCCGAACAGCCCCATACATTTGTAACGACGAAACAATAGAATTGAAATTTATGATTAACGTAAAAAGATTAACAGTTATAACGCTTTGTATGGCAACCGCTTGTACAGGTACTGTGAAACTACAAGCCCAGGAAGTTACCGCAGACACCTCGCAGCAAAGCATAACGCAACTCCCCGACCAATGGGACTTGCAGACGTGTATCGATTATGCCTTGAAGCAGAACATTACTATCCGTAAAAACCGCCTCAACGCTGAAAGTGCAGAGATAGATGTAAAAACGGCCAAGGCAGCTCTATTTCCAAGTCTGTCGGCATCTGTCAGCCAGCGTATCGTAAACCGTCCCAATAGCGAGACAAACACGATTATCAGTGGTGATAATATCACAAGCAGCCAAAGTAAAACCAGTTACAACGGCAGTTACGGAATCGATGCCAACTGGACCTTGTACAACGGCAGTAAACGGCTGAATACCCTAAAGCAACAAAGGCTGAATACCCGGATTGCCGAACTCGGCGTCGCAGAGAGCGAAAACAACATCGAAGAAAGCATTACCCAAACTTATGTACAAATACTTTATGCCGCCGAGGCAGTGAAAGTAAATGAGGCGACTTTGGAAGTCAGCCAGGCTGAATGTGAACGCGCCAAAGCTCTGTTTGCCGCAGGAAGCATCGCCAAAAGCGATCTTGCCCAACTGGAAGCACAGGTTAGCACGGACAAATATCAAGTAGTGACGGCACAAGCCACTTTACAGGATTATAAACTCCAACTGAAACAGCTCCTTGAACTGGATGGTGAAGGAGAAATGAACGTCTACATTCCTACACTCAATGACGAAAAGGTAGTTGTTCCCCTACCCACAAAAACGGATGTATATCATTCTGCACTCTCCCTGCGTCCTGAAATTGAGGCCGGCAGACTGAATGTAAAAGCTTCGGAACTTGATATAAATATCGCCCGTGCAGGATACATACCTTCTCTAAGCCTCAGCGCGGGTATAGGGACAACCAATGCCAACGGAAATGACTTTACCTTTGCCGAACAAATAAAACAAAACTGGAACAATTCAATCGGCTTAACCGTGAGCGTACCTATCTTCAACAACCGTCAGACGAAAAGTGCCGTACAGAAAGCAAAGATACAGAAACAAACCAGCGAACTGGATCTTCTGGATAACCAGAAGACTTTATATAAAGCCATCGAAACCCTTTGGCTCGATGCTAACAGCGCACAGCAACGTTACATGGCGGCCGTTGAGAAATTACGCAGCACACAAAGCAGTTATAATCTTATCCAAGAGCAATTCAATCTCGGTATGAAAAACACCGTAGAATTACTGACTGAAAAAAGCAATTTGCTCAATGCACAGCAAGAAACATTGCAAGCCAAGTACATGACCATACTGAACATGCAGTTACTGAAGTTCTATCAAGGAGAGAAAATAACCCTTTAATATACACAAATATCATAAAGTTATCTACCGGAGAAACGCAAACTCTCCTACAAGGATATAAAATGAAACTAATAATAGAAAGAAGTATATGAACAAGAAGAAAATCATCCTCATCGTCGTTGCCGTCATCATAGTAGTTGGCGCAGTTTTCTGGCTCTTCGGAGGGTCTCAGGCCAAGCACAAAATAACCTATGAGACAGCAACCGTGAACAAAGGCGAAATATCGGAATCGGTTACTGCCACAGGGACTATTGAACCGGTTACTGAAATTGAAGTGGGTACACAGGTCAGCGGTATCATCGACAAAATCTATGTTGATTATAACTCCGTTGTAACCAAAGGACAACTTATTGCCGAAATGGACCGTATAACACTACAAAGCGAAGTTGCTTCACAACGTGCCACTTACAATGGCACAAAAGCAGAATTCGAGTATCAGCAGAAAAACTATGAACGTAGCAAAGGACTGCATCAAAAGCAACTCATCAGTGATACGGACTATGAGCAAGCTGTGTATAACTACGAAAAGGCAAAGAGCAGTTACGAAAGTAGTCAGGCTTCACTGGCTAAAGCCGAACGGAATCTGTCATACGCTACGATTACCTCCCCTATCGACGGTGTTGTTATCAATCGCGCTGTGGAAGAAGGTCAGACTGTAGCATCAGGTTTCGAAACTCCCACCCTGTTCACCATTGCCGCCGACCTAACGCAAATGCAAGTGGTGGCTGATGTAGACGAAGCTGATATAGGTGGCGTGGAAGACGGACAACGTGTTACGTTTACCGTGGATGCTTATCCGAATGATGTCTTTGAGGGGGTAGTAACTCAGATTCGCTTGGGAGAAACGAGTTCATCAAGCTCTACCGCTACCTCATCGGGTACGGTAGTTACATACCAGGTAGTTATCTCCGCTCCCAATCCTGACTTGAAATTGAAACCACGTCTGACAGCCAACGTCACCATTTACACACTCGACCGTAAAGACATACTGTGTGTCCCTGCCCGTGCTTTACGTTTCACTCCTGAAAAGCCACTGATTGGCGATAATGATATAGTGAAGGATTGTGAAAGCGAACATAAACTTTGGACTCGTGAAGGAAATTCATTCATAGCCCACCCTGTAGAAATCGGTATTTCCAATGGTATCAATACAGAAATAGTCAGTGGTATTGGTGCGGGCACGGTAGTAGTGACCGAAGCTACCATCGGACGTATGCCGGGTGGAAATGGTGCTTCGGAAATAGGTCCGGAAACAACTGGTGAGAAGAGTCCTTTCATGCCAAGTCATCCGGGAGGGAATAAAAAGAAAAAATAAGCCCTATAAATTATGAACAAAGCAGTCATTGAACTCCAAAATATAAAACGAAACTTCCAGGTCGGAGACGAAACGGTACATGCCCTGCGAGGTGTATCATTCAATATCTCCGAAGGCGAGTTCGTTACAATCATGGGGACATCCGGCTCAGGAAAATCAACCCTGTTGAACATACTCGGTTGTCTGGACACTCCCACAAACGGTGAATATCTGTTGGATGGAATATCCGTACGTACTATGACCAAGTCGCAGCGTGCCGTACTCCGTAACCGCAAAATCGGCTTTGTGTTCCAAAGCTACAACCTGTTGGCAAAAACAACCGCTGTAGAAAACGTGGAACTGCCATTGATGTACAATTCTTCCGTATCGGCTACCGAACGTAGAAAAAGCGCCATCGAAGCATTGCAAGCTGTCGGGTTAGGTGATCGCATGGAACATAAATCCAACCAAATGTCAGGTGGACAGATGCAACGTGTCGCTATTGCCCGTGCATTGGTGAACAATCCGGCTGTAATCCTTGCAGACGAGGCAACGGGTAATCTGGATACACGCACTTCGTTCGAAATATTGGTACTCTTCCAAAAGCTTCATGCCGAAGGACGTACCATTATATTCGTAACACATAACCCCGAGATTGCCCAATATAGCAGCCGTAATATCGTACTGCGTGACGGACAGGTGAAAGATGATAAAATCAATCCGAACGTTCTGAATGCAGCCGAAACATTGGCGGCATTGCCGAAGCAGGAAGAAGACGAAAAAGAGTAACCATCCCAACATCTTACCATTAAATATATAAACAATGAACGGAACAAACCTCTTTAAAATAGCTCTCCGGGCACTTGCCAACAATAAGCTGCGGGCATTCCTCACCATGCTGGGCATCATCATCGGTGTGGCATCGGTCATCACGATGCTGGCCATCGGGCAAGGTTCCAAAAAGAGCATCCAGGCACAAATTGCCGAAATGGGTTCGAACATGATAATGGTTCACCCCGGGGCTGATATGCGTGGTGGCGTCCGTCAAGACCCCAGCGCCATGCAGACATTAAAACTGGCTGATTATGAAGCGCTTCGTACAGAAACGAACTTCCTCTCAACCGTCAGCCCCAACGTGTCTTCATCGGGACAACTGATTGCAGGGAACAACAACTATCCTTCCTCGGTTAGCGGAGTAGGTACGGAATATCTTGAAATTCGCCAACTAACGGTAGAGAATGGTGAAATGTTTTCTGAATCAGATATACAGACCTCAGCAAAAGTTTGTATAATAGGTAAGACCATACAAGACAACTTGTTTCCCGGTGGAGAAGATCCCGTAGGTCGTATCATTCGTTTCAACCAAGTACCTTTTCGTATTGCAGGTGTACTCAAAGCAAAAGGTTACAACAGCATGGGTATGGACCAGGATGATGTCGTATTAGCCCCTTACACCACTGTAATGAAGCGCTTACTTGCACAAACTTATTTGCAAGGTATATTCGCTTCGGCACTCACCGAAGATATGACAGATAATGCCACCGACGAAATCACCGAAATCTTACGGCGTAACCACAAGTTGAAAGATAGCGATGACGACGATTTCACCATCCGCAGCCAGCAGGAACTCAGTTCAATGCTGAATACCACCACTGACTTAATGACTACTTTACTTGCCTGTATAGCAGGTATATCATTAGTAGTAGGCGGTATAGGTATTATGAATATCATGTATGTATCCGTAACAGAACGTACCCGTGAGATCGGTTTACGTATGAGCGTCGGAGCCCGCGGGGTGGATATCTTGTCACAATTCCTGATTGAAGCTATTCTCATCAGTATTACCGGTGGTCTCATTGGTGTCGTGATAGGCTGCGGTGCAAGTTGGATAGTCAAGAGTGTAGCCCATTGGCCTATCTATATCCAACTCTGGAGTGTATTCCTCAGTTTTGCAGTCTGCACGGTTACTGGAGTATTCTTTGGTTGGTATCCAGCTAAAAAGGCAGCCGATCTGGATCCGATTGAAGCGATAAGATACGAGTAAGTAGTGATTAGTTTTTAGTGATGAGTAATTAGTATCCCTTCGGCGTAACGTAAGTTATCCTCATAAACTAATTACTCATCACTAAAATAATCACTAAAATCATTATCTTTGCAATAATATGAAACAACTTTTCAACTCACGATCGCGCGTTATAGAAGCCTTGATACATATCATAGGCTGGGGAATCGTTTTCGGTTTTCCTTTTCTAATGATGTCACGCAGTGGCTTTTCCATTACATGGGTGGATTATCTGCGTCATGGCAGCGTAGTTCCGGTGTCATTTATCATCGTGTTTTACGTAAACTATTGTTTCTTTATCCCCCGCTATCTGTTTGCTGGTCACATTAAACAATATCTCCTACTGAACATACTACTGATAGTTCTTACAACTGCAGGAGTACACTTCTGGCAAGAATATGCATTCCAAATATTCGCCAAAGAAGGTAATGAAGGAAGAAAGCATATGGGACCACCGAAGTGGATATTTATCATGCGTGATGTATTTTCCATGATACTTACCATCGGATTGAGCGCCGCTATTCGTATGAGTGGACGTTGGGGTCAAGTAGAAGCCGCCCGCCGTGAAGCAGAAAAAAGTCGTACCGAGGCCGAATTAAAAAATCTGCGTAACCAACTCAATCCTCACTTCTTGTTGAATACATTGAATAATATCTATGCCCTCATCGCTTTTGATGCTGAAAAAGCGCAAACTGCCGTACAGGAGTTAAGCCGGTTATTGCGCCATGTACTCTATGATAATCAGCAGAATTTTGTCACCTTGGATAAGGAAATGGATTTTATCCGGAATTACATTGAACTGATGCGTATACGTCTTTCTCCGAATGTCACCGTTGAGACCTGTTTCAATGTCCGCCCCGATAGCCGCACGGAAATCGCCCCCTTAATATTCATCTCTCTTATCGAAAATGCTTTCAAACATGGTATCTCCCCTACTGCACCCAGCTTCATACAAATTCGTTTCAGTGAGAACGCCGAAGAGGTGCGATGTGAAATCACCAATAGCCATCATCCCAAAAACGAGGCTGATAAAAGTGGAAGCGGTATCGGACTGGAACAGGTGCACAAGCGACTGGAACTTACATATCCCGACCGATACGAGTGGAACCATGGAGTAAGTGAAGATGGAAAAGAATACAAATCGGTTTTAAGCATAAAATATTAGATACCAGCTATTATTCAGCTCCACAGCCTAATATTTAATAATTAATACTTAATATACATGATTCTGAAATGCGCAATAGTAGATGACGAACCGTTGGCATTAAACCTTCTGGAAAGTTATACCAGCAAAACCCCGTTCCTTGAACTCGTGGGGAAATATTCCAGTGCGGTTCAAGCTATGGATGCCTTACCGGACAAACATGTCGACCTTCTTTTTCTTGACATCCAAATGCCTGAACTCAATGGACTGGAGTTTTCTAAAATGGTAGATACACATACACGTATTGTCTTTACCACCGCCTTCGACCAATATGCCATAGACGGATATAAAGTTAATGCGTTGGATTACCTGCTGAAACCTATTTCCTACATCGACTTTCTACAAGCTGCCAACAAAGCCGTACAATGGTTTGAGTTGCTACAACAACCACGGGAAGAGATTGAACGAATATTTATTAAAAGTGATTACAAGCTGGTGCAAGTGGAACTAAAAAATATTCTCTACATCGAAGGTCTGAAAGATTATATTAAAATCTACGAAGAAGATGTTCCCAAGCCCATCCTCTCGCTAATGAGTATGAAGTCAATGGAAGAATTACTTCCTTCTTCACGCTTCATGCGTGTGCATCGTTCTTACATCGTTCAGAAAGATAAAATACGAATTATCGACCGCGGACGTATCGTCTTTGGGAAAAATTATATCCCTATCAGCGATAGCTATAAGCAAGTTTTTCAGGATTTTTTAGATAAACGGAGTTGAAAACATGCTCATTTGTAGATATTTTATCTAAAACGGTCGATTTCTAATAATATCCTATTGCATATTAAAAGATGTTTTTTTACCTTTGCAGCGAACAGATAGGAGTTGTGAAACTCCTTCAATAGAATAGTTTAGTTAAGTCTAGTTTAGTTTTTGTGTAAGCACTTCCTTTGTAAGCGAACATTGGAAGTGCTTTTATTGTGAAATTAATTAAAACTGAATCATAGTAAAATAACCAGATGTTATTGCATAAGAATTTGCTAATTTCATTCGTACAGTATTAAAAGTGTTAAATAAATTAATGGACACAAACGAGTAATCACTATTTTTTATTACTTTCGCTCCAAACACAAATGAATCACATGAAACAAGACAGAATTGTATTTTTGGATTATATGCGAGTTTTTGCTTGCTTTTTGGTGATGATGGTGCATGCCAGTGAAGCGTTTTATGGGGTGAGTGGTGTGCCTATCCTTTCAGAATCACATAAACTTTGGATTGCTATATGGGATGGAATGAGCCGCATTTCAGTACCTTTGTTTGTCATTACTTCAGCCTATCTGCTGGTTCCTATGAAAGAGAACCAACCTTGGGGAGAGTTCTTTAAACGGCGTTTTCTTCGTATTTTGCCGCCTATGATGGTGTTTATGGTTATTTATGCTGTGCTTCAAGTATGGCAGGATGGAGGTAATTGGAAAGAAATGTGCGTGGCTGTTTGCAAGTTGCCGCTAAACTTTCCGATGAACGCTTTTCATCTTTGGTTCATGTATCCTCTTATCGGCCTTTATTTACTTATTCCTATTCTCTCACCTTGGTTACGTATAGCCACAGCTAAACAGGAACGTATGTTTTTATATTTGTGGGCGTTGACCACTTGTTTGCCTTTTGTGAATAGATTCTACGGCGATGTGTTAGGGCAATGTTGGTGGAATCAGTATTATATGTTATACGATTTCAGTGGGTATCCCGGCTATCTGGTTTTGGGACACTACATTCGTTATCATATTGACTGGAGTCGCTTTAAGCGTTCCACTATAGGATTTGCCTGCCTGTTGGGTGGTACTTCCTTTACCATTCTTAGTTTCTACCTACAGGCTAAGCCCGGTACTCCGCAACAGCTTTCCGATTTGGAAATAGCATGGTGCTTCTGCATTATTAACTGTGTGATAGCCACTTTTGGAGCTTTCCTTTTGTTCACTACCATTCAAAGAGAAAGTAGAATTTACGGTTTGGTTAAAAGTATCTCAATCAATAGCTACGGTATGTTTCTAATGCATATGCTTTGGTTGCCATTTTGGATTTCAATCATTCAGCCGCAAATATCTGTAGCAATAGCTATTCCACTTATTAGTGTACTTACTTTTATCAGTTGTTATGTGACAACAAAACTTATCTCTTATTTGCCTAACAGTAAATGGATAATAGGATGATTATAACTTATTTTCTCTCTCCTTTCTCCTCCTCTACAGCAACTGGCTTCGTTGATTAGTTCATCCATATCATAGTCAATAATAGAACTGGAGGAGGGAATGGTTGTACATGATGTCATGTTAAAACTTCTCATCGAGTATATGTTCTGTGGTTAAAGACTCAGAATATTAATAATATAAAATAAAGTACACGGTAACTGATTAAATCGCCTATCTTTTACTGTGGAATATCTAACATTCTCGCAAAATTAAAACCAATAGCAAAGATGTATGCTCCCTGTACATATCCCATTCGGAAATCAAGACATGCAAAAAACTCTGAGAAGTAAAACTGACCACCCAGTATAATAGAAAAAACACCAACCTAAACAAGAACACCTCTACAAATGTTATAATAGAAATATGAGTGAAATACTGAACATTCATTGTAGATTAAAAATATAGACTATATCCTGATTATATGGAATCCCAACTCTCTGACATAAGAAAAGAATATACGAAAGGAAAATTGACACGGAGTAATATTTCCGAGAATCCCTTCGAGCAATTTGCACTTTGGCTTGATGATGCACTTCATTGCGGAGAAGATGAACCTACCGCCATGATCGTTGCTACCGCTTCTGCCGACGGACATCCTTCTACCCGTACCGTTCTTCTGAAAAGTGTAGAAAACGGTAAATTTATCTTTTTCACGAATTATGAAAGCCGCAAAGGCAGGCAACTCGCAAGTAACCCCTACATCTCTTTATCATTTGTCTGGCATAAACTGGAAAGACAAATACATATCGAAGGTAAAACTGAAAAATATTCTTCCAAAGAATCAGATATCTATTTCGCAAGCCGTCCCTACAAAAGTAAGATCGGTGCAAGAATTTCCCCTCAAAGTCACATTATTAACAGCCGGATGGAGATTATCCGCGCCTTTGTAAAAGAAGCCACGAAATTAGCGGGCCAAACCATCAAACGCCCTGATAACTGGGGTGGATTTGCCGTTACCCCTACCCGTTTCGAATTCTGGCAAGGACGTGAAAGCAGATTGCATGACCGTTTTCAATATACACTACGTGAAGACGGAAGTTGGGATATTGTAAGGCTTGCACCCTGATTCAACCTCATAAAAACTTTATATCCTATAAGAAACTGTTTTGATGAAGTAGCATAGCGGGCTATGTGACGAGTAAAAACAGATAAAAAGACCGAAAATAGACTTAGAAAGTGCTAATAAACTTTCAAAAAGAAAATCAAAATAGTTTCTAAATAAAGCTTAAATGAAGAACAAAGTCATAACGTCACTGTTAGAGGGAAAATACTCTAAAAAAGATAGTTATGAATTACGGAATCAGTGTTCTTTTCCGAGCCATACCTCTATTGATGGCTCTGTTTTGTTTCGGTTACGGAGCTTTCGTGCTTGATATGGGAACAGATTCGGCTAAATATGTTGCCGGGCCGGTAGTATTATCTTTAGGAATGATTTGTATTGCACTGTTTGCTACGGCAGCAACAATCATCCGTCAAATTATCCATACATATAATACAGCTTCTAAATATGGGCTACCCATACTTGGTTATCTGGCTGCCGCTCTGACTTTTATTTTCGGATGGATATATATCAACGAAGCTACCAATGCAAGTCATTTCGTAGCCGGACATGTAATCTGTGGAGTAGCTTTTATCACTGCATGCGTAGCAACAACAGCGACATCCTCTACGCGCTTTACCCTTATTCCCGCGAATTCCGAAGCTACCGGACACGATATACCATCCAAAGCCTTTAACTCAGTACAAGGGAATATCCTGATTATTGTTGCATGTATTCTGGCGCTTATCGCCTGGATATGGACTTTCTGGCTGCTTGCGAAGAGTGACATACATAACGCCTACTATGTAGCGGGACATGTCATGGCCGGAATCGCCTGTATATGTACCAGTCTTGTTGCCTTAGTAGCTACTATCGTACGCCAGATACGTAACAGTTACTCACAATCCGAGCGCAGATGGTGGCCTGCATTGGTACTTGTCATGGGAACTCTAAGCATTCTATGGGGACTTTTTATTATGGGAAACCCCAATCCAGCCAAGTCATCCATCGGATATATCATGATTGGATTGGGATTGGTATGTTACAGTATTTCAAGTAAGGTCATTCTGCTTGCCGCCATCTGGAGAAACACCTTCAAACTGGCAAACCGAATCCCGTTAATACCGGTTTTCACCGCACTGATTTGTCTCTTTTTCTCTGCCTTCCTGTTCGAAATGGCAACCATTAACGATGCTTACTTCGTTCCGGCACGTGTAATGGCAGGCTTAGGTGGTATTTGTTTCACCCTTTTCTCCATAGTCAGCATTTTGGAAAGTGGTACATCCAAGAGTTAATCAGTTACATATCCGACAGCCTGATTATCGGTAAAAACATCAACGTTTTCCGCATGATGAGCCACATAGGCTGCCGGACCGGTATCACCCGAATTCAATATGTCACGGGTTACTCCCGCCTTATCTTTTCCGGTGACAAAGAAAATAACCCGTTTGGCACTGAAAATCAAACAACCTGTCATGGCAATGCGTTGCTGGCCGTTGTAAGGATTGATACTTACCTCATAAGGATTAAAAGAAGAAAGTAAGTATTCCTGACCGGGAAAGATAGATGAAGTATGTCCGTCATCTCCCGCTCCAAGCAGTACGAAATCAAAAGAAGGAAAACCACGCCATAACGGAAGTGTACGGTAAGCCTGAGCCGAATAGCGTTTTGCTTCTGCCTCCGGATGACAAGAGCCACATATCGGAAACACAAATTCATCCGGCATGCATACCTCATCAAGTAGCAGACGGCGCATCGTACCGTAATTACTCTCCGAATCTTCGGCAGGTACACACCGTTCGTCTACCCAATAAATACGCATCCGTACCCAGGGAGTTTCCTTTCGATACTCATGAGCCCAGATATCAAACATTAGTGAAGGTGTCGTTCCCCCACTGAAAGCAAAATAAAAAATTCTCTCGGGCTCCTTCATCATCATCTCAATGAGATACTTGATAAGCGCATGTGCTGTTGCCGTAGCAGTAGGATATATATAACTTTTCATAATTCGCAGTATTCATCCGTATTGGTCAAATTTTTACATGGATTAGTCCATTCGGCACCATGCTCGTGCATCATCGCCTCACTCTCCAAAGGCCCCCAAGTTCCCACGGGATACCCATATAACGGTGCCTCAGGATATTCTTTCCAGTAATGCAGAACCGGATCGAAGAAACGCCAGGAAGCCTCAACAGCATCACTGCGTGTAAAAAGTGTCTGATCTCCCTGGATACAATCTTCTATCAAACGGGCATACGCATCACCGGTAGGCAATCCTCCCAACTCGGAGTAACTAAAATCCATCATCACCTGCTTCACATCAAATCCCGGACCGGGTACTTTCATTCCAAATTTCAACACAATCCCCTCATTGGGCTGCAAGCGTAAGATAAGCTTGTTGGCACGCGGACAATTTCCACCTTGACAACGGAACATCTGATGAGGAGTTTCACGGAAGTGCACTACAATCTCCGTAACTTTCGTCGGCATCTGTTTTCCTGTACGGATATAAAAAGGAACGCCACTCCACCGCCAGTTATTGATACCTATTTTCATAGCAATGTATGTTTCGGTACGAGAATCGGGAGCAACGTTCTTTTCTTCACGATAACCTTTCTTTGTAGGCGATGCTGTGTACTGTCCACGAACAATGTGTTCGTTTAAATCTTCCTCTGTTAATGGAGAAAGAGATTCATACACTTTCACCACCTCATTCCGGAAGTTATTGGCATTAAAAATAGCAGGAGGTTCCATAGCCGTCAGCGCTACCAACTGGATAAGATGATTCTGCACCATATCACGCAAGGCCCCGGTACTATCATAAAAGCCGCCACGCTGTTCTATACCGAGATTCTCAACTGCTGTAATCTCTACATAGTCAATATAGTTCCGATTCCAAAGCGGTTCGAAAATACCGTTGGCAAAACGCAAAGCCAGAATATTCTGAGCAGTTTCCTTACCCAGAAAATGGTCTATACGATAAATTTGTTGTTCCTCGAATACAGAAGCATAAATACGGTTCAATGCCAGAGCCGACTCCAAATCATATCCGAAAGGTTTTTCTACGATAATACGCGTATGAGGACGGTTCAGGTTAGCAGCCTTCAGATGAAGAGGAATTACACCATACAAGGAAGGAGGAGTAGCAAGATAAAACAGCAAATTATCCGGCTCTTTTTCGCCCGTTAATTCCTGAAGCCGCTTGTTCAGTATCGTATATTCACTTGCATCGGCAGGATCGAAAGCCAGATAATACAAATGATTGCAGAAATCCGTCATCTTTTCCTCTACCTGTTCTTTCGAAGCGACAAATCTTTCAAGTTCTTTTAATATATAAGTACGATAGGTATCGTCTTCATATTCTGTACGTCCTATACCCAAAATAGTAAAGTCTTCCGGTAAACGCCCATCCTGATATAAGGTATATAGTGCCGGCATCAACTTGCGCTTCGTTAAATCGCCCGAAGCCCCAAAAATAATCATCACAAATTTACTCATAGTTTTATTTTTTGTTTCTTTAATATCGCTCACATTTTTCCTGAAATTTACCAATCATTTCCCTGGCATCAATAACACATACACCAAGGAACCTGATACGTTTCCCAAGCGTTTAATGAATAAATTCCAAGGATTTACGGAGCATTCCCCAGCTTTTTTCTATATAGTCTTTACACATTGTATGTTCCCGACTTTGTTTCGCCACCATGACCTGTCCAGTTCTCATGGAAAAATTGTCCATGCAATTCGTCCACCCGTTCAAAAGTATGTGCTCCGAAATAGTCTCGTTGCGCCTGAATCATATTGGCCGGTAAATTGGCCGAAACAAGCGAATAGAAATAGTTCAATGCCGAGGAAAAAGCCGGAACCGGTAATTCCTCTTTCATTGCTTGAGCAACCAAGTGCTTCCAACCGGACAGTAACTGCTGTATTTCATTTTTAAAGTAAGGTGCAAGCAAAAGGTTCTGTGGTTTCTCCTTTTCTTCAAATGCCGCAGCAATATCATTCAGGAATATGCTGCGGATAATACACCCGCCACGCCACATACGCGCGATAGACGCCAAATCAAGGTTCCATCCGAATGCGTCGGATGCGCGTTGTAAAACAGCAAATCCCTGTGCATAGGATACCAGTTTGGAAGCATAAAGAGCCGAATATATATCTTTCACCAATTCGCTTTTATTATAAACCACGTTTGAGTGTTGGGTAACAAACTGTTTAGAAGCCATTTCACGCAACCTCTTCTGAGAAGAAAGACTGCGCTCAAAAACAGCCGTAGCAATCAATCCGAGCGGCATCCCCAACTCCATGGCATTTATTACCGACCATTTACCGGTACCTTTCTGTCCCGCTGTATCCAATATCTTATCAATCAGATATCCGCCTGCTTTATCCTTATGCTGCAAGATGTTCGCTGTAATCTCAACCAGATAACTGCGAAGTTTACCTTCATTCCAATATGAGAAAACCAATGCCATTTCTTCATTAGTCAGTTTTAGCAAGTTTTTCATCACCCAGTAAGCTTCGGCAATAAGTTGCATGTCGCCATACTCGATACCGTTATGAATCATCTTAACGAAATGCCCGGAACCCGCCGGTCCCACCCACTGGCAACAGGGTGTTCCGTCCGACGCCTTGGCAGCAATACTCTGTAAAACAGGCTTTACTTCTTCCCAAGCAGTTGCCGAGCCACCGGGCATAATAGACGCACCATTCAGTGCACCTTCCTCACCACCGGACACACCGGCTCCCACAAAACGGAATCCTTTCTGTTCGGCCAATGCCACACGACGGTTAGTATCTTCATAATTCGAATTACCACCGTCGATAAGGATATCTCCCGGTGACAAAAGAGGGAAAAGTTGTTCCATTAATTCGTCCACGGCACTACCGGCACGAACCATCATCATTATTTTACGAGGAGTAGCGATTGATGCTACAAAATCTGTAATATCTGTGTACCCCTGAATACTTTTTCCTTTAGCACGCCCATTAATAAAACGCTCTACCACACCTTCTTCAATCCCCGGAACCGTTCGGTTATATACCGAAACCAGCCAGCCTTTATCCGCCATGTTTAACGCAAGATTCTCTCCCATTACCGCCAGCCCTATTAGTCCAATGTCTGTTTTACTTAAACTATCCATATACTTGTAAATTTTATCTTTATAGTTGAAACAAAATGCCCGATACATTTGTTCGTATGAATTTTGAAATAAAATACTATTTTTGTATTCAAAAGTTCATTTCACAAAAAACGACACCAATCTTATGAAGAAATTCCACATTGGGTTACTGCCCCGTATTCTTATCGCTATTGCTTTAGGCATTTTCTTCGGTAACTTTCTCCCCGCTCCGTTGGTACGCTTATTTGTCACTTTCAATGGCATCTTCAGCGAATTCCTAAACTTCTCTATTCCTCTTATTATCGTAGGATTGGTTACGATAGCTATAGCGGACATCGGACGAGGCGCAGGAAAAATGTTGCTCATTACAGCATTCATTGCTTACGGAACAACCCTCTTTTCTGGATTTCTATCCTACTTCACAGGTGCGGCGATATTTCCGTCGCTAATTGAAACCGGAGTCCCTTTGGAGGAAGTGAGCGAAGCACAAGGCATACTTCCTTTTTTCTTCGTTGCCATTCCACCGTTAATGAATGTCATGACAGCATTGATACTGGCATTCACTTTAGGACTCGGATTAGCGCATCTCAAGAGCGAAGTATTAAAAAATGTAGCACGTGATTTTCAAAATATTATTGTCCGCATGATAAGTGCAGTTATTTTACCGTTACTTCCTATCTACATTTTTGGTATTTTCCTCAACATGACGCATTCCGGACAAGTTTTTTCTATCTTAATGGTATTTATCAAAATTATCGGTGTAATCTTCCTACTGCATATTTTTCTATTAATTTTCCAATACTGTGTTGCGGCTCTCTTTGTACACAAAAATCCTTTTAAATTATTAGGCAGAATGCTTCCTGCTTATTTTACAGCACTGGGTACACAATCCTCTGCCGCAACGATTCCCGTCACTTTGGAACAGACCAAAAAGAACGGAGTATCGACTGATATTGCCGGATTTGTCATACCGCTTTGCGCCACTATCCATTTATCGGGCAGCACTCTTAAAATTGTGGCTTGTGCATTGGCATTGATGATTATGCAGGGGATTCCCTATGACTTTCCGTTATTTGCCGGTTTTATCTTCATGCTGGGTATCACGATGGTAGCGGCTCCCGGTGTTCCGGGGGGTGCTATCATGGCATCGCTGGGTATCTTGCAATCAATGTTAGGATTTGATGAATCGGCGCAAGCATTGATGATTGCCCTCTACATTTCAATGGATAGTTTCGGCACGGCTTGCAATGTTACGGGCGATGGAGCTATCGCACTCATTATTGACAAGTTAATGGCGAGAAAGTCGGCATAAACTAAAAGTACCAATACATCATGTATTAACGGAACCGGAGTTCCACAACATCCCAACACAATGGAACCGAGTTCCCCATACGACTGAGCTATGTTCCCAATACGACAAAAGTAGGCTCCCAATACCACCGAGATAAGTGGAACCATAGAAAGCAATTTGTCATCAAGGATATTAGGAGGGTGTGTTTCTGCAATTCTTAACAGATGGGCAACGCAAAATAAGGTTTCCCGGTATATTAAGTTATCATTTACTCTATTTATTTTGCCATCTCGTAAAAAATGACGAATTTTGTTCTTTCAAAACAATAGTAATAAAAACTTAGATAAATGAAGAAAGCTCTAATCTCCGGAATCACTGGTCAGGACGGTTCGTTCCTTGCAGAATTTCTACTACAAAAAGGATATGAAGTACACGGTATCATGCGCCGCTCTTCTTCTTTCAACACAGGTCGCATTGAACATCTTTACTTTGACGAGTGGGTGCGTGATATGAAACAGAAACGTACTATTAACCTGCACTACGGTGATATGACAGACAGCAGTTCACTCATCCGTATTATTCAACAAGTGCAACCGGACGAAATATATAACCTCGCCGCGCAG
The DNA here is from genome assembly GCA_905215345.1 of uncultured bacterium. GTDB lineage: Bacteria > Bacteroidota > Bacteroidia > Bacteroidales > Bacteroidaceae > Bacteroides. The sequence continues at coordinate 34,395 of CAJMPR010000010.1, forward strand.
AGTCATGTAAAGGTATCTTTCGATGTACCCGAATATACAGCCGAATCAGACGCGATTGGTACATTGCGTATGCTCGAAGCTGTCCGCATCCTGGGGTTAGAAAAGAAAACAAAGATTTATCAGGCATCTACCTCAGAGTTATTCGGCAAAGTACAGGAAGTTCCGCAAAAGGAGACTACCCCGTTCTATCCTCGTAGCCCGTACGGCGTAGCCAAACAATATGGTTTCTGGATTACCAAGAACTATCGTGAGAGCTATGGAATGTTTGCCGTAAACGGTATTCTCTTCAACCATGAAAGTGAGCGCCGGGGTGAAACATTCGTTACCCGTAAGATTACATTAGCTGCCGCCCGTATCGCACAAGGGTTGCAAGACAAACTATACCTGGGCAACCTTGATGCCCGTCGTGACTGGGGATATGCTAAAGACTACGTGGAGTGTATGTGGTTGATTTTACAGCATGAAACTCCTGAAGATTTCGTTATCGCTACCGGAGAAATGCATACTGTACGTGAATTTGCAACCTTAGCATTCCATGAAGTAGGTATCGAACTACGTTGGGAAGGCGAAGGAGTCAACGAAAAAGGTATCGCTGTAAACTCAGGTGAGGTGTTGGTAGAAGTAGACCCCAAATACTTCCGTCCTGCCGAAGTAGAACAGCTATTGGGTGATCCGACCAAAGCCAGAACACTGCTCGGCTGGAATCCTTGCCAGACAAGCTTTAAAGAGTTAGTAAAAATAATGGCTGTTCATGATATGAAGTTCGTGAAGAAACTATATATGCGCTCCTAAGAATAAGATATGGAAAAGAATGCCAAAATATACATCGCAGGACATCGTGGACTGGTAGGGTCTGCCATCTGGAAAAATCTGCAAGAGAAAGGGTACATCAATCTTATCGGTAAAACCCATAAAGAACTTGACCTATTGGACGGGGTAGCTGTCCGTCGTTTTTTCGATGAAGAACAACCTGAATACGTTTTTCTTGCAGCCGCATTCGTGGGAGGTATCATGGCCAACAGTATCTATCGTGCCGACTTCATTTATAAGAACCTTCAGATACAACAAAACGTTATTGGTGAGAGCTTCCGTCACAATGTAAAGAAACTGCTCTTTCTGGGTAGTACCTGCATTTATCCACGGGATGCCGAACAGCCGATGAAAGAAGATGTCCTGCTGAGTTCACCATTGGAATATACCAATGAACCGTACGCTATCGCCAAGATAGCCGGACTTAAAATGTGCGAGAGTTTCAATCTGCAATATGGCACGAACTATATTGCGGTAATGCCTACAAATCTATACGGACCTAATGATAACTTTGACTTGGAGCGTAGCCATGTATTACCTGCCATGATTCGTAAAATCCATCTAGCCCACTGCCTGAAGATGAATGATTGGGATTCCGTACGTAAAGACATGAACCTAAGACCGGTAGAAGGTATCAATGGCAACAATAGCAAAGAAGAAATTCTGGATATACTCTCCAAGTATGGTATCAGTGGAGAGGAAGTCAAGCTTTGGGGTACGGGAAACCCGCTCCGGGAATTTCTCTGGAGTGAGGAAATGGCTGATGCCAGCGTCTTCGTAATGGAGCATGTAGATTTCAAGGATACTTATAAACCGGGAGACAAGGACATCCGCAATTGCCACATCAATATCGGCACCGGCAAGGAAATCACAATCCGACAACTGGCCGAACGAATCGTGGCCACCACAGGCTATCAAGGCAAGTTAACTTTCGATAGCAGCAAGCCCGACGGAACCATGCGCAAGCTGACTGACCCCGGCAAATTGCATGCATTAGGTTGGCATCATAAGATTGACATTGATGAAGGTGTGCAGCGAATGTACGACTGGTACTTAGGTAATGCGTAAACTCTGCTTATTACCCTTATTATTGTCGGTATTACTCTTGCATATAGGTAATATAGCGGCAATGGCGCCCCCCGCAAACTATCCCGTTCGTGGAAAAGTGATTGATAAAAATTCGCGGCAACCCGTTGCATACGCTAATGTAATGATAGCAGGTATTCCCGGCAAAGGAGCTTCTTCCGATTCACTCGGACGGTTTCTTATTGAGCAAGTCCCACCGGGTATCTATCGTTTCGAGGCAAGCAGTATAGGATACACCACTACTTTAACTCCAGAGTACATAGTCTCCGCTTCCACTCCGTTCATTGAAATTGAAATGGAAGAAGATCCTAACATGCTGACAACAGTCGTTGTTACACCTTCTCCTTTCCGGAGAAGTATCGAAAGTCCTGTCAGCATGCGTGTCATCGGGTTGCAGGAAATTGAAAAAAGTCCGGGGGCCAACAGGGATGTTTCACGTATTGTACGTGCTTACCCGGGTGTTTCATTTTCTCCTATCGGTTATCGTAATGACCTGATTGTAAGAGGCGGTTCACCTTCCGAGAACCGTTTCTATATGGACGGTATTGAGATTCCCAATATCAATCACTTTGCTACGCAGGGGGCATCGGGTGGCCCGGTAAGTATTGTCAATGCCGATTTGATACGCGAAATCACCTTTTATACAGGTGCGTTTCCTGCCAACCGTTCCGGAGCTCTGAGTTCAGTGCTTGACTTCCGTCTGAGAGACGGTAATCAAGACAAACAAACATTCAAAGCTACTATCGGTGCTTCCGAAGTTTCTTTAAGTGGAAACGGTCACTTCAATAAACGTACTACCTATTTGTTTTCAGTACGCCAATCTTATCTGCAATTACTTTTTAAAGCCTTGGGACTACCCTTTCTGCCCAACTTCATTGACGGACAATTCAAGATAAGAACCAAACTTTCCGAACGCGATGAACTGATTATTCTCGGCCTGGCAGGCATAGACAAAATGAAGCTGAATACAGATGAGAAAGGTGAAGATGCGGAATATCTGCTCAGTTACCTGCCCACTATCCATCAGGAAACTTTCACCGTGGGAGCTACATACAGGCATTATGCGGGAAAACACGTACAGTCCGTCACCTTGAGCCATAACTATCTGAACAACCGGAACCTGAAATATCACAATAACGACGATTCTTCCGAAGATAATCTTACATTGCGTCTCCGCTCCATAGAACAAAAGACTACAGCACGTTTTGAAAATCAAACCCGGCTGGGTCAATGGACTTTGAAGGAAGGCATCGAATTAAATAATTCCATTTATACGAATAACTCCCGCCAACGGTTATTTGGTAATTCCGATATATTATCTCTCTATGAGACTTCGCTCAACATCTTCGGTTGGGGAGCTTTCTTTGCTTCCGATTATACTACCAAAGATAATCGTTTTACACTTTCGGCAGGTATCCGCACGGACGGCAATAATTATAACCGAAATATGAAACAGCTTTGGAAGCAGTTATCTCCCCGGTTATCCGCCTCCTACAAATTTTCAGAACAATGGACATTGAACGGAAGTGCCGGACTGTATCATCAGCTACCTCCTTATACCGCATTGGGATATAAAGACAACGAAGGGCTTTATATCAACAGGGGGTTGAAATATATGCAAGTTCTGGAAAGCAGCATCGGGCTTGACTGGCATTTGCATGACCGGTTCATGATTTCGGCAGAGGGTTTCTTCAAACGTTATAACCGTATCCCGCTATCTTTGCAAGACAACATTCCGCTGGCATGCAAAGGCAATGATTACGGTGTGGTGGGCAACGAAGCGCTTTCTTCTACTGCCAACGGCAGAGCATACGGACTGGAGACAATGTTTCGATGGCAAGTATCGGGGAAGTTTAATCTTGTTTCTTCTTTCACTCTCTATCGTAGTGAATACCGCAATAATTCTGAAGCCGAATATATTTCGTCTGCATGGGATAACCGCTTCATACTCAACATGAGTGGTACGTACAACTTGCCCAAACGTTGGAGCATAGGCGGTAAAGTGAGCTACATCGGTGGTGCACCCTATACTCCTTATGATGAAGAAAAATCATCCCTCGTAGAAGCTTGGGACGCGAAAGGTCAACCTTATTATGACTATTCGCTATATAATACCGGGCGGCTTCCCAACTTTGCACAATTAGACCTGCGTGTAGACAAATCATTCTATTTCCGCCGTTGCATGGTGGGGTTGTATCTGGATATACAGAATATCACAGGCAACAAACTCAAGCAGCCCGATGTGATTATGAGTACAGGAATCATAGAAAACCCGTCTGCTCCCGTATCCGAGCAACGGTATAAAATGAAATATCTCAAACAGGAAAGTGGTACTGTTCTGCCTACTTTAGGTGTGACCGTAGAGTTTTAGAAATATTCACCGTCAAACTATTTTCATTGAAAAGTTTGCTTTCTATATATAAACCCTTATATTTGCACAAATTTCAAACAAATGTGCAATTAATATCATGGAACAAAGTTTTATTGCCTTTATAGAAAACAGTATTAAAAAAAATTGGGACTTGGACGCCCTTACAGATTATAAAGGAGCGACCTTACAATATAAAGATGTAGCCCGCAAGATAGAAAAGCTGCATATTATCTTCGAAGCAAGCGGTATTCAGAAAGGCGATAAAATCGCTGTTTGTGGACGTAACAGTTCACATTGGGGAGTAACTTTCCTCGCCACACTGACGTACGGTGCTGTTGTTGTACCCATTCTGCATGAATTTAAAGCAGACAATATTCATAATATTGTCAATCACTCTGAAGCCAAATTGCTATTCGTGGGAGACCAGGTATGGGAGAATCTTAACGAAAGTGCCATGCCGCTATTGGAAGGCATCATGTTGATGACAGACTATTCTATCCTCGTATCACGCAGCAAGAAACTGGACTATGCACGCGACCATCTGAATGAGATGTTCGGTAAGAAATTTCCCAAAAATTTCCGTATAGAACATATAAATTATCACAAAGACCAACCCGAAGAGCTGGCAGTAATCAACTATACTTCCGGAACGACGAGTTATTCCAAAGGCGTGATGTTACCCTATCGCAGTCTGTGGTCGAACACTCAGTTTGCCTTCGATGTACTGCCGTTACAGACAGGAGACAAGCTCGTATCCATGTTGCCAATGGCACATATGTACGGACTTGCTTTTGAGTTTCTGTATGAATTCTCCGCAGGATGCCACATCTATTACCTCACCCGTATGCCGAGTCCGAAGATTATCTTCCAGGCATTTGCCGAAGTAAAGCCGAATCTGGTAATTGCCGTTCCGTTGATTATCGAGAAAATAATTAAGAAGAACGTTTTGCCAAAACTGGAAACGCCTACCATGAAACTGCTACTGAAGCTTCCATTCATTAATGACAAGATAAAATCGACTGTTCGCGAACAGGTTGTCAACGCTTTCGGAGGCAACTTTGCCGCCGTCATTGTGGGAGGAGCCGCTTTTAATCAGGAGGTAGAGCAGTTCTTGCGCATGATTGAATTTCCCTATACGGTAGGTTACGGTATGACGGAATGTGGTCCTATCATCTGCTATGAAGACTGGACACGCTTCAAGCCCGGTTCATGTGGTAAGGCTGCCATACGTATGGAGGTGAAGATTCTTTCTCCCGATCCGGAGAATATCCCCGGTGAAATCGTATGTCGTGGTCCTAACGTCATGCTAGGTTACTACAAAAATGAAGAAGCCACCGCACAGGTGCTCGACAAGGATGGATGGTTACATACCGGAGACCTTGCACTGATGGATGCCGAAGGTAATGTCACCATCAAGGGACGTAGCAAGAACATGCTTCTCGGTCCAAGCGGACAGAATATCTATCCCGAAGAAATAGAAGACAAGTTGAATAATATGCCTTATGTTGCTGAAAGCATCATCGTACAGCAAAACGATAAACTTGTCGGATTGGTATATCCCGACTTTGAAGATGCCTTTGCTCACGGTTTAAACAATGACGACATTGAACGTGTCATGGAAGAAAACCGGGTAACATTGAATGCCGAACTGCCTGCTTATTGTCAAATCTTCAAAATGAAAATATATCCTGAAGAGTTTGAAAAGACTCCGAAGAAATCCATCAAACGGTTCTTGTATCAGGAAGCGAAAGGGTAAATATAGTGATTAACCATTAGTGATTAGCGGGTTGCGCTATGTCTATATTAGGAAGTGTAAAGCTGACCTTTAGAATCGCAGTATAGACCTTTAGAACTCTAAAGCTGACCTTTACAGTTTCCAGTCTATTCACCGCACAGCTCACTAATCACTAATAGTTAATCGTTAATCACCATAAAGTATGAAACGTATCTTACCACTTATATTTCTATCCCTGCTTTCAGCAGGGACTATTTTTGCTCAGTCGGGCAAACAAGCTGCCGCCCAAGAGAAGGCTACAAAAACAGAAGCAACGACCGTCAATAAACGGCCATCACGTACGCCACGCACAGATTATGGTCCGGTAGGCGTAAATATCTCCCTTTGGAAAAACATTTCTACCCAACGCACAGATACCGTAGGAAGTACATGCTTCAACCTCGGACTCTTTTCTGCCATGAATCGTCTGGATGGTCTTGGGATGAACATTCTGGGTGCAGCAGTAAGCAGGGATATGAACGGGGTGCAAATGGCAGGCATATCTAATATGGTAGGTGGCAGTATGCGTGGAGTTCAGCTTGCGGGTATCACTAATATCAACGGAAATAACCTCAGTGGTCTGTCCGTTTCCGGACTGGTCGGCATTACAGGAAATTATGCACAGGGGGTTGTTCTTTCAGGTTTAGCCAATATCACGGGAGATAACAGTTCAGGCTTTATTGTTGGGGGCTTATTGAATATTACAGGAGAGAAAGCTACCGGTGTACAACTTTCCGGACTTGCCAATATATCGGGTGGTGATTTCAAAGGTGTCACCGCATCGGGTTTACTGAATGTGGCAGGTGAAGATCTTAAAGGTATACAACTTTCCGGACTTGGCAACATAACGGCAGGAGACATGCAAGGGATTCAAATATCCGGCTTGGGTAATGTGGCAGGTGGTACGGTCAAAGGAGCACAAATCGCCCCTATAAATGTCGCGGTTCATGCCAAGGGGTTACAAATCGGGCTCGTTAACTATTACAAGGAAAGCCTGAAAGGATTTCAGTTGGGATTAGTCAATGCTAATCCTAATACGAAAGTTCAACTCATGCTCTTTGGTGGTAATACTACAAAAATAAATGTTGCCGCCCGTTTTAAGAACAAATTGTTTTATACCATTCTCGGTGGCGGCTCACACTATCTGGATTTCAGCGACAAATTTTCGGCTGCAGCTTTCTATCGTGCCGGACTCGAACTACCCATCTACAAACAACTCTTCATTAGCGGTGATTTAGGTTACCAACATATTGAAACCTTCAAAAACAAGAATCACGGTTTCCCTGCCCGACTCTATTCTCTACAAACGCGCCTCAACCTGGAATATCGTCTGACTGACCGTGTAGGCGTTTTCGTAACCGGTGGTTATGGCTGGGATCGTTATTACAATAGAAATGCCAATTATGATAAGGGAGTGATTGTTGAAGGCGGACTTGTGTTGTTTAAATATTGATGAGAAATAAAATAAGCGGGCTGAAATAAAGCTCAATAACACTACACATTCATCAAATTAACGAGGCAGTGTCAAAATATAAAAGTCCTATCATATTTTGACACTGCCTCGTAAAACTTAATAAGAAAACACACCGTTCAATCTTAAATGTAGAACGCGAATTTCACCTTAACCTTTATTTCTTTAGAAAATCAGGGCGCATCGGGCTAAAAGTGTCAATCAGCACTCCCTCTTCCAGACATACACATCCATGAGGTTTGTCGGGAGTCTTGAATAGGCAATCACCTTCCGACACCACTTTCGTTACCCCATCAATCGTAAACTCAAACTTCCCTTTGGCCACATAGGTACATTGGCTCTGATAATGATGATGGGGAGCACCTATGGCACCTTTTTCAAATACCACCTTTACCATCATCAACTGCCCATCATACCCCAAGATTTGACGTTTTACGCCTCCTCCAAGATCTTCCCAAGCAACATCCTTGCCGAATACAAATTCTTCACTTCCAGTTCTTTCCATGTTTTGTTTACATTTAGAGTTGTTCTCACTTCTTTCCTGTGCCTGTACACCTGCAAAGTTCATCAAACAAAAGCAGTATGCAACACCCATCAATTTATAACAGTTCATAATACATTAAAATGTTTTATTTATTAAAAATTGAATCAAAGATAGCGATTAAAACAGGAACGTAAGCACTACCTACCGAGGAACAACAATATTTCCACCATTTAAAACAATTAATCGCATAAAATGAAAGGTATACAGCCTGCCCGAATGGAAAAAAAGCATTTATTTTGTACCCTATTCAAAATCAATTTACTATGAGAAACAAACACTTACTTGTTTACATTCTGTTATCACTACTATCCTGTCATGCATTTTCGCAGACGGAGGTTTATCACAATCCCATTTTGGGAGGTGACTATCCCGACCCCACTATCATGCGTGAAGGGAATGACTACTACATGACGCATTCGGCTTTTGACTACCAGCCGGGACTGACTGTTTTCCACTCACGTGACCTCGTGCATTGGGAACCTATCAGCCATGCCCTCAATACATATCTCGGATCGGTTTGGGCACCTGATATCACCAAATACAAAGATAAGTATTATATCTATTTTACAGTAGCTTTTCCAAAAGGACGTAAGAATTATGTTACATATGCCTCGTCACCTTATGGTCCATGGAGTGATCCCATTGACCTGAAAATTGGTAATATAGACCCTTGCCATGTGGTGGGTGAAGATGGTAGCCGGTGGATGTTTATGAGTGCCGGAAAAAGAGTACGGCTGACTGACGACGGGCTTGCCATAGTGCCCGGCACTGAAGAAGTGGTTTACCAAGGATGGCAATATCCCGATGACTGGGTAACAGAAGGATTCTGTTTGGAAGGCCCCAAACTAAAGAAAATAGGAGATTATTATTATTATCTGAATGCTGAAGGGGGAACGGCCGGTCCTCCCACCAGTCATATGATAATCGTTGCACGATCCAAATCCATAAACGGTCCGTGGGAAAACTCACCTTATAACCCATTGGTACATACCTACAAGAACACAGACCGTTGGTGGTCTAAGGGACACGGTTCGCTGATTGACACACCCGAAGGCAAATGGTTGGTGGTTTACCATTCCTATGAAAACGGTTTTTACAACCTAGGAAGACAGAGTTTAATGGAACCGGTAGAACTTACAGAAGACGGATGGTTCAAGACTTGCGACAACATTGATATTGCGAAAGCAATCCCTTGTCCTATTAAAACTCAGACCAACGATAATCAACAACTCAAGCTAGACGAGTTTCGTGTAGGATTGGAATGGAAGTTCTATAAATCCTATGAACCCGAAAGAATAACCGTAAAGGACAAGATACTGACTTTTAAGTCCAAAGGAACAGATATCCGTACTTCCCCTCCTATCTTATTCGTGGCAGGTCAACATGCCTATGAAGTAGAAACAAAGATAGAATTAGAAGGTGATGTGACTGCCGGAATAGTACTTTACTATAACGACCAGTTCTTCATGGGTACAGGGTTTAATAAAGTAAAGCGCGTGCGCTATCGTAAAGGGGAAGAACGTGGTAGCGGAAACCATGAACAATCGGTCACTAATTTATGGCTACGCTTACGTAACAATGACCACATCATTACAGGAGCGTATAGCTATGATGGCGTAACATGGCACAGGGAAACATGGGGCATGGACATCTCGGGATATCATCACAATACGCTTTATGAGTTCCAAAGCGTATTACCGGGACTGTTCGTCTGTGGCAACGGGCAAGCTAGGTTCAAAGAGTTTAAATTCACCATACTAAACGATTAGAGAGTATGAAAAAGAGATTGACATTCAGCGTACTGCTTTCCTGCACCCTTCTATGGGGAGCTTATGGGCAGACTAAAAAAGAGCAACAAGTGTTGCAAGTCATGAAGACAGCCACCCAATATATGATGGATGTGGCCAGTTATAAAGGTGGTTTCGTGTGGAGCTATCTCCCTGACATGTCCCGTACATGGGGGGAAATGGAAGCCAAACGGACTATGGCATGGATTCAGCCTCCCGGCACTCCGGCAGTAGGACACCTCATGCTCGATGCTTATCATGCCACTCAAGACGAGTATTACTACCAATGCGCCGAAAGGATTGCCAATGCACTCATTTGGGGACAATTACCCTGCGGGGGATGGAACTATATGTTCGACTTTGCCGGTGAGAATTCCATCAAGCAATGGTATGCCACTATCGGGAAAAGTGCATGGCGGTTGGAAGAATTTCAACATTATTACGGAAACGCAACCTTTGATGATGAGGGTACTATGCAAGCAGCCAAGTTCTTGTTACGTCTATATATAGAGAAGTACGATCCCGCCTACCGGATACCGTTGGAAAAGACAATCCGTTTCGTACTGGAAAGCCAATACCCGATAGGAGGCTGGCCACAGCGTTATCCTCTGAAAGACAACCACCCTTTTCACGGTAAAACAGACTATTCAGCTTTTATCACGCTGAATGACGACGTAATTCCCGAAAATATAGACTTCCTGGTACAATGTTATCAAACGTTAGGAATGCAGGACCTGAAAACTCCTATCATACGTGCGTTGAATTGCGTACTTGCCTTGCAGCAAGGTGCACCTTATGCAGGCTGGGCAGACCAATATACAGTAAGCGACTTACAACCGGCACATGCCCGCTCCTATGAACCGAGAAGCATCAATACCGGTACAACGGCCCATATGATTATGAAGTTACTGGATTACTACAAGCTGACAGGTGATACCAAATTCCTTTCAGGAATTCCCGCTGCCATCCGTTTTTTAGAATCTATGGAATTGCCCGAAGCAGAAGCAAAAAAATGGAAACAACCGGCTCGAGGAAATAGTATATTAGTACCCCGCTTCATCGATCCGGAAAACGGCACTCCCCTATATGTACATCGTAAAGGCACGAACGTAATAAACGGAGAATATTACACAGACCAGAATATAGAAAAGACTATCGGCCACTACAACTCAGCTACCTTCATCAACATCAATTCTTTGAAAGAAGTTTATGCCCGAACAATGGCTTTATCCAAAGAGGAAGCAACAAAAGATTCCCCATTCATACAGGATACTTGTTTACCTTTAGACAGATTTTACTTCAAATCGCCTCGATATACCGGAAAAGACACATCGCCGGAAACTTTGATAAAGTCATTGACGAAAGAAGGTTATTGGTTGTCACCTATCAAGCAGATTTCCAATCCCTATAAACAGGCTCCGGAAATGCCTGTAAGTAATGACACCCGATATATGGAAACAATGGTAGGAGATGAATATGATACATCGCCTTACACACCTGAAAAAGAAGTGTTGGGTATCTCAACCGGAACTTTCATCGAAAATATGACAGTATTGATTCAGGCGTTACAGAAAGAATAACAAGTTTTTTTACCACAGAGTACACAGAGGAAAATAAATCTTTTATTATACTCATAAAAAAGGATTAAAACTCTGTGTACTCTATGGTGAAAAAGACTTTTAACTCGTTCCTACTTAAAAAAAAGGGAATAGAATTATTCCTTAAAGTTCAATTCCTTTTCTTTAATGAAGCCCGTGCGATACGCCACCAGCAACTTCTTCAAATCTTGTATCTGCGTAACAAGTTGCCTGCCTTTATCCGTATCTTTCACCATCATACGTTGAGAGTTAAACTCGATAACGAAAGTAGTCGATTTAATATCTTGCCCCTCTTCAATGGCTTTTTGTCTGCTTTGGAAAGGCTCATGCTGTACCAACTGCAAACCATGCGAATGATAAACCAGCGTGTACCCGGCAATCCCTGTTTCCGGTTGATAGGCTTTTGAAAAACCACCGTCAATCACCAATAGTTTACCATCCGCCTTGATAGGCTTCTCTCCTTTGATGATCTTCACCGGCACATGACCGTTGATGATGTGCGAATGAGAACCGGGCTCTACTCCGAACTCTTTCAAGATATTATCGCATACGTCGGCACGATTACGTAAAGTATAATAAAAGCCTTTAGTTTCTTTATGTAATTCCTTATCCGCTACGAAATAGCGTTCAAAGGTCGCCATCTTATCCTTGTCGAAAGACGGTGCATTCGGACCACACCACATATACCACACGTAGTCCAATGCAAACTGCTTCTCCTTGGAACCGTCTTCATCAAAGTATGCGGTACGAATCAATTGGTCTGTCTTAAGCAATAGTTTATGCCCCCAATATTCTTTCTTGCCGATATGCACATGTTTAAAGCTCCCATCCTCATTCAAGGGTACCGAGGCATGATACAACAAGTTACTGTTGCACACCAGGTACATTCCGCCATACGTAAACAAACAGCGCATGTGCTTCTTCAGCTTCTCACTGTTCATGAACGAAGCATGAATTTTGTCTACCAGTTCACGCTCTTCATCAGATAAGCGGTAGGGATCAGCAGGGTCTATGGTCGGGAAATTAGTATCACGCAAAGCATATTCCTTTCCTTCATACACAAAGACACCCCGTTCAAAATCAATATTATGCAGTAACTTCCGGTTCTCCATACCGAAGTCAGGACGACGGTTGATAATCTCCGCTTCCAGTTTAAGCTGGATAATCGTAATCGCCTTATGCATCTGCGTAATCAGACGCAACGTCTTTTCGTTATATTCAGAGTCGGCAAAGTTCATCTTTGGCGCAAAAATAGCACAGGAATCATCCCCATAAGTATCCATCGCAAAAGTAGCAAGGGGTAACAAATTAATACCATATCCGTCTTCAAGCGTGGCAAGATTGGCATAACGCATCGACATACGGATAACATTGGCAATACAGGCATTGTTGCCCGAAGCCGCTCCCATCCACAGAATATCATGGTTACCCCACTGAATATCGAAATTATGGTAGTCGCAAAGTGTATCCATGATGATATGGGCACCCGGGCCACGGTCGTAGATGTCACCCACGATATGAAGAGAGTCAATCGTCAAACGCTGGATAAGATTGCACATGGCGATGATGAAATCATCCGCTCGTTTCGTAGAGATAATCGTGCTGATAATGACATTGATATAAGCGTGCTTGTTAGGTTCCACGCTGGACTCGTGCAATAATTCCTGAATGATGTAGGAAAATTCCGAAGGTAATGCCTTGCGCACTTTAGAACGCGTGTACTTGGAAGATACATTCTGGCAGACTTTCACCAACTGATTCAGGGTTATCAGGTACCAATCATCCAAATCGGTCTCTTGTTCTTTAATCAGCTGTAACTTCTCTTCGGGATAGTAAATCAAGGTACAGATTTCCTTTTTCTCACTCTCACGCAGGGTATGACCGAAGATTTCATTTACCTTCCGCTTCACTGCTCCCGAAGCATTTTTCAACACATGCTGAAATGCCTCGTATTCACCATGAATATCCGTAAGGAAATGTTCAGTACCTTTAGGCAGGTTCATGATAGCTTCCAGATTAATAATTTCCGTACTGGCATCAGCAATAGTAGGAAAACTACGTGACAACAACTGCAAGTAGCGCAAGTCATTGACAATACTTTCAGGAGTAATGGTTCCCATGGTCATTCTATTTTTCAAATTCCTTTATTCTTCTTATTAATTCGTCCCGAAAAACACACTTTTCATCTCACAGGATGAATTATTTCGTCTCACGGTATGAATTTATTTATCTCACGAGACGGTTTTATTTGTCTCATGTGACGATTTTATTCATCTCACAGGATGAATTTTCTTATCATCTAACCCAACAAAAACATCAGCAGCACCTGAGCAATAATTACCCTCAGGAACATGCAAATAGGATATACCGTTGCATAAGCCACTGACGGGTTATCTCCGGGAATGGTGTCATTGACATAATTCAATGCCATCGGATTTGCCATACTTCCACACAACATGCCCGCCATTGCACCGAAGTCCACCTTCATCCACTTAAAGGCGATAGCTCCCATAATCAACACAGGAACAACAGTCAACGCAAAGCCCACAGCAATCCACAGCAGTCCTTCGGGACGGAATACCGTATCAAAGAAATGCGCCCCCGCATCCAGTCCCAGGCATGCCAGATAGAGTGACAATCCCAAAGCCCGAAGCATAAGGTTGGCACTACGGGTAGTATATGTCACCATGTGCATGCGCGGGCCAAACGTACCGATAAGGATACCCACGATAATGGGGCCGCCCGCCAAACCAAGCTTCACCGGAGCGCTGATGCCCGGCAGGGAAATGGGAATCGCTCCTAAAGCCAATCCCAGAATAATCCCTATAAATACCGCTACCAGATTGGGTTCTTTCAAACTCTTGATAGCGTTGCCCAGTACTTTTTCTACATTCTGTATGGCAGCCGCTTCGCCAACCACAGTCAGGCGGTCACCCAACTGCAACGTCAGTTCAGCAGTAGCCAGCAACTGTACGCCGCTACGATACACCCGGCTGATATTGATACCGTAATGGTTACGGAGATGAAGCGAACCCAGTTTCTTGCCATTCAGTTCGGGACGTGTCACCACGATGCGCTGTGAAACCAACTGGCTGTCGATAGCATTCCAGTCTATATCTTCTTTGTTCCAGTCTGTATGTTCCTGCTCACCGAACAACACGGTCAATGTCGGAGCATACTTTTCCGAAGTGACCACCAGCAAGCGATCACCTTCTTTAATTACCTTTTCTGATGTGGGAATACTGACGTTTCCATCCCGCCACAGACGGGATATAACGAATTTCGGATAATTCAGTCCACCTATTTCCTTGATACTCTTATCAAAAATAGCCGGATTGTGTACCTGAAATGCGGCAATATAAGTCTTGTTGGCATCGTCTTTCTCTTTCACTTCCAAATCTTCCTTACGTGCCAGAGTCTTACGTATAGCCAATACTGCCAGAATAACCCCGACAACTCCCAGCGGATAAGCCACCGCACAACCTAAAGCCGGCGTATTGGATTCCATTCCCATCTGCTTCAATGTCTGTTGCGCCGCACCAAGTGCCGGGGTATTAGTCGTTGCACCGCAAAGTATACCTACCATATCCGGCAGGGAAATACCCAATCCATAGCTACCTAACACCGTCATCAACGTACCAATCAGCACTACGCCTAAAGCCAGCAAGTTCAGTTGCATACCACCGCTACGGAAAGAACTGAAGAAGCCCGGCCCCACCTGAAGCCCCAAAGCATACACGAAAATCACCAATCCGAAGCTTTCCGCATAGTTCAACATCTGCGAATCTATGGACAGACCGAAGTGCCCGGCAAGAATACCTGCAAAGAAAACAAACGTAACGCCCAGAGAGATACCGCAAATATGTATCTTCCCCAAGCCTAATCCGATAGCGGAAATCAGCGAGAGCACCACCACCGCCTGCAAGGCGGAGTGTTCAACGAACAAACTATATAGCCAATCCAATGTATTAACAAATTAATGTTTCAGTTTGCAAAGATAGGAAGTATCCTCGGTGGTTGAAAATATTCTGCCGGGAATTTGTTCGGTGTAGAGTAATACAAAGCCCCGCGGAGTTCTTTATAATTCAATCTTGCTGAAAGAAAGAACTCCATGGGGCTTTGTATATTATGTGGTGAAATCTAAAATATAATGCAGAAGATGAAGTAAATAATGGCAGCCAACAGTCCGCTTACCGGAATGGTTAATATCCAAGCCGTCATTAAACTCTTTGTCACTCCCCAACGCACGGCCGAAAGACGTTTTGTGGCCCCTACTCCTATGATAGCACCGGTGATAGTATGCGTGGTACTTACCGGTATCTTCAGGTACTCCGTAAGATAAAGCGTAAACGCTCCGGCTGTTTCGGCAATCACTCCCTCCAAAGGCGTTACTTTGGTAATCTTCGTTCCCATCGTCTTCACTATCTTCCAGCCTCCCGACATTGTTCCCAATGAGATAGCTGCAAAACAGGAGAATGCCACCCAGTCAGGCAAATCATTTATACTGTTTATACCCATTCCCAGTCCTTCGGAATGGGAAGCTATCATGGCAGCGGCAATAATACCCATCACTTTCTGCGAATCGTTCAGACCGTGCCCTATACTGAACATGGCCGAAGAAACAAGTTGCAACTTCTTGAACCATACTTCAGCAGTATGTGGGTGTGCCCGTCGGCTGATATTGAGTACCAGCAGCGTAAAACCGAACGCCACAACCATGCCTATAAAAGGAGCCAAAAAAATAAAAGCGGCAATCTTCAGGATAATAGGAAGCTGAATAGCTCCAAATCCATGAGCCATAATAGCAGCGCCCGCAAATCCACCGATAAGGGTATGGGAGGAAGAAGACGGAATCCCTTTCCACCAGGTAAACAAATTCCAGATAATAGCCGCAATCACACCCGACAAGATAATCGGCAACGAAATATATTCTTCAATGACAGTTTTAGAAACGGTGTTGGCTATACCAAAACCACCGATTATGTATTTGGCAATAAAGAATGCGACAAAATTAAAGAAAGCAGCCCATAACACTGCCTGAAATGGGGTTAGCACTTTGGTAGACACAATGGTGGCTATTGAATTTGCCGCATCGTGAAAACCGTTAATGTAATCGAATATCAGAGCCAGTACAATGATAATCACTAATAGTTCCATGTATTCTGCCCTGTTTTATGCGTATTTTACAATCAGATTTCTCAATATCTTCCCTACATGTTCTGCCGCATCGGTAGTCTTCTCCAATTCATGCATAATCTCTTTTATTTTAATGAGTTCAATGCAGTCTTTTTCCTCTTCAAAAAGCTTCTTGATAAAGAACTCATAAACATCGTCCGCATGGTTTTCTATGTCATGCAGTTGAGTACAATATCCGCGTAAAACAGTCGGTTTCTTACGGAATGACTCAAGTTCATCCATAGCTTTACTTATACAAACCGCCTCTTGCTGGATCAAACGGGCAAGTTCTTTTCCGGTATCAGCTATCGGATGAGGGTTGTAAATGGAAATACGCTTGGAGCAACTATTAATGCCGTCTATCACATCATCCAAGCTCGACGTCAGGTCATGTATATCCTCACGATCAAACGGTGTGATGAAAGTAGTTCCCAACTCATCAAGAATCTGATGGGTAAGTTTGTCACCCTGACGCTCCAGGTCTTTGATTCTTTTGTAATAATCTGCTCTTTCTTCCGGCAGGTTATGCTCCAGATTCTCCATCAGAAGAACTGATGCAGCGGACAAAATTTCAGACAATTGTTTCAGTAACGGAAAGAATTTAGGTTCTTTCGGCGTAAAACGGCTAAAAAAAGAATTCTTCATAAATGTAGTTATATTAAGTTTTTAGATTGTTTTCTTACTTTTCAATTTGGCACGGACTACCTCTATCACAGCCGGCAATATAGAAACGGCTATAATGGCTACGATGAGTAATTTCAGGTTTTGTTGAACAAATGGAAGGTCTCCGAAGAAATATCCGGCATAACAAAACAAGGCAATCCAGCAAGCTCCTCCTATCAAGTTGTAAAGCATAAAATAGTAGTAATGCATCCTGCCCATTCCGGCTACAAAAGGAGCAAATGTACGAACTATGGGTACGAAGCGGGCGATAATTATCGTTTTCCCTCCGTACTTTTTATAAAACTCATGCGTCTTGTCAAGATGACTTTGTTTGAATATCCTGGAATTAGGATTGCTGAATAACTTTCGCCCGAAAAAATGTCCTATCATGTAATTACAGGAATCGCCTAATACGGCAGCTACAAATAATATCAAAGCCATTATATTCACCTCAAGAGGCATATCGGGCAAAGCCGCAATGGCACCGGCAACAAAAAGGAGCGAGTCTCCCGGAAGGAACGGTGTAACCACCAATCCGGTTTCACAGAAAATAATGAGGAACAGTATTACATACGCCCAAGTATGATATTGCTGCACAATATTGATCATATGCTGATCGATATGAAGAATAAAGTCTAATAGAAAATCCATTATGTATTGATTATTAGTTTCTTAAATAAAAACAATAAGGAACATGGAAAAGGAAGAGAAATTCCTTTTCGAATCAATTATAACAAACTTCAAATAAGAATACGCCTGAGCGTATACACATAATATCTATAAGAAAACAGGAGAGGATGTATACAGGAAGTAAGGGAAGGTATCTTTTCTTCGGAAAGAAGAAGTTTCAATGATTTGACGAGATTAACCGGAATAAAGGAATAGTCGGTTCTTAGATTTTTTGAGCAGGAAGAACTGCGCATTGAGAAAGGGGGAACCGTATTGGCTCTTTCAGCTTTATAACAACCATGCTCTCTATTTGAAAGTTCTTTCTTAAAATGCCCGGTTTCCGCTGTAGACAGACAATCCCGGTTATCGGTATAGTGCAAACTAATGGCGTCGGGACTCTTGCACTCCTTTTGCTTGTTCGGCACAGAGGCGAACTTCGCAATAAGAAATAACCCTAACAACATATACAAAATATATTTAGCCATAGTAGCCGCAAATATAATCATTATATTAAAAAAGCGACCGCCTTTTTAGTGACAATCGCTTTAATTTTAACAAAGAAAGTACACCCTCAGGGACTCGAACCCTGGACCCATTGATTAAGAGTCAATTGCTCTACCAGCTGAGCTAAGAGTGCATTATGTCCGAAATCGTAGTGGATACGAGAATCGAACTCGTATTGCATGCGTGAGAGGCATGTGTCCTAACCGTTAGACGAATCCACCGATTTTTAACGGGTGCAAAGGTAGAGCCTTTTTTTTATTATGCAAAACATTTCTATATTTTTTTTCTTTTCCATTCGGCAAATGTATCTACAATAGTAATGCCACTGGAAGTGCCTATCCGCGTAGCACCGACGCGTATCATAGCCAATGCCGTATCAAGGTCCCTGATACCACCGGCAGCTTTTACCCCAATCTTGTTACCTACCACGCTACGCATCAGTGCCACGTCTTCCACGGTTGCCCCGGCAGTACCGAATCCCGTAGAAGTCTTTACAAAATCCACACCGGCATCGCGGGCGATGCAACAAACGGTTCTCTTTTCTTCATCCGTCAGATAACAAGTTTCCAAAATCACTTTGCAAATAACGCCTTTCGGACGGCAGATAGCTACCATATCTTCTATTTCTCTTTTTACAATATCCAGTTGACCTTTCTGCAAAGCACGCACGTTGATTACTGTATCTATCTCGGTGGCTCCCTTTTCAATGGCATCACGTGTTTCAAAGGCTTTACACTCCGTCGTTGTTTGTCCCAAAGGAAAACCAATAGCCGCCCCTATCCTCACCTGAGAGCCTTTCAGCAGGCGCACACATATCTCTACTTCCGCCGGATTGATAGCTACCATAGCAAAGCCATACTCACGTGCCTCCCGACACAGTTTTTCTATATCGACAACTGTACCGAACGGTTTCAGAAACGTATGGTCTATCATTCCTGCCAACTGTTCCACCGTCATATTATCTACATTTATCATTTCTATATTACTCATTAAAAGGTTAATGTTACTTTGATTGCTTTATTTCGCCTTACTGCTTCAAAAGCTTCTGTTATCTCACTTATCTTGAACCGATGGCTTACAAATTCCTCCGCTTTTAATTTCCCGGATTCAATCCACTCAGCCAGTAATCCCATCGAACGACGTTCTTCCGAGCGTGTGGGCCATTGGTGCATGTGTAGATTGAAGTTAAGGGGTGCTCTTGAAATCTCCAATAACGGGTTTTTCGTCATCACACCATAGACACATACATCTCCGGCAAATTTTACCAACTCCAATGCATTATTGACAATACTTTCCAATCCTACGGCATCAATCACCGTATCATAACTGCGTGCCCGGCTTGTAAGAAACTCCTGTCTTTCCACTTCAGCAGAAAGGTAAGTGTTCAAGGCTCCCATACTTTTCGCCACTTCCAACTTGGCAGGCTCACGATCTACAATATCTATCTGCGACAAACCGAACAAGCTACCCAACTTCACAAAACTTAATCCCACCGGTCCTGCTCCAAACACTAAAATCTTCTTTCCCGGTTGCAGGCCGAACTCTTTAAAGCTCCCCAGTACTTCCCTCCATGTACATGCCAATACCCCCTCTTCGGCAGGTACAGATGCCGGTATGGCGTTCTGTATCTCAAAGCAATTCGCCCACCCGTGGGCTTCATCTGCAATACCTTCTTTTACCATGACGTCATGATCGTTGGCTATCACATATTCACTGAAACCACCCCAACCGGCAGCCAGTTCATTACCAAAGTCATTCAAGCCTCCAATCACGCGATCACCGGGTTTAAAGCTCTCTACTTTGCTACCCACAGCTTCCACAATACCTACAGTTTCATGTCCCAACGCTAACGGATAAGTATCCACACCGGGAAAATGTCCGTTTAACAACTTACTGTCGGTCGAGTTGCAAAGAGCTACCATTTCAGTTTTCACCAAAGCCTGATAGGGAGAAGGTACAGGCTTCGCCACCTCTTTTACTTCCAGTTCTCCCGGACGGGTTACAACTACACATTTCATAATTATCCCTTCATTTAATTATTGAATTTTGCCATCTCCGTATACAAGTCCTCCAACGCCCAATAAGCCTGGTCAAAGACTTGCATCCACTCCTGATATCGCTTCCGGCTGCGTTCATCCGGATGCACCACGCCTACGGTATGAATGAAACGTTCCGTCACACTGAAGTCCTTAAAAAGCCCTACACCGATACCGCCCAATATTGCAGCTCCAATCGAAGTCGCCTCTTCCAAATAATTGGGTATCAAGATATCCGTCTGATAAATATCCGCCATCATCTGCCGCCATACCTGACTCTTCGCCCCGCCGCCTATCACCGTCATTTCTTCAATAGGTACATGATTGCGGAATATATTTACGATGTACCCCAGATTCAGTGTGATTCCCTCCATTACCGCCCGCATTACATCAGCGTGTGTATGGGCCAGATTCAGCCCAATGAGAGCACCCTTGGCATCGGCGTTCCAACGCGGACTTCGTTCACCCATCATATAAGGCAGAAATAACAATCCGTTTGCCCCGACGGGAGATGTTTCGACGGCAGCATTTACAAAATCAAAGGTAGTTCCCCCGGCCTCTTTTGCCAAACGCTGTTCATGACGACACAATTGGGATACCGCCCAGTTGAAAGCTGCTCCCGCCGCTTGCATAGAACCTGACGGATGTAACATTCCCGGTACCACATGCGCCCAGTTCATAGTACGTTGTTTCGCATCTACAATCGGTTTTTCCACCGTCAGAGCCACCCATGAAGATGAACCCAAATAGTTATAAGCACTGCCCGGAGTTACACAGCCTACTCCTACTCCGGCACAACTACCGTCACCGCCACCACACACTACTGCCGTGCCAACTTTCAATCCGGTAAATTGTGCAGCCTCATCGGTTATCTCTCCGATGATATCAATAGAGCGATGTACCTCAGGAAACAATGACTGGTCAAGTTGCGCCAGCTCCAGAATTTCGTCCGACCACTCCCATCGGTTCAGGTCATAGGCGTTTGTTCCCGAAGCATCTGAAGGATCAGTAGCCATCACTCCACACAATTTAAAATTAATATAGTCTTTTGCATTCAAGACCTTATAAGTTGCTGCAAATACATCCAGTTCGTGCCTCCGTACCCACATCAGTTTCGTCAGAGTATAGACCGCATTCAACCTATGCCCGGTAATAGCGTAGAAACGCGACAAATCAATACGCTCCCTCATCCAGGCTTCTTCTTCCACCGAACGCTGGTCGCAATACAAAATATGTCGCCGTAACGGTCGTCCATACTTGTCTACACACAAACATCCCATCATCTGGCCGCTTAATGCCACCGACACAATATTTTCCGCTCCCACTCGTCCCACCATCTCACGGGTCGTATCGGCTACCGCCTGCCACCAGTCCTCAGGGTCCTGTTCCGCCCGGTTACCAACCTCGTAATAAGTTGAATAACTTACGGTGATAGACGCTACCATTTTACCTTCTTCCGAGAACAAAGTCGCTTTATTGCCACTTGTTCCCAAGTCATGAGCTAATATATATTTCATAATTTTATTCCTTTATTATAAATTGGCATTAGTAAATCCGGTCAGTCCGGCAAGAATACCGCCCACCGTTCCACCCAGCAAAATTACGATCCAACGTGGAAAAGCTTCTTTTAGCATGGCTATACGACAACCTTTCCCCGCCGATAACAAATGAAACAGGGCAAATCCCATGGCAATGGACCATCCCATGTCTACCCACGGCGCTGAACCGTAAAGCCCCTGATGTATCAATCCGAATTGCTTACCATTACCAGCGTCATCCAAAGCCAACCCTGCCGATACACCATATCCGGGCAATTTATGATTAATAAGCCAACAAGTTCCTATTAGCAAAGCGGCAGCAATAAAGCCACCTATCGGACCAAAATCTTTCACCAGCCTCGGCCAACAGACCAGCACAGCAAATGTCACACAAAATGCGCCAAAAACGGATGTAATAATCGCTGCATTGTACATCCCCAAAAATTCATTGTATTGTTGTAACCACTCTCCCATCACGCGCTCTCCTTTTCTTTTTGCAAATACCAAACTGCCACACCGGCCAAAGCACCGCCTATCAGGCAACACATCAACGTGGGCATAGCACTCAATACCGCATTTATGTCTCCCCGAAAACGGACGACTCCCCAAGCAATACCCGATGCACCGATACACCAACCTTGGTCAAGCCACATTCTCCCCTCAGGATTATTAATGACCCCATTCCAATGGTTCATGTACCACATGATACCAATCAGCAAAGCCGCCGCCAGCCAACCTCCCATAATTCCATACGATTTCCACAATTCCGGCCAGATACAGAAAGCAAAACCACCGCAGATAGCGGAGCCTATAAAAGTAGATAAATGTCTTTTCATGTCAATCCGAATAAAAAAATCAAGGATTCAGTTCCATTTGGGCAAGTGTATAAGGACGGTCATGTTTTGTATTCACCTTATCCGGTCCCGTTACAATATCAAAACAGGAGATAATCAATTTATCGTTCCACACAATCGGTTCTCCGGGCTGATCCAAACCGCCATCACTACCATCACAATCAGGACTTTGAGCAATACGTTTTACCACCCCATCCGGAGTAATCCGGGCAATAGCATTTACTGAGAAGTCTGCTACATACATATTTCCAGCATCATCCATACAGATGCCGTCCGTAGTAGTCAGTTGTTCACTATCTTGTGCCCATATCGTGTTCCCTGTAACGTTTCCAGCATCATCGAATGTTATTTTATGAATAGCTCCATCACCAAAATTACCTACATACAGATTTCCGGATTTATCAAAAACTATACCATCCAACCCATACTGAACCTGTGGATTATGCGTAATTACTGTGGTAATCAATGAAACATCATTCTCCGTATTACTCACCTTCACATTCACATCATTTTCGTCAAAGCGATAAACGCCGCTCACCAACAATCCTTCCTTTGACAAGATGCCCGATAGAGAACTCTGTGTAACATACACTTTCCCATTATGCACCCGTACGCCGTTAGGATGTTCCATGCCCGAAGCCACGGTAATTGTCTCTTTCAGTTTTCCATCCTTCCCAAAAACAAGTTTTAGTAAACGTCCTTTATTTTTTCCCTGTTTGCTGCCACTCCATCCTTGATTATCACAGACGTACAAATCCCCCTTTTCATTAAAGGCTATCCCCATAGGACACGCCAAACCGGTTTCAGGTAACACTGGCACCTCCAACCATTTAGTAATCTGTTTATCAGCGGTTATACGCATCAGACAAGCCGGTTTGGAGGGATCGGCAAAGTTAGGGCAGGCCAGAATCAAATCTCCATTGGATGCTATCGCCATACCATCAGGCGTAGGACACTCATCCGGAAGTTCCATAAATAAGGTGGTAGTTTGAAGCTCGCAGTCATCTTTGGTATCCGACTGTTTCTGTCTACATCCTATCCAAAGTAATGAAAGCAATGCGATGCACAATAGTTTTGTCTTCATGATATAATAAGTTAAGAATATACATTTTCTTACCGACAAATGTAGCACACCTTGCCTTATCGCCTTTTTAATATTATCTCAATCATTTGAAAATATATTCCAATAGCCCTGAAGAATGGGAAAAAGCATCAAAAAAAAGTATTATGAAGTATATAAAAGAGAAAAGCATCGATTTTTTCAAACCGATGCTTTCATTTTGTTCCTTGCGGAAGCTGGGGGATTCGAACCCCCGGTACAGTTACCCGTACGTCAGTTTAGCAAACTGGTGGTTTCAGCCACTCACCCAAACTTCCTTAGTAACCAACATTCTTCTCAAATGCGGTGCAAATGTATGGTAAACTTTTGGACTGTGCAAATCTTTCCCACATAAATTTTCAGACATTTTCGTAAGAAAAGAGATAAACTGTTAACACTCAAATTCTAATCGAACAGAAAAAAATAATTCCAATCGATAATTATCAAACGCAGCTACCCAGGTATCATTTTATGAAACTCTTGTTTAACCACTTCAAACTATACCAACGACGCACAAAGATAAATCCCCGTATATTCTCGTCCAGCAAAAAAGCAACCCACATACCACAAATACCCCAGCCCAAAGGAATACCAAAGATATAACCCAAACCTACTGCTACACTCCACATAACAACCAATCCCACGTAAAAAGGATAATTGACATCACCTGCCGCACGCAAAGCATTCGTAGCAAAAATATTAATGGGACGCCCCACTTCAAGAAGAATATCAATAAACAGAATTGCGACTCCCATGCGAATAATTTCGGGATTCGAAGTCAACCAACCGAGAATTACGTGCCCGAAGAGAGCAAGTACACAAGAAAGGATAACGGTTATCATAACCGACTTCTTCATAACGTATTTGCCCATAAGAAAAGCAGCATGTGGCTTTTTCTCACCTATCAGATGTCCGATACAGATAGCTCCTCCCTGCGCCATGGATATGCTAAACAAATACGCAAACATAATAATATTAACACAATAGGTACGCGTGGCAAGTGCTTCCACGCCCAACATATTAATAAAGAAAGTAATAACCACTTGCGAAGAGCTGTATGATAATTGCTCGCCGGCAGAAGGAAGTCCCACTCTCATCAAATTCTTAAGTTCAATCCATGGGAACGGACGGAAATAAACCAACGGGAAACGATGGATATGTTTGCGGAACAAGATTACAAACAGAATCACCATTGAAACTCCACGACTGAAAGCTGTTGATATAGCCGCACCCTCCACACCCAGCTCGGGAAAACCGAAGCGTCCGAAGATTAAGGAATAGTTACCTACTATATTAAGGATATTAACGACCACAGTAACCAACATGGGATACACTGCCTTATTAGCACTACGCAGCGATGCTGAGAGCGTAAGCGACAATGCCTGAAAAAATGCAAAAGCACCTACAATTCGCATATAATCCAAACCATCCTGCATCAACTCGGAAGTAAGACCCATCATACGAAGAATCGGTCCTGCACAGGAGTACAAAAAGAAGCTGACCGTAACGCCTATCACCAGATTAACAAGAATAGACACTCCTACTACCTGTACCACTTTCTTATGCAGTCGAGCTCCGAGATATTGAGAGCAAAGTACAGAAGTTCCGAGATTAATAACCTCAAATACCAGAAATGTCAACATAATAATCTGATTGACCACTCCAACGGCAGCCACACTATTGTCCGAATGCCGGCTCAACATAATAGTATCCACCGCACCAAGCATCATAATAAGCAACGTCTCTATAAAGATAGGAGCCGCCAATTTAGCGAGTTGCTTCTTCAAACTTTCTTGTTGTATCATTATCTGTGGGATGTGCTATGATAAAAATCGTGCAAAGATACGGAAAGGAAAGAAAGATAGAGTTGATACATATCAAATAAAATTTTCTATCTTTGCGGGCAAAAGAACCGACTTGACTGTTATGGATACACTATTAAAAGAAACTGTTGATGCCACTATCAATTCCCGCTATCCGGGTATGGCCCTCGAAGGCAGAAAACAGATAGAGGAGATACTGATCCGAAAAGAGGTTGAAAAAGGCGAACTTCTACTGGCTGAGGGACAAACCAGCCACAATATAGTATTTGTCGGTAAAGGGATGCTGCGCCAGTTCTATTATAAGAATGGAAAAGACGTTACTGAACACTTCTCTTACGAAGGTTGTATTATAATTTGCATAGAAAGTACCTTAAAGAAAGAGCCTACCCATCTTATGATCGAAGCACTGGAAGATAGCGTAGTATACCTACTCCCTTTCGAAAAGCTGATGCTTCTCACCGAAGTGTCATGGGAAATTAATATGTTCTATCGTAAGATACTGGAATACTCCCTTATTGTTTCGCAAGTAAAAGCTGATTCCTGGCGGTTCGAAACAGCACGTGAGCGTTATAACCAACTGATGCAACATCAGCCTGAAGTTATCAAACGGGCACCCTTGTCACACATTGCATCCTATCTGCTGATGACCCCCGAAACTCTCAGCAGAGTACGTGCGGGCATACTGTAATCCCCCAAAAGCCGGTCTGCCCGAATTAATCATATCTGAATTCTTATAGAAATTTCACCATTTCTATGTTAAAATGTATTATGCCACCTCAAATCTTTTTTTGAGGTTACTTGTTATAGGCCACACTAATCATTTAAAATTCAGATTATGAAGTTAGTAAAGACATTTGCCTTAGATGCAATCAAAAAAGCCAGACAAGCCGGACGCTATGGTACTGCCAATTTATACACCAGCACTCTTAATAGCTTCCTGGAATTTCTGGGAGACGATACGCTTACTTTTAAAGAGATTACAGCCGGACTCATAAAAGAGTACGAAGAACATTTGCTCCAAAAAGGGCGACGCCACAATACCATATCTACTTATATGCGTATGCTGCGTTCTATCTTCAATCAAGCATATCAACAAGGAGTTCCCGACACAGAACCGGCCGACGAATTATTCCGCTTTGTATTCACCGGCTATGAGCCAACTACCAAGCGAGCCATTTCCCCTACCCTTATTCGCCGTTTAGCACAACTCGATTTAGAAGAACAACCCAACCTGTGTTTCAGCCGTGATCTGTTCTTGTTAAGCTTCTATTTAAGAGGTATTCCATTCGTAGACCTTGTACACCTTCGCAAAACGGATGTACGACACAATATCATCTATTATTATCGTCATAAAACACACCAGCAATTATCCGTGTACATTGAGCCTTATGCCTCCAGTATTCTTCATCGTTATACCAACAAGAAATCCTCCTCACCCTACCTGCTTCCTATCCTATCAAGCACTGGCAGAGAGGGTTACCGCCAATACAAAAGCGCCTTACGACTTTACAATCAACATTTACATACGCTATCTAAAATATTACAATTAAATGTACCGTTAACGTCCTATGTAGCTCGCCATAGCTGGGCAACTACTGCCAAAGATGAAGGTGTGGCTATCTCTATCATCAGTGAAGGCTTAGGACATAGTTCGGAAAAAATCACACATGTATATCTCGCATCTTTTAACAATAATGCCATGAGCAAAGCCAATAGAAAGGTTATTTCCACCATCCATCCCCAGAAGAAAAAAGAAAAAAGAAAAAAGTAGTATTTTACATTATATCAATAAAATATCAAATATTTTCCAAAATACATTTATTCTCTTACTTACAAGGTAAGAGAAGATTTTTTAATGGCAGCAAAGGTATAAAAAATATTACCAATATAAACAAATAAATTATTTCTTTTTTATATTCTATATATAACACAAAGAGATATAAAAAGGCATAAACACAATTAATAAATTATAAATACTTACATTTATAGCTTTTTCAAATTGCTATCTTTTTTAATTAATTCACAATTAAACTATAAGAGTAAAAGTCTATAAGTGTATAGTTTAAGGATATATTAAAGGCTTCTTCACCCATAATTACCACTACTTTAAATACTATACATTTATTCTCTTACCTTGTAAGTAAGAGAACATACAAACATAACAACAAACAGCATTGCCGCTACGCTCCTTTATTCCACGAGAATAATCTGAGTGTTAGTTATTTATGACGAACATGAAGCAAGTATTGAGATTCAATAAGGTCATCAAATTCATCATCATTACAGGTGACTTATATCTGCTGAATACGATTTTCATTGCATTGTATTATGCGATGGATGAGTATATGCTTGGCAGTATATTCGCCAACTCCCTACCTCAATTATTAGTATTATCAAATCTTGTCTATATTATCTGTAACTATTCCAAAGGTGTTATTTCACATCAACGAATCGTTCGTCCTGAACGTATTATAGTATGTGCCTTTCGCAATACCTTTCTACACTCAGTGGTATTTATCAGTTTGGTCGGTCTTGCAAACTTCGGAATGCCTTCCGCACGTTTTTTCACTATTTACTATGCTATCTTCTTAGCTTGTCTTATAATATACAGACTTACCTGTAGGTATATCATTAAAATATATCGTCGTACCGGAGGAAATTCGCGTACGGTAATAATGATTGGAGATGGCGAAAACATGGTTGAACTTCATCACGAAATGACCAGTGATCCGACATCAGGATTTCATGTTATAGGTTACTTCTCCGATGCTCTTTCCACACACTATCCGAAGCAGGTTCCATATTTAGGAAATACCAGCGAAGCTCTATTCTATTTAAGCCACAACGGAATAGAACATGTATATTGCGGACTTCCTTCATCCCAGAGCGCCACTATTCTTCCCATTATTAACTATTGTGAGAATAACCTGATACGTTTCTATAGCGTACCCAATGTACGTAGTTATTTAAAACGACGCATGCACCTTGAAATGATGGGTAGTGTACCAATCTTATATATCCGTCGAGAACCACTTGCCCAAGCCGAGAACCGTTTGCTTAAGCGCCTGTTTGATATCGTCTTTTCACTACTCTTTTTATGTACACTCTTTCCTATAATATATATACTGATAGGAATAGCCATAAAAACGAGTTCTCCCGGACCTATATTTTTCAAGCAAAAGCGCAGCGGGAAAGACGGAAAAGAGTTCTGGTGTTACAAGTTTCGCTCCATGCGCGTCAATAAAGACAGTGATAAATTGCAGGCCACCAAAAACGATCCGCGCAAAACGCGCTTGGGGAATTTCCTGCGTAAAAGTAACATTGATGAGCTCCCTCAATTTATCAATGTTTTGCTGGGCGATATGTCCGTCGTCGGTCCCCGTCCACACATGCTGAAACACACAGAGGAGTATTCCGCACTGATTGACAAGTACATGGTACGCCACCTCGTAAAACCAGGTGTCACCGGATGGGCCCAAATCAATGGTTTTCGTGGGGAGACCAAAGAATTATGGCAGATGGAAGGACGTGTGGAACGTGATATCTGGTATTTGGAACACTGGACTTTTATACTCGATATTTACATTATCTACAAAACAGTAAAAAATGTAATAAAAGGAGAAAAAGAAGCGTATTAAGCAATTGATAATTGAAGATTGATAATTTAAATTCATATTTAAAACAACGTGAGAAAGAAGAGTTTAATAATTTTATTATTGCCGCTAATACTTGCAGGTTGCCAAAGCTACAAAAAAGTACCTTATCTGCAAGATGCAATACAACCATCAGCGGCATCCGACACAAACACCCCAAACATGGCCTTATACGATGCACGTATTATGCCCAAAGACCTGCTTACCATTGTTGTCAGTTGTCCCGAAGAACCGGAACTGGCCGAACCGTTTAATCTGACGGTAGCCACCCCCATCAGTACAGGTAATAACCGGAGCCTAACTACGCAGCCCGTTTTACAACAATACCTTGTAGACAATGAAGGTAATATAGACTTCCCCGTCCTTGGCAATATCCACTTAGGAGGACTCACTAAAGGAGAAGCCGAACAACTGATAAAGGAAAAACTCAAGTCACAGTTCCGTGAAAACCCCATTGTCACTGTACGCATGGTTAATTATAAGATTTCGGTCATCGGTGAAGTAACCCGTCCGGGCACTTTCACCATCTCCAATGAAAAGGTAAATCTCTTTGAAGCGCTTGCCATGGCAGGTGATATGACAATCTATGGTATTCGTGACAACGTAAAGTTGATACGGGAAGACAGTAATGGAAAACGGGAAATCATCAAACTCGATCTGAACGATCAAGATATACTGCAATCTCCTTATTATTACCTGCAGCAAAACGATATTTTATATATCACTCCCAATAAGACAAAAGCCAAAACGTCCAATATCAGCAGCAGTACTACCATTTGGTTCTCCGTTGTCGGTTCGCTTGTATCATTGGCCAGCCTTATCATCGCCATTACCAAATAGTTAATATCTAATATTTGATAATTAATATTTAACATTCAATCAACGTGAAAGAAGCACTTTACGACGACATATTCGAAGAAAAAGAAGAAAAAACAGACTACCGCACTATCTTGTTCAGATATATCATACGCTGGCCTTGGTTCGTGGCATCAATACTTGTATGCCTGTTCTCAGCATGGATTTATTTACGGTATACGACTCCGGTCTATAATATCAGCGCCTCTATCATCATCAAAGATGAGAAAAAAGGAGGAAATGCCGGTAGTGACCTCACTGCTTTCGAAGATTTAGGTATCCTGAGCTCTTCCAAAAATATCGATAATGAAATAGAAGTTTTACGCAGTAAATCACTAATCAAAGATGTCATCAGTGAATTAGGGCTTTATAGCAACTATTTCGCGAAAGGAAATATTAACGACATAGAGCTTTATAATTCATCCCCCGTATTGGTTAAGTTTTCACCGGAAGACGCCGAACATCTGACCTCCCCCATCATTCTGACACTTAACTATCAGATTAATGGTACAATAGATATTTCAGGTATTATCAATGGCAGGAGTATCAACAAGCATTTCACCGAACTACCCGCTATCATTCCAACTGAACTAGGAACAATCACGCTCCTGTTAAATTCTCGAAAACTCATTAATGATAGCGGAAGTATCGAGGTCATTATACAAAAGCCACTTACAGTTGCTAAAAGTTATCTTGCCGCTCTATCCATCGAGCCTACCAGTAAGACGACATCCGTAGCCACCATATCATTAAAAAACACCAATAAGCAGCGAGGCGAAGACTTCATCAACAAACTGATGGAAATATATAATCGGGATGCCAACAATGACAAAAATCAAGTGGCTGAGAATACTGCCCGCTTTATTAACGAACGTATCTCCATCATCAATCAAGAACTGGGTACCACCGAGCAAGCACTAGAAAGCTTCAAGCGCGAAGCCGGACTTACCAATATCAGTAACGATGCCCAACTTGCCGTATCTGAAAAATCCGCATACGAAAAGCGTTGTGTAGAGAACGGAACGCAACTCAATCTTGTGGATTACCTTTCTGACTATCTCAATGAACCCAAGAACATTAATAGCGTACTTCCTGTCAATGTAGGACTGAATGACGCAGCACTTACCGCGCTTATTAATCATTACAATTCACTTATACTGGAACGTGAACGACTTCTTCATACTTCTTCCGAAGCCAACCCTGTCATTCAGCGTTTAAGTAACGATATCAGCAACATGCGTGTTAACATTGCCACCACTATTGCCAGCGTGCGCAAAGGACTGCTCATTACCAAGGCCGACCTAGACCGCCAGGCCAATAAGTTTGCCGGACGGATCAGCAATGTTCCTAATCAAGAGCGTCACTTTATCAGTATTCAGCGCCAACAAGAAATCAAGGCGGGTCTTTACTTGATGTTACTCCAAAAGCGTGAAGAAAACAATATCACCTTGGCAGCCACTACAAATAATGCAAAAATCATAGATGACGCGCTTGCAGACGATGCTCCCGTATCCCCAAAAAGAAAGATGATTTTTCTTATAGCTTTTACTTTCGGTATCTTCATACCGGTAGCTATCATTTATCTGCAAAATCTACTCAGCTTCCGCATCGAGGGACGGGCAGATGTAGAGAAACTAACTACCGTTCCCATCATCGGCGATATTCCATTGACCGGAGCCGATAATGAAAAGATGCAATCTATTGTAGTCCATGAAAACGATAACGGTGTCATGGCGGAAACTTTCCGTAGTCTGCGTACCAACTTACTCTTTATGCTGGACGGTCCGGACAAAAAAGTAATTCTTATCACTTCCACCATTAGCAGTGAAGGTAAAACGTTCATAGCTACCAATCTTGCTATCAGCCTTGCCTTATTAGGTAAAAAGGTTATTATTGTCGGATTGGATATTCGTAAGCCCGGTCTGAACAAGGCATTCCAAGTATCTGCCAAAGGACATGGAATCACACAATATCTGGCATCCCCCCAGACCACTGACCTTCGTTCACTGATAAAGCTTTCAGGTGTTACTGACAATCTCAGTCTGTTAACCGGTGGAACCATCCCTCCAAATCCCACAGAGTTGCTGGCGCGCCAATCGCTGGACGACGCTATCAATTTCTTAAGGAGAGAATACGACTACGTCATACTTGACTCCGCCCCTATCGGTATGGTCACCGACACACAACTTATCGCCCGCGTTGCAGATGCCACCATTTATATCTGTCGTGCAGATTATACACATAAAAATGACTATCAGATGATCAACGAGTTACAGGAGCACAAACGTCTGCCACAACTCTGCACAGTCATCAATGGGCTGGATATGACAAAGAAGAAATATGGCTATTATTACGGCTATGGAAAATATGGCAAGTATTATGGCTATGGAAAAAAATACGGCTATGGTTATGGTTATGGCAAGACACTTGACCAGAAATTATAGTTCGATACCCCATAAGTCCGGGAAAATATATACTCGTATATATTAACATCGCTGTTACTTCCGGACTTATTTTTTGTTTGTTTGCTGTATGCTTCCGGCGACAGAGCGCTGTCGTCGGGGCATACTTTTCAAAAGTCAAAATCAGGATAAACCAACAGATGTACACAAAAACAAATATATATACCACTACTCCCCAATTGGTGGGAGACTCCACTCCACGCCGGTGGTTGGTAGCCTACGTACAGTCTTGCCTCGAAAAGAAGACTGCTCAGCGGTTATCAGCCATGGGGATCGAGTATTTCCTGCCGGTTCAAAGCGAGATTCGTCAATGGAGTGACCGCCGCAAACGGATTGACCGTCTGGTAATTCCCATGATGATTTTTGTACATGTCACCCCTCAGGAACAGTATCTTCCACTCACACTGCAAGCTATCAGCCGCTATATGGTGCTGCGTGGCGAAAGTACACCTACCATTATTCCCGAAGAACAGATGGAACGCTTTCGTTTCATGCTTGACTATAGCCCCGAAACAGTAGAAATATGTAATACCCCCCTTGCCATCGGTGACAAAATAAAAGTCATAAAAGGGCCCTTATCCGGATTAGAAGGGGAACTTATTACAATAAACGAAAAAAGTAAAATTGTTGTACGTATAAACATGTTAGGTTGCGTACATGCGAATATGCCAACAGGCTTTGTCGAGCAAATATTAGAATAATTAGCGGTCTATAATTAACGATTAACAGTTACACCTATTATTCTATGCAAAAGAAGTTAACTTATTATCTTAAATGAAGTTAACTAATTAGATATAATAAAGTTAACCAACTATTCAGTATGAAGTTTACTTTCTGTAGATACGATGTTAACTTTTCATTTCCCATCTTCTTATATACTTATGTATTAAAACTCTATTCTTTATTCTGAAGCCACAAAAAATAATAAAATTTCATTGCAAAATATTTGGCATTCTGCCACTATATCCGTAATTTTGCAACGCATTTATCAATCATCAAAATGATTCGTTGATTCCAGTTCTGGGAGAGGCGAGAGCGTAGCGTATCCCGAATGTAGCACCACAAGTACATAATAAATTCATTACGCAGTTGTTTCAAACAAAACATGCAGGTTGTGAAAAATCTATCTATAAGAAATAGGCTATCAACAGCACATCCTTGATTTGCTCTATAAAAAATTGTAAAATGCAAAAATTTCGTCCCATTAAATATATCGCAAATATTTTACTAAAACTAATACCCAATGAAACGGATTATATGCACTTCTTCAATGGGTATTAATTATTAATCCCCAAAAAATAACTCTAAGTGGTCTATAATATCTTTGTCGATATTACAGCATACAGTGAGTACTTACCTTATATTATTAAGCTAAATGGTTTCTACCCCTGAAAATAATAAACGTATTGCCCAAAATACGCTTTTACTCTACGTACGAATGCTGTTTATGATGATAATAAGCTTATATACTAGCCGCATCGTACTAAATTTATTGGGAGTAGAAGATTTTGGAATCTATAACGTAGTAGGTGGAGTAGTAGCGATGTTTTCTGTATTATCAGGTTCATTATCAGCAGCAATTAGTCGTTTTATTACTTATGAATTAGGAATAGGTAACAAAAAGAAACTAAAAAGTATTTTTTCATCAGCCATTAATATTCAACTATGCATAGGAGTTGTCATCATAATCTTAGCAGAAACCATAGGTATCTGGTTCCTCAACACAAAAATGGATATCCCAACTGAACGCATGGTAGCAGCCAATTGGGTCTTACAATTTTCTGTTGCAACCTTTGTCATTAATCTAATTAGTGTTCCTTATAATGCAGCTATCATTGCTCACGAAAAGATGTCTGCCTTTGCTTATATATCCATTATAGAAGTCATAGGTAAATTAACTATAGCCTACCTAATTGCGATTTCTCCCATAGACAAACTTATATTCTATTCTATGTTAATATTTATCGTCGCTTCAATTATTCGTTTGGCTTATGGTATTTATTGCAAACGGAATTTTGAGGAATGTACATATCATTACATCTGGGATAAGAATCTGCTGAAACAGATGTTTGTTTTTTCCGGATGGAACTTTATCGGTGCATCAGCTACCGTGCTCCGTGACCAAGGTGGCAATATTGTTATTAACCTATTCTGTGGTCCAACAGTTAATGCTGCTCGTGGCATAGCTTTTCAGGTAAATACAGCAATACAAGGCTTTGTACAGAACTTCATGACAGCCTTGAATCCACAAATTACAAAATCTTATGCATCGGGGAATCATGAATATACAATAATGCTAATTTATAAAGGCGCTCGTTTCTCTTTTTATATGTTATTGCTACTTTCACTTCCGGTATTAGTAAATACTTCTTTTTTATTAGAGCTTTGGTTGAAATTCGTTCCTCAACACACAGTTCTATTTGTCCAATTAGCACTAATTTTTACCATGAGCGAATCTATTTCCGGTCCCCTCATAACAACAATGCTTGCCACGGGAAATATAAGGAATTATCAGATTATAGTAGGAGGACTAAATTTAATGAACCTTCCTTTATCATACATGCTATTGAAAACTGGACATAGCCCTGAAACGGTATTTATTATAGCTATAATAATATCACAATGTTGTTTATTAGCCAGACTTTATATATTAAGAAAAATGATAAAATTGTCTGCTATAGATTATATAAAGAAAGTTATCTTAAATATTCTCATAGTAACTTGCTTATCAGCAATACTTCCATTTGCAATGAAGCAAATTATTAGAGTAACACCAGTATCATTTATCTTGATCTCTATTGTATGCATATTTTCAACAGCTTGCATAATATATAGTGTTGGTTGTTCAAGACATGAGCGACAATATATAAACACTTTCATAAGAAAGCAATTAAACAAAAATGGAAACTAAAAATGTACTTCTCCTTGGTGGAACAGGTACTCTTAGTACGGCTGTACTCAATAAAGCAGCAGAGCAAGGATATAGATTGTGGGTACTCAATAGAGGGATTCGAAAACAAAAACTTCCTAACAGTGTACAAAATATCATTGGCGATTTCAAAAATACTTCCACGTGGGTGGATAAAATACGTAACTTACATTTTGATATAGTAGTAGATTTTTTATCACGTTTACCAATAGATATTGAGCGTGTATATCCTATTTTTAAAAATCATTGTGAGCAATATATCTTTATCTCAACCTCTTGTGTCTATCGTAGAGCTAATGAAGATTTCCCCATTAAGGAGTCATCACCTAAACCGAATAAGGATTGGGAATATAATACAGAAAAGTATGAAGCTGAGAAGATGCTAATAAAGTTGTCTCATGACTCACACAATTATTATACAATAGTACGTCCGTATATTACATACGACGAGGAACGAATACCATTTGGCATAACTCCAGCATATAAATATCATCGTACTATTATAGAACGTATCAAATCAGAAAAACCAATGTTTGTATGGAATGGCGGAAATTCTATTACGACACTTACCTATGTAGATGATTTTGCAAATGGAGTTGTCGGACTATTTTTAAATGAAAACGCTAAAAATGAAGACTTTCACATTACCAGCAATTTTCAATATACATGGCAAGATTTTTGGCGGATTTTTTATGATAAAATGAATATAGATATCAATATCGTAGACATATCTGTTGACGAAATAGGAAAAGTAATGCCAAATGAAAAAAATATATTAAAAGGCGATAGAACCCTTGATGCTGTTTTTGATAATAGCAAAATAAAGGCTGCCGTTCCATCTTTAAAGTTTGAATACAATCTCGAAGCAGGAATAGATGAAATATTAAGGCATTATAACAACTCAAAAATACATAGTTACGATTATATGTACGATGCACTATTAGATAAAATGCTTTCTCATTATTCTTCAAACACTCATTTTGTAAAATACCCAAACGCAGAAAATAGTTCTCGATACAAATATCTTGCATACCGCTACCTCCCAATAAAAATAGCTAACAAGTTATGCAGACTACTAAAGATAAAATAAAACTATCTAAAAGTACAGTATTCACGGAAAATAAGCTCAATTGCAGTGGCTGTGGGGCATGTGCAAAAATATGCAAACAATCCGCAATCACTATGACTGAAGATTCGGAAGGTTTTCTTTTTCCCAAACTAAACACAAATAAATGTATACAATGCGGGTTTTGTGACCAGATATGTCCTGAAGTGAATAGCCATCAAAATAATCCCATAGATCAACAAGTATGCTATATCGCAACAAATACAGATGATAATTATTCAAAGAATAGTGCTACTATAGGCATTTGTACCATGATAGCTGAATATATTCTTTCAATTGGTGGATATGTATTTGGTGTAGTTTTAGATGAAAAAGAATGGCGAGCAAAGCATGTTTGTGTCACAACCAATGATGATTTACAAAAGATACGCAACTCAAAATATATTCAAAGTGATACAGAAGATACTTTCAAGCAAGTTAAAGTATTCTTAGAAACAGGAAAACTCGTTCTATATACCGGAACACCTTGTCAAATAGCAGGACTTAAAGCTTTCCTTAGAAAAGATTATATTAATCTTTATACAATAGATCTTATATGTCACGGTACATATAGCTATAAAATCATTCGAAAAGAAATAGACTTTTGGCAACGAAAATTTAGAGGTCCTATATCAAATTTTCGTTTTCGAAGTAAACATCGTTTTCCTTGGTCTTATGGAGGAGTTATCAATTT
This sequence comes from uncultured bacterium, assembly GCA_905215345.1. Classification (GTDB taxonomy): domain Bacteria; phylum Bacteroidota; class Bacteroidia; order Bacteroidales; family Bacteroidaceae; genus Bacteroides. The sequence continues at coordinate 71,895 of CAJMPR010000010.1, forward strand.
TGACATTACACAGAACAATACAATTAAGCATATAGAACGTCATGGCAGCTGTTCACCCGCATATCGTTGTTATGCATATAGTGGAGACGGAAAAAATTATATTCTTCGAGAGACTTGTTATGCATGTAAATTTCGTGATAGAGGGCGATATGCAGATTTCACAGTAGGTGATGCTTGGGGAATCAAAAAATTACATTCTCACATATTTACAGGAAGAAATACAAGAACAGGGATATCACTAATATTCTGCAATACGGAGAAGGCAAATATATTATTATCCCAAATAAAATCTCAACTGAATCTAATACCGATAAAACAAGATCAAGCTTTCATACAAGAAGCCCTTTTGCCAGCCTATAGGTCTATACCTAAAGAACGATATATGATATATCAGAATTTAGATAGAATCGAATGGGAGACGTTGATTTCAGAATTGTTTCATATTAATTTCGACAAAATTCACAAACAATTTATTAGAAATAATTACATATCGAAGCATCAGAATCGAATAAAGATTATCATAAAACATTTACTTTTCTATAATAGATGGAACAAAAAGTAATATATTATCCGTATTTGGATGTTTTAAAAGGCATAGCCATACTTCTAATGGTAATGGGACATGTTATCCCTTGGACTTTAGGAGAGCCTCTATTTATTCAACAACCATTATCTGAGTTATATGGCTCTGAATTATATCTATCAGTTATTTATAGATTAATTTATTCATTTCACATGCCACTTTTATTTTTCGCATCCGGCTTTCTATTTTATAGAGCGGAACACCATGGAACAAACTATTTGAAAAATACGATAATAAAACGTGTACACAGAATCTTAATACCTTATTTAGTTACAGGAACTTTGCTTTACTTTGGTAGAGGACATTGGGGATACTGGTTTCTGCAAGACATGTTTGTGCTAAATTTATTTGTAAGTATAATATTTTTTATCATAGATTTTAAGAAAGTAAAGAAATGGCAAGAACTAGCTATTTACATCACTGGATTTATACTTCTTTATATCTTCAGGAAATTAACACCTAGTCTTGAAAATGACACAGATGGTATTATTGTTATTTCAAGATTGGCCAACTATTATCCGGCTTTCATCATGGGAATACTTTGCAGAAAATACAATAAATTTGAGCAGCTTATAGAAAACAAGTGGGTTGTATTTATATCTTTACTTTGCTTCATAGGACTATTTATTTTATCAGGATATAAAATCACTGGATTAAGTAGCCTTTCAAGCATTCTTCTTCCACTTACTATGATTATTTATCTAAACAATTTTACCATAAAAACAAAAACAGGAAAAGGAATAATATTATTATCTTTCATAGGAAAAAATTCTCTTGAAATCTATATTCTACACTTATTTTTCATAATGGTTTTTCAAGAAATAGGAATTTTCATGTTATCTATCGAACATTGGATAACAAGTATTACTTTTCAAATAGTATATTCTCTTACTATTTCAGCTATAAGCATTTTTCTTTCTATTATAACAGCCAATATATTGAAAAGTAGTAATATTATAAAACGAATAATGTTCGGAGCATGAAACTAATACATCATATTTATGCAATAAAATCTGGCTTAATTTGGTGGTTTACAAATTCTATCCTATCCAGTTTTCCAAGTATTCGCTTCAGATATTATGGTCTGAAAATTTCAGGCATGAATCTCGCTACAAATGTACGTTTTTATCAAGGCTTCCATATTCGTAATCCCAGAGGTATTAGAATCGGAAGTGGTACTTCGATAGGACCAAAAGTTCTTCTCGATGGCCGCAAGGGATTAACTATTGGAAAAAGTGTAGTAATAGCTTATGACGCTATTATTTGGACACTTAATCACGATTATAATGATGTGCATTTCTGTGGAAAAGGAGCACCAGTAATTATTGGCGATTATGCTTGGATTTGCTGTCGTTCAATAATACTTCCTGGCATATCCATTGGGGAAGGCGCAATAGTGGCTTCTGGAGCAATAGTCGTAAAAGACGTACCACCATATACAATAGTAGCAGGAATACCCGCTAAAGTAATAGGAAAAAGAGAGAAGAAAAAGTATAATTATGGATATGACTCAAAAAAAACAATAGAATATTTTGCATAGTCCTCATTCAATAATTCACAAATATCAAAAACTAACCACATTTAGATTCGTATTAATAGTTATTGTACTATTCATAGCTTTCTGTGGATGGTCATCTATTGATTTAGGAATCGAAGGTTGGTCTTCAAAACCCGCTTTCTTTATCGGCTCTGTTATATTCTTCTTAGTTGTCATTAATAAGAATGACATCAAAAGCGGAACCATGCAAAGTACGGCTATCTGGACATTAGTAGCAGCCTCCTTGAGTTACATACCGGCAATTATTGATTGGAATGCATCTTCAGCGTCCTTTTTATACAATTATATTGCTACATATTATGGTCTTGCTTTCTATTTTCTACTATCTATATGGAAAGTGGCACCTAAAGATATTATCCGAATATTGGTCTTTTTTTGCTTAATATGGGTTATTATAGAAATCGGACAACAATTTACATATCCTACTTACTGGTTTTTAGGGAGAAATAATGGGAATGGCTCTATAGAGAACAGAATGGGACTATGGAGGTTTTATATTTGGGGGATTGATTTTGTTATGCTATTGGCTTCTTATTATATTGGCAGATTAGTAAGCAAAAATAAATTACATAGAAAAGACATTATTTTCACGATTGCTTTTTCGATTGGAATTTTATGCTATTGCTCGAGAAAGCATATCATATGTCTAATAATAGCATATATTTATGCAGTTTTAGAAGCAAAAAGTAAGCATAAATGGACAATAAGAATAGCTTTCATTCTTTTATTTATTGTACTATTTTTTAGTTTTTATTATGACTTTTCTATGATGAATGCGGAACAGAGCGAAGGACAAGGAAAAGGAGAAGAGTGGGTACGTTTTTTATCTGGAAAATTTTATTTAACTAAATTCTCGGATTCTCCATTATATCCATTTTTCGGTACCGGATGGGGATCTCTAACATTATATTTTAAAATAAATACTATTGAATCCAATTTCGGTCTTTTCCGCTCTGACATTGGTATATTAGGGTATTATTCCAGTGTCGGCGCAGTAGGTGTATCTGCTATAATTATGTATATCTATAAATTTATTAGTAATTGGAAATATATTGATTTAGGTTATAGACTATTCTTCATCATGAAAATATTCATGATTATTTTTGATTTTTGGATGATGTGGGCCATCGGCATCATTGCATTCGGAACATTTTTGTATCTATTAGACCAAAACATAAAGAAAAATAAAATAATTTCCAATATAAGAAAAAATGAACATAGGAATACTCACATTCTATAAAGTAGCCAATTTTGGGGCAAACTTACAAGGAATATCCACTTATTTTTATTTAAAAAATAAAGGATATCATCCTATATTTTTTAATTATGTTTCAGAAGCAACTGAGAGTACTTTAAACAAAGAATATCAAACCAACTCACAGACAAGATGTCACTTAGATTTTGTAAATAAAATGATTCCCGAACAATCAGAAAATTTACACAATTCAACAGAAGTTATTGCTGCTATTGAAAAACACAACATAGATGCCATAATAATTGGATCGGATGCTGTAGTTCAACACCATCCCTTGTTATCACGTATCCACCAAGGTAAACGTAAACCATTTTATATTGCTCGACCTGCACCAGAGCGTATGTTCCCCAATCCCTTTTGGGGTATCGGTTTTTCAGAGATTATTCCAACAGCAATGATGTCTGTTTCATCACAAAACTCGCGATATGCACAATTCTCTAAGAAATTAAAAAAGAGAATGGGCACTACGCTTTCATGCATGAAATATATATCTGTTAGAGATACTTGGACCAAAGATTTGATGCATAGTATTAATGAAAAATTAGAAATATCAATTACACCAGATCCAGTCTTTGCATTCAATAATAATGTAAGTAACCTGATACTAACAGAATCAGACATTCGTACACATTTTAATCTGCCTGAACATTATATCTTAGTTTCTCTTCATTCTCAATCATTATCTCCACAAATATTATCCGAACTTCATGATCAGTTTAAGGCTATTGGTAAAACATGTGTAGCTTTCCCAATGCCGGGAGGCATAAAATTCAATCATTCATTTGATTATCAAATAAACACACCTTTATCTCCGATTGATTGGTATGCTCTAATTAAATATGCCGACGCATATATAGGTAGTAATATGCATCCTATAATTGTAAGTTTACATAATGCCGTACCATGCTTTAGTATTGACCATTGGGGTACCAAGAACTTTTTCAATAAAACGATTCGTGATGGTTCAAGTAAAGTAGAGCACATATTGAATATTTATGGATTGAAAAACAACATTCGTCCAATAGATAATGGCTTTTGCGATATCAAAGCTGATGAAATTGTAAAAGCAATAATAAAATTTCCTAAAAAAGAAGTTATGGAGACATCTAAATTACAACACAAAATGTATGAAAAAATGATGGATAAAATTCTCTCCTCACTAACTCATCAATAATAACTATTATTATAATCCTTTTCATGAAAATACTTATTGTTTCAAAATGTCCTACTCATCCCACAGATGCAGGAAATAGATGGTGGATACTTGCTCAGGCAAAAATCCTCCAGAAATTAGGTCATGAGGTACATTTTCTTTATATAGAAGAAAAGCCTTTAAGAGGAGATGTTGCATCCTATATCGAAGCAATGGAAAAGACTCGTAAATATTGGAAAAATAACTTTCACCTATTTACGGTGAGCAAATGGAGTAAAACAAAAATAAATTTCCTAAAATATTATCGTATATTGTTCTGTCATCGCTATTACAAAGTAGATGATAATTATCCATACGGAGTAGAAAAAGTAGTGAATAAACTAAATTCTAGCTTACATTTTGAGGTTTGCATTATCAACTATTACTATTTATCACGACTTTTTGAATATATCAAAATACCCAAAAAGGCTATTGCTACCCATGACTGCATGGCCTATAAAAATCTGAAAATCAAAGAGTCTATTCTCTGCACTACAGCCGATGCCGAAGCTCATGCCATGCAAAGATGCCCACACATCTTTGCACTACAAGAAATGGAAGCCAATTACTTCCAGCTACTTTCTCCTCAAAGTAAGGTTTACAATCTTTACGGAAAGTACAATTATCATTCACAACCGATAGTTGGTAATAAGAACATAGTATTCCTTTCAGGTAATAATAGTTTTAATCAAAATGGAATTATATGGTTTATCCGTGATGTTTTTCCGCTGATTAGAAACTGTTTCCCTGAATCTCAGTTGCTTGTAGGTGGAAGTATTTGTAAAGTATTGCAAAACATTAGCGATTTGGAAGGAGTTAAGACTTTAGGCTATATTGACAACCCTGCCGAGTTTTATGCACTGGCTGATGTTGCCATTAATCCAATATATCAAGGTACCGGACTAAAAATAAAGACATTTGAGGCCATCGCATTTGACAAAATAACACTGGTACATCCACACAGCATGACTGGTATTTTCAGAAAGGAGGATGCCCCACTAATGGTATCAGATAAACCGGAAGAATGGGTACAGTTTCTTAGTACTATCTGGAAACATCCAGAATACATAACAGAAATCAAGCATAAAAATATGGAATATATTGAGGATATGAACAAATTCATAGAAAATGAATATAAACGTTTCCTCGAAGCCGAAGATTAATGTTACCAAAAATATGAAACAAAAGAAAAAAATATGTTGGATAACTCCAGATTGTTTTATCGATGTAGATTTACCTATCATTCACGCATTATCAGATGAATATATTATCAATTGGCAAATTGTAATAGAGAAGAATGCCAAAATAGAATACGAACAATATGTGCGTTCTATAATTAACAAGAACCCCAATATTACTATTTCTTATCATTATCTAACTCATCGCTTCCGTAATCCACAAAATATAAACGACTTAAAACAAATTATTGATAAAGCAAAAAAGTTTAATCCACAATTATATTATATATCTGCAGCAATACATCCCTATGGTACCTTTATGTACAAATTGCTACTTCCTTCAAAAAAAGTGATAATAGCTTGTCATAATGTATCTACTCCTAAAGGAGCTACTTCGGAAAAAACTGCTTCAAAATTGACTAACTTATGGATAAATAGTTTTAAAAACATCCAGGTTTTTTCAAAGAGCCAAGAAGAGGTTCTAAAACAAAAGACTAAGAACAAAAATATTCTTATGGCACCTCTTGCTTTAAAAGATTATGGTAATCCTTCCACAAAAATAGATAAAAGGAAAGAATCGAATTTCCGATTTCTCAGTTTTGGCAATATCGTAACTTACAAACGTATCGATTTACTAATTGAAGCTGCTAATATTTTGGCAGAACGTGGTATAAAGAATTTCAAAGTAAGAATTGCCGGAAATTGTAACTCCAATTGGAAAGAGAAATATATGCCTCTTATCAAACATCCAGAAATATTCGAATTAATGATTAAGCGGATACCAAATGAAGATGTTGCTAATTTATTTGTAGACAGCCATGTATTCGTTATGCCATATCAAGATATTGCACAGAGTGGGGCAATTACTGTAGCATTCAGATATAACGTAGTTGCATTAGTATCTAATATAGTACCATTCAAAGAATTTGTAGAAGATGGAGTAACTGGACTTACCTTTCACTCGGAAGATGCAAACCATTTAGCTGATAAAATGCAATGGTGCATTGAAAACAGAAATACCAAGCTTGAAGAATTAGCAATCAATCAAAAACAATTTGTGGAGAGAGAACTTTCGCTTACTAGTATAGCAGCCAAATATAAAGCATATTTTGAAAATTTATGTCTAAAGCAATAAGAAAGAGACCTATATTAGCTTCCACCAAAACTTGCACAGGCTGCTTTGTGTGTGTAGATGCGTGTCAGTACAAGGCTATCAGTATAGATATGCACACCGATGGCCATCGTTATGTAGTTATCAATGAAAACAGTTGTGTCTGTTGTGGGATATGTGAAAAAACTTGTCCTATTGTATCTGATTTAAAATACAATCAAAGTGAAACAGCTTTTTTCTATGCAGCTTGGGCTTTGAACAGAGAACATCGTAAAAAAAGTGCTTCTGGCGGTGTATTTTACGCAATGGCAACAGCCGTAATTCAACAAAAGGGAGTCGTTTTTGGTGTCAAAATAGAAGCACCTTGTAAGGTATATCACCAAGAAATAGAAACAATTGACCAACTATCCTCTTTGCAAGGTTCCAAATATACGCATAGTAATGCGGCAGGAAATTACAAAAAAGCATTAAATTACCTAAAAGAAGGACGTTTAGTTTTGTTCTCAGGAACAGGATGTCAAATTGCAGGCCTCTTGTCTTTTTTAGACAAAAAAACATATAGTGGACAGCTTATCACCATTGATTTAATCTGTGGTGGGATACCTTCAGGATTACTCATAAACAAATTCATTGAGAGTGCGCCATACAAGGTCAAACAGATCCTCTCCTTTCGCACAAAAGAAACAGGTTGGAAACCGCAAGGATTCTGTTATAATCTTAAAGTAGAAGATGAAAATGGAGAAGTTCATGATTACACTCATAAAAACAATATCATTACCTCAGGATTCAGTTCTGAGCTTACAAATCGATATTCATGTTACAACTGTCGTTTTGTTGGTGAAAAACGTATGTCAGATTTTACAATTGGAGATTATTGGGGATGTCAACAATATACTAATGAACAGCAAGATGGAATTTCATTGATTATAGCTCACTCAAATAAAGCCCATTCTTTTTTAAATTCGTTGCATGATAGTCTTTTTTTCGAAAAAGCTGATAAGAAAATAGCTCTTTCACATAATCATCGACTGATACAAGGCTATGATATCCGTCAATATTTTCCAGAACGTAAGTATCTGTCTCTATTTGCTAACAAATTAAACAACAATACATTTTCAAAAATATACGCAAATAATTTTCCGAATACCAGCCCTTGGATGTTATTAAAAATAATACGCAAAATACTAACTTTTGTATTCAAAATAAATAAAAAAATAACAGACTTCTAATGAGAATAGGACTATTAACTTATCACAAGTCATACAATTGTGGCGCAGTAATGCAAACTTATGCAACATGCAAGATTTTACGCCAATTAGGGCATAAAGTTGAGCTAATCGATTTAAGGCAATCTGAACCTATAAAATTGCGACACCTAATATTTATTCCACGTTTCATCAAATTTCACTATTTCTTCAAGAAGTACTATCCAAAACTAACACAACATTATCATACATTGACAGAATTACAACAGACAAAACTTAATTATGATTGTCTTATTGTAGGTAGTGATCAGACTTGGAATCCACTGATAAGCCAGAAGCAATGCTTAGCATATTTCCTTGATTTTGGAGACAGTAAAATAAGACGTATCTCTTATGCTTCTAGTTTCGGAGTACAACAATGGCCTATTCAATATAAAAACTTGCAAGAACAAATCAACAAACTACTGCATAGATTTCATACAGTTTCCGTAAGAGAAATAACAGGACAACATATACTAAAAACACAATTTGGATTAAACAGTCAATTAGTTCTTGACCCCACTATGCTACATACCTCTTATGAGGAAATAACTAACAATATAAAACCCAACCATCGAATAATTTGCTATTTACTGAATCGCAATGCAGAACAATTGGATATGGCTTTGTATCTCTCACAGCAAACTGGAATAAAAGCACGTATGATTTTTAATGGTTATCCATTGAAAGGCTTTGAATATTGTTATCCACCAGCAGTGAAAGGATGGATTGAACAAATCGGAGGAGCTGATATTGTTGTAACAGATTCATTTCACGGTTTAGTATTCAGTTTGCTATACCACCGTCAATTTGCTGTGATACCAATTAATAATGGATTATCAAGCCGATTGCTTGATTTAATAAAACTAGTTGGATTAGAAAACCGTATATTCACTTCAAAAGACGAATTAATAAATAATATTGAGGTATTAAAAGAACATATAGATTATGATAAGGTAGATGCTATATTAGCTAAATATCGTCAACAATCAATAGACTATCTAATCAAATCATTAAGTTAAGAAGATTATGATACATATATTACATGGTTTTTCTAATGTTGGTAAGGAATTTAAACCAGAAGGACTAAGACAGGATGTACATTATATAGAGTCGCCAAGAACCAAGCGACGTATAGTGGGTTGGCTTATAGGTTGCTTGCGTGCATTATATCAATCAAAATCAAACGAAACGATAATATGTTGGTATGATTTCCAAGCAATAATCATCTACTGGATTTGCTTTCTTACTTTTCAGCATAGAAAAATTGGCTGCTTGAACTTGTTACTAAAAAAGAAAGATACTATAGTAAATAACATCGTGTCGAAGATGTACAAAAAGGCATTGATTTCAAAAGACTTTCACGCAAGTGTGACATCTCCTTATTATGGGGAAAAATTAAAAGAGTGGTTAAATATAGAATTTGATTATATTGTAATACACGACCCCTATCATGAAACATGGGAAAGAGAGTGTAAGATTCCTACAAATAAAATATTTGTAGGAGGAGGAAATGGCAGAGACTGGCCTTTCATATTAATGGTTGCTAATCAAATGCCAGATATCCAATTTACATTTGTAATGGATACCGCATCATATACAGCATATAAAAATATAGCAACATCCAATGTGAATATAAAATGTAACCTCCCATTTAGTATGTTTCTTGAAGAAATGGCTAACTCAGGCATCGTATGTATTCCACTTAACACAGAGGCACCTGCAGGTCTATTGGTGTTATTTCAAGCTGGTGGAAGTAAACGCTTTGTTATAACAACCTCTACTGCCACTACACAGACGTATATCACCTCAGAGCGTGGCTGCGCATTGAAGCATAATGTAAATGAATGGGTTAAATCTATATATTATTATTTAGAACAAAAAGAAGAGAGGCAAACCAAGGCTGAAGCTTTGCATGTATTTCTAAAAAACGAATGTAGCAAAATGAATTTTGATAAAGGTATCCAACAATTAATTAGTTTATGCGAATCAAAAAATTAGTAAAATATATCATTGGCTGGCTCAAGTGCCATTATTACAATATAGAATACAAAAAAAATTGCTATCTTGGAATAGGATTAAAAATAGTAAATAGAGGAAATATCAGTTTGAATAAAAACACAATAATAAGACCTTCCTCTCACTTATACACAGGAAAAAATGCCACCATATCTATTGGCGAAAATTCTGAAATAGGAAATCATTCTACAATATCTTCACACAACTCAGTTATCATAGAAGATGATGTACTAACTGGTCCACACGTTTTTATAGCAGACCATAACCATCAATACGAAAATATACTTCAACCTATTTATAGACAAGGAATTCGCTTTGATAACAATAGCAGGGTTATAATAGGAAAAGGGTCTTGGCTTGGAACCAATGTAGTCATAGTAGGTAATGTTCGAATCGGAAAGAATAGTGTAATAGGTGCTAATTCTGTAGTTACAAAAGACATTCCTGATTATTGTGTAGCAGCAGGTATCCCATGCAAAATAATTAGGCAATACAATATAAAAACAAAGGAATGGGAGAAGCCATTATCCTCTCCTTAAATGAATTCTTAAATGTATTCATACGTATATATTTTATGCAACGACTTATTTCTATAGACATCGCTAAAGCGATCTGTATAATATTGGTAGTAATAGGGCACTATCATCCGGAAAATGCTCCCGAATGGTATATTGTTATCAATCGATTTATATATTCGTTTCATATGCCAGTCTTTATGTTTGCCAGTGGATATATTTATATAGCTACTCTGAAACAAGAGTTATATTTGCACTTTATTACAAAAAAGATAAAACGATTGATGCTTCCATATATTACCACTTCATTTATTATAATCAGTTTAAAGTTATTAAGCCAAGGAAGTGCATACGTTGAGAACCCTATAACAGCAATATCATATCTAAAGGTATTCTACTTACCTGAAGCCGGCTTTTTCTTGTGGTTTATTTGGGCGCTTTGGTGGATGTTTGTTATTCTTCCTTTATTCAAAACGAAAAAGGCGAGATGGTGGTTATTTGTCATAAGTATATTAATAGCTTACATCCCTATATCATTACCTGAAATATTCTGTTTCAGACAATTCAAGAATATGTTTATGTACTTTATGTTAGGAATATTCATCTATGAAAACAAAGAAATTGTAAAGATTAAGTTTACGGGTAGATACCTGCCATTCTTAATATTTGGAGTTCTTGAGTTTCTATACTTATCTGATGCTATAAATGGCAGCTTAGCAATTCGATATAAACTAATTCCACTTGCAGGTATTTGGGCAATAATACAATTATCAAATTATATCAGTAAAAGTATAAATAACAGCAAACAGCGTTGGTTATTGTCAATAGCTACTTCATCGTACATCATCTATCTTTTCCATACTACTTTTGAAGGTTTTACTAAAGCACTATGTCAAAAGACTCTATTAGACAGCAATTTGTGGTATATATTCACGTTGGAAGCCTTGATTGTCATCACAGTAGGTATAGTAGGTCCTATACTACTTCACCATTACATTTTACAACGTACCACTATAACCAAATATATCTTTGGGGTGAAATAGGTCCATTCTATTAAAAAGCATTAACTATTACAAAGTAAATGAAGAATATGACTTTTACAGAGAAATATAGTTCTTTAGATGGTCTAAGAGCTTTTGCCGCCATCGGTATTGTACTTATGCATGTGAATGCCAATATACAAATAAAGCCTAGTGTTAACATCTTAACAACAACAGTCATTCCTTTCTTTACAAATTTCACGCTGCTATTTATGATTATCAGCGGATTTTCAATGTGCTGTGGATATTATGAAAGGTTTAAAAGCAATACAATATCACTAAATACTTTCTATACAAAAAGGTATAACAGGATATTACCATTCTTTGCGCTATTGACAATAATAGATATTATCATAGAACATAATTTAGCAGCTATATACGAAGGGTTTGCCAATTTAACACTATGTTTCAATTTACTACCTAACCCTGATATTAGTGTTATTGGAGTAGGATGGTTTTTAGGTATTATTTTCCTGTTCTATCTATTATTTCCATTTTTTGTATTTTTATTAGATAATAAAAAGAGAGCTTGGATAGTCTTTATTATTGCACTAACATACATGGCAATAGCAAATGAGTATTTTTTCACAGAAAGATTTGTTCTACGGAATCCTGGAAGAACAAACATTATATGGTGTGCCCCATTATTTATAGCTGGTGGAATTATCTACTTATATCGTGATAAATTGTTCAAATTAACAAAAAAGTACAAGCTAATTTACCTATTTCTTAGTATCATTATATCAATACTATTTTTTACAGGTCTTCCTTCAACAGGTAATTATATCCTCACGCTATTTCTTTTCTCATTATGGCTGATTTATGCGATAGGTGATACTAATAATAGATTTTTATCTAACAGATTTACTATATATATAAGTAATATTAGTATGGAGATATATTTGTCACACATGTTTATTTATAAAATCATTGAAAAACTTGTCATTGCTAATTATATACATAATAATAACTTTATCTATTTGACGACTTGTATTTTGACTTTAATTGGAGCTATTCTATTTTCTCATGTGTGCAAGTACATGATTATTCCTCAAATAAGTTTTCTTCTAAATAAAAAAAGTAATGAAAATTCTATTAGCAAATAAGTTCTACTACCGTCGTGGAGGAGACTGTGTATGTACTCTCAATTTAGAAGAACTATTAAAAGAATATGGGCATGATGTAGCCATTTTTGCCATGCAATATCCCGAAAATCTCCCTACCCCATGGAATAAATACTTTCCTTCTGAAATCAGTTTTAAACCGGGATTAGGAATGATTGAGGCTTTTCGACGTCCATTAGGAACAAAAGAAGTTAAGAAGAAATTTAATGCATTATTGGATGATTTCAAACCGGATGTGGTACATCTCAATAATATCCATACCCACCTATCACCCGTCATTGCAGAATTGGCACACCGACAAGGTATCAAAGTGGTATGGACACTACATGACTACAAATTACTGTGTCCACGATATGACTGCTTGCGTAATGGAGAAACTATTTGCGAAGAGTGTTTCACCAATAAACATAAATCGTTAGAGTATAATTGCATGAAAAACTCCAAACTGGCAAGTTTTATCGGCTACAAAGAGGCGATGAAATGGAGTAAAGAGCGATTGGAAGTTTGTACCGATATCTTTATCTGTCCCAGCCAGTTCATGGCAAACAAGATGGCAAAAGGAGGATTCAATCAAAACAAGTTATATACTCTATGTAACTTTATTGATGTGGAGAAATGCAAAAAGGAAAATTACGAAAAAAAAGATTACTATTGCTATATTGGGCGACTCTCATACGAAAAAGGAATAAAGACACTGATAGAAGCAGCAAATCACCTCCCTTATAAATTAGTAATTATCGGTGGCGGCCCTTTAGAAGAAGAATTAAAAAGAATTGCTAAACCCAATATAGAGTTTGTAGGCTTCAAACAATGGAATGAAATCAAAGAACTCGTTGGTAAAGCTCGCTTTAGTGTTATTCCCTCGGAGTGTTATGAAAACAACCCGCTTTCCGTCATTGAAACACAATGTCTTGGAACACCTGTATTAGGAGCAAAAACAGGTGGTATTCCTGAATTAATAGTAAATGGAGTATCGGGTATGTGTTTTGAAAGCAAAAACACAGATGATTTACAAAGCAAAATACAAACAATGTTTCAAACAACTTTTGACTACGTAAAAATAGCGCAAGAAGCACAAAACAGATATAGTGCAGAAGTACACTACAAACAAATTATCGAATTATATAAATAAGTAAAGATATGACTAATAAGAATATTCCATGTCCAACTGATGCGAGCATCATTCTGACGTATCGCTGCCCCATGCGCTGTAAAATGTGTAATGTGTGGCAATATCCTACTGAAAAGAGTAAAGAGATACAGCCGGAAGATCTATGCACACTTCCTAAACTAAAGTTCATTAATCTGACGGGAGGTGAGCCTTTTATTCGCGAAGATCTTGATAAGATTGTAGAAGAATGCTATAAGCATACGGAGCGAATTGTTATTTCTACTTCAGGATGGTTTGAGAACAGAGTGATTGAGTTAGCAAAGAAGTTCCCCAATATCGGAATACGCATTTCTATAGAAGGGCTAAGCTGCAAAAACGATGAGTTACGTGGACATGCCGGTGGTTTTGATAAAGGAATACGTACATTATTAGCACTCAAAGAAATGGGGCTAAAAGATATTGGATTTGGTTGCACAGTATCAAATAACAATTCTAAAGATATGTTATCGCTGTATCAATTGAGTAAATCATTAGGAATGGAATTTGCCACGGCAGCTTTTCATAACTCCTACTATTTCCATAAGGATGACAATGTAATAACCAATAAAGAGGAAGTATGCGGTGACTTCAAACAGTTAGTAAAATGGCAGTTGAAGGAAAAGCATCCGAAAAGTTGGTTCCGTGCCTGGTTCAACATGGGACTGATAAACTATATTGAAGGTGGACGTCGTATGTTGCCTTGTGAAGCCGGATCAGCTAATTTCTTTATCGATCCGTTTGGGGATATATATCCATGTAATGGATTGGAAGATAAGTTCTGGAAGAAATCAATGGGTAACATCCATGAAACACCCAACTTTATGGATATTTGGACAAGCGAGCAAGCACAAGAGGTGCGTGCGATGGTACGCAGATGTCCAAAAAATTGTTGGATGGTAGGTACTGCAAGCCCCGTAATGCACAAATATATCAAATATCCGCTGAAATGGGCTATTGAAAATAAGCTACGTAGCTTGCAAGGTAAATCTATCTGTCTGGATAAGGAGTGGTGTAATGTAGGACAAGATCCTTGCCAAGGGAATTTAAGAGACAAATTCTAACTATACAGATGAAAATTGTAGTAACCGGCACACGTGGTATCCCTAATATCATGGGTGGTGTCGAAACACATTGTGAAGAATTATTCCCTCGAATTGCCGCCAAAGGATTCGATATAACCATAATGCGCCGTAAAAGTTATGTACAAGACACTCTGACAGAATATCAGGGTGTGAAGTTGGTGGATGTAGAAACACCTAAGAAAAAGTCTTTCGAAGCCATCATTCATACATTCAAGGCCATCTTAAAAGCAAAAAAACAAAAAGCTAATCTGATACATATTCATGCCATTGGTCCTGCCTTACTTGTCCCTATGGCCAGATTATTGGGAATGAAAGTTGTATTTACGCACCATGGACCGGATTATGATCGAGACAAATGGGGACTGGCAGCTAAAACTATGCTGAAGTTGGGTGAACACATGGGCACCAAATACGCTAATGAGGTTATCGTTATCTCGAATGTGATAAACAATAATCTGAAACAGAAATACGGTAGAAAAGATTGCCATCTCATCTATAATGGAGTGCCAGAACCTGAAATCTGTGAGTTCCCTGAATATTTCAAGGATTTAGGCATTGAAAAGGGAAAATATATATTGAGCATGTGTCGCTTTGTCCCCGAGAAGAATTTGCATCATTTAGTAGAAGCTTTTTCGAGAATTGACACCAAAGGATACAAATTAGTATTAGCCGGTGATACGGATTTTGAAGATGAGTATTCACTACGTCTTAAAAAGTTGGCACGCGAACAAGAAGTAATACTAACCGGATTTGTAAAAGGGAAAAAACTACACTCGCTTATAAGCAATGCACATCATTATGTATTACCTTCTTCACATGAAGGATTACCTATTGCTTTGTTGGAAGCCATGAGTTATAAATTGCCAGTTATCGTCAGTGATATTCCTGCCAATAAAGAAATTGATTTGGCAGAGGAAATATATTTTCCTGTAGGAAACATTGAGGTATTAACCGATAAGTTACAAAAGGCAATAAATAAACCTTTTTATCGAATTGAATATGATATGAAAAAATACAACTGGAACTTAATATCTGAACAAATAATATATATATACAATTCACTTTCCGATTAATTTTTATATTAACTACACAACAAACAATAAGTAAAATAATATGGAAAATCATGTTGTCATCATGGCCGGTGGTGTTGGCAGCCGCTTCTGGCCAATGAGTACTCCTAATTATCCCAAGCAATTTATTGACGTAATGGGATGCGGACAAACGCTGATTCAACTTACGGTAGCACGTTTTGCATCAGTCTGCCCTGCCAAAAACATCTGGGTGGTGACCAGTGAAAAGTACACGGAAATCGTGAAGAGACAGTTGCCCCAAGTACCGGAATGTAATATTCTGGCAGAGCCAGTGGCACGTAATACTGCTCCTTGCATAGCCTACGCATCCTGGAAAATAAAAAAGAGGTATCCACAAGCTAACATCGTGGTAACTCCGGCAGATGCTTTGGTTATCAATACTACCGAATTCCAAAGGGTAATAAAAGAAGCATTGGACTTCACAGCCCAACACAATACAATCGTTACGATAGGTATCAAACCAAGCAGACCGGAAACCGGATATGGTTATATCTGCGCGGGAGATATTGCAAAAGGTACGGAAATTTACAAAGTAGAGGCTTTCAAAGAGAAACCAAATCTCGAAACGGCTCAAGAGTATCTGGCAGAAGGTAATTATTATTGGAATGCCGGAATATTTGTATGGAGTCTGGAAACTATTGTAAAGGCCATTAGAGAATTTACTCCCGAACTGGCTGCCACTATGGATTTTATGGAGAAAGATTTCTGTACACCTTGGGAAGCCAGTACCCTGAAAACATATTTTCCAAGCTGTGAAAGCGTATCCATAGATTATGCCGTCATGGAAAAAACAGCCAATATCTATGCATTACCTGCTGCCTTTGGATGGAGTGACTTAGGAAGCTGGGGAGCCTTACACGAACTTCTTCCACAAGACGAAAACAAGAATGCACGAATGGGAAACACGATAAAGCTATACAACTGCCGGAACTGCATCGTACATACCGCTGAGGAGAAAAAAGTGGTAGTGGAAGGATTGGATGGCTATATCATCGCAGAAAAGAACAACACATTACTCATATGCAGTTTAAAAGAAGAGCAAAGAATCAAAGAGTTTTCAAAATAATGAAAACGACACGCATCGTTATAGTCCTATGCTTCCTGGGCTTTTGCACACAACAAACGCACGCACAACATGTAGCCATAAAAACAAATGCATTGGGTTGGCTGACGGCAAGTCCGAACATTGGTGGAGAATTCCTATTGTCTCCACACCTTACTCTTAATATAGAACTGGCTTTCAACCCTTTAAAGACCAATAGTCTACAGACTACTTTCGTACATGCCCAGCCGGAACTGCGTTACTGGTTCGGGCGTCCGATGGATGGACATTTTATTGGCGGCACTGCTTTTATGAACTTCTACAACCTGAAGTTTAGCAATACTTATTACAAAGGGGACGCTTTTGCTGCCGGTGTGACTTATGGTTATGCCTGGATACTCAATGACTACTGGAATATAGAGGCTACCATAGGATTGGGATGCATAAAGTACAGACAGTGCAAATATAAAGAAGGAGGAAGCAAGCCACAAATGCCCAACAGTAAAGACTGGACTCCGGCTCCTGTCAAGTTGGGAGTTTCCTTTGTATACATCATTCATTAACGAAAAAGCAACATGACATCATTATATAGCACGCAAAAAGTCGTTTTGCTATTGCTCTTTTTCTTTACGGGAAACTGTTTACTCCTGGCTCAGGATATAAGAGTGCAGGGACAGGTGTTCGACGATAACGGTGATCCTGCCATCGGCGCCTCAATTATGGATGAGGAGAAGTCAAAAGACCCCAAAAACGGTGGCTATGCAGTAGGTACGATTACGGACGTAGATGGTAACTTTAGCCTCCCCATAAGAAAAGGCGGTAAATTGAAGATTACCTATATCGGGTTCAAAGACACCATTATCACCGTTAATAGCCAACAAATTGAAGTCTACTTAGAATCGGAAGCGCAAGAACTGGACGAGGTATTCGTTGTAGCCAAGAAGGTAGAGGGTAAAATGAGAGCCGGCAAAACCGTAATCGGTATAAAAGGAAATCATTTCTTCCTGAAAACGTGGGTTTTCGTTCCTAAAAAGGATTTTGATACCGACCTGCGATTCGTGGTACAACCGTTTATATATGACGTAAACGATAAAGAACGCAGATTCCTCACTCCTATCGTGTTTGACAGCAAGAGATACAGTATTACACAAAAACGAATGTACCGGTTTGATGAAAAACAAGATCCACTCAGTGCATATGCAAAAGTCAAGCAAAGCAGTTATTCGCGAGGAGATACAGTTTATTACACGGACTCGATATACATTGAAGGAGCAAAGCTGAGGCACGACTACTATGCCGAAGTACGTTCCAAGCTTGTTGGTTATAGCAGCAGTATCCGGGTGGATAGTTTCCGCATAGCGGACGGTACCGTGAACCCGTTACGATTTCTGCAATATAAGATTGATGCGTTCAATATACCCGAAAGATTTATTCCCAAACCAATGATGCAGTTGATGGATACCGAAGGAGAGGTGAATCTAACCTTCAAATTAGGGAAACCGGATATTGATGATGACAATCCACAAAACCAAGTGGAACTGAACAAGATGCAGAAGCAGCTCAATGATATTCTCACCAATCCGGATGCTTCGCTGCAAGGCTTGCAGATTATGGGTATTTCATCGCCCGACGGATTGTACAATAGCAACTTGAGCCTCGCACAACTGCGTACAAATAAGGCTATGGAAAGGATATTGGTGAATATCAAACCGGAAGTAAAGAAATCTATCAGCATGAAATCGGATGCCAAAGTAGAAGAATGGAAAATGGTGGTGGAACTGATGGAGAAGGATTCTTTGTTTGATGAAGCGCGTCAAATCAAGGAAATCATTGAAGAAAACCCGGATAATATGGATAAGCAGTTTGCTAAAATCAAACCGCTGCCATTCTATAATCTGCTTCGCGAGAAATATCTGCCACATCTGAGAAGAGTAGAATATACCTATTCATACTCCATATTCAGATATCTAACGGATCAGGAAATAGTGCGGTTGTATGAGGAAAAGGAGAAGAAACTCATCATGTATGAGTATTATAAGCTTATCACTACGGCGAAAGATGAAACCAAAAAAGAAGAATATTGCGTAGATGCTTTGAAGGAATATCCTAAGTTTATATACGCCGCCAATGAACTCGCACAGATGCGTCTGGCAAAAGGGAAACCGGACTCGAATATACTGGCTTCTTTCATTCCGCGGAAAGACGGAACCCTGGACGGATATGCTATCAGGGATGAAAAGAAACTCCCGCGGGAATTGGTATTTACACAAGTCGCCTCATTACTGCAAGAGGGCAACTACAGTCTGGCCGATTCGATTATGTATTATATGGATGATGACAACCAAGAATGCGCTATGTTGAAAGCGCTGACTTCGACCTATAACGGTGATTATGAGAAAGGATTCGACCTGATATCTTCAATCAGTCCGATGAATGCTGTGCTGATGTTACTTGCTACTGACCAGAATAACGAAGCATACAATCTGTCGCGAAAATTAGGAGATACAGCGAAAGAAAACTATATCAAGGCAACAACATCCAATCGCCTGAACCGGGTAAGCGAAGCGCAACGGTTCTTGAAAAAGGCTTTTGAACAAGATCCGTCGCTAAAGGAAACAGCCAAAGCGGATGGTGATATTCTCAGCCTGATGCCTAAAGAACAACAAATTACGAATCCTTAGTTGAAAAAGAGCATGTCTTTACGAACTATAAAATGCTGGATGGCAGGTAGCCTGCTATGCTATACACTTTGCACAAATGCGCAAGACTACGGAGCGCTGAAATACGCCATACAAAAGGTCCCCGGAAATGAACGTTTTCCTAAAGGAGAACGTTTTTCCGAACATATGTTTTTCTCGACCGGAATAAGTCCTTTCATGATATTAACGAACGGCAATATGGGTAACAAATCCATCAGTTTATCCGGTAATATGATGGTAGGGAAATGGCTGACACCCGTACACGGTCTACGTATCGGATTACAGGCGGGATATATTCCCACAAAGAAGAACTTCGACACGAAAACCAAGTTATTCGGTGGAACCATCGACTATCTGATGAATATCAGTGCATTGGCCTATAAATACGACTATAACCGTTTCTTCGAGGTAGTAGGAGTTGCCGGTATAGACCTGGGAACATCGTGGGTGGATAACAACCATGCTTTCTATGGGGGTGGCCATCTGGGATTACAAACCAAGTTCCATGTAAGTCCCACTGTAGATTTCTTCGTGGAACCCCGCTTACTACTATATACCGATGGGGTTGACCAGATAAAATCCTGGAGAGGATACAAGGCGGGCGTAGGATTAATGACAGGGGTTACCTACAATATTGTTCCGATGAATTTAAGAAGAAGCACTATCCCCTTCAACACTACATCTTTCCTAAACAACACATTCATGTCGTTCTCTACAGGAGTGGCAAGTCTTATTACACGCCCTATTGACCTCATGGGTAGTCTCAAGAATGTGGGACCTAATGTCAATGTAGGCATGGGAAAATGGTTTACGCCTGCTTCGGGAGTAAGATTAAGCGTCGGCGGTGGAGTTTCGGGGTGGACGAAAGACCATAAAGACGAACACTTCAAGCACATAACGGCAAGAGTGGATTATCTGCTCAACTTGAACAGCATTGCTGCCGGATATGATGCGGAACGATTCTTCAACCTGATAGCCATTGCCGGACTGAATTACAGCCTGAGTAAAGTGGCTGCCAAAGAAGCAAATTTTTCTCCGGGCGTAAATGTCGGTGTGCAAGGAAATTTCCGTCTGAATAGGAGTATGAATGTTTTTGTAGAACCTCGTGCCAGCTTTTATAAAAATACATTCGCAGCAGGAAGCGGTTATAAAAAGATGGACATATTGGCGGAACTGAATGTCGGAGTAAACTACAATGCATTACCACGAAATGAAATAAGGGAAAGAAACGTCGATTTTGACAACAGTAACTTCTTCAACAATATTTTCATTACCACAGGGTTCGGGGCACAACAGCTTATCAGCAAAAAAATGCTGAAGAATCTCGACCGTATCGGTATGAAAGGAGCTATCGGTATAGGTAAATGGTTCACACCGACCTCAGGAGCGAGACTGACAGTGGAAGGCGGTTTCCTGGGAAGTTATGCCAAAAGAAAAGACAGACATATCATGGGTGCCTTCTCTGCTGATTACCTATGGAACATCACTGCTGCTATGAGTGGATATAACCCTGAACGGAAAGTGGGTTTAATTGGTTCCATCGGTATGAATGCCGCCTATGTTTCAAAAATGAACAAGGGTATACAACCGGGAGTAAACATCGGGGTACAAGGTTTATGGCATCTTAATGACTTCATCGGAATATATGTAGAACCACAAGTACGTCTTTACGGAGATGACTTTGCACCCGGAAACGCAGGTTTCGCCACAAAAGATATTTTGGGTAGTATCAATGCCGGAGTACAATTTAATATGCAAACCTACGACAAAATTGCATATCATCAACAAATGAAAGAGAGTGACAAGAATATGTTTTTCTCAGTTGCGGCAGGACCGTCTACTTTCTTCAACAAACATGTCCTTAGCAATATGGGGGTAAGCTCCCAAGTTGCAGTAGGAAAATGGTACTCTCCCCTATCAGGCTGGAGAGCGGGACTAGGAATAGGACGAGTAAGCAATAAAAGAGCTGTGAGTTATATAGATATTAGCCTCGACTATATGATGGACTTAGGGACACTGGCCCGCGGATATGATGCCGACAGATTCTTTACGCTCATAGGGTTAGCGGGAGTAAACATCGGAACTTCCTATACTCAAAGTAAATTCGGAGTTATCGGAGGAACAAACGTAGGGTTACAGGGAAGGTTCAGAATAAATGACCAACTGGATTTATTTGCAGAACCGAGACTGAATGTTTACAATGAAGAATTCGATCAAAGCAAGTCTAATAGACATTTTGACCCCGTGGTATCCATGAATATAGGTTTCAACTATTACATGGCTCCGGGCAGTAAGATTAAAGAAAGAAATACGTCATTCAACAATAAGAGTTTTTACAACAACTTCTTCATCACATTAGGACTGGGACCACAGCTATTACTGAACAAAGGCATGGCAAAGAATGCCGGTTATACCGGTGGAAAAGCTTCCATTGGAATAGGAAAATGGTTCACATCGACATCAGGTGCGAGACTGACGGCAGAAGGAGGAGGCTTCGCCAGCTATCAGAAAAGAAAGAACTGGCACATCATGACGACCATAGCGGCAGATTATCTGTGGAATATCAGTTCTACTGTTGCAGGAAACAATCCGGACCGTAAATTCGAGTTGATTGGTTCGGCAGGTGTGAACGCTTCTTATGTATCGGAAATGAAAAACGGTATACAACCTGGTGTGAATATGGGACTGCAAGGTCTATGGCATCTCAACGACTTTATCGGATTGTATCTGGAACCGCAACTTCGCATTTATAACGATAAGTTTGCCCCCGGAACAACAGGATTTGCTTCCAAGGACATGATGGCAGCCATCAACGTGGGAATGCAGTTCAGGATGAAAGCCTATGATAGAACTACTTACAACCGACTGATGAAAGAAGCCGGTAAGAATATGTTTATTTCCGTTTCGGCAGGTCCTTCGGCTCTCTTCAACAAGCATTTTATAAACAATATTGGAATAAGTACACAAGTTGCCATAGGAAAATGGTACACTCCCCTATCCGGCTGGAGAATAAGTTCGGAAATAGGACGTTTGGAAAGTAAGAAGCTAGTGCATTATACGGACTTCAGTTTCGATTATCTGATGGATTTAGGGACACTCGCACAAGGTTATGATGCCGACAGGTTCTTCAATCTTATCGGTATTGCCGGAGTAAATGCCGGAGTATCCTACAGTAAACGAAAATTTGGTTTGGTTGGTGGTGTAAACATCGGCCTCCAAGGAAAGTTCAGGGTACATGAACGTCTGGAACTATTTGCTGAGCCAAAACTGAACATATTCAACGAACAGTTCGACCAAAGCAAGTCCAACCGCCATTTCGACCCGATAGCGTCCTTGCACTTTGGGGTCAACTACAAAATGAACATTACCGCCAAAGGTAAAGGCCGTTCAACTGAAACATCGTTCATCCCCCGAAACTTTGTAGGAGTTTCTGCCGGAATGGGATTGGAAAGCGGCTCTTTCCAAAGGACGGACATCACACCTACCGCCGATATTTATGTGGGAAGAACGATCACACCATTATCTGCGGTACGTGCCGGAGTAAGACATTTCCAAATCAAGCCCTATAAGAATGATGTAAAAGTGTGGAGTGCACATATAGACTATATGCTGAATATTAATCATCTGATATCAGACTACAATCCTAACCGTACTTTCAACGTATATGCCATTGCGGGATTAAATTATAACTTTCCATCCGGAGAAAGTCCTAAATTTAAGGTTAAAGGTTCATTGGGAGGTGAAGTGGGCATGCAGACTACACTACGTATTTCTTCGCACTTCAACCTATATGCGGAGCCAATGTTGAGAATATACAATAACCAAACCAGTGGGAAAAACAGTCAGATGGCTTTAGGAGCCAGTCTATCATTGGGAACAACCTATACATTCTAAACCAGATATTATGATTATAGCTATTGATTTTGATGGAACCATCGTGGAACATCGATACCCTGAAATCGGAGATGAAATCCCCTTTGCCACTCAAGCTTTGAAAATGCTGATAGCAGAACAGCATCAATTAATATTGTGGACTGTGAGAGAGGGAGACCTATTGAAAGAGGCTGTAGAATGGTGTAGAGAAAAAGGTGTGGAATTCTACGCTATCAACCGCGACTATCCCGAAGAGGATACTGCCCATCAAGGTTTCTCCCGTAAAATAAAAGCTGATGTTTTCATTGACGATCGTAACTTAGGTGGACTACCCGACTGGGGAGACATCTATCGTATGCTACATGAGAAGTTGACATATGAAGATTTATATCGTGACAATGAGGTCATTCCTCAACGAAAAAAGAACAGACTATGGAAATGGTTTAAAAAATAATCTATTTTTTGATATATGTCAAATTACATCTCGAAGGAACCCTTTAAATTTGCATCATTATAAATGAAATAAAGAATTAGTTTTTTATAAGAAAAAGATTATTTTTAAGGATGTAATTAAAAAAAATAGGCAATATCTGTTAAAGGATATTGCCTATTTTTATTATATTTGTACCTAATGGAAAGAAGGTTACATATAGTATTGTTGGGAATCAACCTGTTTTTCTTGCTTTTCCTAAGTGCGTGTAGAAAGAGCAGCTTTCAAGAAAGAGATATGTTGCTCCTACCTAAAGAATTATTCAGGGAAGGGGATATAGTTTTCAGACGGGGAACAGGATTTACCAGTCGGATAGTGTTGGCGGCAAACAAGCGAGGAATATACTCGCATACAGGTATACTGAAGTTATATAATGGAACGTGGTACGTAATACATGCCGTACCTGGAGAACCGGACTTCAAAGGAGATGTAGACAGAGTAAAAATGGAGCCGATAGAACATTTTTTTGATATAAGAAAGGCTGTAAAAGGTGCAGTGATGCGAGTACAAAATGATTCATTAACAGCATGTAAAGCAGCGTTTAGTGCCTTCAGGCTTTTTCGTAATCATGTAATGTTTGACCACAGTTATGATCTGAACGATACAACTGAATTGTATTGCACCGAACTCATTGACTATGTATACCGGAAAGAGGGAGTAGATTTACCCGAAGGACATGTTACTCCCGTAAATATTCCTGGATTTAATGGAGATTATTTAATGCCAAATGATATTGCACAGAGCAAGCACCTCTGTTTAATATACTATTTTTAAAATACATATTATTCATTAAAAAACAAACGAGCATGAAAAAAGTATTCTATTTAAGTATGATGGTAATGGCCATGTTTGTAATGGCAGCTTGTTCTTCTTCTCCAAGTACCCCGGGGAATGCATTAAAAAAGTATAGTGAATACCTCCAGAAAGGTGATTATGAAAAGTTTGTGGATGGGTTAGCTTTCGACGAATCACAAGATGCAGCTAAAATTAAAGAGCAAAAAGAGGCTTTGGTATCCATGCTTAAGGAAAAAATATCCAAAGAATATGAAAAGAAAGGTGGCATAAAGAATATTGAGGTTTTATCAGAGGAAATTGCAGAAGACGGCAATACAGCTGTAGTAAAAACCAAATACACCTATGGAAATGGAGAAACTGAAGAAGGCGACCAACAGATGGTAAAGAAAGATGGAAAATGGTTGATGTCAATAGGAAAATAATGCCTGAGCAAAAAATATAGACTAAATAAAATAAGAGACTGGACAGTAAACAAGAAGAAAACTCCTATCGTAACTGTCCAGTTTTTATTTAGTCATTTGTCGTTTTTATAATAATTGTCACTGCTTAATAAAGGTCATTCTGTCCCACCTCAGCAAACAACTTTGCCAGCTTTTCAATTACCGGTTTCAGATAGCGTTCACCTTTCTCTGCAGAGGCTTTCTTTGGATTCCCCACTCCACTGTCAACAGTTGCCTTGTCCCAATGACGGGGTGCCCAAGCAACTTTCTCATTCAATGAAGGGATAGAGAACGGGCGGGAGTCTCCATCACCAGCCTCAGCAAGATTTACCAACTCAGGATGATAATACATCATAGCAGAGGTTTCAGATTCACCGGCATGGTCATCGATAGGTGCTTCAAAATATCCTTTTGTAGGAATAATACTGAACCAATCGGTCGCCACAATCAGGAAATCCGGATAAGTGAAAGCAAGGTCACGAATCATACCCTTAAAATTATTCCCGCCATGGCCACTAAGAATAATCAGTTTACGAATACCTTGTGCATAAAGTGAGGCTACAATATCTTCCAAAATAGCCTGTTGGGTAGTATAGCGGGTATGGATGCAAAAAGGTAGTTCACGCTGTCCCGGATTATGAGCGCCAAAAGCTACAGGCGGCATCACCATACAACGTACACCAGAATGCTGCAATGCAATTGTAGCCGCATCAACCGCAATATCATGAGGAAGAATACAATCTGTCAAATAAGGCAGATGCAAATTATGAGGTTCAGTAGCACCCCAGGGAAGAATCACAACATCGTACTTTACATCTTTCACTTTTCCATAACAGGAGACAGTAAGGTCAATTTCTCTTTTTTCCATAGCTTTTATATTTGGGGGTAAATTATTGTCTACGGTATTCTTTAGGGGACATTCCCGTGTGATGCTTAAAGTATTTACCAAAAAATGACTGATTAGCGAAATGTAATTCATCAGCTATTTCCTGAATACTTAACTCGGAAGATTTCAGCAAAGCTTTTGCTTCTAAAATTACCAAACTATCAATCCATTCACCGGCAGTTTTACTGCTCACTTCCTTTACAACTGTAGAAAGATGTTTAGCGGTAAGAAACATCTTATCGGCATAAAAAGATACGCTTCTCTCCTCTTTATAAGATTCCGAAACAGCACGGATAAAACGTTCGAACAAATCTTCCTTACGACTTTTGGGAGCTCTTTCCTGAGCTACATGTCCCTGATAAATATTATATATCTCATAGAATAAAGCCAACAACAACCCTTGGGTAATTTCCTTACGGTAAGGATTGTCTTTCAGTTTCACT
Source organism: uncultured bacterium (assembly GCA_905215345.1). Lineage (GTDB taxonomy): Bacteria > Bacteroidota > Bacteroidia > Bacteroidales > Bacteroidaceae > Bacteroides. Next base: position 98,705 of record CAJMPR010000010.1, read on the forward strand.
TTGCTCCATAAAAAGGAATGGTATTCCTGAAATGACTGTAATTCCTCAGGTGAAATGGCAACACAAGGTCGTTCTTTTATCATGAAGAACATAGGAAAGAGTTGTTGCATGGTAGGTATTACCATATCCATAAAATCTTTGGATACGGCAATAAAACTGCCTGAAAAGTCAGCGGAACGTTCAGCTTGCTGTACTATCTGATCAGGAAGAATAATGCAGAGCATACCTTCTTTCATTTCATATTCCTGCAAGTTGAGATTCATCCTACACCATCCCTTACGGCAAACTGCCAGACAAGCCGCATTTAAACGGGTGGGATATACTGTTAAGGGTATTTCCCTTATATCATCAAAAATAGCGAAATCATTGCCGATAAAATCAATCATGGGCAAATGCTGTATCTGGGAAATATCTACATTATGTATATTTTGCTTATCCATCAGTTCCGTGTTTTGGGACAAATGTAGGATTAATTCACGAAATATAGTTCTAAAATTCTTTAATTCATGATTTTGAATCCAATAAAGAAAGTTCTTGGTTGTGTCGGTCCATAAAAATAACCGGCGTCACGAAATTCGCCTTTATCCAAGTCTTTCTGGAAGCTGTTGAAAAGATTTTGTACGCCTGTATTTAATTGAAGTTTTATATGATCATGCAAAACAAAAGTATAATTCAACTTCACATTCAAATCAAAGAATTGAGGGGTCGTCTCCATACGGTCTTTTTCAATATAGCCGGCATAATGAGGAACAATCATCTTCCCTGTATATGTACCTGAAAAAGAAAAATCAAAGTTCTTTACCGGAGCTGAAGAGAAAGTAAAATAACCGTAATAATCGGGAGTACGAGTCATCCGTTTTGTCGTCAAATCTTTACCATCAACTTGCGTCCAAACTTCTTCACGAGTATAACGACTACGTTGTGCAGTAAATCCCAATTGAAATTGCGCCTCCTTGCCATGTGCTATCTTTGCATCAAGATTGGCACCATATACCTTTGCACCACTACCATTACGACGTTCCTTGATAACGTCCCCTACATCGTTTTTACCAATATCTTCAAGAACAAACACATGACGTAAGTCTGTATAAAAACCTTCAACAAGAATATTTGCCTGCCAGTGTCCCAGATAAGCTGTCCAATCTATCGAACCACTATAACTATTGGAACGTTCTTCACGCAGATTATCCGCCAGTTTGATTTGTACTCCCTCACCACCAACTGCCGTAACATGTAAATCTTCATCATAGGCTTGCGGAGCACGAAAACCGGTAGAGTAAGTCAAACGCGCCTGAAAATCTTCGGTAGGTTTATAAAGTAAATTAACGCGTGGACTGAAGATCAGCTTATCAATCAAGTTATGTTTATCCAGGCGAGCTCCGACGAGCATGGTTAATACATTCATTTTCCATTCATTTTGTACGAAAGCACTGCCAATACGTACATCTTGCTTCATATCACGGTGATAACCTGTCATAACGTCGTGCATGGAATTACTCTGATATTCCAAGCCACCGGTAAAGGTAGCAGGAGCAAAGAAACAATTATCCATATTACCGACATACATACCACCGGCTACCCATGTCAAATCATTGGTCTTACCATAAGCATTGACATCTTTCTGTGCACCATAATAGCTGTTACGGTCAGTATGCTGAATAGATCCGTATACAGAAAGTTTATGTTTATACTCATGCCAGAATCGGTCATAACTGATACCGCCGCTATTAATGATATGTTTGGTTTGCTCAGTTATATCTGTTTCATGTGGTTGAAGATTAAACTTATTACCGCCACGACGGAATTCATTCGTAGTATGGTATTCCAGATTGATACGGCTGAAATGCGTGGGACGATAGTAAGCGCGAAAACCAAAGGTATTCATATTCAGTTTACCCAATTCGGAAAAGCTGTCGCCATCACGATCATAAGGATTACGGTTACGATAGCTTTCATAAAGGGCGATACCGTATGAATTATCTTTAGCAACCAGAGAAACATTCCCCCCCATATATTGCTCCCAAGACTTACCGTCCATATTGGAAAACATGCTTGACACCTGGAAAGAATTATTGATAGGATCTTTAGTAATGATATTGATTGTTCCGCCTACAGCATTGGCACCGAACAAGGCAGAGCCGCCACCACGAACCACTTCTACACGTTCAATCATATTTACCGGAATCTGCTCCAGTCCATACACCCCGCTCAGAGCACTGATAATGGGACGACTATTTATCAATATTTGGGAGTAAGGGCCTTCTAATCCATTGATACGGACTTGGGGAAAACCACAGTTCTGACAATTGTTTTCTACCCTAAGACCGGACTGATAGTTCAACGTTTTCGCCAGGTCGGTTGAGTTTACCATTTCAAAAAGTTTGGCACTCATCACATTGACAACTACCGGAGCCGCTTTACGGCTCACTTCATTACGATTGGCAGACACCACGACTTCATCTGTCATAAAACTCTCCTCGACCATCTGGAAATGTACAACTGCCGTGAAATCTTTACTCACACCGATCTCTTTCTCCTGTGTTTTATATCCTACTGCAGACACACGCAGTTTGTATTTTCCGGCAGGAAGATTTTTAAACTCAAACTGGCCTTCTTCGTTCGATACTGTCCCCTGACCGGTGCCTACAATCAGAATAGTAGCATATGGGATATTTTCTTCTGTTCCTTTCACAATAACATGGCCGGAAATCATATTGCCTTCTCTGATAGGATTTACGGCAATAGCTACGCCGGTACTTACCACAGCAAGTATCAACGCCAATATAGTTTTTTTCATTTGAATAATCGCTTTTATTTCAGTTACTTAATGATACCAACTTAGTATTAATGCCTGGTACGACGAATACCAGACGTTGGTACAGTAAATACCAAAGGTTGGTACGGCGAATACCAAGCGTTGGTACAAACCATGAAGCTGTTCTGAATTTTATTCGGAGCTTATCTCTCTAAAAAAGATAAAGATAAAATTCAAAACCGCTTCTTAATCAAAGGGTAACGAAATAAGGAGGAGCACGAAGTGAAATCACCCGATACGCTTGTCCCTTTATAACGGGAGTATCGGTTTCGTTTTCAACCACCCTCAGCAAGGGGCGCATCGGATGTTGCATTTCGCAACAGTCCGGCTTGTCCGAACTAAAATGCGACAGCAAACCGATAACAATCAGCGAGGTGGCGGAATGCGAGTGCTTGTTATGAAAAGGATGCGAGTGGGTAATCAGCACCCCATTGACGTAATGGACGTGGGTAAACGCCGTTACACTTGCCTGGTACGTTACAAAGAGTGCCAGCAAGCATAATGCGCATATAGCTCTTTTAATTCCTCTCACGTCTTATTATCTATCTTTTTATTTTAAGGCGGCAAAGATAGTGATTATTCCTGAACTTTTCCAAACAGATACTCATAATCACGTTTGGATGCAGGCACTGTCCACGTCTCAGGAATAAATTTCCACTGTCCGAGTACACGGGGTTCAACTATTTTTTTCCGCTCTATATATTGCATCAGATAGTAGCGCAAATCCTTGTCGGTAGAACTTATAATACGTTCTTTCAATTCATCCTGGGGAATGCCTGCACCTTTTGTCAGCAGTTCTCCGCCACCGTTGCCCCGGTAGGAGTTAAGGGCTACCGTATACATCTTATTCATATCGAACGGAGTGCCGTCCGCCATGCTGAGAATGGTTACTTTCTGACCGTTCGGCTTCGTAACGTCTACTGTATAGATGATGCCTGCGGCAGAGTCGAAGTTAAAACTGAAATTCTTGAAAGCAGCTCTGTCCGCCGCACCTTCACGAGGTTTATCACGGAACAACAATATATGGTCGTCGGGAGAAGTCATGCGGTTAGTCCAAAGGTCATAAGACATCTCTAAGGCATCGTGCACTTCCTTACCCGAAAGCTTCATGGTATAGAGCATATTTTCGTACTTGTACAAGTTGAACATATCATACACGTAAACATCTCCTTTCTTAATCTGAGTATCATATGATAAAGGAGCGGCCAACGAAATCTCCGCACCACTGATATTCAACTGCAAGGTATGGATAAGGTCAATAAATGCAGAAGAGCCGAAATAAGCTGGACGGGTGGAGATAGTCTCCGTAAAATATCCTATCTTCTTCGATACGAAATCCTGAATAGTAGTGTACTGTGGCGCAAAATGTTTCATAAACTCGTCGCTGATACCGTAATCCTTGGTTTCAGTCAGCACACCGTCGATCTTCTTATCTACCACCTTGCCATTACGCAGTTTCACAGTTATGTCAATATCGCTCACGACTATACCATTACTGGCAGGGTCAATCACCAATACGGAGTCACCTGCTACGTTCTGCACCTTCTTACATTCCCGGGCATGGTCGTGTCCCATAAGTACAATATCGAAACCCGGAACATTGCGGGCTACATCCAACGAAGCGTTCTCCCGATATTTACCACCCATCAGCAAGGCGTCTTGACCGGCATGGAACATACCGATAACAATATCCGGACGTTCCTTTTCACGGATTATCTTCATCCACTTGCGTGCGGTGTCTTCCATATCATCAAAGCGAAGTCCTTTCCACAAATTCTCGGACAACCATACCGGAATAGCGGGTGTTATCATGCCGAGAACAACAATCTTCACCCCGTCGCGTTCAAGCACCACATACGGTGGGAAGTGAGTTTTGCCTGTAGCCGTTTCAATGATGTTGGCACCCAACACAGGAGCATGACACTCACCTGCCCAGCGGTCAAAGACCGCATGTCCCGTTTCCACATCGTGGTTGCCCATATTACAGGCATTATATCCCATGAAGTTCAGCATTTCAGCCGCTACATGAGGAGAAACCGTATCTATATAATTATAATAGTAAGCAGTAGGCTGTCCTTGCAGAATATCACCATTATCGAGCAAAATGAGATTATCCTTATAAATCTCACGCTCCTTCTGCACCAGTGCATACACGCGCGCCAAACTACCGGCAGCCTCCCGTTGCAAAATAAAGTCATGGGCATAAAAGTTACCATGTATATCACTGGTTTGTATGATTTTTAACTTTACTTCTTTCTCCTGCGCAACAGTAACGCCCAGCAGAAGAAAAATCCACATAAGAAAGCAACTTAACCTTTTCATCTTATTACATTTTATAAATCCAATGGATGGGTAAAGACAAAACGGGCACCTTGGGTATAATGCGAATCAACCCATATTTTTCCACCCCACTTTTCTACAATCAATTTACAAATGGACAATCCCAGTCCCGTTCCCTGAGCATATTCATTCAGTTTTTCAAACCGTTCAAAGACCAGTTTCTGCTTCTGCAAAGGTATACCACAGCCCGTATCTGACACGGAAAAGATAGCTACCCTGTTTTTCTTGTCCAATTCCAGTTTCAGAGTAATTATACCCTGCTTCGTAAATTTGTCAGCATTAGAGAGCAGATTAATAAGAACTTGCTGCAAGCGCTGAATGTCAGTACGCAATTCAAGGGATTCCAAATCACTCTCAAATATTATTTGATTAGTAGTTTGTCTCGCCTGTATCACAGAGGCCAATGCCTGCCTGCTAACTTGTACTACATCAAATTTCTCTAAAGTAAAAGTCACACGGTCTGCCTCCAAACGTGATACATCCAGAATATCATTTATCAATCGGAGCAGCAAGTCAGAATTCGTCTTGATTATCTCGAAATACCCCCTTTGATCTTCCACTGAAGTATCATTAGCAGACAATACATCCGAAAAACCAACAATAGCATTTAGTGGTGTACGTATCTCATGGCTCATATTAGCAAGGAACGCACTCTTTAAACGATTGGATTCCTCCGCACGTTCTTTGGCCTCACGTAAAGCTCCTTCAGAAATTTCCAGTTCATCTTTCAATTTCTTAGTATGATAATAGAAATATAGTGAAATAAACAATCCCGCTAACAATATAAACAGAACTACACTTAAAGCCCAAATGTGATATTTATACTGTTCGTAGAAAGAAGGAGTAATATTTACTAATTTTATAGGTCCCGGGACTAAAGAAATATTTAATTTTTTCTCTTTAACAATTTTACCGTCCATTATTGTTTCATTGGAAATCATCTGTATTTCACTATCTTCGGGATTATTCAACAGATGAATAGCTTGCCGTGCCATATCCTTACCCAATGCCCGGTAGGCAGGCACCATTCCACCAACTGCCCAATAACCGATTCCTACCGAAGTAATAGAAAATACCGGCAAATCCGGTGCTGCTTCCATCATAGCATATGTAGCATTCCGCATAAAATAACCATCATTCATATCCACTCGCCATGTACCCATCAATAAAGCTGTTTTGGGAGGTAGTGCATGAAGTTTGTCGCTGATAGTATAAATAGTATTGACGCGTCCATCCAATAAAATCAAATTTAACTCAGGAAATTGCTTCATCTCCTTTACTACGTGGGCTTGTAAAGTAACGCCACCATAACTATTATCTGAAATGAAAGCTATATTACGTGTATCCGGATACAGCGTTTTTATTAAATTAATATTGGAAACAACATCGTAATCATAAATAAATCCGGTTTTAATCGGAGAATCGGAAAAATCTTCAAAAAAATCAAGTGATTCGGGCATCCACGTCTTCAAATCGGTATCGTGTTCAGGCAATAGCACTACATTACGACTGGCAAGTGCGGTCATTACGGGAGCATCTCCCCGGATAGAATCCTCTAAAGACAAATACGCCGCCCATGCTTCCTGACCAATAAGTATGATTAATGAAGGTTCCTTATCACCTTGATATTTAGACAAAAGTCCCGCCATTCGCTTCTTCCACCAGGGGGCTTCAGAAAAACTTTTGCAATTCATGTTTTCCAATGCAACACCACACTTCCCTCCCAAACTCTGAAACTCTTCCATAAAATCTGAAATATTTCCTGAAGTTTGGCGAGCATCCGGATTGTAAGAACTGATAATCAGCACAGGATGTTCCCCCGTCGCTGCAAAAACTGGTAGGACAGAAATGAAAAGCGCCACAAGACATGGCAAGAATCTGTAAAGTATATTTTTTGATTGGCTCATTCAATTACTTTGTAATCGTTGCAAAGATACAATAAAACTCAAAAAAGGCAGAATAAAAGATAGTTTTTCGTACTTTTGGCACTAAATTATATATGCAAGAAGCTGAAATGACACAATTTTTTCATAACATGATATCCGCAGTTCTCGGTATATCAGAAAGACAAATCAAGCAAACATTAAAATTGCTCAATGACGGAGCAACCATACCATTCATCAGTCGTTATCGAAAAGAGATGACAGGAGGATTGGATGAAGTACAAATAGAAGCCATTCAAACCCAATTTGATAAATTGAATGAAACCGCTAAACGCAAGGAGACAATAATCAATACTATCCAAGAATCGGGTAAAATGACTCCCGAATTGCAAAAACGAATTAATGATACATGGGACAGTACCGTTTTGGAAGATATATATTTACCTTATAAACCCAAGCGAAAGACACGTGCAGAAGTCGCCCGGCAAAAAGGTCTGGAACCACTGGCTACCTTATTAATGTTACAACGAGAACCTCATCCGGAACAACGTGCCGTCAGTTTTATAAAAGGAGAAGTTAAAGATGTGAATGATGCTTTGAAAGGTGCCCGTGACATCATAGCCGAACAGGTAAGCGAGAACGAAAAAGCCCGTAACACAATACGAAACTCTTTTTCCCGCCAAGCAATGTTAACGGCTAAAGTTATAAAAGGCAAAGAGGAAGAAGGAACTAAATACAGAGATTATTTTGATTGTTCCGAACCGCTTAAACGGTGTAGTTCGCACCGTCTGCTTGCTATTCGTCGTGCAGAAATGGAAGGAGTGCTTAAAGTAAGTATTAGCCCGGATGATGAGGAATGTGTAGAACGTCTGGAAAAGCTGTTTGTACAAAGTAATAATGCTTGTGGGAAACAAGTGGCTGAGGCAGTTCAAGATGCATACAAACGATTATTGAGCCCCTCTATTGAAACAGAGTTTGCCTCACAAAGCAAAGAACGCGCTGACGAAGAAGCTATACGAGTTTTTGCAGAGAATTTGCGTCAGCTGTTGTTAGCTTCACCTTTAGGACAGAAACGGGTATTGGGGATAGATCCGGGCTTCCGCACTGGTTGTAAAGTGGTATGTTTAGACGCACAAGGTAACCTCCTGCATAATGAAAATATCTATCCCCATCCACCGGTCAGTAAACCGCAGGAGGCTTTTTCCAAAATACAAAAAATGATAGAAGCATATAAGATAGAAGCCATTGCTATAGGTAATGGTACAGCCAGTCGGGAAACAGAAGATTTTCTGAAACACCAGACTTTCAACCGTGAAGTACTGATTTTTATTGTCAGTGAACAAGGAGCTTCTATTTATTCGGCATCCAAGATCGCCAGAGATGAGTTTCCCGAATATGATGTAACTGTACGAGGGGCAGTCTCTATTGCCCGCCGTCTGATGGATCCGCTTGCTGAACTCGTCAAGATAGAACCCAAATCTATCGGTGTAGGACAATACCAACATGATGTAGACCAAAGTAAACTGAAAAAATCACTTGACCAAACTGTAGAAAATTGTGTAAATCTGGTTGGTGTAAACTTGAACACAGCAAGTAGCCATCTGCTGACTTATATATCAGGGCTTGGTCCGCAACTTGCCCAGAATATAGTTAACTATCGTACCGAAAACGGAGCATTCACTTCACGTAAAGAGTTAATGAAAGTGCCTCGCATGGGTGCAAAAGCTTTTGAACAGTGCGCAGGCTTCTTACGTATTCCAGGTGCTAAAAACATATTAGATAATACAGCCGTCCATCCAGAAAGTTATCATATTGTGGAACAGATGGCTAAAGACTTAGGATGCAGTGTTGCAGAATTGATTGCCAATAAAGAGTTGAGGCTGAAGATTCAGCCGGATCGCTATCTCTCCCCTACTGTAGGAATGCCTACTCTAAAAGATATCCTGCAAGAGTTGGAAAAGCCTGGACGCGACCCTCGTGGTCCTATCAAAGTATTTGAGTTCGACAAAAACGTACGTACTATTGACGACCTGCGTATAGGTATGGAGCTGCCCGGTATTGTTGGTAATATAACCAACTTCGGTGCATTCGTAGATATAGGCATCAAAGAAAACGGACTGGTACATCTTTCCCAACTTGCTCAGAAATACATATCAGATCCTAATGAAATTGTTTCCATTCATCAACAAGTACGCGTAAAAGTGCTTAGTGTGGACATTGACCGTAAACGGATACAGTTAACGATGATTGGAGTAGAACAGGAGTAAAATTCCTGTTCCTATCATTATTAAAACCATACAAATAATGGAGCCTTCAAACCCAAAGGCTCCACCATTAAGGATGCTGGCCTCTGGAAGGCGAGTCAGAAGAAGACTCTCACCCAATATATTTCCACTGACTTCATAACCCAGTATTGGTCCCTGTATCCAGTTCCAAAACAAATGCAAGGAAATGGGAAAAGCAAGATTACGTGTGTACACATAGGACATACCCAACAGGAATCCTGCCAATATTATATTAAGAAATGGAAGAAAAGTAAAATTAGGATTGAACAAATGCAATAACGAAAAGAGCAGAGAAGAAATGAGCAATGCCCAGAAACGGTTGACTCCTCCGTTCAACAAACGACCCAGTATAAACCCACGCATCGTCACCTCTTCAACCACCGCCACCAGCAGGCAAAAGAGAAAAGTGGCCGACAATGCAGTAGGATGGAAAGTAACCTCAATTACCTCTACCACCCCCAGCAATAAAGAGGTTCCAAACCCCACTGCATAAAGCGCAGAAGCAAACAACATCCCCCATAGCAAGTCTTTCCAACGTCCTTTCATCGACAATCCCAAACTACCGAAGGAAAAGCTGCGATAACGACATAATATCCAAATGGAACAAAAAGTGCTGATGAGCATAAGCACTTCGTTAATAATCAGTAGCGGCATCTTTACCCCATCAGCCTTATCATAAATCAACCCAAATGGTATAAACAGGCATATAAATACAAAAACAGCCATTGCTACAAATGCAAATACGACGATATCAGTTATCGCTTTACCCAAACGTTTCTTGTTTGTAGAAGTGGTCTCCATACTTTTTTGTTCATTAATATTGGGCAAAAATAACAATAAAAAATAGGAATCATTATTCTTGATTGCCATAATCTTCCTATATTTGAAAATTCTAATTAATCTGACATTTAAAACATGAATCTAAGAAAAATATTTTTAGTTATTGCCGGATTGGGACTTATATTGAATGTTTCTGCCCAAAAATCAAAAAGATATACTGTTGCAAAGCCCGGCACTCTGATAGAAATGCTGACTGAAGACGAAGCAAATGAAATCACCCACCTCACTCTGCAAGGTAAGTTGAATGCTATTGATTTCCGTCATTTAAGAGACGAGTTTAAGAATCTGCAAATATTGGATATTTCAAATGTATCCATCAGCATGTATGCAGGAAAGAATGGTACGCACCCTGACCGTTTTTACGTTTATCCGCCTAACTGTATCCCTTCATATGCGTTTTGTAAGCAGCAGGCAGATGGTACGTATGAAGGCAAAACAACCTTGACCCAGATCATTCTTTCTGACAAAACTAAAAATATTGAAGACGGAGCTTTCAAAGGATGCACCAATCTTAAAATATGTCAGATAAGGAAAAAAACTCCTCCAAATTTAATGGATGAAGCCCTGGCTGACAGTATCACAGCCATATTTGTCCCGTTGGGTAGTACCGATGCTTATCGTCATGAGAAAAAATGGGATACCTTTGCTTTTATTGAAGGGGAGCCTGTGGGGGTCACTGTGCAAATTGCTACAATGGGAAGTCTGGCCAGCGAACTTGTGAGAGCCGGAATTCAGCCACACACCGTAAATTACCTCACCGTAGAAGGAAAAATGGATGAAGCCGACTTCACACTCGTACGCAACTATATGCCCAATTTAGTATCGGTAGATTTATCCAAATGTAATGCCACTGCAATTCCCGACTATACATTTACCCAAAAGAAGTATTTACTGAATATCACTTTGCCTCACGGCTTGAAAAGTATTGGCCAACGTGCTTTCAGTGGTTGTGGACGCTTGTGCGGCACACTGGAACTTCCATCGGGCGTAACAGCCATCGAATATGGTGCTTTCATGGGATGCAAAAACCTGCGCTATGTAATGGCTACAGGCAATAAGATAACAACATTGGGAGATGCTATTTTCGGTGATGAAGCAAATAAGTTGGTTTATAAACCATAAAAAGTAGATTCACGCAGATTTACGCAAGAAGTTTTCTTTTCTTTGCAAATGAATAATCCTTGTAGATTTGCGTGAATCTGCGTTATTGATTTCCTTTTTTAGTTATTTGTGTTCCAAGGGAATTTCCGCCCAAAATGTAGACCCTTTGCCAATTTCTGAATCTACCCCGATACTACCACCTTGCGCATCAATTATTGCTTTGCAAATAGAAAGTCCTAATCCTGTACCTTGCGCAAATGCATTCAACTTTTCAAAACGAGTGAATATTTTCTCTTTATCCTTTTCCTGAATACCAATTCCCGTATCCGTACAATAGATTCTCAAACGATTATCATCAATAGTGTATCCTATCTTAATAAAACCTGCTTGGGTAAACTTTATTGCATTATTGACAAAATTCATCATTATCTGACTAAGCCGTCCCCTATCCCAATTAACAATATTGCTTTGATTAGGATTTTCATAAATAAACGCAACATCGGGATTCATCTTTTGGCTATAAACGGTGGTTAGCTCCGTAAAAAGCATAGATACATCAAAAATACTTTTCACCAATTCTACCCCTGCTTCTATTTTAGAAAGATCAAGAATGTCATTGATAAGTGTCAATAAGAGATTATTATTAGTAGAGATAATCTTCAAGTACTCTGCACGTTCTTCCTTATCTTCCGTATAATGAAGCAGTTCGGAAAAACCTACAATAGCATTGAGCGGAGTACGTATTTCGTGACTCATATTTGCCAGAAAGGATGACTTAAGTTTATCAGACTGTTCCGCCTTTTCTTTTGCAATAATGGCTTCATTTCTTGTGGCTTCCAATTCACTCAGAATTTGCTTACGATGAGTAATATTATCTATGCGAAGAATCACCCCTTCAATCTCATCCAATTCATTCAGTACCGGATTGGCATAAACCTCAAAAGTCCCATTTGAAGTAAAAAATTCTGAATGCTCAACTTGTTTTGATACCATTGCACGCATCATAGCACATCCTTGGCAGGGCACTTCTGCATCACGACTACTTTCATAACACAATTTTCCAACTTCATAGTACCGTCTACCACCCGGTTGAACAGGAAAGATAGAAGATACATTTTCCCAAATCACTTTGTAATCAGGAGACACGAATACAAGTCCCGAGTTTATATTATTTAAGATTAAGCTATTTTGTTTGTTTCTGTTTTTTAGTTCTTTCGTTAGCTCATGCCATTCAGTCACATCTCTTTGCGTACCTGTAAGACAAACAATCTTTCCATCTTTCTTTTTCGGAATAATCTGACTTTCGTAATAACGATATTCACCATTCTCTGACAAATAGCGAAATATAGCAACGCCTTTATCCTTTTCTCCACGACTCATAGCATCCAATAAATCAATTTGCATCTGATGATCGTCAGGATGCAACATTTTCAGATTATCTTCCAAAGTAAGTTTTTCGCCGGCAAGTGCATTCCCTAACACAGTATAAAAATCCTTTGATTCCACATTATACATCCATGCAGCCATGTTTCCTGCCTCTAAGGCCAAACCCAAATTCAGATGAGCTTCTTGTAGTTCTTGATTTTTCTTTTCATAATTAGTCATGTCAGATATGATCAACATCATTGCCTGAACTTTACCATTTTCATTCTTTATTTTCCTAACTTTACAGTTCAGATAAATCAATTCACACAACTCTGTTTTAAAGTAGTTCTTCTGAGCTGCTGTTTGCAGATTGTATTGGATATCCGCTTCCACGAGATCATTATTCCTTATCTTTTCTTTAAGATGCTCCGGAATAATAGGATCTTCAAACAGATTAATACGTTTGGCTAAGTGAGCTTTAATATCTTCTACACCAAAAAGAATGGCCAATGTGGAATTAATAAATTGCTGGTAACCGTCTTTATCATATATAGCTAATCCGATAGGAAGCATTTCAACAATAGCTTCCCTTTCCCGATGTAGTTGTTTGTATCGATCATTCAGTTCTCTCTCTCTTGTAATATCCTGAGTTGAAATAATTGTTCCTTCAAATTCCCCTTTTTCGTTTAGCACAGGCATAATCTTATTTTGAATCAAAGCTTTACCTGATTTAGTACATCCGGAATAGTAATTTTCTTTCTTCAGTAAATCGAAATCATAATAAAAATTACATACACATAAACGACATTTATCAGCTTCATTCTTTACCTGTAACTTATAGTTCGGATTATCGTAAAGACATATTCTACTTTCCAACAGATGTTTCTTATCTGTACAACCATAAATTTGAAGGGCACTTTCATTGATATCAATTAAAATACCGTTTTTGTCATAATATTCCAAACCGATAGGAGCTGTATTAAAGATCGCTTCATAATCTAACACACAGCCATTTATCCCCTTATTATCTTTTTTTTGATTGCCTGTTTTATACGTTTCCATAATTTAAATGCAATATGATATCCAATTCCCTCACACATATAGCTATATTATAACAAAGTTACAATTAATTTATTAATGTGAAAGTTATTAGCAATAAAAAAAATCCAGACATTGCTACTGCAACGTCTGGATTTAAAAACTGTTTTAAATTCTAACCGGAGCGGGTTCTTATTATTTGTAACATCTGAAGTCTCGATTGAGATATCAGAAATATTATCTAAAAACTCTCGAAGAGAACGGTCTTCATTACTTATATAACTTAGCTCTCAGTTCTTTGATATGATCAGATGTAATATACTCATCATATTCCATCATTTTGTCAATGATACCATTCGGTGTCAATTCAATGATACGGTTTGATACAGTCTGAATGAACTCGTGGTCATGAGATGCAAATAAAATATTCCCTTTATAAGCCTTCAGATTATTATTGAATGCCTGAATAGACTCCAAGTCGAGGTGATTGGTCGGCGTATCCAAAATCAGACAGTTGGCGTTGCGCAGCTGCATACGGGCAATCATACAACGCATTTTCTCACCACCCGACAATACACTCGCTTTCTTCAACACCTCTTCACCGGAAAATAACATGCGTCCCAGAAAACCTTTCATATAAACCTCGTTACCTTCTCCAAACTGGCTCAACCAGTCCACCAAATTCAGATCGGTATTGAAGAAATCAGTATTATCCAACGGCAAGTAGGCAGTAGTAATAGTAACACCCCAGTTGAATGTTCCAGCATCCGGCTTCATATTTCCATTGATAATCTCAAATAAGGCAGTCATAGCACGTGGATCATGTGATAAAAACACGATTTTATCTCCTTTCTCCACATTGAAATTTACATCACGGAATAATACTGTACCGTCTTCCAGTGTCTTTGTCAGACCTGACACTTCCAATATTTGGTTACCCGGCTCACGTTCCGGCGTAAAGATAATCCCCGGATATTTACGGGATGAAGGCTTAATTTCTTCTACATTCAGTTTCTCCAACATTTTCTTACGGCTGGTGGTCTGCTTACTTTTCGCCACATTGGCACTGAAACGACGGATAAATTCTTCCAATTCTTTCTTCTTCTCCTCAGCCTTTGCCTTTTGATTCTGCTGCTGACGAAGAGCCAGCTGACTGGATTCATACCAGAAACTATAGTTGCCGGCAAACTGATTGATTTTGCCATAGTCTATATCGACCGTATGAGTACAAACTGAATCAAGGAAGTGACGGTCATGACTCACTACCAACACGGTATGTTCAAAATTCGATAGATACTCTTCCAACCAAGTCACAGTATCCATGTCTAAGTCATTGGTCGGCTCATCCAGTAATAAGTTATCAGGGTTACCATACAAAGCCTGCGCCAACATAACGCGTACTTTTTCCTTATTATTCAGCTCACCTACCAATACATAGTGTTTATCTTCTTTTATGCCCAATCCACTCAATAATGCAGCAGCATCGCTTTCGGCATTCCAACCGTCTAATTCGGCAAACTTTTCTTCCAATTCCGATACTTTCAAACCATCCTCGTCCGTAAAATCTTCCTTAGCATACAACTCTTCGCGTTGTTTCATAATATCCCACAACACAGTATGTCCCATCATCACGGTATCCATTACCGTAAAAGCATCCCACTTGAAGTGGTCTTGGCTCAAAACAGAAAGACGTTCACCGGGGCCAAGCATAATGGAACCCGTAGTCGGATCCAAATCACCTGAGATAGTTCTTAAGAAAGTAGACTTTCCAGCACCATTGGCACCAATAATACCATAACAATTACCACTAGTAAACTTTAAGTTTACATCATTAAACAACACTCTTTTACCAAACTGCACCGATACGTTCGAGACTGTAATCATCTTTATATTTTCGATTTATTTATTTTCGATTCACCTTTTGAAGCTGCAAAGATACGAAATAATACGGTAAAACAGGTTACAACAAGTTAACTTCTTGCATCCTACGAAGTTAACTAACTACATGTAATGAAGTTAACTAATTGCATCCTATCAAGTTAACTTCTTATGAATACGATGTTAACTTCCTATTTATAGAATATTTCGCTGTCAATCTGGCATAAAAGTATTACCTTTGCAGCGTTTTTGGCAATAATGATTGTTTTGGCAAAGTTTTTGCAGAGAAAGTCATATCATATTAACTTAAAACCTTTACAACAATGAAAGCGAAAACATTTTATAAGAATAATAAGCATAACAATATGGACCCGAAAGAGAAAAAAAACATCCAAGAAGAAGAGCTTAAAGCTCAAAATGCTCCAGATGTGAGTGAAGAGGCAGCTGAACATGTAGAGGCTGCTATGAGTGAAGAAGATAAGTTGACGCAAGAATTAGAAAAAGCAAACGCAGAGATTGAAGACCAGAAAGACAAATACTTGCGTTTGTCCGCGGAGTTCGACAACTATCGTAAACGTACGTTGAAAGAGAAAGCCGAACTGATTCTGAATGGTAGCGAAAAGAGTATCAATAGTATCCTTCCCATTGTTGATGACTTTGAGCGTGCTCTTAAAAACATGGAAACCGCAACCGATGTAGCCGCCGTAAAAGAAGGTGTAGAGCTCATCTATAATAAGTTCATGTCAGTATTAGCTCAAAATGGGGTAAAAGTAATCGAAACCAAAGAGCAACCACTCGATACGGACTATCACGAAGCAATTGCCGTAATTCCTGCACCCGACAAAGCACTAAAAGGTAAAATATTAGATTGTGTACAAACCGGTTACACACTAAACGACAAAGTGATCCGCCACGCCAAAGTAGTGGTTGGAGAATAACATAAAGTTATATGGAAAAAAGAGATTATTACGAAGTACTCGAAGTCGAAAAGACATCAACGACAGAAGAAATAAAAAAGGCTTATCGCAAAAAAGCTATTCAATATCACCCTGACAAGAATCCCGGTGACAAGGTAGCTGAAGAAAAATTCAAAGAAGCGGCTGAAGCCTACGACGTGTTAAGCAATGCAGACAAACGCGCCCGTTATGATCAATTCGGACATGCCGGAGTTGGTGGTGCCGCTGGTAATGGCGGACCATTCGGAGGTTTTAGTGGCGGTATGTCCATGGATGACATATTTTCCATGTTTGGTGACATATTCGGCGGACACAGTGGTGGCTTCGGTGGTTTTGGCGGATTTGGTGGTGGCGGTACACAACAACGCCGCTACCGTGGTTCAGACTTACGTGTAAAGGTAAAACTGAATCTGAAAGAAGTCTCTACCGGGGTAGAAAAGAAGTTTAAACTGAAAAAATATGTACCCTGTAACCATTGTCATGGTACAGGTGCCGAGGGAAGTGGTGGTGCAGAAACTTGTCCTACCTGTAAAGGTAACGGTACGGTGATTCGTAACCAACAGACCATTCTCGGAACAATGCAGACACGGACTACTTGTCCTACTTGTGGTGGAGAAGGTAAAGTTATTAAAAATAAATGTAAGGAGTGTGCCGGTGAGGGTATCGTATACGGTGAGGAAGTGGTTACTGTAAAGATACCGGCCGGTGTAGCAGAAGGAATGCAACTCTCAATGGGTGGCAAGGGTAATGCCGGTAAACATAATGGAGTACCGGGTGATCTCTTGATCCTCGTCGAGGAAGAACAAGATAAAGAATTAATTCGTGACGAAAACGATTTAATTTACAACCTTCTCCTCAGCTTCCCGACTGCGGCATTGGGTGGTGCAGTAGAAATCCCGACCATTGATGGTAAGGTGAAAGTGAAAATTGAATCAGGTACACAACCGGGAAAAGTGCTTCGTCTGCGTGGTAAAGGTTTGCCGAATGTAAATGGATATGGCACAGGAGATTTGTTAGTAAATATCAGTGTGTACGTACCGGAAACGCTGAATAAGGAGGAGAAAAAAGCCTTGGAAGAAATGGAAGGGTCGGAAAATTTCAAGCCGAATGTTTCTATTAAGGAGAAGATATTCAAGAAGTTCAAGAGCCTATTTGATTAAAGAATATCCTTACTAATAATAAGAAAAGCTGCACTTCGGTGTAGCTTTTCTTATTATTAGTAGGGACAAAAAACGATATCAAACATTCTATTTTATTAATAACCTGGATTTTGTTTGATAGAACCACCTGAACGGTCAATCTCTGCTTGGGGAACAGGGAATAACTCATTGACTCCTTTTTTAAATGCAGCACCACGCCCCTTTGCATAAGGATAATTAGAAAATGCATTCATTGTTTCAACATAACAATTCCACCGTTTAAGATCATACAGACGATTATATTCCATTGCTAACTCTACCCTACGCTCATGCTTAACTGCCTCCAATAAATCATCATTTACCGTTACCATCTTCAAGTCTTTATCAGGAATAGTCAGTACCCGCGAAACAGCTTCCACATCTTTCCCACGTGAATTATTGGCACGCTTACGAACCGCATTGATGCAATTCACAATTGTCTGTTTATCGCCGTTGGTCTGAATTAAAGCTTCAGCATACATCAACACAACATCGGCATAGCGAATTATATTAAACGTCCAAGCATCATCACCAAATCCCAATCCTCTTCTAGAAGCAACCAAAAAAGCCTTACGGCTATGATAACCCGTATTAGGATAAGTTGAAAAATCCAAGACTTCGTCTTTCACCGTACCAGGAAATTTATCACCCGGCTGTACGATAGTAAAGAGTAAACGGGGATCTCCCTCCTCAAATTCGTCTACCAAATTCTGCGTAGGCTGATCAAAGCCATATGCACCGACAGAACCTCTCGGATTAGAATATACAGGAACAAAAGAACCGTAAATATGATTTGTCGGGTCATCACCTTGTATATTTGGCAAAATAGATTCACTCAACAGATAATTCCCTTCTAAGAAAAGTGACTGGAAGTTGGGGGCCAACTCGCAACCGGATTCTACAACCTTTTTTGCTGCATCGCGCGCATCGGCATAATAAGAAGCATCATCTTTTGCAAAATACATATATACACGTGCTTGCATTGCCCATACAGCTTCTTTAGTGACACGACCAATTTCTGACTCAGGCAACGAAGCCCGATTAGGAAGATTCTTTTCAAGCGCAGCATCAGCCAAATCATTCATAATAAATTCCGCAGTTTCAGCTTCGGTAGTTCTTTGTAAACTTTTACTATCATTCACCGTTAATGAACGCCCTACTAAAGGAACACCACCAAATATTTTGCAAAGTTCAAAATAATAGAACGCACGCAGAAACTTCACTTCACCTATATATCTGGCTTTTACTTCTGCCGTAATCGGATAACCGCTCGCATCTACCAGAGGCTTATTGGGTATATTCTCCAAACAGAGGTTACATCTTGCGATAGCCTTGTACATACCTTCCCAAAGTGCGGCCAAATCTCCATTGGAAGCTAATGGACGACCGAAACTTAAATCAGCTGCACTAGGCCGGTCACTAGCATCCGAACCTCCTTTTTCGGATTCATCGGTAGAAATATTGTACAACATCATACGGGGTATTTCATAACCTATTGCATCCCCAAGCATGTCATAACATTTAACAACAGTACTATACCCCGCATCAGGAGATAGAAAAAACTTATCTTCGGTCATAGTCCCTTTAGGAGTGCTATCCAAGAAATCGGAGCAAGAGCAGAATGATACTGCCGCCAGAGACACTACTAATAATTTTATCTTTTTCATTTTATATCAGAATTTAATATTTAATCCAACAGTCCATGTTCTCGCTTGAGGATAGAAACCTTGATCTATACCATTGAGAGTAGCATTACTGGAACCGATCTCAGGATCAAGACCTGAATATTTGGTAAGAGTAAACAAGTTCTGGGCACTTACATAAAGACGCAAATAACTGATACCTTTAATCTTTAACAGACGGTCACAGAAATTGTAACCCAATTGTAAATTCTTAAGTCTGAGATAAGAACCATCTTCTACAAAATAATCGGAAATTTCACTATTCTGACCTTGTTCAGCAGATATTCTATGATATTTGTCCGTAGAACCTTCACCTTTCCATGCGCGATTCAAAAAGTCTTCACGGGCATTCATCGTACCAGTTCCCGATTCAAAATCACGGAGGGTCATATTCAGCACATCATTTCCTTGCGAACCCTGAAAGAAAACATTGAAATCAAAGCCTTTCCAAGTTGCACCCAATGATAAACCATATACAAAGTCAGGCCAAGGATCACCAATTTTGGTACGATCTTGTTCGTCCAATACATCATCACTATTAAGATCTTTGAAGCGAATATCGCCTGGTTTGGCTGATTCTCTTTGAGCGCTGCCTTCTACTTGTTCTACATTCTGGAAAATACCATTGGTAACATACCCATAGAAATAGCCCACCGGCTGCCCTACCTCTGTCTTGGTTAATACTGTCACATTGTCGAATGCATGACCGTAAATTGCATCACCATTACCTAATGAAGTTACCTCATTCTTATAAGTAGAGATATTGGCAGAAGCCGTAAAATTGAAGTCACTCCAAGTTTTACGGTAAGTCACACCTAATTCCCAACCAGTATTACGCATAGAGCCTACATTGGAATAAGGAAACATCGGGAAACCCAATGTAGTGGGTAACGGTTCCTGCATTAGCATATTGTCAATATCCTTACGAAAATAATCAGCAACGATTTCAAGGCTATTATTGAAGAGAAGTAAATCAAGTCCCAAGTCAAACTGTTTGGAAGTTTCCCACTCCATCACCGGATTTCCGACCGTAATTACTCCTGAACCGATAGAAGAAGTTGTTGGCGAACCAAAACAATAGTAATCGTATATAGAACTTCCATATTGGGAATAATTAAGTCCGCCGGGAACATTCTGGTTACCAATCAAACCATAACTAATACGTAATTTCGCATCATCCAACCAACTACGGGTAGCATCCATAAATGATTCACTGGAGAAGCGCCATGCAGCCGAAACTGACGGAAAAGTACCCCATTTATGACCATTGGCAAACTTGGAAGAGCCATCGCGACGTAAATTTACTGCAAACAAATATTTGCTATCGTAATCCAAACTAGCACGGCCGAAGAATGACAACATAGAATTATCGTAAGGATAACCGGATACCGAAGGATTGATAGTGCCGGCATTCAAGATAGCCATATCTTTGTCATTATTGATAACTCCCTGTATAGAAGCATTTACAATTGATACATAAGTTTTTTCGGCAGAAGTACCCAATAAAGCTCCCACTTTGAATTTTCCAAAAGTCTGATCATAAGATAAAGTCTGTTCCCACACAAAATAATTATTTCTAGAGTTATTTGCTATTACAGTATTTTCATCAGCTTTATCAAAAGCATTCAAGAAATATTTAGGTTGAAGTCCTTCCGTTGTTGAACGAGCAAGATCCATTCCAAAACGGGAATTAAATTTTAAAAAATCAAAAAGCTTCACTTCCAAATTAGCACCGGCCTTCACAAAGAGAGTTTCATAAGTGCTCTGACGCATTCTCTCAATCTGTCCCACCGGATTACGTTTGTTCGAAAATAAGAATCCTGCATATTGAGAATAACGGTTGTTGGGCTCGTAACCATTGTAAATATCTCCCAAGAAATCGGGAACACCTACCAAATTGTTACGAAATACCGGAGTTATAGGATCACCTCCCATAGCCGTATATACAGTACCAGTAGCCATACCGCTTTCGTCAACCAATTGACGTTTTTCATCAATAATACCCACATTAGCTGTCAAAGAGACTCGATTGGAGATTTTTACATCAAAATTATTTCTCCATGAAATACGTTCATAACTGGAACCTTTTACAACACCGTCTTGGTTGGTGTAAGATAAACTGGAAAGAATTCCTGCATTCTTACCTCCTCCACTGATACTGATATTATGGTTGTGCATAAAAGCAGCATCGTTAGTGATATGTTTCCACCAGTCTGTCCCGTTAGACCCTGAGTTTTTATTTACAAAGTCAAGTACTGCATCAATATTTTCTTGAGTGGAGAAAGCAGGAATACGATCTACACCTGCATTGTCAGCCGCCATATTCTTGTAAGTAATATAATCAGTTGCATTAAGCATGTGAGGACGTTTCCAGGGAGCTTGCCATCCCACATAGCCGTCGTATGTAACTTCTGTCTTTTTCTCAAAGCTACCAGATTTTGTGGTAACGATGATAATACCGTTTGAACCACGAGAGCCATAAATAGCCGCTACCGACGCGTCTTTATGAACTGCAATAGACTCGATATCGTTGGGATTCAAATAGTCGATGCCGTCTTGCGGAAGACCATCTACGATATAAAGTGGAGTGGTAGAACCAGTGATAGAACCAATACCACGGATATGAGCAACACTTCCAGCACCTGGCGTACCACTACTAGAACTAACGGTCATACCGGGAACTTTACCTTGAAGTACATTATTGATATTACTTACCGGCATATCTTTCAAATCCTTTCCACTGACTACTCCTACAGCTCCCGTAAGATCTTTCTTTGCTACCGAACCGTAGCCTATCACAACCACCCCGTCCAGTTCGTAGAACATTTCTTTCATCGTGACATGTAGGTTCTGTCCCGGAGTGGCTTTCAAAGTTACAGTTTGGTAACCTATCATGCTGATAACAAGTGTAACATTTTTAGATGAGGAAGAAAATACAAATTCGCCATCAATATTGGTTATCACACCGTTAGTGGTTCCTTCTTGCATTACAGTTGCACCAATAATTGGTTCTCCCTGAGCATCTAATACCTTACCTGTGATGTTTGTATTCTGCGCCAATATTGCAGATGGTACAAACAGGAACAAGGCAAAACATAAGGTCATAACCACGCTCCAACCTTTATTTTGTTTCAAAGTTTTCATATGTATCATTATTATTTAAAGTATTAGTTGATAGAAGAATATTTATTGTCGACTACCGGATTTTGTATTCTGTCTATAGCCAAAAGCAAACTACCAGCTTCAGCACTATACCAATAGTCCTTTTGTACTCCTTTTGAATTATAAGAATTAATATGCTTCACATAGGTTTCTACTCTTGCCACATCATTAATAGTAGCTGCAGCATAGGCTACAATGGTCCATGGAAAACCTGCATATGTCGTACCACTCGCCCATTTCCCAAAATTCTTATTGAATTGCGTATATACCTTTTTAGCGATTTCACTATCCGGAGCAATGACTCGGAACATTCCCGGATAGAGTTGACATACAGCATCAGCATAGAATTTGCTCAAGTCGGGATCACCGGCACCATTTGGCCCTTTATTCCACCGGAAAGCAGTACCATTATACAGCGCATTTATAGATTCTGTATTTTTTGTGAGAAAAGTGGAAAAATCTTCAGAATTAGTTATCAGTCCATTTTCTTTCAGCCATACAGCTGCCTTAAGCCCTATGTTCACTTCGCAATTATCCATTAGATATTTCACGGGATAATCTAATTTAGCTATACTTAAATAATCATCATCATCCGAGGTAAAATCTGTCGGAATAGAAAATTGTTCAGTATCTATAGTGTTTATCATGGCACTTGCCACCAAAGAAATGTCATCCTTCTTCTCTTGCAACCAGTTTTTATTCTCATCCGAAAGTTTTGCCAACTCCATAATAATTTCCAAAAAAGTAGCAGCATAAGAATCGGCTGAGTCATACGTACCATTGGTGGTTTCCGTATCTCCATAATAATCATAAATAGAACCTATTATCTCCGGATTACCGGTATGTGGATTTGTGTTAGTTTTGTTGAGTTTACTTAAATACCAAGTAATGTACTTCTTTACCACTGCTACATTCTCTGCAGCAGGGTTCTTCAATAATGCCATAACAGCAAAATTAGAGAAATAAGGACAAATCCGGCTATTGGATTGCTCGTTATCTTTAATTGCACCACTGGATATTTGCAAGGAACGGATATAAGCAAGCTGGTTCTTCTTCACCGCATCATAAATACGATCCATTTCAGTACCTTCTCCCTCATCAGGATTATCCGGATTATCTTCATCAGGAGTTAAAATAGTAGGAGGCGGTGCAGTACTCGTATCACCACAGGCAGAAAATGTACTTAAAGAGAGAGTCGCAAATATTACGACCATTATATATACTTTTTTCATATTATCAGTAATAAATATTATCGTTTATAAACTTCAAATTCATAGCACCACAAAGCATATAGAGTTCCTTCTGTAAACTTGGCTTTCACATAACGCGTTTTTGTATTTTCAAATGTTATATTCTGCTTTTCATATCCACTATCTTTTGTAGGAGCCCACTCAGCGGAAGTACAAATAGATGTATAGGTATTATCATCTAAAGAAACCAATACTTCAGTAGTCTTACAGTAATTTAGAACTCCCCAATATATATCAACATTATTGATGGTATATTCTTCTCCCAAGTCAATTTTAAGCCATTGATCTCCTACAGCATTGGCTACCCAATAAAAATCGAACTTTCCCAATACTACATTTGAAACCGGATAAAATTCAGAAGAAGCAGTTACTGTTTTTTCCAAAGCCAAATTCGTATTCACCGGAGTATTATCATCTGGTACTGGAGGAGTGTCCTCACCACCAGCCTTTCTCTTATAAACTTCAAGTTCGCAAACAGTCATTGCCCAAGGTGAATTACAATTTTTCAAAATTCCCTTTATATAACGGGCTTTCACCAAATTTCCAAGCTTGATATCTTGTTTACCTACATTAAAAATACCAATAGGTTCGGTGTTAGTAGTAGTCCAATCTGTTGTATGAGAAATTGTTGTATAGTTATCACCATTTTCCGAAATAAGGAGTTCGTAATCTGTAGCATAAGCTCCCATATCCCAAGCTGTAACGATATTATTAAAACTCATTACATCTCCAAGATCAACAATAAACCAACCTTCAGCTACGGGAGTAACCCCATCAGCCGCTTGCCAAGCATTTTCATATTTGCCGTTTGTTATATGGAAATTTGCAGCTTCATTAGTAGATACAGTTACACTTCTACTTACGGCCAAATTTTCATCATACGGAGTATCATCATCTCCGCCAGTAGCATTTCTTTTATAAACTTCAACCTCACAAACAGTCATTGCCCAAGGCGAATTACATACTTTTACAATACCTTTTACATAGCGAGCTTTCACAGCTGATGCAAGCTTGATATCTTGTTTACCAACAGTAAAAATACCTGATACTTCAGTATTAGTAGTGGTCCAATCTGTTGTATGAGAAACGGAAGTATATTTCTCCCCATCCTCTGAAACCTGAAGTTCATAATTAGTAGCATAAGCACCCATATCCCAGGCGGTGACAATATTATCAAAAGTATATGCATCTCCAAGGTCAATAACAAACCAGCCTTCGGCTACGGGAGTAGCTCCATCAGTTGCTTGCCAAGCATTTTCGTATTTACCGTTTGTTATATGGAAATTTGCAGCCTCATTAGTAGATACCGTTACACTCTTACCTTCTGCCAAGTTAACATTCAGTGGTGTATCGTCAGAATTTCCTTTAATAAATGTAAATTTATCTTTTGAAGCACGCGTACCCTTTTCATTGGTAACTGATATCGGTCCTGTTGTAGTCTTATCACTTACTATCGCTTTGATAGTGGTATCATCGATTATCTCGAAACTTTCAGCTTTCTTACCGTCAAAAGCTACATCGGTGGCAGTAGAGAAATTAACACCGATTATGGTAACCTCAGTACCAGCCTTACCCTCAGTGGGTTCAAAAGAAAGTACCTTTGGCAATTTGGATACCGTAAACGGCGAATTATCAAACGGATTAGCTCCGTAATCATCCGAACATGATGATAATATCATGTACGATAAACATAAACAAAGAATGGAAATTCTTTTAATGATTTTCATAACATAAAATTTAATTGTACAAAAGGTTTTTATTTATTATTCTTACGCATCCGCTTTACATCGTTCAGATACTTCTGATATTGTTGATATAACTTAATAGTACGTTCTTCACCAATCCGACGGGACATCTTAGGATCATTGAACACGCCCGGATATTGATAGCAAAGTACCTTTTCGAAATTATCAAGCAACGTCAAGTCATGAATGATTTCTTCTATAGGACGCGGATAGAGAGAATTGTCCGGATTGAACAGAAATGCTTCAAGATCAAACCATAAATGCGCCCCAGCATCGTTACAAAATCCTTGTAGTATATCGGCTGCTTCTTTCCCTGTTAAATCGCCTGCGGGCATACGTGCAAAACCAAACGGACATAAAATATCAAGATTTTGCAGTAATGCAGGATAAGCATCTGCCCCTTTCATTACTTCCATACTATTTGTTGCAAGCATGACAGGCTTTTCTGGTGCAAACTTTTTGATATATTTTTTGAATTCACGGAAGAAGTCACAAATCTCTTTTTTTCTCACTAACTTCATCTCATTAGTCTGCTCCGAATTATAAAGGTTTCCGGCACATTCTTCCGAGATATAAAAACTATAGAAAGAAGGATGATTTCCGTATTTATTCCACAATTCCGTAGCAACCCGTTTATGCCATTCAAGAGACTCAGCAGAAAAATCAAACCAAGCGAACATACCTACTCCCATCATGACGGACATTCCCAACTTATCAGCTTCACTAAGGATAGCCTCTAACGGATCATGTGCTACAATAGGCATTCTGTCGAAATAGAGTTCAGAAGGATAGAAAGCTTTACCCGGATAGTTATCAACATTCATTTTATGCTGCCCTACATATTCCTGATTACGGAAAACTTCCTGAATTACGATAACATCCATACCGATATTATGCATGGAGTGTACCATTTCGCGCCATTGGTTGTCCGTCATTTGTTTGATATCAGTATTCCAATGCTTTCCTTCTATCTCACTCCAATGATAAATACCTGCCCAAGCTCCGTCTATAAGCCGAGTGGAACGAATATTGGACTCAATCACTTCAAAGTTCTTAGTGGTCTCATAGTTCTTTTTCCCAGCCTCTACCTTCAAGATAATACAATTTTTTCCCACTTTATCAGCAGTACCTAATACATACTTGATGCTGTGTGAAGCTCCCGCCGAAAGTGTTACAGCAGAATAATGCAACAAAGCCGCTTGCTCTACCTTATTTAAGTAAATAGAGACCTTAAAATCCTGTTGTTCGGTTCCTTGGTTCACTATACCTGCGCGGATATCCAAATCTACCTTGTTGGTAATAGTGCCCGGTGGAATTAAGGTTAACCCTACTCTGCTATCTTTTCCATAGATTATGGAAATAAAAGCCATGGTAAAACACAAGGTTAAAAGTATTTTTCTTTTCATGGTATTATCTTTATTAATTAATTATTATTTGTTTGTGCTCAGTTCTTCCAATACTTGCCAACATTGATACATTCCTCTCGGTACATGGAAACAACCTTTCCACTTGCCACCTTTCAAAGGTAACAGCACTTCACCGCGGCGATTCAAATAGCCATACCATTCCGGATATTCCGTATCTTTGAAATGGCTCCAAGTATAATCATGTACTTTCATAAACCATTCAAGACACTTCTTATCACCGGTCATCTGATATCCCTTAATCATAGAAATCAATGTTTCAATATGGACCCACCACAATTTCTGGTCCCACTCTAACTGTTGAGGAGGACATCCTTTACGATCCATAAAATAGAATAACCCACCATATTCTTTATCCCAGCCATACTCCGCCATGGTCAAGGTAACGTTCTTAGCTTTTTCTATTAGTTCAGGGCGATTCAAACGTTTACCCAAATCCATGATAAACCACATAGCCTCAATGTCGTGTCCGGGAGTAATTTGACGCCCTTCAAACGAATCGGACAACTCACCATTTTCAAGTACATTTTCAACAATGATACCTCCCAGTTCCGGACGATAAAATACTTCCATCACTTCGTGAATACAAGTATCAATAGTATCCAGCAAAAACTTTTCATCCAGCAAATGCTCTATTTCCAATGCCAAATTGCAAAGAATCATGGGCAATGCAAATCCTTTCAAATTACGTGTACCGGGATGCAGTTTATTCCATTTTCCCTTTGGATTATTCACTTTAGAAAGAATGATATCAAATGTCTTCTTGGCAATATCAGCATACTCCTGATTCCCCGTAGCCAAACTTAGCTGGCCGAAAGCCATTGTAGCGAACGTATATGAGAATATATTATATGGTTCCACCAACGGATTTCCCTGGCGGTCTAACGAGAAATACCAGTTATAGTTACCGTCATGGCCATACTTCTTCAAGAATTCACCACCCTGAATGGCACACTCCAGCCACTCCTGCCGCTTCTCTACTTTATTATACAGCATAGAGAACAACCAAACTTCACGTCCTTGTAACCAAATGAACTTATCGGTATCAAACACATCACCATTACGTTCCAGACATGTATAATAACCTCCAAACTCAAGGTCTTGGGAATGTATTTATAACCATAGAACAACCAAAACTAATCAGAAATATCCGAGTGTAAATC
>CAJMPR010000011.1 GCA_905215345.1 uncultured bacterium
TAGAGTAGCTGACTACGGATCAGCCGGTTACAGGTTTGAATCCTGTCGCGATCACGAAAACCTCTGCAAGTATTTCTTGCAGAGGTTTTTTGTTTATGCAGGGCGAGATGATATCCCAACATTTTTCTCTCCCTCCAGAGAAGTTTAAAATTCGCTTCACTGCTTTTACCTTTATAGCCGAAACGTCTACTGATAAAGTGATAAGCAGGTGAAGGGGCTTCGTAAACCTTTACTTGAGGAAGCTAAAGGTCTACTTTAGAAGTCTAAAGTTGACCTTTAGGGTGCTAAGAACATCACGGAGGATTTTGCCTATGGTGATAAATATTTTTGCCTACTATTATAATCTGATTTTGCCTACTATGATAATCCGATATGATATATATCAAAATGAATTATCACCAAGGGGTAAATGGGATAGATGAAGAGTTAACTTCGTACTAACACGAAGTTAACTCTTTATAGTATTGAAGTTAATATATTGTATGTAATGATGTTAACTTATTATACGATATGAAGTTAACTTCCTGTATTACTTTTTAGCACTTGATATTCAATTCATCCAAAATCTTACGCATTGCTTCGAAAGTAGTAATTCTGGTAGGAACTAACGGTAGACGTAGTTTATTTTCAATCATTCCCATAGCGTTCAGCATGGCTTTTACACCAGCCGGATTGCCGTCAACGAATAAAAGCTTGAACAGTTCTGCAAATTTATGATGAATAGTCAACGCATTAGTGTAATCTCCTTGCAATGCCAGACGTACCATACGACTAAATTCGCGTGGAAAAGCGTTTCCGATGACCGATATGATACCAACGGCGCCTAATGTAATCAGAGGGAAGGTTATGCCGTCATCGCCCGAAATAACGTCGAAATTAGCAGGTTTATTCTTGATGATGTCATCCATCTGAGTAATATCTCCCGATGCTTCCTTGATAGCTATTACGTTTTTTAAGTCACGGGCAATGCGCAGGGTAGTTTCTGCTTTCATGTTTACACCGGTACGACCTGGGACATTATAAAGCACTATCGGAAGTTCTGTTGCTTCGGAAATAGCTTTATAGTGCTGATAGATTCCTTCTTGCGAAGGCTTGTTATAATATGGAACAACGGAAAGAATGGCATCTACTCCGGTGAAATCATCGTTTTTCAAAGTTTCTACAATAGCACGAGTATTGTTTCCGCCTACACCAAGCAGAATAGGAATCTTCCCATTCACACGTTCGATGACCATCTTCTTGATTTTCTTCTTTTCTTCTTCTGTCAGAGTTGGAGTTTCTGCCGTAGTGCCAAGCACGCATAGAAAATCAGTGTTGTTTTGGAGTTGATAGTCTACCAAACGCATCAATGCATCATAATCAACGCTTTCATCCTCTTTAAATGGAGTAATCAGCGCTACCCCCATTCCTTTCAATCTTGTCTGTATCATGAGTATTAATAAAGTAATCTCTAATTAAATGACTCGCAAAAGTACGAATTTTTTCGATTTACCCTACAAATATAAGCTATAAAAAAGCTTTTTGTAGAAATTTGTTAGGATATCAATGCTAAAAACTCATCTTCGCTCATAATCTTTATACCCAGTTTTTGCGCTTTTTCCAGTTTGGCAGGTCCCATATTTTCACCGGCAAGAATGAAACTGGTCTTGGCAGAGATACTGCCTACATTCTTTCCTCCATTTTTCTCGATGAGTTCCTTATATTCGTCTCGTGAATGATGGGTAAATATGCCACTGATTACGATAGACTGTCCTGCTAACCTGTCGGTATATCCGTTTAAATCTTCCTCTTTCCGATAAAGTTGTAATCCGGCGCTTTTTAGATGCTCTACCAATTCTCTATTAGATGGATTTGTGAAGTATGCAAGGATACTTTGCGCTATCTTTTCACCGATTTCATCGATACTTACCAATTTTTCAAGATCTGCATTTTCCAGTTCTTCGATGTCATTGAAAGATTTGGCTATTTTCTTAGCTACAGTTTCTCCTACAAAGCGAATGCCTAATGCAAAAAGAACTCTTTCAAAGGGAACTTTCTTACTTGCTTCAATTCCTTTAATGATATTTTCTGCTGATTTCTCACCCATACGTTCCAAGTTCTTGATATCGTCCACATTGAGTTGATACAAGTCAGCAGTGTTATGTATCATTTCCAGTCGATAGAACATATCCACGGTTTCCGGTCCTAAACCATCGATATTCATAGCCTTGCGACTGATAAAATGCTCTATCTTACCCTTTATCTGGGGAGGGCATGCCGTTTCATTAGGGCAATAATGCGCAGCTTCTCCTTCATAACGTATTAATTTACTGCCACATTCGGGGCAATGGGTAATGAATTTCACCTTTTCACCGATGAGCATGCCACGGACATCCTTATCCACACCGGTAATTTTAGGAATGATTTCTCCGCCTTTTTCCACGTAAACCATATCTCCGACATGTAAATCCAAGCCTTCAATAATATCTGCATTATGTAGGGATGCTCTTTTTACAATAGTGCCTGATAACTGTACCGGATCAAGATTAGCAACAGGAGTTACCGCACCTGTGCGTCCTACCTGGTAAGTAACCTTGTTCAATCGTGTCAATGCACGTTCTGCCTGAAATTTATAGGCAATGGCCCATCGTGGAGATTTTGCGGTGAAACCGAGGTTTTTCTGCTGTTTCAAGCTATTGACTTTTAATACGATACCGTCAGTCGCTACCGGCAGGTTTTTACGCTCGGTGTCCCAATATCTGATGTACTCGAACACTTCTTCAAGGCTATGTACCTTTTTCATGTGTTCTGATATCTTAAATCCCCAGTTGGCAGCCATTTGCATATTTTCGTAATGTCCGTCACAAGGTAACTCTTCTCCTAAAAGATAGTATAGGTACGCATCAAGTTTACGAGAGGCTACAATTGCAGAATTTTGTAGTTTCAAGGTACCTGAAGCTGCATTTCGGGGATTAGCGAAAAGAGGTTCCTCACGAGCTTCCTTTTCCCTGTTCAGTTCTTCGAATACCACCCAGGGCATTAATATTTCTCCTCTAATTTCAAATAATTTGGGATAGCTTCCGTGAAGTATCAAGGGAATGGTGCGGATTGTTTTTACGTTATCTGTCACATCATCACCTTTTTCACCGTCGCCACGAGTTACTGCACGTACCAATTTGCCGTCTTCATAGGTTAGTGAAATAGAAGTTCCATCATATTTCAGTTCGCAACAGATTTCGAAATCTTCATTCAAAGCTTTTTTTACCCGGTCATAGAAGTCGGTGACCTCACTTTCGGAGTAAGTATTTCCCAATGAAAGCATCGGGTATTTATGAGATATTTGCGTAAAGTTTTTGTTGAGATCACTTCCTACACGCATAGTAGGCGAGTTTTCGTCCTGATATTCCGGATGTTCTTTTTCAAGATCCTGCAATTCACGCATCTTGTCATCAAACTCCTTATCAGATATCTCAGGCGCGTTCAATACGTAATAATTATAGTTATGCAGGTGCAGTTCGGCACGTAACTGGTCTATCTTTTCTTTTACTGTCATAGCGATTTCGGATTGTTTGAGCGCAAAAATACAGGTTTCTCCCCGAATTTTGACACTTTTGTTTTATGAAAATGGTTTCTAATTCGGTAAAAACAAAATAAATTTTGCTTTTGCTCTTAACTTACACTATTTTTGCAAAAAAATAAATATATGCGTATTGACATTATCACAGTTTTGCCGGAGATGATTGAAGGATTCTTCAACTGTTCAATTATGAAACGTGCTCAAAATAAGGGACTTGCTGAAATATATATCCACAATCTTCGTGATTATACAGAGGATAAATACCGTCGTGTAGATGATTATCCCTTTGGGGGCTTTGCAGGTATGGTTATGAAAATAGAACCTATTGAACGTTGCATCAATACTTTAAAAGCCGAACGTGAATATGACGAGGTGATTTTCACAACTCCGGACGGTGAGCAGTTTAACCAACCGATTGCAAACACATTATCCCTTGCTAAGAATCTCATCATACTTTGCGGACATTTCAAAGGTATTGATTATCGTATCCGGGAGCATCTTATCACCAAAGAAATAAGTATTGGCGATTATGTGCTGACTGGTGGTGAATTGGCTGCTGCCGTTATGGCTGATGCAATTGTGCGTATAATACCCGGGGTTATTTCGGACGAACAATCTGCTCTTTCCGATTCTTTTCAGGACAATTTACTGGCTGCTCCAGTCTATACACGTCCGGCTGATTACAAAGGATGGAAGGTTCCTGATATTTTACTATCCGGACATGAGGCTAAAATTAAGGAATGGGAATTGCAGCAGTCACTTGAGAGGACTCGAAAATTACGTCCCGATTTGTTAGGAGAGTAATTTGTTTGATGTAAATAAAAAGAAAAAGGACATTCATTAACGAATGTCCTTTTTTATGAATATAGATTGCGAATGGCTAATCTTTGTTATTCGCTATACCTCAAGCGCACCGATTATTTCTTTTACAGACTTATATCCATGTCTATTTAGATAATCATCAATACCTTCTGCTACCTTTATGGTAATTGCCGGATCAATAAAGTTTGCAGTCCCAATTTGTATAGCAGAGGCACCTGCAAGCATAAATTCTACTGCATCTTTCCAGTTCATAATACCGCCTAAACCTATGACGGGTATTTTTACCGCTTTAGCAACCTGCCATACCATACGTAGGGCAATGGGTTTCACGGCTGCACCGGACAATCCACCGGTTACGGTAGATAGTATCGGACGTCTACGCTCCGCGTCTACAGCCATTCCCAGCAGGGTATTGATCAAAGATACGCTATCTGCACCACCGTTTTCGGCTGCACGGGCTATTTCAGTAATATCTGTAACGTTCGGTGAGAGCTTTACGATAAGTGTCTTTTTGTAAACTGAACGCACGGCTTTTACCACTTCTTCAGCTCCTTTGGCAGTGACGCCAAATGCCATACCACCTTGCTTTACATTGGGACATGAAATGTTTAACTCTATAGCAGGAATATTTACAAGCTCATTGATTGCAGAAGCCGTTTCCATGTAATCTTCGATGGCAGAACCCGAAACATTTACAATCATATTGGTTTTTATATTCTTGATGCGGGGATAGATGTGTTCAACAAAGTAATGTACTCCCTTATTCTGCAGTCCCACAGCGTTTAACATGCCGGATGGAGTTTCTGCCATACGCGGATATGGGTTACCTTCACGTTTGTGAAGAGTAGTACCCTTTACAATTATACCACCTATTCGCGATATATCTATGAAATCAGCAAATTCTTCACCATATCCAAAGGTACCCGATGCTGTCATCACCGGATTCTTCATTTGTAATTCGCCAATACTTACATTTAAATCTGCCATAATAGTTTGTTTATATTAAAAACCGGACCTTCTTTACATACACACAAATGTCCTTCTGTGGTATTTTCTACACAACATAAGCAAGCACCGATTCCACAGGCCATTGTATTTTCCAAAGATACTTCACAATTGATACCTTTACTTTTGGCATATTTAGCTACGGCTACCATCATTGGTTTTGGGCCACAAGTATATATCTGTTCGAAGTTTACCTTATTTAATATGGAATGTTGGGTTACATATCCTTTCTCGCCATGACTTCCGTCCTCCGTAGTAGTATATACATCTCCATATGCAGCAAATTGTTCCAACTGGAGTAAATCCTTGTCACTTCTGGCACCCAGTAAAAAAGTCGGTTTGCAGCCTTTTTTAGCTAATTGTTCGCCTAAATAGAGCATTGGTGCTGTACCTACGCCGCCGCCTACTAATAGAAGCTTATCTGAGGGCTTTTCAGGCATAGTAAAGGCATTTCCCAACGGGAGTACTACATTGATTACATCACCGTTTACAGCTTCTCCTAAACGCTTGGTACCATCACCTACGAGCTGGATTAGAAACCAAACTTCATTACGTTGTCTATCTATATAGTTAATAGAGATAGGACGTCGTAAGAAGGTAGTAGATGAGCCGTCTACACGTATCTCAGCAAATTGTCCCGGTAGCATTTCCGGAAGCGGAGACGAGGAAGTTAATTTAAGCAGCACATAGTTGACATGCAAACGGACGTTCTCGGTCACTGTCAGATCTAAAATATATTTTTTCATTTTATCTATAAAAGAAGAATATTATCTATATCAACTGCAAAGATAATGCAAATCAAAAGCAGGATAAAATGATATTGTGCATTTTATATCCGAGGTACAGTTTATTTTCGCATTTTTTGCAAAGATACGGGAAATTGTGCAATTTGCTGATTTTACTTCTTAATTTTCGGGCTTGAATGTCTCGTAGGTGTTATCATCGAAGAATATTCTTATTTCAGTTATTTTTCTAGGAGGTCTTTCTTTATAGATAATCTCTTGTTTCACAATCTCTTTCGGTACTTTTTGTATGGTTTCTAATGCAATTTCCTTACGATTTTCTGTTTCGCTCGGCTCATTGGACAGATTTTCCGGATTGTCAGCGAATAATGGATAATCAAATCCACCATTTTCTACAGAAACTAAATTATTACTCATATTGCCTTTTCCGGTGAGTAGCCATTCCAGGTTTATGTCATTGTAACGTTGATGTAAACGAAGAATGACTTCTGTACTTGGATATTTGTTACGGGGACCTAAAATATGGGAGACAGTAGCTTGAGCTACTCCGATACTTTCAGCAAATGCACCTGCTGTCAATTTCTCGCGGTCCATAATCATTTTGAATCTGTCTTTTATACTCATGGCATAGACATTATTACAATTGTATCTTTATATATTTTGATTACAAAAGTAAAAAACGAAAATCACAAAAGCAAATTAAAATCGTAAAAGTTACAATATTACAAAAGTGTTTAATAGTTTTCAAACGTAATTAATGCAAATGTAATCAGTGATAAATCAGTGCTTTTAAATTAAGATTGTAAGTTTATTAAATATGTATAATTAATTGATATATAATATATTATTATATTGTTTATAGTCTATATACCACACATTACAATTGTTTTTACCGGATATTTGATTAGTGTTGATTTATAAGTTAATATAAATTATATATTTAACTGATTTACATGTGATTATTGTGATTTATATAAGCGGTTAATCAGATAAGATATATATATGTAATATACCATATTACCGATATGAATAGCATTTATTACAATGATAATAATACATATATATTTAACAATGTAATATATTGCCAATGTGAATAGTATAATTGCAAATAATGTAATTTCCATATGTAAAACCACATAGTTGTGTTATGCAACTATAACTTCATTGATATTACATAATTTATAGAAGTCTGTCATTAATTTATAGAATTGATGAGACAGAAAATCTGTGACATTGGAAAATAGAATTTGATTCTTTCCTTTCTATAATTACTTAGAATTGAAATCTAGGCCCTATTTTCGTATGAATGTTCGATTAGTTGAAATAAAACGATTCTCAGAGCATTACTTTTGCCTTAACAATCTGTAATATAGGGGTTTATTCGTTTTTTTATAATCTTTATCAATAGTGATTATAGAAAAAAAGGGAGAAAATCTCCCTAATAGTGACATTATGATATAAATTATGTGCTTTTGATAAATTATTCTCTTTTACGTATTAGAGAAGTAGATTATGGAATTTTAGTGCAGAATCTTAAAAACTAATTCTCGGAGAATGTCTCCATCACCTAATGATGAGTTTCTCACTCCTTTGGATTGAGCATCGGCATAACGAATTTCTCCAATGATTTGCATGGTCTTTACTCCATTATAACGACGCATAGCGCTTAAATACTCCCGTGATTGCCAAGGGCTCTTTAAGCCCAGGAATGTAGCAATGCCTTGCTCTGATTTATCCGGGGCGTAATAGGCTAACATCAAGTTGGAAAAGAATCCAAAAAGTAAAGATAAAGTCATTTGAATTGGATTGGTTTTCGGATTTTCATCAAAATATTTTATTATTTTGTTAGCTTTTAATATGTCTTTTTCTACTATGGCACCTCGCAGTTCAAAGTTATTATAATCTTTGCTGATCCCGATATTATGCTCTATCTGCTCAGGGGTAATACGTGTATGACCTTTTGGAAGTGTTATTATCAATTTCTCCAGTTCTCCTGTAAGGCGGCTAAGGTCAGCACCTACAAAGTCAGCAAGCATAGATACGGCTTTAGGTTCAAGATCTACCCCTTTGCGTTTCATATAAGAAGTAATGAAGGCCGGAAGCTGTGTATCTTTTACCTTTTTGGATTCAAATAAGATACCGGATTTTTCAATTTCAGCAGCCAGTTTTTTTCTTCGATCTAATACACCGTGTTTATGACATATTACTAATATTGTAGAAAGTAGGGGTTTTTGAAGGTAATAGGAAAGCTCTTCCATATTACGGATGTTTTGCGCCTCCTTCACTATTAGAACCTGGTGTTCAGACATCATCGGGTAGCGTTTAGCTGTATTGACAACTGTGGCTATATCTACATCTGCACCATAGACAACGGTTTGGTTAAACTCTTTTTCAGTTTCAGTCAAGACGTTATCTGCAATGTAATCAGCGATAAGATCAATATAGTAGGGTTCCTCGCCCATCAGATAATAGACAGGACGATATTGTTTGGCCTTGAGCTCCTTTAGAATGTCGTCACAAGTGATTTCTTGTTTTGCCATAGTTATTTTACCAGTCGAATTTCAGATGCTTTACGGTTTTCTTTTCGTCAATTATCATACGTAAAGATGCGATTCCTATTTCTACATGTTCTGTTACATAGTTTTGGGTGACCATTGAATCGCTCTTATCGGTTTTCACACCTTCGGGAATCATCGGTTGGTCAGAAACCAATAAAAGAGCACCTGTCGGTATATGATTGGCAAAACCACAGCTGAACAAAGTAGCAGTCTCCATATCGACAGCCATCGCCCGCGTCTTTTTCAGGTATTCCTTAAATTCCTCATCATGTTCCCAAATGCGGCGGTTGGTAGTGTACACGGTACCAGTCCAGTAATCGCGTGCATAGTCACGGATGGATGAAGATACGGCACGCTGCAACATAAACGCAGGGAGTGAGGGGACTTCAGGAGGGAAATAGTCATTAGATGTACCTTCACCACGGATAGCGGCAATAGGAAGTATAAGATCCCCTATTCTATTTTTCTTGTCTATCCCCCCACATTTACCCAGAAACAGACAAGCTTTGGGCTGGACAGCACTTAGTAAATCCATGATAATCGCTGCATTAGGGCTTCCCATGCCAAAATTTATGATAGTCATTCCTTCTGCACTGGCAGAAATCATATTGGCATCTTTCCCTAAAATGGGAACATTAAATTTTTCGGCAAAAATCTCTACGTACTTGTTGAAGTTGGTCAACAGAATATACTCTCCAAAATCTTCCAGGTTACGTTTTGTGTAACGGGGTAGCCAATTAGCTACGATTTCTTCTTTTGTTTTCATAAGATTTCATTAAATTTGTTCCCTAAAGTCGTTAGGGAGCGATTATTTAACTCACAAAAATACAATAAAAAAATAGAAACAAGAAATTAAAGTCGAATGTTCTCGTTAAACCTGCCGGCGTTTGATGCCAAGATTATTACAAAGAATGGTAAAAGAACCATTTTTGACATAGTTCGTCGTCGATATGTAGCTTTGACCCCTGAGGAATGGGTACGGCAGCATTTCGTACACTTTCTTTTGACGCATAAAGGGTATCCGCAGGCACTCATGGCGAATGAAGTACAGGTACAGTTAAACGGAACAAAAAAACGTTGTGATACAGTGCTATATAGACGTGATCTCACCGCGCGGATGATTGTGGAATACAAGGCTCCCGAAATAGAAATTACACAAGCTGTTTTTGATCAGATAACCCGATATAATATGGTTTTAAAAGTAGATTATTTAGTTGTAAGCAACGGACTCCGGCATTATTGTTGCCTTATGGATTATGAAAGTAACAGCTATACTTTTTTACCAGATATTCCTGATTATCAGTCATTAGTTGAAAATAGATGATTTTTGCAGTGCTTGGTCGTATATCATTTTAGATATATGAGCTATAATAGCTGCATTAGCTTCATCCGTTTCATATGAATCCATTACAAAGACGGCAATATAATATTTCCGTCCATCGGGTAGAAGGACAAAACCTGCATCATTGTCACCAATCTTTATTCCTTCCGGAGTACGGTCAGAAGAACCTGTTTTATGTCCTACTACTATATCAGACGGTAACTTACCTTTCAATTTATTGCTTCCGGTGCTGGTTTCTATCATGGTCTGCCAGAGAAAATTCTTATAACGGGGATTAAATAAACGTCTTTCATCGGCTATTTTAAGCAGGCGTACCATTTCTGTAGGAGTACTCCAGTTCAGATATGCACTCTTGGTATCAATGTGCATGTTTACTTCTGTTTCTGATATATTAAAATCATGGATACCCAGTTTCTTGATGTAATCATTGACTTGCTTCGTTCCCCCTACATATTCAATCAGGATATCACATGCGTTATTGTCACTTAATGAAATATTGTATTGAAGCAGTTCTTTTAAAGAAATATTTAAATCTTGATCAGGATATTTCTGCCTTAGCGGACTATACGTATTAGGATGTAGTTGGGAAGCTTTTACAAACATAATACTGTCTAATGATACATTTTGTTTATCCATTTTATCCAATACAGCCAATGCTACATGAAACTTAAATACACTGAACAGAGGAAAATGTACATGATTATTATATTGAATGATATCACCTTTGTCGTTTAGAACAGCAACGCCAACAATCGCTCTTTTCTCTTTCAGAAAATCAGATATCTGGTTTTCAATGGATTGTGACTGTGCACAAACTGTTGATAGAGAGAAAGCAGCGATGAATATATAGAATATTAATAGTTTCATTATTTTATGATTTTTAGAGTGGGTAAAGATATGGAAAAAAGTGTATTACCTATGGCAATACACTTTTAAAAATAGTGGACTCTCTCCTATTTTATTTATCTTTCTTCTTTCCGACTCTTTCCTGCAACTTCTGCATCAGTTCATAGAAATTAGGAATATAAACTGTGGCAAGCAATGTGTTCATTGCCATACCGAATACCACAGCAGCCCCCAGCGCAACGCGGCTTCCCGCTCCCGCCCCCGTGGCAAATAACAGCGGCATGACTCCGAATACAAATGCGAGTGAAGTCATCAGGATAGGACGAAGACGGATGTGCCCTGCCTGAAAAGCTGCATCACGGATACTATTACCCTGTGCACGGAAGTCACGGGCAAATTCTACGATGAGAATACCATTCTTGGCAGAGAGGGCAACCAATAGTATGATACCTATTTGCGTATAGATGCTGACCGGTGTCCCCATGACGTAGCATCCTAACATAGCTCCTAATAATGCTACCGGAAGTCCCATGACGGCAGCAACAGGGCTGGTCCAGCTTTCGTATTGTGCGGCAAGTACAAGGAAAGCAACCAATAGCGCCATAATGAAAACAACAGAAGTTGTGGTTCCGGCTTGTGTTTCCTGATAAGCAACCGAAGTCCATTCATAGCCAAATTCATTACCAAGTTGGCTTTTAATCAGGCTTTCCACTTGCTTTATGGCTTCACCTGAACTGCTCCCTGGAGCTACGTTGCAAGTAACTGCTGCCGTAGAGTACATATTATAGCGGTTGATTTGGTCCATTCCCAACTGTTCGTCTATTCGTGTGAAAGAGGAGAAAGGAACCATTTCGCCAGAAGCATTAGGAACGCTTAATTTCAATACATCATCGATAACCCGTTGAGCGCGGTCTCCTGCTCCAAGTTTCACCTGATAAATACGTCCGAACTGTACATAGTCATTGACATATGCTTCACCCATATAGTAGCCAAGAGCTGTAAAGACACTACTCAACTGAATTCCCATAAGCTGTACTTTGTCCCGGTCAATATTCAGAAAATATTGTGGTACGTTGGCTTGGTATTGACTGCTAACAGAGGCTAATGCGGGATAACTACGATAATTTTCCATTAAAGTTCCTACAGCACGTTGCATCTCGGTAGCTCCCAGATTATTGCGGTCTTCCAGTTGAAGTTGTAGACCTCCGGTAGCTCCCAGGCCGGGTATGGCAGGGGGAACCATGGCAAAAACTTCTGCCTCCTGAATACCATATGCTTCCATGTTAAATCGCTCCACTATAGCGGCAGCGGTATGCTTTTTCCCTTTGCGTTCGTCCCAATTTTTTAGAACGACGAAGTAAGTACCTGCATTGCTCTGCTCGCCACCGCCCATGATGGAAAATCCGGATATGCCGATGTAATCCTTCACTTCAGGATAGGTGTTGAGTATTGCATTAATCTGCTGTCCAACAGCTTGCGTACGCTCCAGACTTGATGCAGGTGGTAATTGCACAACAGCGAGGAAGTATCCGTCATCTTCTTCCGGAATGAAAGTAGACGGCCATTTTACAAATAGTAGGACGGCAATCAATGTGAATACCGCATAAGAAACAATTGCTGCGAAGGGCCGCTGTAACAAATAACCTACTACTTTATCGTAAAGACTTTGTGTCTTGTCATATAAGCGGTTGAACCCTTTGTACAAGAGTACCTTGGAAGGCTTGGTTGGTTGAAGCATTAAAGCGCAAAGAGCTGGGGTAAGAGTCAATGAGTTGATACCGCTCAATACAGTACTGGCGGCAATAGTCAGAGCGAATTGTTTATATAATTGTCCTGAAATACCGCTGACAAGTGTGGTTGGTATGAATACAGCCAATAATACTAATACTACTCCTACAATCGGACCCGTAATCTCTCCCATTGCCTCTGTTACGGCCTGGCGTGCGGTGTAACGTCCCGTATCCAGTAATCGTGTCGAGTTCTCTACCACCACAATGGCATCATCCACTACAATAGCAACAGCCAGTATCAACCCGAACAAAGTTAATGTATTGATTGAGAAGCCGAATAAGGACATAATTGCCAACGTTCCGATAAGTGATACCGGAATGGTGATACAAGGAATAATAACTGCCCGCCAATTTTGCAGGAACAGGAATATAACAAGTACTACCAGCAAAGTCGTTTCAAGGAAAGTCACCATTACTTCGTCTATGGATGCATGAATAACATCGGTCGTATCCAATGTTACATTATACTGTATACCCGCAGGGAAGTTTTGGGCAAGTTCCTGCATTTTTACTTTTACACCTTTCGATACATCCAGTGAGTTGCTACCAGGCTGTTGGTAAATAGCAATGGCGGCAGTGGGTTTGCCGTCCAACTGAGAAACAACACTATATGACGCCGAACCGAGGTCGATATGTGCCACGTCACGCAGGCGGAGTATCTTGCCGCCGGCTTCGGTACGTAGAATGATATTACCGAATTCCTCGGGAGAAGTCAGTCTGCCTTTTACTGTCAAGCTGTATTGGTAAGCATTCTTATTGTCCGTGCCGATGGGCTGACCGACATTTCCGGCGCTAACTTCCACGTTCTGTGTCTGAATGGCCTGATAAACATCTGCCGGTGAAAGGTTACGGATACGCATGGCGGCAGGGTCAAGCCAGATGCGCATAGAGTAGTCTCCTGCTCCCATTACATTGACTGCGCCTACACCCGGTACTCTCGTTAACTGGTCCACAAGATTCAATTTGGCATAATTACTGAGGTAAAGCCCGTCATACTCTTTGGTATCGGACTTCATAGTGAGGAACATTACGATATTGCTGGATTGTTTCTGCACGGTAACTCCTTGTACCACTACAGGAGCAGGTAGAGATGACTGGGCCACGCTGACTCGGTTTTGTACCTGTACGGTGGCCATATCAATATCTGTACCAACGGCGAAAGTAATCGTTAACGAGTATGCTCCTGAGGAGGAAGAGTTGGAAGACATGTAGAGCATTCCGTCTACTCCGTTGACTTGCTGCTCGATGGGGATACCGACGGTTTGCGCCACCGTTTGTGCATTAGCACCCGGATATACGGCGCTGACCTGTACGGTAGGCGGTGTAATATCAGGATATTGCGCAATAGGCAAAATACCCAGAGTGACCAATCCGGCTACAACAATGAGCAGCGCCAGTACGGTAGCGAATATTGGACGGTCTATGAAGAATTTTGAAAACATAATTCTTTAGTTTTGAATGAATATATACTGTTATTGAATCGGTTTTACAGGCATTCCGTCCCTCACTTTCATCAACGCTTTCGTTACGTATCGCTCTTGAGGGGAAATACCTTGTTTTATCTGGCGCAAACTGTCTCCTATCAGTTGCCCGATTTCAATATGACGATAATGTACAATATTAGAATCGTTGACTATATATACATATTTTCCTAATTGGTCGGTACCTATAGAAGCATCGGGTATAAGAACAGCATTTTTCTGTTTGCCATAAGGCAGCGTAATACTGACATAAAGTCCGCTTTTCAGAATTCCTTTCGGATTATCCAGGCTGGCGCGGATATTCAGTGTTCCAGTATTCAAATCCACATTGGGTGAAAGATAATCCAGTTTTGCCGGATAGCTCAATATGCCATCTTTGCCTAAACTTACATTAACTTGGCGGGGTATACTGTCTCCTCCCTGTTGCATCAACATGGCAAGCCATTGATTATCCGCCACATTAAAATAGGTGTATAAATGATCGTCTTTATAGACAGTGGCTAATGTAACAGGTTGTACCCCTCCACTGACATAACTTCCTGCGTCAATCAGGTTGCGGCTGATGGTACCGTCGAACGGAGCACGGACAGTACAGTAGCTCAGATTGGTACGTGCTGTATTCAAGGCAGCTTCCGCATTACTCACGGCAGCTTGTGAAGTAGCAACATTCGATTTAGATTGCAGTACCTGTATCTGGCTAACAGCGTCAGTTTTAAGAGCTTCCTGCATACGCGTATAATTATTCTGTGCGTATTCCAGATTAGCACGGGCTGTATTGAGAGCAGCTTCTGCCTGGCGAACATCATCTTGGTAAATAGTCGGTTCGATAAGGAAAAGCACTTGTCCCTGTCGTACCCGGCTGCCCGGTGTATAGGCAATGGTCTGTAATGTTCCGTTGACTCTACCCACCAAGTCAACAGTTTTTTCGGACGTCAGATAACCCGGATATTCTTTTGTCAACGTAATATCCTGTACCACAGGATGGGCTACACTTATTTCCGGAATGGGCATTGTGCCGCGGGCAGCTTCTTTTTTATCTCCGCATCCTGCTAATAATGGTAAGGCAAGCAGGGCGATATACATTTGATTCTTCATATGGTTTGGTTTTAATTCATAAGAACACTGTATCATGACTTAAATGATAATTTAGCAGAGTTGACCTTTACAGTTACAGAGTAGACCTTTACAGTTGCCAAGTTGACCTTTAGTATCGTAAATGTACACCCTGTTAGATTCCCATTTATATTTTAAATTAAATTTGAATTATGACTTAACAAATACTATCACTCATAGCCCAATAACTTTCCTTCATATCCCCCACCCAAGGCTTTATAGAGTGATATCAGATCTTGTAATGAGCCACCTTGTGCCTGGGTCAACTGATTTTGATAAGTCAGTAGCGAACGAAGTGCATCCAGTACATTCTGGAAA
This sequence comes from uncultured bacterium, assembly GCA_905215345.1. Taxonomy (GTDB): domain Bacteria; phylum Bacteroidota; class Bacteroidia; order Bacteroidales; family Bacteroidaceae; genus Bacteroides. Next base: position 15,575 of record CAJMPR010000011.1, read on the forward strand.
GGAGCCAACCCTTGCTTGTAAAGTTCCAAAGACAGTTTTAAAGTCTCCTCACCTTGGTTACAAACTTCCCTTAAAGCGACGATTTGTTTTATGGAGTTACGATAACTGTTCATGGCATTATCTGTTTCCTGTACGGCAGTAAGCACTGTTTGATTAAACTGGTGGATGGATTCGTCCAGTTGGGCACGTGCCAGGCGGGTAGCGTTCACCAGTTTAGTTCCATTAAATAGAGTCCAACTAAGGCTTGGGGCTATTTCGAAAGTCGTACTGTTGCGTTTAGTCAGATTTTTAAAATCGCGAGAAGAATAGCCTATGGAGCCTTTCAAAAACACCTGCGGTAACCAATCGCTTTTGGAAGCACCGAGAAGAGCAGCTTGGGCATTTACTTGTCTTTCAGCTTGGCGAATGTCCGGACGCCGGAGAAGCAGGTCGGCAGGAATACCAACACCTACGGGTTCCAAATAATCGGGCAATTTACCACTTCGTTCCAGTGAAGGGCGGATATCTTGAGGGTAAGTGCCCAGCAAGATTGCCAGTGTAGTGATATATTGATTAATCCCTGCCTCCAGTTGGGGTATAGAGGCGTTTGTACTATAATATACAGACTTGGCTTGGGCCACATCCAGTTTAGAAACCAGCCCTGTTTTATAACGTACTTCGGTGATTTTAAGCACTTCCGCTTGTGTAGCGGAGTTGTTGTTGACAACATTTAGTTCTTGTTGTAATTCGCGTAGTCCGATGTAGGCGGAAGCTATCTGGGCACATAAGGAAATCATGACAGAGGTATATTCTTCTTTACTGGCGGCAAAATTTTCCCGTTGTGCCTTGACACGTTGCCGGATGCTTCCGAAGATGTCCAATTCCCAACTGGCATTTAGGGTAGCGCTATATGCTTCGTTAATAGATTGCGGTAACTCACTTACATTGCCACTGCTTTGTTGCCGGACCCATCCCCCATTGAGTGAAACAGAAGGGAAAAAACTGCCACGTTCTATTCTCAGGTTGGCTTTTGCCATATCCATACGGTCTATGGCAGACAATACTGAGTAATTTTTGGTAGATGCTACTGTAATGAGTGAGTCCAACATCGAATCCTCAAAAGCTTTCCACCATTTATCATCTACCGGTTGTATCTGACCGCTAAAAAGGTTATCTTCTCCGGGAATAGCATGGGCATTGTCGTTCCCCCAGCCTTGTGGAAGTGTTTTTTCCAAATAGCGGCTGGTTTTCTGCGCCCACGTCGCAGAAGAAATACATAAAATGAGCAATAGAGTGCTCCAGGCTTTTATACTCATAAAAAAAGGTTTAGGTTGTTATATCATGGGATTGATAACAACCTAAACCTTTATTTGTTTATTATATTTTCTGCAGAAGTTTATTCAGCGTCCGCTGCTTTCTTTCTGGTTCTTGTGGTTTTTTCTTTTACCGGTTCCTCTTTGATTTCGGGAGCAATACCTGCCAATTCCGGGTCAATCATAATACGTCCACAATATTCGCAAACAATAATTTTCTTGCGTGAACGGATATCCAGTTGTCTCTGAGGCGGGATTTTGTTAAAACAACCGCCACAAGCGTCACGTTGCACATAAACGATACCCAAACCATTGCGTGAGTTTTTACGGATACGTTTGAAAGACTGGAGCAGGCGCGGTTCAATCTTAGTTTCGAGTTCCTTGGCCTTATCTCTCAGTTTCTCTTCTTCCTGTTTGGTTTCAGAAACGATTTCATCCAATTCGTTCTTCTTTACCTCGAGGTCTTTTTCTCTTTCTTCCAGTGCGGCAGTACTTTCGGCTACTTCCTGTGATTTTACTTCTTCTTCAGCAGCAAATTCTTTGATTCTCTTTTCACAAAGTTCGATTTCTAAAGTTTGGAACTCTATTTCTTTGCTTAAGAAGTCATACTCACGATTATTACGTACATTATCTTGCTGCTCTTTATATTCAGCTACAGAAGCTTTAGCCGTTTCAATTTCTACTTTCTTGGTAGCGATAGCAGATTTCAATTCGGAAACTTCTGATTTGATTCTGTCAATACGGGTGCTCAGACCGGCAATTTCATCTTCCAAGTCTTGTACTTCCAACGGAAGCTCGCCTCTCAACGTCTTGATTTCATCGATTTTAGACAACATAGTCTGCAACTGGAACAAGGCTTTCAGTTTTTGTTCCACTGTCAATTCCTGGGGATCTTTTTTTGCTTCTTTAGCCATTTTACTTACATGTATTTTATGGGATTCGTATTCACTTTGGTCAGTTGGACCGTGAAATCAGGAAACAAATCCCGGATTATTGTATAAAATATTTCTTTTGTATATTGTTCGCTTTCATAGTGCCCTAACTCGGCCAACAGAATTTCCGTGTCGTGTCCGAAATAGTCGTGATACTTAATTTCACCGGTAATGAAAACATCTGCACGATTCCGTATGGCATGCGGCAAGAGAAAAGCACCTGCACCGCCGCATAGAGCTACTGTCTGTATTTCACGACCGGTTAGTTTGTTGTGCTTCAGGCAACCTACCTCAAAAGTTTTTTTAATACGTTTCAGGAACTCCAGTTCTGTTTCCGCACTTTCCAATTCACCTATAACTCCTGAACCGGCTTGCAACCAATCGTTTTTCAACGGATAAAGATCGAATGCAGGTTCTTCGTAAGGATGAGCGGCAAGTAGTGCTTTGATAGCTTCCGTTTTCTGATAGATTGGCAATATAGTTTCAATACGTACTTCCCTTTCAGTGTGCAACTCTCCCACTTCTCCACAATACGGTTGTGTACCTTCCTGTGCACGGAATGTTCCTTCACCTTCCAGATTATAGCTGCATGAGTCATAGTTACCGATACATCCGCATCCGGCGGTAAACAGTGCTTTGCGTACTTCTTCCGCGTGAGATACAGGTACAAACGTTACTAATTTCAGCAATGCGTCTTCTTTGGTTTCCAATATGCGCACATTCTTCAAGCCGATTTTTTCAGCTATTTTGAAGTTTACTCCACCCGGCGCGTTATCCAGATTGGTGTGGGCGGAATATATAACCAAATCGTTTTTGATTGCTTTTAATATGCAACGCTCCACATAATCCTTTCCTGTAATGGATTTATAACCTTTAAAGATAAGTGGATGATGGGATATGACAAGATTGCATCCTAACGCAATTGCTTCATCCAACACGGCTTCAGTAACGTCAAGACACAACAAAGCCCCTGTTGCTTCCGCTTCTGTCAATCCGATTTGCAGGCCGGCATTATCAAATCCGTCTTGCAATGGCAGAGGCGCGAACCGTTCAAGGGCGCTTACTATCTCCTTAATTTTCATTATTTAGTAGAAAATTTGGATGCAAATATAGTAAAAAGCAATGAATAACGGATTAGTTTTACTCTTTTTTAGTATATTAAGTAAAAAAGATAGCTATTGTTTGAAAGCTATTTCCTATATTAGAATCGACATTTTAAACTGTAATCATGATGTACCACTTATTGAAAAGCATATTTATTTTATGTATCGTTATACTTAGTTCTTGTGAGTATTATCCTAAAGATGTAGAAAGGGCTTTGTTATTGTCCGGAGAGAATAAAGAAAATTTAGTGGCTGTTTTAGAGCACTATAAAAATAATGATTCACAAAAATATGTTGCTGCATGTTTTTTAATAGCTAATATGCCATATCATAAAAGTAATGTATCATTATATCTTCCTTATGAATATCAAAATTATTTTAATAAAATAGATTCTATCTACAAAGAAATGAATATTGATAACATTGATTCTATTCAACGTATGTTAGCAGATGAATATGCTATTTTACCTTTGCCTAAAGAAGGGGCAGGAAAGGCGGACATTGAGACATTAACAAAAGATTTCTTAATTCATAACATTGATGCAGCTTTTGATGAGTGGTACAATTCTCCTTTATTAAAAAAACTTAGTTTTGATGATTTTAAAGAATTGGTTCTTCCCTATCGTACAACAAATGAACCATTAATTTATGATAGAATTAATATACAGCAAATAATGCATAAAAAATTATCTTACAGCAAAAAGGATAATATATATAAAATTATTGAAGTGTATAATAAATATGTAAAGTGGCAGAAAGAAATGAACAAACGTGTTACTGCAAATTTTCATATTGGAGTATATGATCTTTTTATACCTGCGTTTAAAATGGATTGCCATAATTTATCCGCTATAACTTGTAATATCTTCCGTGCGTGTGGAATACCTGTAGTATATGAATTTACACCTCAATGGCCTGATAAAGATAGCAAACATTATTGGTGTAGCTCTCCAGATTCTGTTTTGAACTTTCATCCTTATACACCGCCTTATAATAACTTGGATGAAGATTGGGATACTAGTTTAAAATATGTGGGGAAAGTATATCGTATGACATTTGGAATACAAAAGAATACACCATATTTTTTAAGAGCAAAAGATGAACATATTCCAGTTGTTTTTAATCGTCCTACAATGATAGATGTAACCTCTAATTACCATATTTGTACAGACATAATTTTACCTGCTCCTCCCACCCAAGAAAACAAACTTGCATATTTATCTTTTTTCAACACACAAGGGAATAATCCTGTTGCTTGGGGTAGTATAGATACAAAGAAAAAAACAGTCCGATTTCAACAGGTTCCTGTTAATATGCTTTTTTTCCCTACCTACATAGATAAAGACGGTAATTTAATAGAATTTGCATCTCCTTTCGTTTTGCGACAAAATTCAAAAACAGGTGAGTTTTATAAGGATACAATTTGTTGTAATCATCGACAAAAGCAGTCTATGCATTTATTACGTAAATATCCTCCAAAACCCCATTTGCTTAGATATTTAGAAAAAATGAAAGGCATCCTGCTGTTAGCCTCTAATAAAGTAAAAGGACCATATGATACACTATATGTATTAGCTGAAACTCCGAAACCTTATTGGCAAAGATATAAAATAATGAATAATAAAAAATTTCATTATTATAAAATGCAGACTAAAGACCTATCTCCAATTAACATAGCTGAATATGAATTTTTATATGAAAAGGATAATGTACGTTCCTATTCACTTCCCAATTCATTACCCATCTTCGATTCTTTGCAAATCCATACTCAAATAGTTGAATCGTATGTAAAGACAAAAGGAATACCAATGAGATCAGGACCACTCCGTTACCAAGCATGTGACGAAAACTTAGATACGTATGTTGAATCTGCATGGTGTGGTATGGAATATGAGGAACCTATATGCGTTGAATATTTACAGTTATATCCAAGAAATGCACGAAATGGAATAGAACCAAATAATAATTATCAATTGCTTTATTATGATAATGGTAAATGGGTGGAATATGCAATTGTACATTCTACTTATAATTTTTTAGATTTTGCTTCTGTACCATCTGGGACAATATATTGGTTACGTAACTTAGACGATGGCAAAGAAGAACTGCCTTTCTTTTATAGAGATGGTAAACAGTCCTTTATTAATCAAGAAATTTACAGGGATTAGACTATAGTATCTAATTTTGTCTACATAATAGTTCAAATTTGACTAACTGATAGAAAAACAATTATATAAATTTGTTTGTGAATTAATAGTCGGATACTTTTGTGTCCGATACAATGCGATATTTAATACTTAGTCATGGAGCTAAATAATGAAAAACATAAGGAAATAATAATTTCCACGCTATTGGGTTTTATAATTATATCATCCGTAGCGGGCTTTCCCACTGAGTTATTTGGATACTCGCGTACGTTCTCTATATTTAGTGTAGCAATTATTTCTTGTTTGATAGGCTTATTTTGCATATTTATTTATAGGGTTGAAATAAAACTATCCAAATTAAATATTATATGTTTGGGGTTCTTATTAGTTTATTTAATTGATTTTGCTAATATAGAAAGCCTTTGGAATTTAGGAAGCTATTGTTTGTTGATATTGTTTATTGGGTTATGTAGTCTGCGGAAAATATCTTATACTGTCGTTTTTAAGAGTTGCCTTTTTGCAGTCTTTCTACTAATTTGCTGGGGATATTTTCAATATTTTGATTATATATCTCCTAATAGTAAGTATTTTACTTTGACTGGCCCATTTCATAATCCTGCAATATTTGCCGTTATGCTTAGTTTATTATTGGGAATAATAATAAATGTATTCATATTGTTTCATAATTCATTAAAAAAGAATCTTTTCTTATTTATATTAGTAGAAATACTCATATCACTTTCTGTCCCTTTATTAATATTGGTTTATGCTCGTGCAGCTTATATAGCTCTACTTATTTCTGTTTTGTATAGTCTATATTTCCGTTTTATATATCATAGGGCACGTGTAAAAGTGCTTTTTTGCTTTTTTGTTTCTCTAATATTTTTTTGATATCTACTGGAATGCTTTATTTTTTAAAGCCACAATCTGCTAATGGACGCATAATAGTATGGAAAACAAGTTTGAAGATGATAGCAGATAAACCCTTGACTGGATTTGGGAAAGGTGGTTTTGCAGCTAATTATATGTACTATCAAGCTGAATATATGAAATCGTCGGCTTCTTCAAGAGAAAAACGATTGGCCGGAAGTACTCATATGGCTTTCAATGAGCCATTACGTATAACCGTTGAATATGGTTTTATAGGATTATTCATTTATGTTATATTTGTTATATGGATACTTTACCCTCCTAAAAGACAAAATTTTGTTATTATTATCTCGAAATCTTTATTAGCAGGAATTATTATGTGGGGTATGTTTGCCTATCCTGACATGGTATTTCCTGTGTGCGTGTTGTGGGTTATTGGTATAATATGCATTCTAAACAAAAAAACAGAAAAAACATATATTATTTTTATTCATAACAAATGTTTCCAAACAGTGGCAACTGTTATATACTGCTGTATAATTGTCTTTTTAGTAGGAAAATTAGAAATAAAATGGCAATCATATCATGGACTATATGAAGGCATAAAAATACATCACTCTCATAATATATCCAAATATGCTGGTTATCTTGCTCAATACAAAGAGGAAATGCAAGATGATATAGGTTTTCTTTATCTCTATTGTCAGATAGTTAAAGCTGCTCATATAGATATGGAGTTTTTAAACACTGTTCTATTATTAGAAAGATGTTTTCCTACATCTAATTTATTCATGATAAAAGGGGACTACCTAAAAGAGAAAGGTTTATGGAGTGATGCAGAGGAAGATTATAAATTAGCTGTAAATATGGAGCCTTCTTTGCAGAGCCCTCGTGCAAGGCTTGCCATTTTATACAATGAGATGGGAAGAAAAAAGGAAGCTTTGATAATAGTTCGCGAAATCTTAACGGAAGATATTAAAATTTACAGTTTCGATACATTTAAGTTGCATCGTGATTTAAAAAGAATCTTCGAAGGTCAATTAAAATAATTATGGATTTTAACAAAAATGTATGAAAAAGAAAGTGTTTTGTAAAAGGTGGCGTATTATAGTTTGTATAAGTGTGTTAGGTATGTTATTTGCTTGTACAGACTACATGTTACAGAGTGTTGGTGATTCTGAATGGTCTAATGGAAATGAGGAATTGACTATATCGGCAGCTGAGAAATGGTTTGAGAAAAGCCATACTCCTGTAGTACTTACTCGCTCTGCTAATGGCGAAGAGCAATTGTTTAAACCGCATTGGAGAGAAGCTAAGGAGTATAACAGAATGCGTTACGAAGTAGTAGAGACTCCCATTTATACTCAAGGTGTGCATATAATTGTAGATAACATAACATCTGCGTATTTGCAGCCGGGGACTAAGTGTAAATTTATTCAAAATAAAGTTAGATTAGTTGTATTACGGGATAAAAAGACTAAAAAGACAAGAAGTTTTATTATGACTTTTGTAGGAACTTATGATTATCTTAGGAAAAAGCGCACAATAAATAAGAATAATTATTTATATCGTCAGCCTGATTATACTGGTTCTGTATTCTTTCATAATATAGATGGAACATTTATTAATGGATGGAGATATTTAGATGGAAAAATAGTAGCTGAATTGTCAAGCCTTACAAGTATGGGAAATAACATAAATATTTCAAATGCCAATACGCGATCAGATTCACAAGATTGTCAGGAAACATGTTATCCTGTGTATAAATCACAATGCGATGATTCATATTACCAATCAGGTGGAGATATGGAATCTGGTATTATACTTGATATTACAAGTAATTGTTATCCTGTTTTTTCCCATTATGAATGTGTAAAAGATTGTTCCACAAATGACAATGGGAGCAATAATAATGATAATTGGGGTGGAAGTAGTCCAACGGGAGGCGTAAAGGACGATGTAAACAATAATGCTGCTGCGGCAATTGCTAATTTAGAAAAAATATATAGTAATAATTCTACATTGTCAAAAGAAGAAAAGATAGCTCTTGAGAATGCTATTAAAGATTTAAGTAAGAGTCCTTTTTATGCACAATTAATTGAAGATCTAAGTATTGATGTAGAAATTAAATTTAATATAGATCCTTTAATAAAGGGAAATGCACAATATAAAACAGATGGTACTATTTCGTTTGCAAATAGTGATTGTATTATAGATACTACTTTAAGAGAAGAATTAATACATGCTATACAACATGAACATTTTTATGGATCTGATATGCTAAATTCGCTCTATAACTTCAATGTTGAGTTGGAAGCTCATTTATTTATTGATATAGCAAATGCTTTAGAATATAAAGAGTTTTACTATCAAGGCTCACATACCAGAACGGCTTTTGGTGGAAGCTCTGAATTTTTTGAGGCAATAACATCATTGATGAATTCAATTATTTATGAGGAACGATTCTCCTCTCAGCAAAAAGATCTTTATGATGAAGTTGCGAGAACATGGGAGCCCAAAAGCTATTTTGGTAAATATGTAGAATCATTTACACCAGGTACATTATATCACTATTTTAATAAATAAAAATTATGAAGAAAAACATTTTAATGTTTGTACTTTTTATTGTAAGTACAAATTGTCTGTTGGGGCAAAACAAATCAAGGTATTTTGTATATGAAACAACAAAAAGTAACTTTGTTGTCATAAAACCGAAAAATAAAGTCAATACCATTTTGTCTAAGGGGGAAGCTACTCTTGGATGGCGTGAACTCCCTCAATGGCATAGGGATGTAAGAGTTAAACCACTCCAAGAATTAATTGATGAGGGTAAATTTTCCAAAGAAAGAATGGCAGAATTAAAGAAAGTTGAAGAAGGGATACGCATTAGTTTATATTTTGATGAAACAGGGGTTGTTTCTTATGTTTCTTTTGTCCGTCCTCCTAAAATAAAATCTATTTTAACGGAAGAAGAATTGTATACTATTTATCAGAAGTATATGGGAGTAGTGTATGATTTGAAGGGGGTTTATGTCATTGAATCTACTACAGGTTCTAAAACTATTTTTTATTGTATGGATTATTTCCCTATTCCTTTAAAAGATTTAAAATATTAGATAGCTCTTGAGAATATTTTAATAAAAGTAAGAAGAGTCCTTATTATGTACAACAAATTGAAAATTTAAGTTTTGATGCTATAAGTGTTCACTTTGTAGTGGACACTTATATATGAAATTATGAAGAAAAGTATTTTAATGTTTGTACTTCTCATTTTAAGTGCAAATTGTCTATTGGGGCAAATCGAATCAAAGTATTTTGTATATGAAACAACAGAAGGTAATATTGTTCTCATAAAACCGAAAAATAAAGTCAATACTATTTTGTCTAAGGGGGAAGCTCTTCTTGGATGGCGTGAACTCCCTCAATGGTATAGGGATATAAGAGTTAAACCATTTCAGGAATTAATTGATGAAGGTAAATTCTCCAAAGAAAGAATGACCGAATTAAAGAAAGCTGAAGAAGGAATATGCATTTGTTTGTATTTTGATGAAACAGGGATTGTCTCTTATGTTTCTTTTTCCGCTCTCCAAAAGATAACTCTATCTTAACGGAAGAAGAATTGTATACTATTTATCAGAAGTATATGGGAATAGTATATGATTTGAAGGGCGTTTATGTTATCGAATCTACTACAGGGTCTAAGACATCTTTTTATTGTATGGATTTTTTTCTATTCCTTTTAAAGGTTTAAAATATTAGTAAGAGCAATCTCTCTGTTTTTCTTTCTTTTCTACCATGACCGGCAATAATTTACCATAGGCATCGAATGATTTTCGGGATGCCAGTGAGATGGTAATCATCAATGAAAGCATAGAGGCCGCAAAGGTAATAACCATAATCATCATCTGGTATTTGATGGCAATGTTCGGACTGCTTCCTCCCAGTATCTGTCCAATCATTGTTCCGGGAAAGGCAACGAGCCCCATAACAGCAATATTAGCGATAAGCGGACTGAATGCCTTGATAATAGCCTGCCGGATAAAGGGGGCCAATGCCTCTGTACGGGTAGCACCGTTACCAAGTAAATAACGGTAAAGTTGCTCTTCCCGTTTCAGGCCACTATAATAGGCATTGAGCGCAATGACGTTGCTGGACAACATATTTCCCATCAAAATACCGAAAATCGGGATGAAATATTGGGCACTGAACGTATTATCAGGACGTAGTACGATCCCAATGAAATACATTCCTACACATATAACACTACACAAAAATCCTATTGATATAGGTATAAACAGAATCTTTCTCTTTAATCCGGTGCGTGCAAGCGCAGTTTGCGAAGCTACGAATATCATTATGATTACCCACAGAAAATTAATCCATGGATTATTCCATAAGAACAGAAATTTTAGATATGCACCGATGAGGAATAGCTGTATAATCATACGTACCGTACCAATGAGGGTAGCACGTAGCAATCCGGTTTTGAATTTCCAGATATAAAAGAGTGGTATCAGTAACAATAATAGTCCGACACCCAGACTAAGGTATGATATATCGATGATTCCCAATGTATTAATATACTATTTAATGAATATAAGTACCAGTAAAGATGCAGTAATGATACAAATACTCAGAATTATCAGCGTCATTTTTGCTATATAATTATCTTCCGACTGTTCTTTTTCTTTAGTCATTTTTGCTATTTTCTCCATATCCTCCGGAGTAGTATTAGGGAGTTTGCTGTGACGTCCCTTGTACATTTTATCCAGACGGTTATTTAACCGTTCTCTGCAGAGATTGCGCATGGCGCGATTTTCCTTATCGCGACGTATCATATCAAATACAAATCCGGCAAAGCTCATGATATTTTTATTATAAAGTTATGTCATTAGTATATGTTGATCGCATCCGTTGGCAAATCCTTTGTCGTGGGATACTGCCAATATAGCACTCCCCTTTTCTAACTGACGGTGAAAAAAGTCAAGAACTTTTCCGGTGGAGGTCGAATCTAAAGCGGATGTCGGTTCGTCAACAATAATCAGAGGCTTACTGATTATCGAAGCTACGGCTATCATCATGCGTTGACGTTGACCACCGGATATTTCATTAACGCGTTTATAATAAAGTTCTTGTTCTAACCCCAAATCTTCAAAACATGAAAATAGTTTGGGTTCGGAGAAAGGAGTATTCCGGTTAGCTTTCAGATTGAAAGGCAATTGTACCATGTCTTTCACCCATTCCAATGGCAACGCTAATTCCTGAGGTATCCAAGCAATCTGCTTACGAATAAGGTCGATACTTCCCTTTTCAAGCAAAATATTGTTGAAAGTAATACTTCCCTCTTTTAAAGGGGTAAATCCCAATATGGCATTGAGCAACGATGTCTTTCCACATCCGGATGGACCGGAAATACTGATAATTTGTTCACGGTTCAATTGCAGATTAAATCCGGAAAAGAGTACGTCGTTGCCATAAGCTATACAGGCATTTTCTATTTTCAACATAGGTCGCTTCTTTAATCTTTCTATGCAAAGGTACAGAAAAAGATTTGCAGGACGGGTATATGAGAGGATTTATTATGAAATGCTCTCTTGTAAATCAAGTTTGCCTATGGTGAAAAATCTGTTTGATGTACATCAAAGTAAGTTTTGATATACTTGATAATCTCATTGTATGTACATCATAATTCTTTTCTTTATTTGCACAGATAACATTATCCTTTTATCTTTGTCTCACTAATTAATTCAGAGAAAGATATGATACAGAACGAACGAGATTGTCGCCATGAGCATGTGCTCGATATAGCAAGACAAATGTTGACTGCTGCCCGTACAGCTCCTAAGGGAAAAGGTATTGATGTAATTGAAGCTGCTTTGGTTACAGGTGAAGACCTTAAGAAGTTATCGGATAAAATGATTGCCATGGCAGAAGAGTTGGGTATGAAGTTTTTTCTCCGCGATGCCGCAAACATTTTACAGGCGGAATGTGTAGTAATAATAGGTACGCGTGAGCAGGCACAAGGCTTGAATTGCGGTCATTGTGGTTTCCCCACTTGTGCCGGTCGTCCTGAAAACGTGCCCTGTGCCCTGAATACGGTGGATGTAGGTATTGCTTTAGGTTCGGCTTGCGCGATGGCTGCAGATATGCGTGTGGATACTCGGGTAATGTTTTCTGCCGGACTTGCCGTACAACGAATGGAATGGCTGAAAGACTGTAAAACTGTATTCGCTGTTCCAGTGAGCGCTTCTTCCAAGAATCCGTTCTTTGACCGGAAGCCTAAAGAGAACCCTGTACAATAGTGAGTTTATTGATATTTTAAATAATAAATTATGGGATATTTCGTCGGGATACCATTGGGAGGGGCAACAGAAAAGGATTGTCAGGTTCGTTTTGGTAAGAATATGACTTTTCAGGTAGAAATGCGCGCTCCTCATCTGCCGGCAGAATGGACTTTGCAGAGTGGCATACAGTTGACTTGGCCTCATGCGGGGACTGATTGGGTGTATATGCTGGAGGAGGTACAGAAATGCTTTGTTGTCATTGCTTCCGAAATAGCAAAACGGGAACTGTTGTTGATTGTAACTCCGGAGCCTGAAGAAGTAAAGAAGCAAATATCCGCCTCGGTTAACATGGATAATGTTCGTTTTCTGGAATGTGAAACGAATGATACCTGGGCACGCGACCATGGGGCCATTACAATGATGGATGCAGACGGACCTTCCCTGCTTGATTTTAAATTTAATGGTTGGGGGCTGAAGTTTGCTTCTGATAAGGATAACTTGATTACCCGCCGCGCTGTTGAAGCTGGAGCATTAAAGGGGCGATACGTCAATCGTTTAGGCTTTGTACTTGAGGGAGGTTCTGTTGAGAGTGACGGCATGGGAACGCTGCTTACTACCTCAGAATGTTTACTTTCTCCCAATCGTAACGGACAATTAAATAAGGTGGAAATTGAAGAGTATCTTCGCTCTACTTTCCATTTGGAGCGTGTACTTTGGTTGGATTATGGTTATTTGGCCGGAGATGATACTGACAGTCACATAGATACCCTTGCACGTTTTTGCTCATCGGACACTATTGCTTATGTGCAATGTACCGACAGGGATGATGAGCATTACGAAGCATTACACAAAATGGAGGAGCAACTTAAAACTTTCCGCACATTGGATGGCATGCCATATCGTTTGTTGGCATTACCAATGGTTGATAAGATTGAAGAGGAAGGTGAACGTCTTCCCGCCACATACGCCAATTTCCTGATAATGAACGATGCGGTGCTTTATCCTATCTATAATCAACCGGAAAATGATGTACGTGCCAAAAGTGTGTTACAAGAAGCTTTTCCCGATTATGAAATTGTCGGCATTGATTGCAGAGCGTTGATTAAACAACATGGTTCGCTTCATTGTGTTACGATGCAGTATCCGGTGGGGGTAATTTGCTGAAAGTTGCCAAGTTGACGTTTATGTTTATTGAAGGAGGAAGAACCCCTATTTAAATATCAGAATTCAAATAAATCCTAAATATGAAAAAGATTAAAGTAGGCATCATTCAACAGGCGAACACCGCAGATATCAAGACTAATCTGATGAATCTTGCCAAGAGTATAGAAGCTTGTGCGGCTCATGGTGCTCAATTGGTGGTATTGCAGGAGTTGCATAATTCGTTGTACTTTTGCCAGACAGAGAATACACAACTATTCGATTTGGCCGAAACTATTCCCGGTCCGTCTACCGGATTCTATTCCGAATTAGCAGCTGCTAATGATATAGTACTTGTGACTTCTTTGTTTGAAAAGCGTGCTCCGGGACTGTATCATAATACTGCTGTTGTTTTTGAACGTGACGGAAGTATTGCCGGTAAATACCGCAAAATGCATATACCTGACGATCCGGCGTATTATGAGAAGTTTTATTTTACTCCCGGTGATTTGGGATTTGAACCTATACAAACTTCACTTGGTAAGTTAGGGGTTTTGGTGTGTTGGGACCAATGGTATCCCGAAGCTGCTCGCCTAATGGCATTGAAAGGTGCTGAAATATTGATTTATCCTACAGCTATTGGTTGGGAAAGTAGTGATGCAGATGATGAAAAGGCTCGTCAGCTCAATGCGTGGATTATCTCTCAACGCGGACACGCAGTAGCTAATGGGCTACCGGTAATTTCGGTAAATCGTGTGGGGCATGAACCTGATCCTTCTTTGCAAACCAATGGTATTCAATTTTGGGGAAACAGTTTTGTAGTAGGTCCTCAAGGTGAGTTTCTGGCGCAAGCCGGAAATGATGTTCCAGAAAATATAGTAGTAGAAATTGATTTGGAACGTTCGGAAAATGTCCGTCGCTGGTGGCCGTTTTTGCGTGATCGTAGAATTGATGCTTATCAGGGGATAACACAGCGCTTTCTTGATTGATTATAATTCGTACCAGAGATTTATATTAACTTAATTTTGATGTAACTTTTGTTCATTCTCTATACGAATAAAACAGATGATGCGTATGGTGAAACATATTATCTGTTTCTACTTGAATGTTACTTTTTTGTTCATTAGGAAGTTAACTCCACCATAGATAAACAGTCCCAGAAACTGGGCTAAATATTCGTCGCAGTTCAATCCTTCCACCAATCCTATAAGAAATAGGAATTGTGCCCCGTAAGCCATTCCAAAAGCTATAGAAAAGAGCAGCACTTGTCGCCAAGTGTTGCTCTTCTTTTCTAAAGGAAATATCCAATATTTGCACCACACAAAGTTGTGAGTTTGTGCAAGTATATAAGCTGTTACATTAGAGAGCATATAATTGATATCCAATTTATCCATCATTATCCAAATGGTAATCGCTGTAATTAAAGCATTCAGTGTACCGATTACTGCAAAACGAAAAATACGTGTGGATTCTTTCACTCTCTTCTAATCTGTTTTTTATTCTTTTATGTCGATAATCAGATTGAGTTCATCCAATTGTTTCTGATCAATGCCGGAAGGAGCATCCAACATAACATCACGACCGGAATTATTCTTGGGGAATGCAATGCAGTCGCGAATACTGTCGAGACCGGCAAAGATACTTACCCAGCGGTCGAGACCGTATGCCAAACCACCGTGAGGAGGAGCACCGAACTTGAAAGCATTCATCAAGAAACCAAATTGTTCTTCAGCTTTCTCTGCAGTAAATCCTAAAATTTTGAACATCTTAGCTTGCAACTCAGCATCGTGGATACGGATGGAGCCGCCACCCACTTCAATACCATTACATACCATATCATAGGCATCGGCACGAACTGCCGCCGGATCGCTGTCCAGTAAAGCAATATCTTCGTCTTTCGGATGAGTGAACGGATGATGCATAGCCATCAGACGGCCTTCTTCTTCACTCCATTCGAACATTGGGAAGTCAACTACCCAAAGTAATGCGAATTTATTCTTATCACGCAAGCCCAACTGGCTACCCATTTCAAGACGGAGCTCATTCAGTTGTTTACGGGTTTTCATTGTGTCGTCACCGCTTAGAATGAGAATTAAGTCACCCGGTTTCGCATCAAAAGCAGCTTTCATTTCCTGAAGAACTTCTTGTGTATAGAACTTATCTACGCTTGATTTGACACTACCGTCGGCTTCTATACGGGCATAAACCATTCCCTTAGCACCGATTTGCGGACGTTTCACGAAGTCGGTGAGTGCATCCAGTTGCTTGCGGGTATAGCTTGCAGCACCTTCGGCACAGATACCACCGATGTATTCAGCGCTGTCGAACACGGAGAAACCATGACCTTTCATAATATCCATCAATTCCACGAACTTCATTCCGAAACGGAGGTCGGGCTTATCACTACCGTAATATTTCATAGCGTCTGCCCACGGCATACGTTGGAACGGTACTTCCAAATCTACCCCACGGATTTCTTTGAATAGATATTTGGCCATACCTTCGAATAGTTCAAGAACATCGTCCTGCTGTACAAATGACATTTCACAGTCAATCTGAGTAAATTCAGGCTGACGGTCGGCACGCAAATCTTCGTCACGGAAACATTTGGCTATTTGGAAGTAACGGTCGAAACCGGATACCATTAATAACTGTTTTAATGTCTGCGGACTTTGTGGCAATGCATAAAATTGTCCCGGGTTCATACGTGAAGGAACAACGAAGTCGCGTGCCCCTTCGGGAGTAGATGCAATAAGAAGTGGAGTTTCTACTTCGATAAATCCTTTGCTATCCAAATATTTACGAACTTCAATTGTCATTTTATGACGCAGTTCCAGATTCTTGCGTACATTAGCACGGCGTAAATCCAAATAACGATACTTCATACGAATATCGTCACCACCATCTGTGTTTTCTTCAATAGTGAAAGGTGGAGTTAATGCAGAATTTAATACATTCAACTCTGACACAATGATTTCAACATCTCCGGTAGGAATATTATTGTTTTTATTGAAGCGCTCGTTTACAGTACCTACTATTTGAATAACGAACTCACGTCCCAAACGATTGGCCTGTTCACAAAGCTCTGCATTTACCTCTTCATTGAAGACTAATTGAGTGATTCCATAACGATCCCGGAGGTCTATAAAAGTCATACCTCCCATTTTACGGCTACGCTGTACCCAGCCTGCCAGTGTCACTTGCTTATTGACATCGGAGATACGCAGTTCTCCGCAGGTGTGTGATCTATACATTTTTATCTATACTTTTATAATTTATTCTTTCAACTATATGATGAAAATCATTGCATAAATATCGTGCAAAAATACATAAAACATATTATATGACATATCAAATGCAAAGAGTTTATTTTAAAAAACAATTTTGCCTGGCAATATGATTGTGAAACGGCTTCCTTTTCCTTGTTCAGACCATAATTCTATTCTTCCATTCAACTTTTCGATGATACTTTGGCATATAGATAGTCCTAATCCTGCACCTTGGGCAAATTCATCGTGTTTATAAAAACGATTGAAAATGATTTCTTTTTCTGCTGGTGCTATTCCCTGCCCTGTATCTTCTACATATACTACTACTTCCGATTTTTCCTGAAGATAATCGTATCCGATCTTAATGCTTCCTTCCTTTGTAAATTTACAGGCATTATTCAGAAAGTTGGTTATGACTTGAATAAAGCGATTCTTATCTACATCTATTTCAATAGTTGCTTTACCATCTGTTTCTTTAATAAACTGTAATTGTGGTGGGATTATAAGTTGATAAGTTGAGTATATGCCATCTATGATATTATTAACATGACATTTTTCGAAAGTAAATGACATATATCCGGATTTGAGCCGGGATAATTCCAATATATCATTAATAAGTTTAAGCAACAGTTCGTTGTTGCGGCTTATTGCTTCTACATAGTCTTGTCTTTCATTCATTTCCACTTCTTCTGAAGCCAATAATGTTGAAAAACCTACGATGGCATTTAACGGAGTACGAATCTCATGACTCATATTAGCAAGAAAAGACTCTTTCAATTCAGCTTTTTCCGCCAATTTACGTGCTTCTTCCAGTTCTAATTCACGCTTTTTAAATGTTTCAATATTCAATAATAATCCCGCTGTACGATATTCCCCTGACTCTAAACGCGTTGTTGTATATCGGAACTCCCACCATTGATATCCCTTTCTATTAAAGTCACAGCGCATTTGGGAAATTTCTTTTTGGGCTTCGGGAAGTTTCATCCAGTTTTTCCAGAAAAGGTCATGGTGTTCGGAATGAATAAAAAGTTCCAGTTCTTCTATGGTCGGTATTTGTTTTTTTACTCCTTGCGCTTGCCAGAAGGCTGTTTCAAATATGAATTTCCCATCTTCATATTTCCATGCATAGGTATCACTTCCCTCAATGGCAAGTGCCAATGTTTCTTTTTCATCTGCCAGTGCATGTAGAGCTTTCTTTTTCCTTTTTTGTTCGCGTCTGTACAGAAAAACCAGCCATGTGATAATGGATACTATTAAAAGACATGAAGAAGCTAACATAACAATCCAAAGTGCCCTATATTTTATATGGAAGGGCATATTGATTATGGTATATTGAGAAGGTATTTTATTGAGAGGAATACCACGCAATTTCATTATTTCCCAATCTATCAGATATTTTTTACCGCTTTCTTTAATAGAAATGTCCGACGGTTTCTTTCCGCGAAGGATTTGGACCGTAGCTGCTACTTCCTCCTCTACTTGTGTAGAGAGGGGGGTAAAATATCCGCCAAGTAATTTTTCTCCAAAACCAAATGCTTCGTTTATTGTCGTGAAACTGGGGCTATATGCTATATTACTGATGTTTACAGTCGTAAAATCACGTTTAGCCTGTAAATAACATCGCCCTTTTTCATATTTGCTCAGTGACCATATAAGCCCTCCGTCACCAGTCCTATCACTATTGTTACGTACGGATATAGTTGTAAAAAATGTGTACCCTCTCTGTTTATATTGAATATATTCTTGGCGTTTTAATCTATTGGAATATACAATTTTCTTATTTTTAAACTGTTCGGAAAGATCTGCACGTATTTTCCTATCTAAAAAAGTGCTATCTAAAAGAATATAGAAATTTGTATCTTCTCCTAAAATAGATTTTGCCATTTCAATATTAGGTATAAAGTCTATTTTGTCATGGAAACCGGTAACATTGGTATACTGTTTGATTAAATCCCAATTGGGGTAATTTACGCCACTAAAAACAATCGGAACTCGTTTAGCTAAGGGGTGGTCACATTTTAGTAAAGAATAAGTCGCTTGGTCGTCATTAACAATAATAGCTTCCGGTTTCCAGGCTGTGACAGAGTCTAACATACGCCTCATCCTATCCAATTCCGCCTTTTCCTGATACGATTCGCAATCAAGATAAAGGATGCAAAGGTCTGCATTAATTTTTTTCTTTTGGAATTCCTTTGCTATTAAATGATTAAACTGGGGGTAACCGGCATAACTTTCTTCGTATGAGTGTATAATTAAAATGCGTCTGGTTTCTTTCTTTGTACAACTAATAGCACAGCCCCAGAATAAAATCACACATATAAGTAGTTGTATACCTCTGTTTTTCATGACATTAAATTTTAGTCAGTTTCTTTATCTGCTCTTTGCCTCTGTCTATTATCATTTTGTTTTTGTGAGTGATATCTTCCATAATGGCCTCATTGATCTGTTTTAATCCATTGATATAATCTTGGGCACGCTGTAACACATTCATGGTGTCTTTTTCTGCATTTTTAGGTACGATAACTTGTAGTCCCCTTTGAAGTATATCTACATCAATATGTTCTCCCATCATCATTGGGTCACCATCAAAATGTATCACACCCGGTTTGGAACGATGGATACGCAATGTTTTACAACGAAAAGTTTTGATCCGACTGTTTTGGTCTATAGTCTTGTTGAATAATTGAAAAGATAATGCAGGTACGTCCAGAACTGTAAACGGCTCTAAGATTGTCACGTCCAGTAACCCGTCATTGAGAGTAGCTTGTGGAGTTATATATGCATTATTTCCATATTGTGATGCATTTCCACAAGCTATCAGAAATGCTTTGTAGCGTAATGTGCTACCATCCATTTCCAATTCATATGTTTCCGGACGATATTTCAGACTTTCAAGTAATGTCTTTTCCAGATAAATGAGTGGTCCTCTCCTACCTGCTTTGGAGAATTTCAGACTAACAAATGCGTCAAAACCGACACCGCATGTACAGAAAAAAGGTATATCATTGATTTTTCCGTAATCAATAATGTCTATTAGTCCTTCATTTATAATCTCGACAGCTTTTTTCGGTTCCATTGGTATTTGCAAATGACGGGCAAGTCCATTTCCTGAACCACATGGAATAATACCCAGTGCTGTTTTTGTATGTACCAACGAACGTGCTATTTCATTGATAGTTCCATCTCCTCCGATTGCAACGACTGCAAATGCTTCTTCTTTTGCTTTCTGTAAGGCTATTTCTACTGCATGCCCTGCCCATTCAGTATATATTATTTCCGGTATATACTTACTTTTATCCAACTTTTCATCCAGTAACTTCAAAATCTGCTCTTTGCTCTGGGTGCCCGATATCGGATTTATTATAAATGATATTTTCTTTTTATTATCGTCCATTCGAAGGGATATTATTATGCAATTTTCTATCATGCAAAAGTAATATAAATCCTTTAAATTTTAACCATCTGAATCTCTTAAAACGAGTTATAGTAGATTTTTTAGAGTAAATGAAACAGATAACAACATATTTTGCTATCTTTGCCCCCTGTTTTTTAAGGACTCGTTTTAATAGAATTAAATATTCATTATATAAAAGACATTTCATGGGTTTACTACAAGACAAATTTGCGAAATATGATTTGCCGCAACAATTTATGGCAAAAGGGGTATACCCTTATTTTCGCACAATAAACAGCCATCAGGATACTGAAGTGATGATGGATGGTAAAAAGGTTTTGATGTTCGGTTCGAACGCATATATGGGCCTTACTTACGACAAACGAATTATTGATGCTTCAATAGCTGCTACGGAAAAATATGGTACGGGATGTGCAGGTTCCCGTTTTCTGAATGGTACTCTTGATATACATGTAGAATTGGAAAAAGAATTGGCTGAATTCGTTGGTAAAGATGAAGCGCTCTGTTTTTCTACCGGTTTTACTGTAAATGAGGGTATTATTCCTGCTGTAGTGGGACGTGGAGATTATATCATCTGTGATGATCGTGACCATGCCTCCATTGTAGACGGACGTCGTCTTTCATTTGCTACACAGTTAAAGTATAAGCATAATGATATGGAGGACCTTGAAAAGGAGCTTCAAAAGTGCGAACCTGATTCTGTTAAACTTATTGTTGTCGATGGAGTATTCTCTATGGAAGGTGACTTGGCAAACTTGCCTGAAATAGTTCGTCTGAAGAAGAAGTACAATGCCAGTATCTATGTAGATGAAGCTCATGGGTTAGGTGTATTTGGTAAGCAAGGTCGTGGCGTTTGTGATCATTTTGGGGTTACTGACGATATTGATTTGATTATGGGTACATTCAGCAAATCATTAGCCTCTATCGGTGGTTTTATTGCCGGTGACAAAGCAGTTATAAATTGGTTGCGTCATAACGCTCGTTCTTATATATTCCAGGCAAGTAGTACACCGGGTGCAACAGCTGCAGCTCGTGAGGCTCTTCATATCATTAAATCTGAGCCAGAACGTATTCAAAGTCTTTGGGATATTACTAATTATGCTTTGAAGAGTTTCCGTGGTGCTGGTTTTGAAATTGGCGAGACAGAGTCTCCTATTATACCTTTATATGTACGGGATACAGAAAAGACATTTGTAGTGACAAAGATGGCTTTTGATGAAGGTATCTTCATTAATCCGGTTATTCCTCCTGCATGTGCTCCTCAAGATACATTGGTGCGTGTGGCGTTAATGGCTACTCATACTAAAGAACAGGTGGATTATGCCGTAGATAAATTGACGAAATGTTTTAAAGCATTGGGAGTAATTGAATAAACTGATAAAAAAAGAATATGGAACCGTTTAACCAGAATTGGATTAAACGGTTTTCTTTTATGAACTATACTAAACAAATTGAATGATATGAAAAAACAATTTTTTCTTTTTGCTGCTATCGCATGCGGAATGATGTGTTCTACTACAGTCTCTGCACAATTTAAAATTGGCGGAAAAAAAATTAATGTAGGTAAAGTTGTTCAAGCTGGTACTGATGCCGCTAAAGCCATTACCCTATCGGATGCTGACATTGCTGCTATGAGTAAGGAGTATATGAAATGGATGGATACTCACAATCCATTGACGAAATCTGATTCTGATTATGGCAAACGCTTAGAGAAACTGACAGGTAACATTAAAGAAGTAGATGGTTTGAAACTTAATTTTGGTGTCTATGAAGTCATCGATGTGAATGCTTTTGCCTGTGGTGACGGTAGTGTACGTATTTGTGCTGGACTTCTGGATATTATGACAGATGATGAAGTGATGGCTGTTGTAGGTCATGAAATAGGTCATGTTATTCATGCTGATTCTAAGGATGCAATGAAGAATGCTTATCTCCGTTCTGCCGTTAAAAATGCAGCCGGTGCGGCAAGTTCTACTGTTGCAAAATTGACAGATTCGGAACTGGGAGCTATGGCAGAAGCATTGGCTGGTGCACAGTATTCTCAGAAACAAGAAACAGAGGCTGATGATTATGGGTTTGAATTTAGTATTAAGCATAATTTGGATCCATATGGAATGTATAATGCTCTGAATAAATTATTAGAACTGTCAGCAGATGCACCAAAGGATTCTAAATTTCAAAAGATGTTCTCTTCTCATCCGGATACTGCCAAGCGAGTAGCTCGTGCTAAGGAGAAAGCGGATGAATATATGAAGAATAAATAAGGGTACTTTTTGTCTAAATTCTTAGAGAGGTGGGATCTGGAAAGAGATTTCACCTCTTTTATTTTAAATGAATTTTAATGAGAATATAGAAAGCTAAATATCTATATTGTTATTATTCGTTGGTTTTTGTTGCTGTTTTGATTTGAATTTGAAATAAAATCAGTATGTTTGTTGCATTATTAATGAAAAATACAACATTTGAATGAAAAAGCAAGACTTATTTTTCGTTTTAGTTTTGATCTCTATTTTTTTACCGTTCTTTATAAGTGATACCCTTTATGGCTGGTATAAGTCTTTCAATGCGTCGCATGGTATGATAATGAGTTTCTTGAAATTCGGTATTCTTGCTACTTTAGGTGAAATGTTGGGACTTCGCATTAGTGCAGGAGTATATAATCGTAAGGGGTTCGGTGTTCTTCCCCGTGCTGTAGTATGGGGATTGCTGGGTATGGGAATCAATGCAGCAATGATTATTTTCTCTAAAGGTGTTCCCCAGTTTATGGAATATATGGGAATGGCAAATGCCGTTTCTATTATCAATGGGGAGTTTTGCTTAGATAAAGTTTGGATTGCTTTTGCTATATCTGTTGCAATGAATACTATTTTTGCTCCTGTATTTATGACGTTTCATAAGATTACAGACACGCATATTATTGACTGTGGCGGTTCACTTAGTAGCATTATCACTCCTATCCCGATGACTCGTATTATTACGCATTTGAACTGGGATGCTCAATGGAATTTTGTATTTAAAAAAACAATTCCTTTCTTTTGGTATCCGGCACATACTATTACTTTTTTACTTCCGGGAGAAATGCGGGTACTATTTGCCGCTATCTTGGGTGTTGTTCTTGGAGTACTGTTGGCAATTGCTGCCCGAATGAAATAACTTTATATAATTATAGGCTCCTGGTATGGAAGCGTATGTTTCCGTATCGGTGGAAGTTGTGTTTTTTATTGGTGAGGCGTAGCCTTTGTAATATAAACAAGGATTATTTGGTATTGTAATCGAATAAATGTAAAAAAGTTCTTGGTTTTCTTGGTTTATATAAAAAGAGTTTTTACCTTTGCACTCGCTTTTAAGAAATAAAGCATTCGGGGTGTAGCGCAGTCCGGTTAGCGCACCTGCTTTGGGAGCAGGGGGTCGTGGGTTCGAATCCCGCTACCCCGACGAAGAAAAAAAACGCTGATAATTAAGTTTAAAAACTTGGCTATCGGCGTATTTTCATTAAACCGACAGCCATAAAAAAAAAAGGGTGTATTTGCACATTTTTGATTCATTGAGATTAAAAACGCTGCAAAATCCCTGCAAATTTAATTATGGCATCTATAAAATACTACTTCGATCAACGTGCGAAAAGGAAAGACGGAAAGTTTCCGTTAAAAGTCAGTATCTCGCACAAACAGCAATTTGCATTGATAAGTCTTGAAGTTTTCTTGTTGCCTGAACAATGGGATTCTACAAAAGAGAAAGTCATAGGACACCCTAATAAATTGTTTCTGAACAATTATATTGTTCGGCAGAGACTAAATGTTGAAACGGAGCTTTTAAATCTGAAAATATCCGGTGCATTGGATTCACTGACAGGAAAACAAATAAAAGATAGAGTTCAGAAATCATTGAACGGAGAAACGGCAAAGATAAAAGACATCCTTCCGCTTTTCGTGGGTTATTATAGGAAGTTTGCAGATGAAAAGAAGAATGCACGAACAAAAGAAAACTACTTGTATACTCTTAGCAAGGTTGTTTCATTTTGCGATGAACCGGAAACACTCACATTTGAGGACATAACATATTCGTGGTTGAAAGATTTTGAATTTTTTCTTTCTGAAACCTCTGCAATCAATTCGATAAGCATACACATGAGGAACATTAGAGCCGTTTTCAACGATGCTTTGAAATCAGAGATTATTAACTGCTACCCTTTCAGAAAGTATAAAATAAAACATGAAGAAACTGCCAAAAGGTCATTACTACCCCAGCAGCTTGTTTCTTTCAGAGACTACCCTTGCGAAGAACATCAGAAACAATATTTGGATGCGTTTATGCTCACTTTCTATCTGATTGGCATAAATACCATTGATTTATGCAATTTGAAGGAAATTCGCAACGGACGCATTGAATACCGTCGAGCAAAGACAAAGAAACTGTATAATATAAAAGTGGAGCCGGAAGCAATGGCAATCATAGAACGATACAGAGGCGAAAAGCAACTTCTAAATATTCTCGATCGTTATGCGAATTATAAAGACTACGCCCATAGGCTTAATGAAAACCTGCAGGAAATTGGAGAAACAAAATTTGTAGAGAAGGTTATCAAAGGAAAAAGGAGGCAAGTGAAAAAACGCAAACCACTATTCCCCGAAATAACAACCTATTGGGCGCGCCACACTTGGGCAACAATAGCCCATAAGATCGGCATACCTAAAGACACAATATCAATGGCACTCGGTCACGAGTTCGGTTGTAAAACTACTGGCATCTATATTGATTTCGATATGGAAAAAGTGGACGAAGCCAACCGGAAGGTGATTGACTATCTAAATAACTACAAAATATAGAGTTATTTTTATCAAACTTTGCGATATTGAGACTTTCTGATATGTGCTTGATAAGTTATCAAGGAAGAAACAAAAGTCAATTTAAAGCAAAGAAAAAGCCCGGACTTTGAAAAAAGTTACCGGGCTTTTAAGCGGATAAGCACTTAGTGCTGTAATCCACAACAACGGTGCAAATATAATCAATTATTTCTAACCTCCTTTGCCTTTCTCTTTTTTTAGCTTCCTATATATGAAATAAGAACTAACAAAGAGCAAAGCAATCGAAAGAGCACACCAACCAATCTGTTTAAACAAGGTGCTTTCCTCCTTTTCCTCTATCTTTTTTATGCTTGTCTGCTGTATTTCCTTCCGGTTCACATCAGCCGTAACCCCTTTGTTGGTATCGGTTGAAGATGAAGTTTCCTTCTTGTTATTGGTTTCCTTCTTCTTCGTTGTCGTTTCCTCGCTTTTTATAGGCGGCTTTCCGGTTTCCGGGTTAATGGGTTTTTCAGTATCATATTCAGTTTTTTTTGTGGTGGTTACTTCGGTCGTTTCTTGTTCTTCCTTTGACTGTTCAACCTGCTTTACAGACGTTGTATCAAGCATTTGCGTTTGCTCATTGCTTTGCTCAAAAGAACTGCTTTTTGTCGCCAGCTTATTACTACCACATGAAGAAAAGATAATCAGGAACAACAACAGTTGCAACGGGCATTTCAATATATGACATGCTATCCGGTTTAATATACTATCCAACATACTGAATATCATTTATTCGATTTAACCACCCCTTTTTAAACTTATTATTTGCCGGACGCGCATTGCAAATATCATCTATAAATTTAATACGGGCTTTTTTTATCTCTTCAAACAATTCCTTTGGGTTCCGGGAATTTAAGGCTGACAAGGTTTTAACGCCAACAATCCCGTCCACTGTTACACCCAAAAGTCGCTGGGGAATTTTTATTCCATTTGCGCCCGAAGCCCAAACCCAATCGACCAAGATGTTAGCCACTGATTGATTCGTTATCTGATCGGCTTTCCATTTGTCCCAATACATCGTTTTAAGGATTTCCGCCCAATCTTTCTCTGATAGATTTTTCAATCTTTCAACTGTAGGTGCTGGATTGCCTTTCTTTTTGCAATAGGTTGCATAAGTTCCAATTGTTATCCCCCGATTAGTTGCGCCTCCTAAATCGTCCGGATCATTCACAAAACCGCCTTCCCACCGAAGAATAAACGGTACAATTTTCATGACATCA
Source organism: uncultured bacterium (assembly GCA_905215345.1). Lineage (GTDB taxonomy): Bacteria > Bacteroidota > Bacteroidia > Bacteroidales > Bacteroidaceae > Bacteroides. The sequence continues at coordinate 42,091 of CAJMPR010000011.1, forward strand.
GCCATTATTTTTTTCTCCTTTCAAATAATTAGTTAGATATGGAATGTTTTTTATAAACTCAACGCTCAATACGTAATGAAGGAATGCCACTACTTTATATCCAATACTTGCACTTGGAAGAATTTCTTTTATATTGCGAAGTATATTCACACCATAGAAATAAAATACGCTGTACGTAATGAACGATACACACTGTAATGCCCCGCTTGGGTTTCCTTTATGCTCCCCTATGAAGTAAATACAGCAGACAAGCATAAAAAAGATAGAGGCTTCACCGACACACCTGAAAGCCTTCTTAAAAGAAAAACTTTCGTGATTAACAAGTAAGGCTGCAAGCAACCCGCACAAAAAATTGAGAGCAAACACAGCCAAAAGACTTTTAATTTCTCCCGATATAGGATTCAGATAAGCAGCTACACCCGTTATCAATCCAATAATTAAACTTTTAAAATATTCCATGTTATATACGTGTTTATAATGTAAGCACTTTAAAATTAAAAAAAATCACAGTATAGTTGAACAGTCTTCAATCGCGTTCTGAAATACTTTCTTTACTTCATCTTTTGTCAAGCCGTGATCTGCTTGAAGAGAAAAACCAGTAACACCATTCTTGTAGGCGTTGAAGAATCCAATCACAGTTTCATTTTTGATAATTTCGGCTGTAACTTCTTTCACGCTATCCGTTCCACGGGTTGTCATACTGTACTTAATTTTAATAGCCTCCGTTACATTAGTCACGGCTGTACTGTTAGTTGCTGTAATGTTCATTCTTTGTTTCCTCCTTCAATTAGTTCATGAATTTGCCCGTATGCACCTGCCGTAAAGAAGTCAGCGCAAATTTCTTTTAGTAATGTTGCGTCCTCTGTTTCAATATCAAGCACACCGCGATTGTTTATAACCTGTTGTAGCATTTTATATGCTCTCAACTTTTTAGACATCTCAAAATTCTTCTGCTGATTGACACCAGCAGCATACAACGCCTCAGAAACCATGTCGCGGAGAGATTTTATGATTTTCTTTCCATCGACAATTTCTACAGCTTCCCGACCTCTAAAGTCAAGCAAATTTTTGTTTAAATTAATTTTCATAACTATTTAATTTTTAGCCCCTTGCTTCTACAATTATACCTTTTACAACACGAAACTTTCTTCCTATCATGTCGTTTATTACAATCCATGAATCTGAAACTACTGACATTGTATTTCCGTTTCCATCTCTTGGATAAAACCCATTTGCAGATACATCGCCCAATACCTCGACATTTCCATCAAAATACCCTGCATAAATGTAATTATTTGGATAAGTAGGATTGGTTTTAGATGAACCGTATATTGCAGCACTTCCCCCTGCGGTTGCCCCTATTGCACAAACTCCAAACCTTCCGTCTGTTGCCGGATTGAAAGTTACATTAACAACACCTTCTTTTGACTTTCCTGAACCTAATTTAAGACTTCGGGAAGTTCCTCCGAAATAGTCGCTCAAAGTCCAAATTAACCGTCCGCTTTCGATTGAAAAACCGCCAATATATCCCACGTTCGCATCAATACGACGAACTTTTATCAATTCTGTGTTTAGATAGCCCCCTACTACGATTGTACTACCAAGTTGGGCGGCTTCAACTGCGTCTTTAAAAGCTAAACTACCCAAGTCAGATTTGGAAACTATATTGTTGATTTTCCCTTGCAATCCACTATCAAGGGAAGTAATTGTAACTGCACCCTCCAAGTTTATTTTTTTAGAATGAATTGTTGTACTTCCGGCAGCTTGATTTATATATGAAATCAGTTTATCGCCATTTTCCAAATCCTTTGAGGCATACAATCTATTTCCGTCAGCCGTTGTTATCCACCCGGCTGTATCAATTCTATTGGTTATGCTATCAACTCTCTTAACTTGTGCCGATATTTCATTGCTTAGAACTTTCAAGTCAGCAGAACACTGATCTGAGTAACTTTTCAATTCATCCTGAATAGCTTTATTTGCACCTTCAACGGCTGCATTGAAATTAGCCAAAGAAGAATTGAAAAGAGAAAATTTATTATCAACGTTCTTCTTTTCCTCTACAGTAGTTTTCCCGTCGGAAATTGCCGTATTGATTGCTGCAATAAGATTTTCAATAGCACCAAAGAGATTGATTTTAGCATTGAGTAAATTAGTTTTTGGCACTCCTTTCAAATAGGCGTTTACATACAGTGCGTTGTATGTAGCTTCAACTGATGCTTTGGCGTTTTTTACAGTATTCAGATACTTTTCAATGGCTTTCGCTTCCGCTTCCGTGATGATACCGTCAGCAAATGCACCATCTACATAATCATGTAGTCCATCAACCGAATTTGCAGCATCTTCCGCAGCTTTGGCAGCATCTTCAATCTCTTTTTGAGCTTTCTCCCATTCTTCGAGATTTTCAAGCCCGGACGAACCGGCTTTAATTTGAATGTTTCCGCCTATCTCACCTTTTACTAAATTGAAATACGTCTTTCCGTCCGGGGAAATTATTTGTTCAGTTGTCACCCGTCCCGGCAAAATTTCCGTAAAACCATACAGTTCAACAAAACTACGGTCATTGTCATATTCGCTGTTTAGAACGCCGACAAGCAGGTGATAATAGTCTGTAACTCCTTCCAATTTGATAGCCGTTTCGCTCAATATGAATGTTCCTGTTTGATTCAACTTACTAACCTTGGCATATAGATAATATTTCTTTGCTGGAACAATTAAAGCCGGAGAATTGTATTCTGACATATTCCAAAATTTATACTCACTAACCTTGTGAGAAGAAGAAAGTGTATCAATGCCAAGGGTCATGTGCTGTATTATTCCTGCAGGAGCATTTAAAATTCTTGTTTCCGGGTTATAAGTTATGTTATGTACTACCTGAACCGGATTCGTCTTTGAATTGACAAATCTAAATTGAAGGCTTTCATCACCTACAAGCAACTGCATTGTTTGAATTGCAATCGGATTGATAGAACCGGAGAAATTGAGTAAAGCATCTTCAAGCATCTTCATTGTTTCCTTTGCGTCACGAAATCGACGTTTGGTGAATTGCAAAGCATCCTTATACTTGCTATCAATAACAACTTCGTTTTGTTCCGGCTTTTTGAGATCGCTTGCAATGGAAGTTGCAGTTGTTGTATTGGAAAGCTCAATTTCCGGTTTATATGGGCTGTTTACATACCGCTTGATTCCGGTCATTCTTATTAGTATGCCATCGGGTTGGAATTGCGTATCTGAAAACGACACATAGCCGCCCAATATAATTTTCCCGCCTATCTGTAACCAACGTTTCTTTGCCCAAATACCGTCCAGTGTCCCGGTGAAAGTGAATTTCTTATCTTCATGTTCATATAGGTATTTAACGGCTTCCCGAAACATATCCCAACTTGCACCAGTCTGCGTATTATCATCGCAAATGTAAGCATCAGGTAACTGAATGCCAAAAACTGCATATTTATTGCCCGGTTGTGGCATAAATGCAGAACCGTCCGGCATAGTTATCCCGTCAATTTCTTGTGGCACAATTTCAAACCTCTTTGCCGCTTTCACCTTGCCTTGCGCCTTTACTTCTTCATGGAAGTATTTCACTTCAAATTCTTTCCCTGCCAGCATACCGTCTTGGAAGATAACTGTCATGTTTTCACCAACAATTAAGTAATCTTCAAAATTAAGATCATCAGGAATTGAACTATCAATAAAATCATAGAAGTTGTTTTCTTTATCAACTGTTACAACTCTTTCAACAGTCCCTTCCCGGCTTGGGTAGATTTCAGAGCAATCAAGGCTATCTTCATGTGCCGTCGTTAATACCTTGTCAGCACGCATAACAGAAAGACCGTCGGCAGAAGTGATATATGTCCGTCCTTCATACACAAGTGTCTTAGAACGCGGCAAAAGTAGCTCCTTTGCTCCATACTTACTGAAATCAATATTTCGATCCGAACCTTGTACCAAAAGGACTTCAACCGGAGCTTCACCAACTTCGCGCCCAACGCCTGTTTTGAAGCCGTTACCCTTGCCATAGGACAATTTTAGCGGATTATCTTTGTTATACTCAACTTTGCGAAGGTGAATTGTTTTATTGACTATCTGCCATTCTGTACCGTTTTCATCTGCAAGCTGATTTAAGCCGTCTAAAATATAGGTATGATTATACTCAATGGTCTTTTCTGAACCTTCGATACATTCACCAACCTTCCAGCCACTACCTCGACGATTGGCATTGGTTACAAGCAGTTCTAAGTGTTCACGCGGAGTAACTGTATATGAGAATTTGATACGATTATCAACCGGGTTGCGAATCTTCCACAACTTCAAATCCACCTGATCGGTTTCAAGAAGTAATGTGTATTCAAAGTTACGGGTTCCGTTTTTAGTGAAATTACTTTCCTTTTTCAAGGTGTATCGTTCCCCGAAAAAATCGCAGTATGAGCCAACCGGAATTTCAATATATTCATCAGAAGAGAAATAAAGTGTTAGGCTATTTTCAGACATAACAGAATTGTACGAATAACTATCATCCGTAACCCCCAAGTTTATGGGATTCCCTGATTTATCATATATAATCATAACTATTTAATTATTACGAAACAAAGATAATGAAAGTGCTTATAATATAAGCACATAAAAGAGCAAAAAAAAGAAAAGCCCTCAAAAATTGAAGGCTCTCCTATTGCTTTTTATGTATTTTCAGTTAAATAATCTTTTTAACTTGTTCTTTACACAGATTCCGGTATTCTTCAAGCAATAAAAATTCAGCGTCAAACTCTGCAAATCAATATCCTTCCTGCATCCTTAATAAATGATCATCAAGCGTTTTAGGGTTACATTTCAGTTTTCGACAAATAGCGGCCTTACTATCCACTCACCAACGTACAGGATGTAGTAGAATGCCGGAATAAGGAGCAAGAACCACCAAGAGACGAACAGACATAACGGCAAGGCGATAGGCAGGGAAAGCACCATGCACTCATGGAATTGCCTGCGATGAATGGTTTCGTGTCGCAATGTAGATGGTTTTAACTCGTTCAATTTCGTGAGGATGAAGCCAAAAAGCATGATGGTTGTGTAGCCGCTGAATAAGAGCAGGTGGGCTAATTTGTTGTTGTAATAGATTGTTTTCATATTATTCATTTTTTAGTTGATTAGTAATATTAGCTTCAAAATATAAAGGAACAAATATAGCAGCAGTAGGTAGTATTTTTGTAGTAGTATTTACGTTAGATACTATACTGTTGCTATTAATATCATATATGGCAAAAGATATAGTATTATATCTTTCTACTGAGACATAAGGAATTAATATTTGAGTTCCATTTTTAATTAAAGAAACATTTAAAACTTGTTTGCTATTAGTAATCTCATATTCTAATACGTTTGGTACAATTATAGAAGCTCCATTAATAAGTAATTCATTCACATTAGCTTTACCAATTCTTAATGTGTTACTTCCAGCATTAGCAATATCAAAGAAAAATATCAAATTATCATTTATTTTTAGGTATCTTTCATATGATGTCCTACTACTACTATCTACATATTGAAAAAGACTATTTTCAACGGCTTGCATAATATATCTTATAACAGTAGAAGTATTAACAACGCCGCTTATAATACCAACTTTTCTCTTATACGTAATTGTTGTTACATCTCGTTTATCATTTGCACATGGGTTAGTATAAGGAACAATATCTGTTACATTCCACTCAAATGTTTCTTCATTAAGGTAACTTATATTAGGTCTGCAATCAAAAAACTTATTCTCGTTATAATCGTATCCTATATTATATTGAACACATGAACTTCCATTAATTTTTAAACTAAGAGGGTGAATATCATCACTTCTATTAAAGTCAATAAAACCACATCTATTAACTTCTGTATCACCACCAACCGCAGTAACATATAGAACTTTTTTATCTTTCACTATAAGTCTATAAACATTTGAATTACTTACAGTTACTTGGCTTATAAAAATGTCTTTGACTAATATAAGAGTTCTATCATAAACATGTAATCTATGTTGCTGATTTTCGCCACTATAACCTAAAACATATATATAGTTATTATCGGTTTTTACAGAACCAATAAAACTAAAAGGATTAATAGTTTTAATTAAATTATATTCACTATCAAAAGAACTAAGACCTGATAGACTAAAATTAAGAAAAATACATGCTTTATTATAAACAAGATTATCTCCTATATAACAATTATCTATTTGTTTATTCCCAGAGTTTAATCTATCAATACTATTTTGACCTAATTTAATATCTCCCATATTTATATCTTTAATCAGTTACAAAATATCCGGTGTTAGCGTCTTTAGGACTAATAGCTGCGTATTCTGCGGCTGTCTTTTTGGTGATGGTGGTAATATTATCGGATACAACAGTAGAGGTATTCAAATCATATTCTTTACCAACAGAAAAACCGCTTGGAATAGTATTATCATCAACCGTTGCAACAGCTTCTATATTAACATTATTAGTAATATTATAAAAGAAATCGCTATAATGGTCATACATAATATCTACATAGCCAACATTAGTAGTAGCGTTTACAATAGTTCTTATCTTTTTAATATTATCATAAGAATCAGTGGCTTTAAATAAAGTATGAATAATAAACTTGCTTTCCATACTTTCTCCGCTAATAATAATAACAGCAGGGCTAACGTATGAATCATCAGGCATAATAGTAAGAGTAGCGACAAAAGTAGTTTTGTATGTAAAAGCGGCTATTCTAATCCAACCTTCATCACCATTACTCTTTTTTAGATATTTTGGAAGATTATCATCTACATACTTCTTAGTAGCCGGATGATAGTCAGCAGTGGGAAAAAACTCAGTTGTATTAGTCTTGGTGAGAACATCTTCTTTGCTTGCTTTCTCATCATTCAGCTTCTTGCCCATAGCGGCAGAAAGAACCTTGTCTACTTCTCCGTTGAAGTCGTTGGCAATATTACTCTGTGTAAGCAAATATTTTCCTGTAACAGCACACGTCGCTAAACCAGCAATTAAATTAAATTCAAAGTTTATATAAGCATTGCCCATTAAAACGTTAAAGGATATTTGAATATTATCATCGTCGGTATAATTTGAGCTAACAGCAGTAGGAATAAGGTTAGAAGCATCTTTATCGAAGACACCGCCAATAGAAGCACTAACCGGACATTGATTTAATGATTTGGATACAGATATGAAATTATTCAGGCCACCCCAAGCATTAATAATTTCAAGATGAGTTGAAGTGGAGGTTAAATTCAGTACATGGAAAGGAATTTCTACAATATTACCACTCCCCCCAGCTATCTGTCCTTGACTAACCCAACCACCATTCACCCAAGCATAATAATCATAAGGCGACTTAGTACCGACAGCCATAAAACCGTCTACCGCAGAACCATCAGGAACGGCAGCATTTAATGCTTCAATAGTAGTATATTGACCTGCCACACGGAAAGGAGCACCGGGATTACCTCTTGGTATGGCGAAGTTGATTCTATACTTCGGATTACCGTCACTATCCGTTCCGTCTTCTGATACGGTGGCGGTAGCGGTTGAGCCAGCTTCCAAAGTGCTGATATTCCCCATTGAGAACTGCGGTGTCTTCCCGGTAAAGCCGATTGCACCGGACATATCCACGAGGAAACTGTATGAGAATGTACCATCGGAGTTCTTCACTTTGACGTACAACTTCGCATTATCAGGATTTTCCACATCGTTTGTATTGACCAGTACAAAATCACCTTCGGCAATATCCGTGTTGTTTACATCGGACTGCAAGGCGGCAACAGAGGCATATACTTTTTTGATAGAGAAAGCATCACCTTTAGTATAGATGTCCGTCTTGTCGTAAGCTTTGGTCGTTTTATTCCACTTATAGACGTAGTGATCCGTACCGATATAGGTGGGGTGATTGGCGGTATCATTGGCGCTCGCTGCTGCCTGTTCTGCAAGAAGCGCTTTTTTATCGGCATTGTCTGCGGACTGGTTAGCCTCGATAGCCGCTTGATTAGCGGAAGCGGTGGCAACATTGGCGGCATCGGTGGCAACTTCGGCATTGTGTATCGCTTCATTTGTTTTTCCGGTAGCTATTATAGCGTCACCCGTAGCTTTCTCGGATTCGGTCTTTAGCTTGCTGAATTCGGATACACGTGTATTCTCGGCAGTGACTCGCCCGGTTTCGGCAGCGGCACGTTTTATTTCGGCTGCGGACCGCTCCTGTTCAGAAGTTATACGGGCATCCTCATTACCTTCGCGCTCCGCTTCATTGGCTTCAATGGCTTTCCGTGAAGTATCGGCAGCAGATGCAGCGTCAAGGGCTGTCTTGGCGGCAGAAATAGCATCGTTCGTTGCTTTTACCACATCTTCATAGGCTACTTGAATATACTCCAAGCCAACCTTTACACTAATTTTCACTCCGTCAACAACCTTATAGCCGATAGTGAACAAGCCTTTCAAGCTGTCAGTAAGCGTTAATTCGCTGATTTTCTTCTTTTTAATTGGCATAATCTTTCAAATATATATAATATTCACCATCCTCCGTTATAATCAATTCGTCTGCTTCCGTAGCAAGCAGATAATAAATTCCATTCACCCGGAACGAAGTAAATGTAAGCGTCAAGTCAAATTCAAGCCAAACCCTATCACCTGAAAGTATTTGAAATTTAGTCGCTGACAATCCATTGAAATAGCAGGGATATTCTTCATAAAGGCTCTCGACAAAGAAAATCCGTTCTGCATCCTTGTATTTATATCCGGCAAAGTCGATCTTATCAGTTAGTGAAATTAGGTCATATACAAGTGCATTAAGATTGCGCCACATGGTTGTTACATCTTTGCAACGCATCCAGCATTTTAGTGTTACGTCTTTCTTTTGAAAAACAACATGTTTCCCGTCATATATTGCCCCTGAATTACTTGGAATATCAATCAAAAGGTTCTTTTTTACAGAAGGCATTTTCATTATTTCGGTGTCCGATCCGTCCAAGATAAAAACACCATAATCAGAAAATAATTTTCCGTCAATCTCGTAACCTTCTTGTGCCGGTATTCCTCCGTCAATAGGTGGTTTGGAATAAGTGTACCCATTCAATGGGAAATCATCAGCGAATGACAAAGAAAATGTTTCCATTATCCGGTGTATCTTTTTGCTTGGTTCTGATACAAGACGTAAACACCTGGAACAACCAGCCTCAATAAAATTGTATGTATGGAAGGAACCGTCAGAAATCAAGGCTATAAAGTCCATTGCTTTGAAATAATCGCAGCAATAGAAATTAATGCTGAACTCCCTTGTATTTAATACAGGAGAAGACAAATCAACCTCTGTTCCGTCCTCTTCCGACCAATCGTTTTCGTCAAGGTCTTTAAAGCCGGGAAAAGCAATCAGCCCGTTATAGCCATTGTTGGCAACAAACAAGCCATACGCCAAATAAGCGTCTATTTCATCTATGTAGAATTTGCCTTTCATACTTTTATTGTTTCCTCAAAATCACCCCCCTTGTATTCATACTATCAACGCCAGTTTTTAACGATCCCACTTTTTCGGCAATGGTATCAAGTTTTTCGCATTGAGCAGATGTGTTCTTTTCAATACCGGATAACTTTTCAAGGGCTTGAGAACTAACACTAACAAGAACCTTCATATTTTCATTAATTGTGTATGTATGCCCCTGTATGGCAGTAACACGCCCGCTTATTTCATCTACGCTGTCCTGTGAAGCTGTTATACCACTTTTAGAACTTGCCTTTCTTGCTTCTTCGTCCGGCTGGAATATATCAACGCCTTTGTCAGAAGCCATTTCCTGATACTTTTTCAATAATGCGTTGTATGTATCTTGTTGTCCGAGAACACCGCTTGTAAGCCCGTCAAGGATTGATACGTAATTGTTGAATTTCTGTTCATCAGTCAAATTCTCATTTTGCATCACACCAAGCATCTGTTCTTGTGCTTGTTCGATCAATGGTGCAATGGTAACAGTATAAATCATTTCCTTGGCAAGTTTTTCAAGCATCCCGGAAACGCTTTTTGTAAATGCTTCGGCTGCATCCGTTCCGTTCTTGAAAGCATCTACAAGAGCGTCGCTCATAGTGTTTCCAAGCTCACCGAATATGTCTGTCAAGTAATCCTTTACAGCTTGCAATGCTTCTTCGGCTTGCTTGCTTAAATCAATCATATTTTGAAACGCTGCCTTATCTTCATCAGACATCGTTTTAGTATTTATGATTGTTTCTGCAAGTGAAGCATTGAATTTTCCGTTGGCATCTATAAGTTCAGGATAAACCCCAAGAATGGAGGAATAAATGTCTTTCCCTTTTCCCCAGCCGAATAACCCCGTTTTTTTATGTCCGGTCTTTATTTCAATGTCAGCAAGTCCAGCATAAGCCTCTTTTAAAGCGGCATTTGCATCTTTAACCCCGAACCACCTTTGCATAAAGTTGGTTCTTTTTTGTTCATTCTTTTGTGCGGTGGTTCCGGCAAGCTCGCTATTCAAGTCTGCTGTTGCTTCTTTCAGGACTTTAACCGCATTTGCCGCTTTACCATACGAATCAGAACCGAATATAGTTGTCCCCTTTGCATACTCCAAGTTTTGCTGCATAAGAAGGAGATTATATTCACGTTGTTGTGCAATAGTTTCCTTCATTATCTCTTTCAATGCGGCTTTATGCCGGGCATTGGCTGCAAAAGCCTGTCCGATGAAGTTTACTGCTTCACCTACTGCCGCAGCAATACCGCCAACAATACCGCCTTTGGCAAAACCTTCACCAATATTGGAAACGGCATTCATAACGTTTTGAACCGTGTCCATTGCTTCGGCGGCTGAATCATTCCCGGCAGCAGCAAACATATCTGAAAGACTTCCGGCTACGTCCCCAACCATTTTTGCAGCTTCGGCAGCAGATTCACCGATTTTCGCAAGTTTGGTTTCGGTCGATTTCTTTCCGTCACCTTCTTCGTCGCCTGACTTGAACAAATCTTTTATACCCTTAATCAATGCAGAAAACGGGTTCTTTTTTACACCAGCAGAATACAATTCTTCAACAGCTTTCTGAATTGCTTTTACCTGTTCCGGCGACGCTTTTAAGGCTTTTAATTGTTCGGCAGTGAAGCCAAATTTTGGGGTTATATCTTCCGCCTTCGTTTTGGAAAGATAAGACATCAACTGTTCGGTTTCAGATACAATTTTATTTATCTCTGATACTGATTTGTTAGATGCGTCCTCGAACAATTTAACAAGTAAATCTGACGACTTCTGCATTGTGGCAACCTCTTCATCATTTACACTTTTAATTGCCTCCTTGCGCTTCTTTTCAAGTTCTATGAGGGCGGCATCTTTAACGTCCTGCGAAACATCTTTCCCGTCAGCCGTTTTTCCGTTTTCAATGGCTTTCCGTTCAGCGTCAAATTGCTTGTTTATATCAGTACGGCGTTGCTCATAATTACGATATTTCTCAAACAAATCCTTTAGCAACCTATCATTTGCAGTTTTCTGATATTCATTGGCGACTTCGGTATATTCCTTCAACTGCTTTTGTTGTCCGGCGGACAAATCAGCTACGGTTGAAGTAGGAGTAAAAATTTTGCCTTCCTTCTTATAGTTTGGATTTTCGTTTATCCATTCCTCATGCTCTCTGTCTTTTAACTCTTTCACCCACTGTTCTTGTCGCAATCTATTTTCTTCAATCAGCCTGTCATAATTGAGTTTAATTTGTTCCTTTTCCTTTTCAATGCCTTCTTTCGATCCGTCAATTCGAGATTGGCGAATTTGAAACTCTGATTGCTTTTCTTGGTTGATGCGCTCACGGGTGTACTCTTCAATTTTCTTTTCACGCTCTGCCTTCTCAACCTTTAATTCGTTGGCTTCTTCGGCAGCTTTCTTTGCTGCATTTTCCTTCTTAGTCAGTTTAGCTCCGGTTTCACCGCCTAAATCTTTATATGCTTTTTCGGTGGTTTCTTCGAGCTTTTTAGCATTCTGATATTGTTCTTCCGTGAACTTCTTTTTATTCTTCTCAATTTCAGTAAGTGCCTTCTTGGCATTTTCCCAATTAGTTTTAGCTGTATTGAATTTTTCATCATATGTAACAGACTTTTCCTTGCGTATATTTTTTTCACTATCAATAGCTGTCAGATATTTACCAATGACTGCAAGACGACTTTTATTCCCGTTAGCTGCTTTTGCTCGCTTAACCAATGCAGCGCGCATAGCTTCAATTTGTTTATCTGTTTTCTTTTTCAAATCAACTTGCCATTGATTGAAAGAATCATCTCGAACATTCTTTTCAAAAATACTAAGTTCGTTTTCATCAGCCGCAATCTTTTTTTTAAGTCTACCCAGAGTCTCATTTTTATATTTATCAGCTAAAGCCCTATCACTGTCAGATAAATCGTATTTATGAAAATTAGGATCTTCCCCGTACTTTTCCCACAAAGCAACCATTTGTCGGTATTCTTGCAGGTTTTGTTTTAAAACTGTTACATTATTTTTATTCAAATCTGCCTTATTCCTTGCAACTTCTTCATTATACCCTTTCCATGCTTCTGTAAGGTCTTTGACATGTCCTTTTTCATCGAGCATCAATTTAAAGAAAGCAGGATATTGAGCTTTAATAATAGCAAGAATTTCCATTCGCCGGGTTTCTGCCGTACATTCATTTTGTAGCTCGGAAACAAGGCTTTCAAGTTTTTCTTTACGTTCCTGCTCCTTATCGTTTGCATCCTTTATTTTTTTATTATAATTATCTTGTGCTTTCTCGGCAGCAGAAGTCGTATCACGGAAGGCAAGCAATGAAGTAATAACAACACCCAAAGCAACAGCCGCCAACACGTAAGGATTGGCAAGCATGGTTTTGTTTAGTAACTTTTGTGCTTTCTCGGCAATAAGAAGAGCTTTTATATTAAGTGTTTGAGCAATAGTATAACCCTTTTCCGCTTCGATTGCGAACATTACAGCAGTACGATACATACCATAAGTGACAATCATTCCGGCAAGAATAGAACCCAGCTTTTCGTAGTTCTTGACTGCCGTTGTTGCAAGCGAAATACCTTCGGTTATAATATCCTGCCCTTTTTCTCCCATATCATTAAGGGCATCTTGAATAGCTCCTTCCAAGTTAGAAATGCTACCCTTAATTCCCTTGCTTTGCTTTTCAAGCATACCGTTGAACTTGCCTCCTTTGGCTGTAGCTGCTTCAAAGGCATCTGCAACCATATCGGCGGAAATAGCCCCTTTTGACATTTCATCCTTCAATGTTGCAACTGATTTTCCCGTCTTTTCAGATATAACAGTGAGAGGATTAAAACCAGCGTTAATCATCTGCAACAAATCCTGCCCCATGAGCTTTCCTGCAGCAGACATTTGAGCAAACGCAAGGGAAAGAGAACTGAAACGTTCCGCATTACCCATTGATATATCACCGATCTGTTTTAGTGTCGGCATAACTTTGTCTGCATCAAAACCAAATCCAAGAAGCAATTGCCCGCCTTTTGCAAGGTCGTTCAATAGCAAAGGAGTATTCACGGCAAAGTCTTTCAGTTCCCCAAAGAAAGCATATGCTTTTTCCTTATCTCCAATAAGTGTATCGAATGATATTTGAAAACTCTCTATTTCACCGCGAGCGTCAATGATAGCCTTTCCAAACTCCATAATCTTTTCAACAGCGAAGTAACTGGCAATTCCTGCGCCGATAGTACGGAAAGTTTTATCAATCTTTTCGCCTTCGGAAACGGCTTTATTCCCGATGGACTGAAAAGCATTTTCCGCCCGCCTTGCATCCCGGAGCATCTGATTTATATCAAGTCCAAGACTGTAGCTTTCTCTTCCGTTATCTGTATTCATCGCACAAATTCTTCTTCGTCGTCTGTATCATTAAAATTATCAGGGTTGTTAGCGTCAATACTATCGTCCCATTCTTCCGCCTCGCTTCCTGTGTCATAACTTGGAACCGAATAACTATACATGATTAGATTCTCATAGCTCAATTCGTTCAGAATGTAATCAGGCGTTATGCCAAGATTCTTAGACATTCCAAGAATAACAGCCCAAATGCTATCGTTTAGCTCTTCTTCTTTGTTCTTCGCAGTATGTTCGCTTCGTTTAGGGAAGTTATAATGCTGAAAAAAAAAGCTATGTGTTGCAAATCAAGTGTCCTTTGAATGAGGTCTAAAAGCTCCTCATTGGTGCAGTTTTCAAGTAATTCATTGGCAAGCAATACCCGGTTGTTTACTTCAACGGTTTCAACCTTCTTGTAAATCCCAAAGAATCGTTTTGTAACAATCTCCTTTGTTGATACGAGGTTCTTTTTTCCAAGTACAAGGATTGCGGCAATATCTCCAATAGCTTCGCAATCTTTCGCATACGAAAGTACATAAGTCAAAATATCATGCTCTCCTTTGACAAATGGTGCTATTGGTAAAGTTGCAATGTACTTTGAAACTTCAATAATAGTCGCGGCAGAAGGACGCGCGACGGTGTAAACCTTTCCGCACAAATCTATTTTTAACGGCTCCTGCAATACTGCATCTGAAACTTGCCTTTCAACTGTGTCACTCATAAAATTTGAATTTAAAAATTTGCGAACTTCCGGGAGTCGAACCCGGCTTTCACCCGTGCGGGTGCGTCCTTCCGATGAACGAAAGCCCAACCATTAAACACCAGCCTGAGTAATGGGAACAATAGTCTCTTTACCGTCTGCTGAAATAGTTACTTCTGCGCAACGCTCTTCACCTGTATTGGCTGTTACTTTAACCGTAGTAGTCTTTTGTGCTACTGACACCGTACACCAGCTTGCCGATGATTTTGCAGTAACTGCGGCGGCTGTTGTAGTTGCTACTATTGTTTTTCCAACTGCATCTGCTGCGGAAGTAAAGTTCAAGAATGAAGGTGCAACCACTACTTTATTTTTTTTTTTGAATCTTGAATACCAAACATCAGTTTCTCCTTTCAAGATTTCAAATTCAATATCTGCATAGTTACCTTCTTCCTCGCTCCACCCCGGTTTATAAGAGATACTTGTCTTCGGGGCTTTTATGCCCGTCGCTCCAATATTTTTCGGTGTAACCCTAACAGACCAATCACCGTCTACAACGTGAGTTTTTACGTTGAAATCATCACCTGATACTGCACCAAGCCCAAGGGTTGTTAATAGTGCATCATCCGGTTCTATCACGCGAGTTTTCAGCAAGTAGCCACCTTCAAGCTGTTCTTTTGCAACGGTTTTACCTCCTGTTGCTTTCGCTTCAAGCGTATCACCGTCAGAGGGTTCAATACTGGATGATTTGTCTTTAATCGTTCCAATGCTTGTTAATGACGCTGCCATAGCATCATTTTCGCCTGTTTTACCAATTTCAATGGCACATTCAGACCAAGCCATTATTTTTTTCTTACCCATAATCTTTGTTTTAAAAGGTTATTCGATCAAATTCTAAATTCACATTTACAAAGTTCTGATGGATGTCCGGCTCACTAAAAGTTTCCGTCATGCTGTACAAGCGAAATGAATATTCCTCAAACAAACATTCGTTCAAGGCTTCAACAATAGTTGCATCATGATCCGAAAGCTCCGTTAGCCGTTCTTTGTCTTCGACAAAGTTTCCGTTGCCGTTATCAATATCCGGCACATAGATGTTTACATGAGCACGCCCGGTTTGAATTTGCTCTGCATCACCACCGGAGACGATAACAACAGCATCTTCCGTTGTCGCATTAAGCGGTCTGCAACCTTCTTTATAGACTGTTCCGCCTATGATACCGGACAAAGCATTTACAAGAACATCGTAAATGTCTTTTTCAATACGAATTGCAGATTTCTTTGCCATTATTCAAATCCCAATTTCTTTAATGTTTTCTTCACCAGCTTTTTAGCCTTTATTTCCGAAGTATCAAGAACATTCAAGCCCTTTGCTTCAACGTAGCAAGCATAATCCATTCCTGCAACTACAATCAACACTATTCCAACGGAATGACTATTCATAAGCTCATTCAGTAGCTTTTTCCCTTCCTTAACTCCTTCTATTGCAGTGGGCTTAACTGCTTCAAAACCACTCTGATGAACAACCGAACCATTATAAAGAACACAGTAACCGGTTGAGCTTCTAAGGTTGCCTGTACGGTCTATATACTTTCTCTTCATTCTCGCCTCACGGACGCATTCAAGACCTACATAGTTGAACATTTGAATTAGTGCAGCAATCCGAAATCGAATGCGCTTTTCCAAATAGTCTTTAAACTGCCCTTGCGGTGATGTTCTTCGGATTGGCATATTACTCAACTGTTATCTTTATGTTGCCTACAGTATCAAGAAATTGTGCATCTTGCACGCGAAACTTGCCAACCTTTACACCGCGAATAGTATTCAGTACCACATATTCAGCATTGAAATCCTGCATATCAATCAGAATCACAAATTTGGCACGGGTAAATGAGCCTCCTTCGTATCTGCCTAAATGGTCATTCTTATTCGTAGTGAAATTACAGGAAATAGGTTCACCAAGAGCCTCTTGAACTTTAACCGGATTACCGTTTTTAAAGCCCCCGCCCGTTGTCCCTACAATCTGTAATGTTCCGTTAGCAATTATCATAAATCTTCTCCTTGATAGCCGTACACGGCTTGGTTTGCAGCATCTTCGTAACCAGCTACCCGCCGGAGTGAATCAGCTTTCGTTTTGAAACGTTTTCTTTCATCTTCGGAAAAACTGAAAGAAATACCAGACTGCGAAATGTTGGGAGCTTCTGAAAGAAAATCGTAAATACCAGCTTTAGCAAGCATGAATGATTTGCTTTTCCGAACTTCCACCGTTACATTATCGCTTGCATTTAAGCCCGATTCCTCAGCTACATTTTCAATGGTAGCCGAAGGAATCGGATAACTTGATAGACATTTTAGAGATTGGAAAACTGTGCTCATAATCTACTTTTTAAGCGTCACCGTCATTCCAAGTTGTATTCATGGTATTCAGGAACACAAGTGATTTCCTTCCGGTCAAAGCGGGCTGAACATAAGCCTCCGACATAGTAACTTCAAGCATCGGGTTCACGTCAGAGTAAACCGTCATTTTGTAGTAAGAACCTTGTGTTTGGAGAGCATCAGTAGCTTTAACCATAGGAACAGGCTTGTAATAAGTCCAGCCAAGACGAGGTTCGGCAGAAAGAGTACAAACGTTTTCATTCCACGGTTTGATAGTTTCATGATTTCCGTCTTTCTTCTCAATAGTTGCGTATGTATCAATAACTAATACCTGCGGAGCATTCTTTTTACGCATGTAACGGTTGATAGTGTCAATATCAACATCATCTATGCTTTCAAGTCCCACAGCTTTCATAACTACACCAGCAACACGTCGGATCGTTTTTTTCTGTGCGCAGAGGTAATCAAAGGCTGTTTGTTCCATAATTGCATACTGTGGCTTTTTTCCACCTTTTTTCGCAACTATCTTCTGACCTTTGATGATGTCAGCAAGCCCGTCCGCAACTTCGGCGTTATCCCATTTCACGGCTGCACCAATGAAGTTTTCTTCCGGTACATTGAAATTGATTTCGTCCTGCTCTGCCATATCTCCGTCAATTTTCGCGGTCAAGACTTGTTTTCCGCGTGAACCGATACGCATTGCATCAATTTCTACACGATAGTCCATACCGTCACCGCAGAACTTGATGTCGTCATACACTAAATCCACAAGATATTTTGCCGTTGCGCTATCTTCGGGGTTTGCTGCGGCAATTGCCTGTAAATCGTTGTATTCGTTAATGGCGATTTCGTCTTTCTCACGCGAAATTTCAATCTTACCCAATGATCCGCTCCACGTTCCAACCTTTTTGCGAGTTTTCTTTGGTGCTTTTGTATTGAAAGCAACACGATCAGCAGACACCGGAATGCCTTCGTCTCCTTCGATCCCTTTCAAATCAAACTTGGGTGTATGTTTCAGCGGAAAGAGTTGCCGCCATGCAAGCCCTGTTCCGGGCTTATAAGAATTGACCTCTAATTGCAAACCTTTTTGGTCGAGGTCAAACAAGGGAGCGTTCATATTTCCCATACTTATACACGTTTAATAGTTAATAACATGGCTGCAATATCATCACCGATATTCGCCGTTTCTTTTCTCACATTTGCGCCGTTGATAAGTCGCACAGGTTGTTCACCCTTACCTGCATAAATCTTGTTTCCAAGAATGTAATCAGGGGTGTAAATAGGTTCTGCAGGGGAATTTTCTGCACTTGCAGCCTTCGCCTGATACAATACTTTTCCTGCCGGAATAGCAATACCAAGTGTCACGGTTACTACATCTTTGTTTTTATCTGTTGTAACCAGCTTGGTACACTTTACAGCAACCTTGCCATATCCGATAAAATCACCCACAGCAACACCACTTCCTTTCGCTATATTGATTGTTGTGTCTGCTGCTGCAACTTCCGCAACGAGGCGATAGCCCTTGATAACGGCATATTTGCCCTTATCATTCAAGCCTACAGCCGTAGTTTCGGGAGCATCAAAGCCCGGTTCGACGACAAGCCCACCGCCCGGTTTCTCGGCATATACCTGTTCAATCCGAATTGGGTCGGCAGTTTCGGCTGCGTTGTAAGAGAATCTGTCTTTCATTACTATTTGCCTGTTTCTGACAACCCAATAATGGCTGGGGTTGCCGTTTCAGCCTTTCTTGCATCTACACGTGCTTGAACATAAGGATTTACTTTCGTGTCTTCCCCTGCTTTAGCACCGCCTTTTGGTCTGCTTACAACACCTTCACTTGCCGACTGCGATTCTGTTGCTTCTTCAATTTCGGGAGATATTTCTTCAATCCACTCATTGAAATCTGCATCATCCTTGAATTGCATACGGTTGAAGTTTCTTGTGTAGTTGTTACGGACTTTTTCCGGTGCATCTTTTAAAAGTGCATCCAAAGTGCTTTTGCGGGTATCGGCTACTTTCCCAGATTTCAAGATTGTTAGCTCGTTAGTTAATGTGTCAATTTTGCCAAACAATGCTTTTACATAGTCAGGCATTTTTTCACCGCCTTCACCTTCACCGCCCTTTTTACCGTTTCCAGCACCTTCACCGTTTCCGCCTTCGCCCCCTTCACCTCCGGGTTCTTCCGTCGAATCGGCTTTCTTGCCGTCTTTCAGACCAAATTTTTCTTCATAGCTTTTTACTGCCTTTTCCTGTGCATCAGTTGCCCGGCTGTCGGAATAGCTATCAATAACCTGTTGTAGAGTAAGTTCCTCAACGTAAGTTTTGGCTTCCTCTTCGTTTTTTACAGTCTTCACGGCTGTTGCCGCTATCCTGCTCAATACTTTTTCGTCTATCCCGGTAAACTTGGTTTTCAACGAATCTAAGATAAAACGTTTTATGCTCATATCAATAAACTTATTAGTTTATGCAAAACTAATGATAATCAACATAATGCTTATGATGTAAGCATCTATTTATTGTTATTTAACACTAAAAATCTGATTTAACAAATAGTAAACGAAAGTAAATATACCGAAAAGGTTATAAAATATTTGCTAAAAGTATTGTTATATTAAAATAACACGCTATATTCGCCATGTGCTTACAATATAAGCACTTTAAAACCTATAATTCACAACAACAAATGAAAAAAGGTATTTTAAACTACACTAAAACTTTCATCAATAGTAATTTCAGAATGAAAGTGTACGGATTGGACGCAGCCGGGAACCGGATAAATAAGCTGGTAGGCGTTGCAGGTTTAATCGCTCTTATCGGAATTGAACTTTTCAATAAGTTCATTGACCGGGCACTAAATGCAGGACTTGACAAAGTTGTTTGCAAGCTCCGTAGAGGACTTCAAATCAGTTTTTACACTAAATAACCCGTAGGACGAAAGCCCTGCACAATAAAGAAGATTATGAATATAAATGAAGCAATAATCGGTTTGAGATACAGAGTATCGGGTGACTTGGCTAATGGTCGTTATTCAGACGGTACGCCATGTGTAGTACATGAAGATGTGGTGCGAGTGATAAAGAGAATCACAGATACCCACGTGATTTTAGAATGTGGGCGTATGTTTATCATTAATGACAATCTGAAAATAGAAGAATTTTAAATTTACTCCGGTAGCCTTCGGGCTACCATAAGCAACAATTATATGGAAACAAGTTATTCAAAGAATGGGAAAACCGTTACTGTCAGTGAAAGATACAACGGTAATAAGAAGGTGATTCAATTATATTATTGGTATGATAGCAAACCCCGCGTGAACGGGTGTGTCCTTCCGGTTTCTAACTGTACCACAGAGAGAGGTGCAATGATAAAAATTAATAAATTTCTAAATTCATAAATAAGGCAACGCCCTGCCTAACCAACAGGGCACAATCCACAACAACATTATGGAAACAATTTTAATCAATGAACATCAGCAAGGTTTGAATGAAGTAGTAATCAACAAAGTTCAATCAATGATTGAGGGGAAACGCCCCGGTGTAGAAAGTGCAATCGAACGCCTTCTTGAAGAAGGAAAAATTGCACAAGATTTCATTGCGCCTATCGGCGTAAATTTAAGAATGAACGAATGCGAGCCTGTAATCACCTTTTCCGCAAACGGTCATGTTCAAATGAATATGAAGGAAGGTGATTTCACCTTACACGACAATGCCGTGAACCAAATTGCCGAAAAAATGAATATCCCGGCAAAATATCTTCGCGAGCTTGCGGCAGGTGATGAATGGAAGAGAAAGTTATGCGCCAATATAATGAATGAGCATTCCAGTTGGACGCAAAGAACCCGCGTGCTTGTTCGGGCGGTCGGTAATGAAGTGCGTGGCGTTCTCTCTGATTCATACCGGAGACTAAATTCAGTTGATATTCTTACTGCTTTCATCCAAGAAGCCGGAAATCAAGGTGCTGTAATGGCTGACGCATTTATGAATGACACAAAGGTGTGGTGTGAAACCATACTGCCAACCCCGATTGAAATACCAACCAAGAAGAACGGAATTGTAACCATATTCGCCGGAGCGCGTTTCTCCACTTCCGACTATGGAGACGGTTCAGTTGATATGAGAGCTTTCTTGCTTAATGGTGCTTGTCTCAACGGTATGGTTCGGGAATCTGTAATGCGTCAAGTTCATATTGGTTCCCGCCTTCCTGATACAATCGCATTGTCAAAGAAGACATACGAGCTTGACACGAAAACAACAGTTTCCGCTATCAAAGACCTAACCAAAGGTTTGTATGCCAAAGATACAATCATGCAGAAGGCAATCGAAATTCAAGGTGCTTCGGAAATTGATGTTGATTTTGATAAGGAACTGAAAGGATTAGTGCAACGTGGGGCATTACTGAAGAACGAAAGCCGGGAAGTTGAAAAGCTGTTGATGAATAATAATCCCGACGACGGTGTTGTAGGCGGTGCAACCCTTTGGAAACTTACACAAGGGATTACAGCATTTGCAAGGGAGCAAACCCCAGCACGAAGTAGAGAGCTACACGAAATATCAGGGCAGCTAATGAATAGAGTTAAGGTCGAAGCATGAGAGTTGAAAAAATGACAAAAGAAGAAGGGGAACGGGCAAGTTGCACCGTTTCCCCGCTTTTTATAAAACGGGTAGAATAAGAAGTTCCATGACACCTTTTTCCTTTGCTCTTTCGCAAAGTTAGGTTCATTCCTGATAAAGTACCTATGTTTTGAACGAAAGTATCAGAAATCAAAGAAATGAAGAAAATAACTAAGTCATACATCATCAAAGTAATATTTCCTGCTCCGGTAGAAGGAAAAAGGGAACATTTCTTTGGCTCGCTGGCTGCTATTTATGAGAAGTTCACGCCGTTTCAAATTGGCTGTAAACTTCCTACTTTATGGAAAGCTGGCATTGAGCCGGGAACCCCAAAGAAAACAAGTAAATGCACTATTTCAAAACATGAGGTAGTGCGTAAAGAACAACAAAAAAGAAAGGAGTAAATATGGCACTTACAGACGAAAGTCCTATGCCTTTTGGCAAACATAAAGGTGAGAAAATGGCAAATGTTCCTGCATCATACCTATTATGGATTTATGATGAGTGGACGCTTCCAAGTCCACGTTTTGGATTTGTACATAAAGAGGTTAAAGAATACATCGAAGAAAACTTGGATGTACTAAAGAAAGAAGTAAAATCATAACAAAATAGCAATAATGAATACATATTACAAGTTTGCGCCAAATGTATTTTTGGCAAAGTGCGATGAAAAGCACGAGAAAGGTGAAGAAATCTTAGTTACTACCAAGTATGGTAAAGAAAATGAAAGTATAGTTTTCAACTTGATATTTGAGAAAGACGGATTTTATTATTACTCAATAGTTCGAGCAGACGGTTTCAATGTTCAGGAATGGGCAAAGCAAAGAGCAGAACGCCGTCATGAATGGGCTGCATCAGCTAACCGTAAAAGTACAGAGTATTTTAACAAGTCGAACAAAGATCGGGATTTTCTCTCTCTTGGCGAACCAATCAAAGTTGGTCACCATAGCGAAAGAAGACACCGAAAAGCGATAGATGATTCATGGAACAATATGGGAAAAAGCGTAGAAATGGATTCTAAAGCTACTGAGCATGAAAGGATCGCCGAATATTGGGAAGAACGTGCAAAGACTATCAACCTATCTATGCCTGAAAGCATTGATTTCTACGAGCACAAGTTAGAGGTTGCCAAAGAGTATCACGAAGGGGTGAAAACGGGCAAATATCCACGCGAACATTCTTTTACGCTGACTTATGCGAAGAAAGCCGTTAATGAGGCTCAAAAGAATTATGACCTTGCAGTTAAATTGTGGGGGTGATGTTTAATCCGGTAGCCTTCGGGCTACCACATAATAAGAAAGACATGAATAAGATTAAACCATCTAAATTAAGGCATGTAGGTTCTCTTCTTCCATCTCAATATACTGTTTATCGTGAAAACAGAGATAATAAAGTTCAGTTAAATGGTGTTGGATGGGGAAGCGGAAACACAATTCGTTTGCCGTCGTTAAAAAGAAGCAAAAGGACTTGGCGTAACTTCTACAAACATTTCCCGATGATGCTTGAATGCGATTTTATTAAGAATAGAGTGATAAAGAAAAAGAAGATTTAAAATAAAGAAAGGAATATTTATGAAAACATACAAAGATGGTGATATAGTATAGATTACATTAAAATTAAAAGTAGTAGAAACAGAAAGTAATAGTTGCGAAGGCTGTTTTTTCTACGAAAAGGATATACCATGCGAAAATTTTAATGTTGGTACATGTGATAAAAGAATATTAGTAGAAGAATAATTCAAATCAAAGAAGAAATGAATATAAACCATATCTATAATTCTGAGTGTTTATCTGGCTTGAAAGACTTGCCAGCCAATAGCATTCATTGCTGTGTGACTTCTCCACCATATTACGGTCTACGTGACTATGGTAATGATGCACAAATAGGACTTGAGAAAACTCCGGAAGAATATATTCAGAAGTTGGTCGATGTATTCCGGGAGGTAAGCCGGGTATTAACTAAAGATGGCACATTGTGGCTTAACATAGGAGATAGTTATGCCGGTTCTATGAAGGGAGCTGCTGGTTACCCTGACAATGCCATGAATTACAAGCAAGGAACAAACCGGGGGACACTTGGAAAGGCTACTTTGGTAAAGCAATGTACAGGATGTAAATCTAAAGATTTAATAGGTATTCCGTGGATGCTCGCTTTTGCTCTGCGTTCTGATGGCTGGTACTTACGGCAAGACATTATTTGGAGCAAACCCAGTGTAATGCCTGAATCAGTAAAGGACAGATGCACTAAATCACATGAATACATCTTCCTGTTGAGCAAGAATAAAAAATATTATTTTGATAATGAATCCATTGCCGAACCTACTTCCTCCTTTGATACTGTAATTAGAGATAGGGATGCCACTAAACTGAATAATACTCCCGGACGCACAAAGATGCAAGGGCTAATTCGTAATGACTATCTAACAAGAAATAAGCGTTCGGTGTGGACTGTTGCTACCCAACCTTTAAGAGAAGCTCACTTTGCAACTTTTCCAGAAAAACTAATAACGGATTGTATCAAAGCCGGATCTCCTGAAGGTGGAATTGTTCTTGACCCATTTATGGGTTCTGGAACTACGGCCATCGTTGCGAGAAAGCTGAATCGAAGCTATGTAGGCTTTGAATTAAATTCAGATTATGTGAGTATAGCTAACAAGAGATTAAGAAAGGAATTAGGAATATTCAAATAGCGTATAACCGTGTAGAAAGGAGCTAAATATATGGGAAAGATTATAGGTGCAAAGGTGCGAACTCTTTGCCAACTAAAAAATAAAGGTGGGGTAATCATTGGGAAAGGTGAAGTCTGCACTATTGTTCAAAGCTATCGTGGCTATGGCATACAAACCGATGATTATCGTCAAATAAACAGAGTTGATAAATCACAAATAGATTTTATCAAACCACTAAAACCAAAAAGAATTGTAGTTACTCCTGATGAATATGAAGCTATCCGGTTTGCACTTTCGGAGATAGAGGTTTCTGTTGGTTATGGAGATTTCTCGGAAGAACAAGCAGAACTATATAAGGCAAATGAAGTGCTACTCCGCAACCTTTTAGATAAAATCAATAACGCATAATTGAATAAAGATGAGTGTCAAACTAAATAAAGATAGTTATGAAAAACTAATCAAAGAAGATTTAGATTTTCTCAATAAGCATTGTCCGGATAGCCCGGAATTAGACCATATAAAACTAATTATATGTAGTTCAATAGACTGGCATTATCCTAAGACTAAAACGATGTGCCTTAGAAATAAATCAAAGGTTTGTGACTTATGCCATGATTGCGATTATATGTATTGAAATCAAATTATTAACGAATAACTAAATAAAAATGAAGAAGACTTTAACAATCACTCTTGATTCAGATAGAGGGTCAATAGTAACAGAATGGGGCGATGGCGTTACAGCAACTGACGTTATTACCATGTGCGAATACGCAGAAGGTGAAGCTCAATATGAGCTTGATTTAGCTGATATAGACGATGAAGATTTAGAGTAAAACTAAGAAGAAAGGAATCAAATTATGTATGAAGTATTAACCGGTGATTGTGACAGAGATAATAACACCTTAACAGCCTATTTTGGCGGCAATGGAGATATCTACATTGCAATATCCAATACCGATGAAAATGGTATCAAGACTTATCATAAGGTGAGAATAGCTACAAGTGGTGGGAATTGCCCTACTAACATAAAGATTGCTGCTGCTGAATTGGCAAGGGCATTTGAGAATAACGAATAACTAAATAGTAAGGAGCCAACCGCCAGCCGGAAAGCTCCTTTTTCTTTTATGCAGCCGACTTGTAAAACTTCTCATTGTCTTTCAGGAAGTATGGCAATGTTCCCCGTGCGGTCATTTTATCAATTCGTTCCTGGTTATCCTTACACCAAACTTTGAATTTTTGCGGAGCCTTCTTAATTCTTCCTTTGAACTGATAGTTTGAAACGTCCTCACCTGCAAGTATTGCTTCTTCGTACTTTATAAAGTCTTCAAATTTAGGCGTAATTGGAACGGCAACACAACGACATTGTGGATGCCAGCCAACAAATTTAAACTCTTTCGGATATTTGCCCGCCAATTCGTCGCAAACATCTACCACTGGATGATTATTTGACAAGACAATTTCAAAGCCCAAAACAAGATCGTTATTGCTCCAATTTTCATAGTCAGCTGTATGATAAGCCATATTAACCTCGCTGCGTGCTAATCGCATTGCGTTCTTGTAAGATGAACGGTACACTCCTTGTCCGGGATGATAATTTTTTGCGCGTTGGGACAAAACAAGGTTCCCGTGCTTATTTCTCACCCTTCTGAATAGATTCTTTGGTTCTTCCAAATAGTTACGCACGTCCCGGCTTAATATCGCTGCACTGCGTCCGTCACCTAAACCAATATCCAAAGCAAGTTCAAAGTCTGATTTTCCGTTTTCGATTATCTTCCATACGCGGTCTGATAATCCCATACCCCTAATCTTTCGATTCTGAAATGCGTTCAGAGCCTCAATATTTCGTGGTTTAAATTGCGAAATTTGCTCTTTTGATAGCCTACTTGATAAAGTTATTGCATCAACCCAAGAATCGTTCTTAGCGCAGCTTAATTCCCACGCTTCGCTATTCCCGTTTATTATCGCAGTTACTATTTCGTCATGTAGCTTATCAAACAGTTTATCGGCGCGCTGTTTCAGTCCGGGATAATCATCAAAGGAAAAAGGCTTGCTTCCGGTAAATCCGGATTGTTCGGCAAGCCGCGAAATTTCATTGATGATCTCTGTATAAAGAGCATCTATTTCATTTTCCAGCCTGTTAAGGTTGGAAAGGTGCTTTTTGTCAAACTTGCCAGCTTTAGCCATGATTCACAAATTTAGATTGTTGGTTCTTCGAGATAGCTCACTTTTTCCTTTGCTTCTTCTGCCTCTATTTCAGCAATTTCAGCATCCACGTCGTCTACCATACCGAGATTTTTAACGGCTGTCTTTCGGGACATGATAGGCTTTCCACCCGTTGCGTTTGAATAATTGGTTATTTGCTCTGCATCATCCTTTATGTTGTAGGGTGTGATAATAACTTCAACATCGAGGTTTTCAATTGCTTCTGACAATGAAGGGTACATCTTCTTCATGAATGCCTTCACTACATTTATTTCCCGGTTAAAGACATCAAGCCAAATTCCGCTTTCGTCTGTTACCTTCAACTGCCCGTCAATGAACATCATCTTTCGGGCTTCGCCGGACATCGGGCTTGCCTTCATGCTTTCCATAGACATATCGGGTAACTGTAACTGAACGAAGAAGTTCTTGCGGATAGTCTCAACATGGAATTTCAAAGCATCAATAGCCTGTTCCCAAGTTTGATAACCGGCTTTTGCATTTGCCGGATAGCGAAGGACATTTCTTGCTGTAGTGTCGTCGTCCGGCTCACTCCCGAATTTTGCAGCGTCTTCGTTATCCATAAATACAACCCAATTCGGCTTGCTATTCTTTCGCAAGTAGTTACCATTGCGGGAAAGCGACCATTCAGATTCAAAAACGTTCTTGCTTTCATCTTCCCAAATTGGTTCAGGTCGGCTTCCATATACTCCAGCAATTTTTTCAATCTTGATAGCTTCCCGAAATTCTTCCTCCCATTGTCCCCCGCGTCCGGCTTGCGCCCAACGAATGTGTTCTTTATCGGTGTAGGTTTCAAAGTAAGTTGTTTTCTCCTTCCTAACTTCGCGGGTGTACTGGATTGACAATGCAATCATATCATCGTATTCGTCGAATAGCGGGTACAACACATCTCCGTTCATTGGCGAATAGGTTTTGCAACGCAACTTCAATTTGCTTTTTTCCCCTCCATAAGTAACTTCTTGTTGCTGACTGTACCAAATTGTCGCAAACTCACAAGAAGCATACAGGTAACGCCCGCGCTCAACATTTACGCTGTCGATCTTATTTTTAGTGAAGATTGCTTCCATGATTTTAGCAGCTTTCTTTTCATTCTCATTGTCCTTTTTGACATTGTACATACGCTTTACTGGAATGCCGAAAGCAAGTTCTGTCATGCGCTTTACTGCGAGCTTCTGCAACCCAAGCGTAACACGGCACATACGAATCATTTCACCTTTTTTGTTCACCTTATCACGGTAGGTCTTATCGGTCATTACCGGGTGATACTTCGGTTCATACTCCTTTTCAAGTTTGCTCCAAGGTGGTAAAACAACAGTTTTCAGCCTTAAATCGTCAATTATTTCAACGGGCAAACGCTGACTGTCAAGAATTTCATCAATTGTTTTCATATAGTCATATTTTAATAAAGTTCATCTTCCAAATCTTCATCGTAGTTATGATTGTCTTCACGTACTGGTTGCGCCGGATAGAACGTATTGGCGAGTGCGTCAAATTCATCAATAGAATAGCCTAAACGCTCTTTTATATCCTCTTTGGGTTCAATGATGATTTTCCCGTTGCTGAGAAAGCTCCACTTGATTTCCGTTGCTTCTTCCGCGAAGGTTCCGCCGGGCGGCAACATGGCATCCATACCGTTATCAGGGTTCAGCCAGTCACGAACACACCAAAAGAGATAAGCACGCATATTGGCAAATTTGTACTGCCCGGTTATATCGGTCAATTCTTTTCCGTTTTTTGTCTTTGCACCTTCGCTGTACTTGCAACTTATTATGTTATTTTTGAGTTTCCCCAAATTTCTTTCTTCGCACACCTCAATAGCACGGGAATATACGCCCGCACCTTCTCCGATTGTATCAATCATTGCAATACTTCCGGTTGAGTGTTCCAGTTTGTTTATGACGTTCCCTGTCACCTTCATGTGGTCGGCTTTTCCTCCTGAATTGTGTTTTGAGAACTTATCAACATAGTTTTTGTACCGGAAACAATAAACGGTGCAGTCACGCCCCATACCTGCCACATCGACACCTAAACGGCAATAGTTATGATTGCCGAGGTGGTATTTCTCCCAACGTTCCTGCGCTGCTTCGATCCATTGCATAGG
The DNA here is from genome assembly GCA_905215345.1 of uncultured bacterium. Classification (GTDB taxonomy): domain Bacteria; phylum Bacteroidota; class Bacteroidia; order Bacteroidales; family Bacteroidaceae; genus Bacteroides. The sequence goes on from CAJMPR010000011.1 coordinate 70,597, forward strand.
AATAAGCACATCTTCATCAACTTTCGGGAATTGTCCTAAAACCTTCTTTCGGAAAAGGTCTGACGGTCTGTACCATTTTTCCTCAAATTCAAAATCATCTTCTTGTGCTGATACTTCTTCCGGGCGAATTGGAGTACACCAGTTTTCAATTTTATCTTTTACCCAATCATAGTCCACCTGTCCGGGAATGACCGCCTGTTTTAGTTTTACATTGGGAGCCGTTAGGCTGTTCAAACAGAACTTCTTCCATCGCTTTGCTTTCTGACTGCGGGCAGCGTAACCAACGGTTGTATTGGGATTGAATACAAGCAATAGACGTGAGTTACCCTGCAAGTTACCTTCGATTGCTTCAAACGTATCATCAAGAATACCTGTTGCCTCTGTAACAACGAACATTGTGTTTACTGCATGGAAGCCCGACCAAGCCTCGTGATTATTTTCATCTGCCTTGAATCCGGTTAAAAACCATTCTTCACTATTCGTTCTGATGTCATAGGCATTCAACTTCCCCGGCAGAAGGTAGCCGCGCCGTTTGGCACGATTCCATAAACGGGATATTTCCGGCATCATGATATTTTTAACCTGTCTATCAGTGGGGGCAGTCAATGCAACCTTCGTGTTTTCAACGAGTTCACCGTTTTTGTTCCATTTTGGGGTGAGGTATAAGAAACAAACGGCAATACAGGCTGCAACAAAGTCTTTCCCGCGTGCAGTACCGGAACGAACTGACACCAATTTGTTATGCTGTACAGAGGTTACAATTTCCTTCTGTTCGTCGTCAAGGTTCACGCCAAGAGCCTCTTTGATGAACTTATTCCAGTCAGCCCGCCATGATGCAAATAATGCGGCTGCTTTCTTCTTTATTTCCGCCTCATTTCTTTTCATCATCTACAATTCCGGTTTCCATTAAAAGGGCTTCAAAAGACATAGAGCCGGAAAGTTCCCTTTTCTCCGGTGCATACAATCCAAGCAGCTTCCGTCTTTCAATAAGTGACTTATGAATGACTTCAAGGTAACGCGGATCGCCTGTGCAAACAACATCCTTTGTTTGTTGCTCCATTGCAACGGTTACAATTTCTTCATTCCGTTGTGGTTCAGGTGTATTGTTTGCATTTCCTTCCCCCTCTGTACTTCCTGCCCTCGGTTCAACCAAATTGCCGGGAACACCCTTTTGTTTGTTGTTCCGGGCTGTATAATCTTCTTTTGACTTCTCCCAAGCCGACCAAGCCTCTTTAATGATCGCGTCAATTCTTTCAAGTTCAAGTTGTAACGCCAAATCAAGGTTTTCAATACGGCTTTCGCGCCATTCTTCCAAGAGCTTGTTTACATCTTTGCTAACAGTTCGCAGGGAATAGGAAGGCAAATCAAGACGTGCCATGACTTCATCGCGGATTTCCCGATAACCATACCCTCGTTTGTATAGTTCCGAAATGATGTCAAGCCGAACTATCTGCGCTTGCCGATAATCCTTCATCGTTTTCCGTTTTCCTGTACCTGCCATATTCAATCTTTCCCGTTATACTTGTAAATCAAATCTCCGTTCTCATCCTTTCCTGTTGGAATTAAAATGCCTTCAAACAATTTGTATGGGCTTTGCCCTGATTGCGGGTTGTTCCATAACCAGCGCATGTAATCAGCCATTGTCATGCCTTCAAACTTTGCCCGTCTTTCGGAACTGTTACAGTTGAAGCCCTGTGCGCGAATCCATTGAAAACCACCAACCAAATTTTGAATGTCAGTACTGACATTAGCAAAACGGACTTCGCCGTTTTGCTTTGCTATTTGTAGTGCTTCGCACCACTGCCCACGTGAATAGTTCCAATCAGACGGAAGCCCGCAACATGAACCATTGCAACACAATTCTTTGAAATGCGCGTCTGAAACATAGAATCTCATTCCGACCTGTTCGCAAAGCTCCTTCATGTTCCGCAGGAATGGTTCTTTCACTTTCCGGTTTAAGCGAAGGTAGCCGGATGATATACTATATTGGCGGTAGAACTTCATCACGTCAAACCCGCATAAATCGTTGAACGTTGGCATGAATGCCTTCAAAGTTGGGCTTCTTTGTTCAACACAAAAGAACTCTGTAGAAAGTGCAGTTGCACCCCTGCTTGCCGCCTCTTTTATCAAGTCAAGATACGTTGGAGTACTCACGCCAATAATGAACGGACGCAAACGGAGCGTTGCGCCTCCGGCATCTGCATTTGCAATTCTTTCCAATGCGTCAAGACGTTCTTTGGGTGACGGGACGCCCTTCTCAATGATATGCGCTTTCTGTTCGTCCAGCGTGATAATCGAAAACTTGAAATTCCAATTCTTCTGCCCGCGTATCAAGTCCATGTACCGTTCGTCTTTTGTGAACCAAGTTGCTTTGGTCGAGAAACACAACGGGTAGTCGATTTCCTTGAAGAACTGCAACAGTTCAAGGGTAACACCACGGGTACGCTCGAAACCGTCGAATTGGTCGGATAAACCACCCCATTGCATCACCTTTCGCTGTTTGATATACTCTTTAAACTGCCCGCCGAACTTATCAGGATCGGTGAACATCTTTTTGATACGTTCAACAGACACGTTGCGAACGTCCTTGTGCAAATACGCATCTTTCCCGTCTCCAACTGCACGCTGAAACTGCGAGAAACAATACAAGCAACCAAACGAACAGTTGCTATAAGTGTCAAATGTCATAGGCATTGAGCAATCTGCTATTTCGTTGCTCCAACGCGGTGATTGATAATACTTCTGTGGCATAGCTATTGATTTAATGTTCTACATACAAGTTTAAGTTCTTCATCAAGGCTTACAACGCCAGTGTTTATAGACAATACCGGGACACCTATTTCAGCCCATTTCTTTGCTGCCCTTAAAACGTTTCTTTGTTTTGGCAATGTCTGCGGGCTGCATCCCTTCTTTCCCCGGTTGAGTAGTCTTTCATGGATAACTTTTGCATCAGCATACAAAAAGACAACGAGGTACTTTTTTGCTTGGAACATCGCATTTGTCAGGTTATTCCCGAAGGTGTCTAAATACGAACCTTCACAAATTACAATATCACAGGTTTCAAGCCCTTTTGCCACAACATCAGCAAGTATGCTTGTGCAGTTGAATATGTCTACACCACCGTAACGTGCTTCAAGTGAGTATCGCCCGGCAAAGCATATCCGGCTGTCATTGCAATAGGTCAATTCCTTTGTAACTTCCCTGATACCTCCGAAGCGTTCAATCAGAGCTTTGGCAAGCGTCGTTTTTCCAACGCTATTTGTCCCGGTAATGAATACACATGTTTTCATAAAAGGCTGATTATTGTATTTTCCCATTTACACCCTGCAATATCATCCAAGAGGCGTTCTGTATAGAAACCATTCCAGCGAGTTCCCTTCTTTAGTTTCGCAACTGCGCAAAGGCTTGTTTCAAGTGCAAACACGTTGTCGTTGGTATCAATCTTTGCCCGTTCAATGAATGCAGTTAATTTTTCAAGATTTTGCGTTTCCGCAATTATCTCGGCTCCCTTTGTATAGTTCTCATCCGGCTCGAATTTAAGTGCGAGATCATCAACTATTTGCTTTCCGCTTAACTTCGCCCATACTTCGAGGAAAAGAAACGCGGCATACCTTCCAAAGTAGTACCAGCTACTGACAACTTTGTATTGTTCCGTTGTGGTAGTGGCTTTGTCAAGCTCTTCAAGAAGTCTTGGGGAAAGTTCGCGCATAATCCGGTCGAAAGTGTCGCCAATTCTCACGTATCTTCTGTCAGTACGGAATTTAAGTTCACTTTTGGGTGTCCTATGATTACACAGGAGTTGCAAAGCACTTGGTATGTGGTATGTGGTAGCGTAGTAATACGCCAGCCGAAAGCTGTTCCACCTTGACAAACCAAAATGCTTTGATAAAGAGGCAATCATTTTTTCCTCAACACCTGCGTCCCCTCCATTGTGGTATTGTATGTATTCTTCGTATGTCATAGCCTATTCTTCGGGAATGATTTCATCAATACGATATACCACCTTGTCGATTGAAGGCATTCCAAGGAGTGCAAGAAGCTCCGGTAAGCGGTCTTTGGGATAGGTGATGATAATACGCTCCATTGCTGTATTGTCTTCGCCTTGCAACTTCGGCAAGTCTGCCGGATTCAAGTCAAGTCCTTGCAGTTCCGGCGGAAGGCTATCGGATGAAATTCCCTCTCCGTCATCTTCGCTTGCGTCAGGTTGCATTTTGGTTTCAGAAGCCGTGTTCGTTGCTCCGGGTAATGGGGCAAACGCTGCCGGAGGAGTAACCCAAACATCCATTCCCCAGCTTTCGAGTTTTTTGTTATCAAACTTGTTAGCAAGAATGTCATAATCCCACTGACCATAAGAAACATTGTCTTTGATAATAAACTGTTGTTTCTCTTCCTCGGTGAGTTCGCTTGCTTTGATGATGTAGGCAAATGGACTTTCAAGCCACTTTCCCCACCAATCAACGAGCTTGTCACGCTCGCCCTTACTTTTGCCCTGAAAGTCTGCAAGGGATGATAACCGGGTTGCAATCTCTTCCGGTGTCATTTTTGCAATAGCCTTTAAAGCATTGTTTCTCATGTTCCCGCCAAGGGCAATCATTTTGTTATCAACGACAATTGGGCGTAACTCCAACATTTTAGGAAGAACTAAAATAGAATCAACCAGTTTGTTGAATTTGTCCGATGTGATTGTTCGCGGGTTCGCTGAATTAGTCTTAACCTGCGATAACTTTACTTGTTCTGTGTTCATAATCAATAAGTTTTATGCAAATGTAATTGAAAGTGTTTACAATGTAAGCGTTTACTTAATTTTTTAACTAATCTTTATCGAAAAACCAGCATATACCCATGCGAGTAGTGCCGCGTCCCTTCCTTCTTGGTTGGTGTGCCCGGATATTCCGGTAAACTTCGCAAGCTCTTCGTGTGTTATTTTCTTGTCTTTACCTTTCCAGCACTTAACAAGTGGTTTCACTTCATCAACATCTATCTGCCAGTGTCGGCACATCTCAACAATCTTGTGCCCCGTTTCGTGGTTGCGCCCGGTGTGGTTTCCTTTTGCGGCTGCAGAGGCTTTTGTATCTTTCGGGCTTAGATGCCAATTCCCCTTGTTTAGCCAACCAGCTTCTACAACTACGAGCAGGTTCTTTTCGGAAACTTCGGCTTGCCTTTGAACATAGCGCAAATAGTCCAGCAGATCGGGGAAGGTGAGAACGGAAATTTTGAGGTTTTTATTCTCACAATCGAGCAGGGCAACCCCGTTCTTTTCAACATCAGGATCAATCGCAGCAATCAAGTGAACCTTCTTTCTTTGTGGTCTAATGTTAATCATTTAATAATCAATATTTTAAGTTATATTTTTGCACATTTTTTCGCCTTTTGTGGTCCGGTATATTTTACAAGAAGGGGAAAAAGGGAAATTTAGGCTTTTCTCACGCGCATACGCACACACGTATGTACACGCCCACCATATCTCCCCCTACCCCCTCTTTTCCTCCCAAATCAGCGCGGGTTACTTCGGGTTCTTTTCCAATGAATTTTTGGCTTGAAACAACGCCGCTTATCCGGTGCATGAAGTTTCGATTTATAGGAGCAGTAAACACCACGTTCTTTTTCTTTGCGAAGACTGGTAAACTCATAATCCAAACTTTCAATTTTCAAAGTTGTTTTTTCCATAGCTTCTTTGAGTTCATCAAGCGCAAAAGCTAATTGGTAATTTTGAACGATCCTTCTAATTTCTGCCATTAGAGTTTCAACGGAAATACCAAATGCGGCGGCGGCTTCGGAAATAGCCTTCATGTTTCCCGCGTCAAACTCTATTGTCTGCCCGTTCCCTATGATTTCTACACGTATCATTTTGTCAAGTCCCTTTCGTAATCTTCTTTGGTTATCCGGTGACCGGGACAACCTTTGTCGAAATGGTCGAAGTCCGGGCACGCTTTTTCACCGCACATCGGAATTACTTTCCAGCCTTTGGCTTGGCATTCTGCAATGTACTTCCGGCACTCTTTATCGGATAATTCGCGCCCGTTATCATCAAGAAATACGCCTTTCATATTCCTTTTGCCGTAGTTTCTCAAAAGCCCGTCAAGGTTCATCGCCAAGTGTCTACGCATATACTTTGGCGCGTGCTTCGGTTCTTCCGGTAAATCGTAATCCCAAAAGCTCAATTTTCCTTTCACGCCTTCAATCGGTTTGTCGAACTGAATAGGGTTTGCTAACACCCAATTGTAAACACCCTGTTCAGCCCAAACAGAAGGATGATTTTGTACGCAATCCACTATCTCAACGCTACCGATGATTGCGGACGTAGGAGCTTTACCGCTTATGATATGCATCTTTTCACTTTCAGAAAGCGAATCCCATTGTTTTGAAGTGAATACACTACTTGGGTTTCTGATTGATATGCTTTTCGCACTTGCATGAATGAGAACACGTCCTCTGAAATTGGTTCTCCACGTCCGGTTTTCAATATCTTTCAGCCCGGAAACAATCAAGCTCGCCCACGGCTGTTTATCTGTTAATGTCTTCATCTTCTTCGTTGTTAAGTTCATCTTCCAATAGTCCGATCTCAAGACCGCACCAGCCTTCTAAACTCTCTAAAACTTCAACCTTATCCGAATGGGAAAGGAGCTTGATTCTGTCTGCTATTTCTGTTTTAATAACATCAATCATTGGTTTTAATAAATCTTTCATACTCATTGTTTTTTATCATTATCATTGTTAAAATAAACATTAAATAAGCGTGCGGATGCAAGGACGGCAACCAATACTACCGTCCCAGCCCAATGCCAAAAGTCTGTGAATATAAATTTCAGTATTTCAAGCATAATTTTATTGGAATAACCTTTGCTGTATTTGTGAGAGCACAAACTTATTTGCATCAGCAAAGAAATTTTTCTTTATTTCAAACCCGTAGGCTTTACGCCCGCATTGGGCGGCAGCTAACAAAGTGCTTCCACTTCCGGCGCATGGGTCTATAACAACATCGCCTTTGTCTGTAAATATTTCAATTAGTCTTTCAAGTAGAATTAGACTTTTTTGAGTTGGATGTACTTTGGGTGTTTCGGTATCTCTTGGATATTCCATACAGTTGAATATCATTCTACCTTCATTGTTGAATTTCGGTAGCTTATCTCGGTAAAGCAATACTGCATATTCTGTATTTCCTACAACTCGCATATTCGCTTTTAAAACCTGCGGAGAATAGTTTTTTCTAAACTGCAAAGGGATATAATTTTTAAAGCCGTATTCTTTGCCTTTTTCAATTACATACATCTGTTGTTCAAATGCACAGAATACAATCATACAGGGTGCTTTACCCGTTTCCTTTGGTTCCTTGACAAGCATTTTTGAACAGAAGTGCATAAATTCAGCAATGCGAAAATCCTTGTCTGTATCAAAGAACTCTTTGCCCGCTAATTCACTTTCTCCATTCTTTCTGTCCCCGTCTTTATACCACATCGGATTAGAACCATAAGCATCTTTACCAACATTGTAGGGAATATCAGCAATTACAAGTTGGGCTTTGGGAAGTCCATAGACTTTGTAATTCTGAAAATGGTCATTAAATAATTCAATATCTTTCATTCTTCGCCCCCTTTCAAAATTTCATTTATTTCTCGTTGTCTATCTTCCCCGTCAGCCTCTTTCAGAATCCACGCAATTTCTTCTTCCTTCGTCATGTTCTTCGGTTGATTCTTTGCGCTTTCCTTTAGCTCCGAAACGATATTGTCTATTTCCGGACATGGTGTTTCATAGAAGGATTTCAAAGCCAATGCGTTCTTCTCTGAATTGCGTTTAAACCTTGTCATTGCGGAAACACACTTTTTACAGCGGTTCTTGTACGACTTGCTAAATTCTTTTTCCGGCTTAACTTCTCCGCAAAATTCACATCGTTTCTTTGTTTTGTCCTTACTATCATCGTTTGGTTGTATAATGGCAACAGGAGCTTCTTTTCCGGTTTGAAAGATTTCAACGCATTCAGTTTTGTTTCTATTCCTGAAAGCCTGATGTTGTTCCTCAGTCTTTAGCCATTGAAGGCAACGTTTATTTTGCGGGCATGTAAGTTGTGCAACTACGCCTAACATTTCATCGAAAGAAACTTGCTCTGTGCTTCGATTCCCTACGTGAACGTCGAAGCAGCCATTTTCAAGCGTTTTTATAATAATATCTTCCATTGTTATTTTTTTGTTAAGTTATCTTCAAATAAATTCCCTACACCTTGCACCTTCCGGCGGTGTGGATAGCGTTTATACTCTGTTTTTTTAAATGGGCAATCAGCCTTGCGGGTAGCGTCATAACTACGTTGCCTGACTTCATCATTACCGATCATCTGCCAATCAATATCCCGTTCAATGGAACATCTGTAATTGGGTGCATCTTCATCAAGAGCTGATTGCGGGCGTTTGGACGGGCGAACACTTCGGGATTTTATGCAAACTGCACAGTTCTTTCCCGTCCAATTCATGTACTCTGTTCCATTGCAAAACAATGGCTTCTGCGTTGATTTCATCTGACTACTTTTTGAGGGTGAACATTAAAAGCCCAATCAATTTCATCACCTGGCAATGTTGAATGAATATCACCCCCGATAACCAGCCCGCAGTGCTTTTCGACAAGTTCGCGTGCCTGTTGCTTGCTTTCTGCCTTCACGGTGAAGGTTCCGTCAAAGACAAACTTCGTTTTCACCTGATACTCTTTCTTTGCCGGTTCCGGGCTATCCTTCAACTGGCGTTTAATGTTTCGGATAGCCTTTTTGCATGACTTTATTTCCTCCGGTTCGCTTGAAGTATGGAGAATTGCTTGCAAGTCTGCAAGTCTTTGTTCCAATGCAGAACGTTTTATTTTAACTTCAATGATTTCATTGATTTAGAGTGAAAAATAGTTCCTTAACATCACATCATCTACAATTTCCAATCGAACTGCAGGAATAGCCTTTTTTTCAAAACCGACCATTAGAACCCCACTATGACAAGTATTTCCATAAACTGCAAGGTTTTTCTTCTGAATGTCAGTCAAAGGAATGTCCTTGCGTTTAAATTGGTGCTGGTCATAACCGGAGTAAAGAATCCAATTTCCGTGTATTTTCACCCAGCCGTTTTCTTCTAACCAGCGATCAGGATTATCGCCAATATCAAGCCCGTCTTCTTGCTTGTACTTTCGCCGGATAGCATCAGCCAAATTCAGATGAAGCATATTTGAAATTGCACCATCAAGCCCGTAAAATTTTCCGTCAGGGGCAAGCCATCCAGCCGAATAATTTCTTGTAATATCCATTGGTCGAATAATACTTTTAAGTTCACGTGCAATATTCTGCGCTGCTTCCAAATAACTCTTTATGCCTTCATCTGCCCTGTATATACTTGCTTCAATAAGATTGTAATTATATTCAAGTAAAGAATTTAGCTTAATTGCAACCTCATTGACGACCATATATCGAACTCCTGTAACACACCCATTGAAAGGGTTTATTTGTTCAGGATAAATGTTTTCAAGAAAATCAAAGATATTAAACGTTTTATACGTTTTCCGAAGGTAAAAATCAGCCACTTTAAACAACCGTCGAATGTTTTCAATCCTTACATCAGTATCAATAATTTCTTCAATTTCAGAAAAATCGTTTTCGCTAATAAATTTACCAATTGCTTTGTAGTTGAACTCAAATTCAAATACGCCACTGTGAGAAGTGATATAACGCTGTAAATCTTCCAATCCAAGGCGAATACTATTACCGCTTTCGCGTATATCCCGGTGTTCTCGCTTGTACCAACCAATAAAATCAGGCTTCGGGTAATCGCTATGCTTGTTTTCATCGCGGGGAACAACATTCACGTTCACCCCGTTGTCTTCAACCTCAATAACAAGTTCGCCACTTAGTAACTTGATAGCCATTTCAGAAGGCAGACCGACAAGAGATTTTGTGAATGTCTCAATAGCCTTCTTTGGGTCAAGATTGTACAAAAGATGTTCTTGTGCAACCTGCGCTAATAGCTTTCCAGCATCCTTTCCTAAAGTGAAATGTAAACTACCCATAATCAAGCTCCTTTCGTTTCAAGGTTAGTAACTGCGTCGTAAAACGCTAAATTTGCCACTTCTTTTTGCGAATACGGCACTTTCTCCGTCTCGCTGGGTAATTTACCATGCTTACAATATAAGCAGCTTAAAACGCCCTCTAAATGATTTTTCTTTTCCATGTTGTTGTGGATTTAAAAATTATCTTCGGCTTTCGCCTTTCATGTGAATGATATTATAAAATTTCAGTCGATCAACTAACCTGCCGTACTCGTCATTGAAATAGTCTTTGATTTTAGCGGGTGGCAGATTGGTTGTTACGTGAGTTTTCGCATTGTACTGGTTGTAAACCTCTGTGCGAGCGTGAAAAAAGTCCATGATAAGCTGCTGTGTATTCTGCCCAAAATGTTGTGCAGTTTGAAGCCCCATATCATTCAGGCAAAGATTGGCAGGTTGGCAAGCATCATACCCGCGTCTGTTTGCTTCGTTGTAGGTGTACAAGTCAAGGTGCTCATTTTGCTTGTAGTAGTTAATCATCTGCGTAACGGAAATGTTATGAAACGCATTCGGGTTTCCTGTCAGCTTCAAATATTCCGAGAACACCTGCATCAGAAGCGTTTTGCCGACACCAACACCGCCGCAGAGTATAAGACTTTTGTGTAGCTTGTAATCTTGTCCGGGAAATACGTTTTCAGCATCCTTGCAGCCATTGAAATAGAGCAGAAGAAAGCGAAGAATCTGCTTGTTGTTTTCGTCCACGTCAAAAGACTTGAACTCACTGGAAAGCAGTACACGACCAATTGACACAATCAGATCGGCGTGCTGCCCGAACACAGCATCATTCGTCAAGTCGTCAAATGTTCCTTGCGTCCGCTTCTTCCATTCACGGTTCAGACCGTCGTAGATGTTTTTTAGCCTTTGTGCATCCATGATTAAAACAGCTTTTCGTCGTAATTCGGTTTTTCATGTTCTTCCGGCTGGTTATTACTTCCTGATTGCTTTTTGTCATAGTTCCCTTCATGGACTTTCACCCAATTTTTATCGTTTTCAAATAACCAGTCGAATGATGCTTTCCAACCGCGTTGGTTATCACCCTTTAGAAAATTGCTTGCTTGCATTTTCTCAAAGAGCGATTGCAGAAGTGGAAGTGCTTTAACTTCTCCGCCCATTTCTTCAATGCGGATGCGGATTTTATTTTTTCGCGCTTCGCTCAAAGTGTAGATTTTCGGATAGCCCGCACAAGTGCTATTCCACATTTCCTGTATTTTTTTAGCTTGCAACGGTTTTTGTTTTGCAGCAGGAGCCGGAACAGTTGGTTTTAAAAAAGTCTCTTCCTGTTTTGAACTCTCACCCTCGCGAGCGGGCGCGGGCGCAAAGGCTTCTTCCCCGTTAGGGGGAGAAGAAATATTATCGAGTTTACGAGATAATATATATATATTCTTAACATTCTTGTTTACGTCCGTTTGTTCACCTATCTGTTGTACTGTTTGTTGTACCGTCTGTTGCTCGTTTGTTGTACCGTCTGTTGTATTATCTGTTGTTCCTTCTGATTCACTTTCTGTTGTACTACTACATTGGTAAGATTCATAATTAACCACTGATATTAAGTTAATTAGCTTGCTTTTCTGTTGTACTATTTGATTATCTTTTTGAAGTTCATCTAAGAAACGAATAACCTTGCCTCTTGACCACTTCCAACGGTCTGCCAAAGTGTCTTGTGTTTTAGCAACTTGCCCGCGCTTGATAATTACCTTATTTCCGCGCACATAGATGAAACTTTCATCATGGTTAGCGATAATAAGTAAATCAATCCACGCTTGCATACGTGTAAACACCTCCGCGAAGTATAGAGGATTCTCAGTTATTTTTCTATATAATTTTATCCAACCGTCCATTACAAGAATGTTTATATTGTAAGCACTTATTTTTTAAAAAAAACATTGGTTAGTTGTTTGTAACCATTAAAAACAGCCCAAATACCGGGTTTTGTCTCAACGAGGCGTAGATCATCAACCCGTCCGAACCGTTTGAAATTATCGCATAAATCGATGATCCAGCCAACCTTTCCGGGAAAAGGACGTATTGCCCTGCCGACCATTTGATAATAAAGAGCAAGTGACATCGTAGGACGCGCCAATACAATAGTCGCCAGTTGTGGAAAGTCAAAACCAGTCGTTAAAACACCTACATTTGCCACTACGTTGATTTTCCCTGCCTTGAATGATGAAAGTATCAGCTTGCGGGTTGCCGTTGGCGTTTTGCTGCTTACTACTGCCGAAGCACCACCGATTCTTTGTACAAGGTATTCCGCCTCTTCAATGAAGCGGGTAAAAACAAGAATTGAAGTTCTTCCGGCTACCAATAACCGACGAACAATACTTTCAAGATGTTCGTTAAACCCGATCTCCCTGTATTGCCTTCTCACGCTTGCATCTGTATAATCCGCTCCTGTGCTGTTTATTTTCAATTTTGAAGTATCTACCAAGCTGATGCGGTAGTATTCCAATTTCGCCAAATATCCACGTTCTAAGAGCGTTTTAATCTGCACCTGATAAATTAGTTCTGAAAAGATGCACGGTTTCGTACGGGTGAGGAAACGCAACATAGAACCGTAGAACCGATTAGAATACAAGCGGTACGGTGTTGCAGTTAAACCAAGCACTTTGCACTGTATGCAGTTTATGAAATCTGAATACATTCCTTGCTCGGCATTTACAAAATGGCATTCATCAATGATAACATACTGGAAACGTGAAAAAATCTGTTTGTGATTCTTCACGCTTCCAATTGTTGCAAATGTTATCTTGCATACACGTTTTGAGTTAAAAGATGCACTATATATTCCGCAGTCCCATACTCCGTAACTTTGTAGTTTAGAAAAGTTCTGTTCAAGGATTTCAGCGGAAGGCTGAAATATGAGAACAGGAGCATTAAGCCGGAACGCAATATCAGCAATTACAAGGCTTTTCCCGCTTCCGGTTGGCAATACCATTATAGCATTCCTTTTTGTCGGAGCCGCGAAGAACCGTATTGCGGAATCGCTTGCATTCTTTTGATAGTCTCTCAATTCGTACATTTCAAGTTATAAATTAAAATATGAGTGATGATTGTATTGCACATTGTCGTTTCATTGATTTGAATATGTGCCCTTGCAACCCACTTTCTTCAATTGCTTTAGTATTATTTTCTCCAAAAGAAATCAGTACAGAACCGGAACCGGGCTGTTCTCCTACTGTTCCATCCGGTCGGTAGAAACGAACTCTCCCTTTGAGAAAGAAAATGCTATCTGCTACCGGAAATATAAAAGAATGGAACATCTTGTTGTCACTACGATTATAAAGCAGGGCTATACCATTGTTGTGAATAGCCATACGCTCCATAAATTGAGTAATCGTCGGCTGATTATATGGAGGATTAAGCCAAATCCGCCCAAACCATTCTTTAGATATCCCGTCTTGCTCTTTTGTGTAATACTTGCTGGCAGAATGATTAAAGTTCCAAGCGATATCAGAAGTACATGGATCTAAATCAAACTTTCCTAAAGAGCGAATAATTTCAGGAGGTGTGTACCACTCGACGGTAGTATTATCAGATTTTTCAAAGCTGGCATTCATTTCTCTTCCAATTGTTAGTAATAAACTGTCTTTTCTTCTATCTTCTCTACCTCAGAACTTTCATAGAATTTTCCGGTTTTCTTATCAGTATATCCACCACCAAAACACTCGGTAACTTCAATAACTTCTCCTGTTGATTTCACACGTACTTTCATAATAATTGTTGTTGTGGATTATGCCCCGCCCGCCGGGAAGGTAGGCGGGGCAATGAACACTAAGTTTACTTTTCGATAATTACGATGTCCGGGCAAACAGCCTGAATACGTCCAAGAACTGCATCAAATTCATGGTCGCGTAATTCTTCGAGAAGGTCGTTTGCTTCCGGCGAAACGAGAGTACAAGAAAAATCGTTTGGATTGATGTAGACCTCCACATTGATAGTCTGTTTCGGGGTTCCCTTGAAGATTGGAATGTGCAAGTTGAAATTTTCCGGCAAATTGGACTGAACAACTTGATTGACAAGCAGACGACGGTCGCCACGGTTGTTCTCCATTTTTTCAATGTCCTTATCAACTTTGGCTTTGAAGTTCTGCAACTCTGTAACGAGCTTCATTGCAACCGACTTGTTTTCAAAGCACATACGATTCATTTTGAACAACTCTGCCATTTCAAAATTGGTTATGTATTCGCCTTCATTGATACCGAATTTATTGAATTCAGGAGAGATTATCAACGAACCGTCAATCTTGCTTCCGTAGTGGTTATTTTCATTGCACTGCAATGTAATCGAAAGGTTTTCACGATCCACAAGAACGTGATTTGTACCTTGATTAACCAGCCCAAGACGCATACGAGTTTCAAGCCAACGTGCAGGAGAATCCAACGTTCCGGCAATAACAACCTTTACGGGTTCGTGAAGTTCTACTGCTTTCCCTTCCCGGATAATAATTTCACCAACACCTGCTGGTAAACCTTCTACCATTGATTCGGCAACTTGTTTTTTAATCTCTGTTTTAACTTCTTTTGATTCCATAATTTTAATTGATTAAAAGTGAATAAATTGAATTGATTAGCCTTCTGTACCAGTTCGGCGAAGCTGCATTTGAATTGTTCCTTGAAGTTCTTCCGGACGTGCGGGACGGCTGTAAACAAGGATTCCAAGTTCATTGTAATATGCAACGGTTCTTGTTTTGTCCTCCACAAACTTGAAGCAGTTTTCGTAAACAAATTCGCTCTTTTCTTTGAGCGACTTTGTAACTTCTTCGTTACCATCTTCAAGCTGTTTAATCTGTTCGTTAAACTGCTTGTTTGCCGCACGTTTATCGGCTCTCACGTCGCGCAACTGAATGTTGTTATCAACCAACTTGTCTTTCAGTTCCTCCATTTTATCGGCTGGGATCGCCTTTGAATATCCCAACTCTTCAACTGCATCGCAGTTGTCACGTAAGTAGTTTACGCGCTCAATACCCTGTGGGTATTCCTGACCTAAAACATTATCCATAATAAATTGAATTTATGAACGGCGTTATGCCATTCGGTTAATACTATTCTGTTTCTTCTTTTAGATTTTTCAGCTTTTTCAAAAGCAAACCAGTTAATCTTACTGCGTTATCAACCCTTGTGCTTTTCCCTTGTTGAACATTGGCTATCAAGACGGGCAACAGCCTTATAAGCTCCGAAACAACACTGCTTGATATTCTTTTCATCATTAGTATGGATTAAAGGATAAATCAATTTCCATTCCTTTTGAAGCAGCATAAACGGGCTTTCCTGTAACCTTCGTTATTTCTTCTGTAAACGCCTTTGCATTGCTATTTCCGCTTGAAAGGTGTATCAGGACTATATTACGAACACCGGAAAGGTCATTGCTTCGTAGAATCTCTTTCGTTGTCTCTATTTCCATGTGAGAGGTCATAAGACGCTGGCGAAAGAAGGGTTGAACGGTGCCATTATCAATGTTGTAATTCAGTATTTCATCTGAATAGTTTGCTTCGATAAGGATATGATTTAACCCGGAGAATGTGTATTCAAGCATCATCGTATCTGTTACGAACAATAGCTTTCCCATTTCCGGGTGTTCAACCTGATAGCCTACACATGGCACATCGTGATTTACGGAGAACGGAATGATTTTGAAATTACCAACTTTGTAACCCTTTCCCGGCGTTATCCTTTTGGCAAAAGACGCTGTTTCTGAAAACCCTTTCGCATGAAAAACATCATCCAGTGCTAAAACTGTAATCCCGGCAGCAGCAAAGTCTTTAACATACCCTGCATGGTCGTTATGTTCGTGCGTTACGATAACACCAAGAACCTTCGAGATATTGAATCTAAGAGCTTTTTTCACTTCTGACAAGCGAATACCTGCCTCAATAATCAAAGCCTCATTTCCGTTGTCTAAAATGTAGCAATTTCCCGAACTGCTGCTGCCAAGAACTATCAGTTTCATATCAATCTAAATTAGTAGCCCGGACCAGCCGGAGCCTGTTGTTCATTACTATTGTTCTGTTGCTCTTTTGGTTGTTCCGTAGTCTTCGGAGAATCAGGTGCTTTCTTTTCGTTCCCTGTTGGGACTTCTTCAAAATCAACGATTTCACCAATTGGCTTTTTGTTTCCGGCTGCATCTTTGGCTACGTCCCGAAGCTCTGCCGGATTCTCCTTTTCGTCCATTTCGTCACGTTTACCTTCGTACAACCAACTATCATCAGATGAATTGATAATTGTCTTACATGCCCGACCAATAACCGACTTTTTAGACATTTCTTCACCAAAGTTTTTATGTGCGGGTGAATTTCCCTTCGTTGCTCCTTGTCCCCATGCAGCCCGAATCTGTGCAATAGTCATTAGTGTTGTTTGAGTTTTACCGGAAGGAAGGTTCACGATAGCGTATGCACCCTTAATTTTGGAATTGTCAATGTTTTCAAGTTTTTGTTCATGCTTAACAATTTCCGTCAATCCAGTTTTGGGATCAATCTGATAAATGAAGTTGTCACCTTCATAAATGACGTTTGCAACGGGTTCATCCTTCATCCCAACTCTTTTTGCAAGTGCGATAGTTCCGAAGTAGCTGCGCTGGAACTCCAAGCGGTTTCCGTACACAATAAAGTAACCTTGCTTTTTCGATACCGACAAAGCCTGAATAACCATATCAAGCAAAGAATTTGCAATACTATCTGCTGTACATACCTGCAACGCTGGGCGACCGTCTTTGTCTTTTGTCTGTTGCAAATCGAACCAAGCAGACTTGATATGATTTACTGCGGAATAATTTTGAGGAAAGATAATTCCGCCCGCTTCTTCAAGGTCTTTCACTCTTGACATTACTGTGTCAGTGATGTTTTTCTGCAATAATGGCAGATTTTGAGGTGTCTGCGAACCGTTTTGATTTTGAGCTTCCATTTTACTGTTTTTTTAAGTTATTATTCAAATGCCGCTATACAAGGGCAAATCTCTGAAATCATAGCTAAAACCTTCCCTTTATCATCAAACACGGTATAATGTCCGGGGGAATAGTGATTGCGAACATCGTAGCTTCCATAGGTGAACTCAATTGAACCTACTATATCATCCGTTTTTCTACCCATTTCGACACGGGGAAAGCCTACTGAATATGATTCTGAACCATTAGCATTTACAACCGATAGTCTTTTAATTTTTCCCATTATCCTACTGTTATTTGGTTGTCCATTGTAACCACAAGCCGGATCACTTGCGAATTGGTCGGAAGTAACTTATTTACGCTTTCAGCGTTATCGACGAAGATTGGGGCAAACACATTATGATAATGGCAGATTGCATTGATTATATCAAGTCCGGCGTTGATTTGGTCGGCATTATTAACGTCAGAGAAAGGAACACCGTTTACCATTGCCTCGCAGGTCGGAACCTCACCACCATTGATTTGCTTTTCAAACATCTTCCAGCGAACAACAGCGAACATACTATTGATACGTTGTTCAACCGTTTCTACTTTGGCTTTTCCGAACGCTTCGATGACAAACTCAATGCCTTCGCAATCGGCAAGTTCTTGTGACAATGCCTTTTGCTGGTTTTCAAGTTCGGTAATACGGCTGTTGTTATCATCAATCGTTTTTTTATTCCCAAGTCTTATTTCAAGTTCCCTGCATGAATCAAGCAGGATACTTCTTGCTTCTTTGAGTTCGCTGTTATCCGGCGGTGTAACCTCTTTTTCTGCCAATTTTTCAAGTTCGGCAATCTCTTTAGTTATTTTGATATAGCGTTCATCAGATGCAACTATTGGGGCAGTATCAGGGCAGATCGGTTCAGCCTTGTACAATTCGTCAGATAGAATTTTATCTATTTCATCCTGAACATCTTTCAAACGTTTTTCGTAATCTCCCAATGTCCGGCTGTTAGATTCCATTTGAGCTTTGACGGAAAGCCCCTTCTTTTGATTCTCTGTAAGGCGTTTTGCCTTGTCCTCGTTGAATGCTTGGGTTAGTTCTTCCTTCCTCGCCTCTATATTATCAGAATCAAGAGTACGTTTACAAGTAGGGCAAATAAATTGGTTTTCATCAAATGTTATCTGTTCCTCATTTATCGAATACCAAGACGAAAGCAATTCATCACGCTTTGATTTCAAATCTTCAATTGTCCCTTTGAGGTCATTGATAGAACTACTTAATGAACTTTCATTAGTCCTACATTGGCTTAACTGTGAAATAAGAGACTGACGTTTGTTTTTCTTATCCCGGAAGTCAGATGTAGCATCATTTTCGATTGAGTTCTTGATAGTCTCACGCTCTACCTTTTTATTTGAGATGTCTTTAACAATGGAAACACGTGCTTTGCTATCCGATTCATAGGCTTTGGTAATGTCTTCTAATTGTGTATCAATACCTTTAATGCCTTCTTTTTTTGTTTGGAGTTCGTTTTCAAGCTCAACCCAATTTTCGGTAGCTGGCATACTTCTCTTCCGTTCGTCGATACGTCCGGGAATGTCTTTCAATTCATCCTTAATGCGTTTCTTTTGGGCTGCAACCTGACGTTTGTATTCATCAAGAGATTTCCCAGTCAAATTATTAAGCAAATTGATGAAGTCTTTGTTTCCGGCTGCAATATCTTCATCTTTTAGTTCGCCAGCCATTGCAAACAAGGTTTGACGTTGTGCGTCCTTTTTCATGGTTGGCATACAAAGAGGATTGGTTATCAACTTGAATATGCTTTCATCGCATATTTCATTGATTTTCTTTTGATACTCTGTAACGGACAAAGGAACATCGTTAATAAATGGATGTACTTCATTTCCTTTGTATTCTTCAATCGAACTGCCTCTTTTTTTAGCCCAAACTTCATCGTAGCACTTGCGCAGACGAATTTCAACCCCTTCTACAATTATAGTTGCGGAAACTTCATGCGGAAGTTTTTCAATCACGGAGCCGCCAGCATCCAGTGTCCTAATATTGAAATCCTTCCTGTCCGTACTATCTTTCCCGAACAATAACCACGTGAATGCGTCGAAAATCGTTGTTTTACCAATAGCATTTTTCCCGTAAATTGATGTTATGCCTTCTGCATTAAAATCAATAGTCAGGTCACGAATACCCTTGAAATTGAGCAGGGTAATACTCTTTAATTGAATTTTCATATCTTAATATTATATGTTGGTTACATTGATGCTTTCCAAAATCTTATGATCTCTCTACCTTCGTAGAACTTCCTGAAACTTTCCCTACGGAATCCGCATTTTATCAAACCTTGCTCCGTGTAATTACGAAGCGTGTTCCGGTGGATTCCGAGGGCTTCTGATGCTTGGGTTACTGAATAACGCCCATTAGCATTTACTTTTGGTTCAATAGCTGTAATCATGGTTCTCTCAATTCTTTGAAGGTTATTCGGATCATTGCAAGGCAAAGCATGAACATTATTACAAAGACTGTAACCGCTACCCATTGAATCGGCGAAGGTGTTATTGACGCGGAAACAACCATTGTTGCAGCACATATTGCAATTAAGATTGAAAGGATAAATTGAATTACTCTCATAGCTGTTGTTGTGGATTAAAACGGTTAATTACTTGATGTTAAATATCCCTGCTTTTTGAGGACATAAATCACGCCTGAGATTGTTTTACCATATTTCTCGGCGATTTTTCGATATACACCGTTCGGTGTAGCTCCCGGCTGGGTTGAGAAAGAAAGATAATCATTGCAGATGCTTTCATTCCTTTTATCCAACTGTTTTTGCTTTTCTGTTCTAAAATCTACCATGACAAAATTTTGTTAAATTATACACTTTATAGTTTACTTATCGCTTTTTTTAGTAGTTTTGAAAGCGAGTTTCAAAACACTTTGCAAATATCGGTATTTATTTCTGATTTTAAAAGCTAAATCAGAAATAATTTCATATAAATTTGAAATATTTTTGTATATGGCTGTAAATCAATTACTTAAAAATATTATATCTGCTATAAAATTCAGTGAAAATCTGAAACAAGTTGAAATAGCCGAAAAAATAGGGGTGAAAAATACTTATTTATCTGATGTAATAAACGGAAGAGCACCTTTATCTGAACTTTTTACTGATAAATTAGTAACTGCATTTTCGGTTAATAAGGAATACCTAAATACCGGAGAGGGAGAAATGTTTCTTGGCGAAACTAAAAAAAACGAAAGCAAAGAAATTGTATCAATGTCCCGTGAGGTATTTGACCAAATTACGAGGCTTACAGAGACAGTGTTAAGCCAGCAAAGAACAATTGAATCAATGCAGGAAGAACGCAAAAAAATGCTTGCCCGAATGGACAATGTTGTAATCTCTGCCGTTGCCGAAAAGTGAAATGTGGAAAATGTGAATATATAGTACCTTTATACTGATAAGATGATTTCTATACAAGAATTGCTTTATAATAGAGGATTGGATAGGCTTGCAAGAATTAAACTTGTTAGGCATAAAGACAGAAGGCTTGACCTATATAATTTATATAGAACGGATCATAAATCATTTTTAGAATATCAAAGCAACCAGTCCAAAGATGTTTTTAAAGATGTTGATTATATTGTTTCATTTATAGGTGAAGAAGGTGTTTTAGCTCGTTTTATTGGCGTATATAGAATTGAGGGAAAATCAGAAAGCGAAAACGGTTTTTATTATCAAATGAGCGAGATAACCGGATATGACGATCTGAAAGAAAGAGTAATAATCAAATGGGAAAATGCAATTTCATGGCACCAATGGATTAAAAATGAAATGGAAATTTTAGAAATTTGTCCCGGACTTCATTACAAGCGTTTTACTGATTATTTTGATTTAATTTTAGATTACAATGAACTTAAAGAAATTGTATTGAATCAATATAATGACTGGAAAAAAGTTCTTTCAGTGATTAAAGGGGTGTATTTGATAAATGATACAAAAACAGGGAGATTGTATGTCGGTTCTGCTTATGGGGAAGATGGAATTTGGGGTAGATGGAACGACTATATAACAAGCGGAGGTCATGGAGGAAACAAAACGCTAAAAGAGCTAATTGAAAAAGATGCAAATTATTCAGAGAACTTTCAATTCTCAATACTGATGCTTCTTCCAAAAACAATAACAGTAGATGAAGCAATAAAGAAAGAGCAGTTATTTAAAAGGAAACTTGGTACAAATTCTTTTGGTCTAAACAATAATTAAATAATAATATGAATACAAGATTATCAGAGTTCATACAATATAAAACCAACGGGCATCAAGCCGACTTTGCCTCATTACTTGGTTGGTCGCCGCAGTATCTCGGAAAGTTACTTCGCGGTGAAAATTTTGGTATTCGACCGGTCATGGCTCTACTTGAAAAGTTTCCCGAATTGAATGCGCGCTGGCTGATGCTTGGAGAAGGGAATATGCTTTTGGAGAATCACGCGGCGAACGTATTAAAAGAGCGTCTTTTGAAAATGCTTGAAATTGAAAAGTACATTCCGGTAATGACATCAGACGAATTGAGAAAGCTAACAGAGGAAAACGATCTTGATTTTAGCTCTGAATGTTTCGATAAATGGGAAAAGTTGCTTGTTGATAAAAACAAAATGATATGCAAACAGAAGATAGCCAAAAAATAACAAGTAGGTTTTTTGTTGCATTGAGGCAGCTTATTGACGACGGAAAACTAAAGGGGAAACAAACCTTTTGTACTATGTACGGTATAAATAGGAGAAACATGTATCAATTTGAAAAGAATCTTGAAAAAGATATATTTCAAGTGGCATGGTTAAGCTATTTAGTGAAAGACTTCAATGTTTCTCCTGAATGGTTATTGACCGGAGAAGGCTCATTTTATAATGTGCCGCAATCTTTTAAAAAATAGCCTTTCCTGCAAAATACCTGCAAAAAGGCAAACAGTGTTCTATAACTTATTGATTATCAGTGTTAAATAAAACCTTCTCGCCTGCTTTGGGAGCAGGGGGTCGTGGGTTCGAATCCCGCTACCCCGACTAAAAAGCTTGAAGTCATAAGATTTCAAGCTTTTTAATTATTATTGTTATGTCCTTTCTCTTTTCTAATCCTATAATATTTATTGATTTTTCTCTTTCCTCTTCTTTTTTCTTATCTTTGTAAAATAACCTCTTAATTCATTTTGATATGAAAACATTTACACAATTATTCTTGTTAGGATTTCTTCTGTTAGGGTTCATTGCTTGCAGAAATAAAGTAGTGGCTCAGAGTGCGGTAGAAACGGATATGGAAAGTGATACTCTGCAACAGGCATGTGGTGTAGTAATAGATGCAACTATGAATGGTTTTACTATGGTGACTTCCCGGAAGGATACATTATATATCAGTACAATGGACCAAAATATAGTATTAAAAGGAGGTCTACTGTTAGGAGATACATTGGATGTCACTTATACTGTGACGGAGGATGAACCGGCTATTAATATTGCCTCTACTGTGAAGAAAGTATATTAATTTTTTTATAAATTTATAAGGATATGAAAAAACTGAGTTTGGGCATTGCCATTCTGGCAATAATCTTTGCGTCTTGTGGTGGTAGTAAAAAGGCTGATACTGTTGTAGGAGCATGGGTAATGCCTATTGAGGGACAGCCGGGAGAAATGCAGGGTATTGATTTGAAGGAAGACGGTACAGCTTCTTCTATTAACATGGCTACTTTGGTATATCAGTCTTGGGATCAGAATGGTGATGATCTTTATCTTACTGTTAAAAGTGTTGGCAATGGGATGACAATAGAAGGAGTTGATACTTTGACAATCGAAAAGTTGACAGCAGATTCTTTGATTTTGGAATCAAACTATGGATATACTTTGCGTTATGCCAAGCAGAAATAAGTTTGGATTTGCTGGTTAGAGAGATTGAGCCGACCTTTTAGTCGGCTCTATTTGTGTTACATTTTTAAGTAAAACTCCTTGGTTAGAGCTATGTATTCAGGGGTGTATTGATGATGGATAGTCTCAATACAAAGTTCTTCTTCTATGCATTTTTTTTCTTGGAAGCCAAAGGTTAAGAGTACTCTCCGGCAAGGTCTTTCGGGTTTTGTATATATGCGTAAACGTTGAGACGGAAACAGCTTATGTTTTCCGGCTGTTTCAATGACATTTTTTTCAGCCTCTGAGGGTATAATGATACTTATTCTTCCCTGTTCTGTTAATAAATTTGCAGATTGATGAAATAACAATTCATAATTAAGTTCCTTTGTATGACGTGCTAAACATCGTTGTTTGTCGGGGCATTTTAATGCATCAGTGAAATAAGGAGGATTGGAAACTATGAGATCAAATTTATCTTCTGTCTGATAGTTGCGCAAATCACAACAAATTACTTTTATTCTGTTTGGCCAGGGAGAACGGGCGATATTCTCATGGGCTTGCTCAGCTGCAGCTTCATCTATCTCAATAGCTATAATCTCTGAGTTTATACTTCTTTGTGCTAATTGTAAGGATATTAATCCAGTACCTGTTCCTATATCAAGTATACGTTTAGGGCTGTTTATTTGTACCCAAGCACCTAAAAGTACTCCATCTGTACCTACTTTCATGGCGCATTTGTCATGCCATATGGTAAATTGTTTGAACTGAAAAAACAGATTTGACATATTTATTTTCGTTAATCGGGCTCAAAAATAATCAAAGACAAGAAATAAGCTGCAATTTTGGCATCGTTTTTGTCTTTTTAAAGGAAAGGAACGTCTATTTAATGAAGAAATAGCTTAACTTTGCAGGCGCTTTATTGGCCTGCCAATATGACATAAACTAAAAAGAATGAAATGAAGAAAAGAAATTACTTTAGTGATATCGAAGATAGGAATGAGAATGCATTTTCTGTAATTGCTGATTTTGAGGGGAATGAAGAACAATTGATGGATGTTGAAATAGATGAAATCCTTCCGGTATTACCTCTTCGAAATATGGTTTTATTTCCGGGTGTATTTATGCCAGTGTCTGTGGGAAGGAAATCTTCTTTAAAGTTGGTACGCGAAGCTGAAAAAAAAGGTTCATATATAGCTGTTATATGCCAAAAGGTGTCTGAAACAGAATTACCTGTGTTTGAAGATCTGCATACCATTGGTACCGTAGCCAAAATAGTTCGTGTATTGGAAATGCCAGACCAGACAACTACTGTTATTCTACAAGGTTCTAAAAGAATTGAATTACATGATATCATAGATACAACTCCTTATTTGAAAGGGCGTGTGAGCTCATTAAACGAGGAAATACCGGCTAAAGATGATAAAGAGTTTCAGGCTTTAGTAGAAGCATGCAAAGATCTGACAGTGCGCTATATTAAGTCTTCGGATATGTTTCCGCAAGATTCTGCTTTTGCTATCAAAAATATTACTAATCCAATGTTTTTGGTTGATTTTATCTGTACCAACTTGCCGTTAAAGAAAGATGAAAAAATAGAGTTGCTCCGTATTGATTCCCTGCGTGCCCGTACTTATCGTCTGCTGGAAATATTGAATCGTGAAGTTCAGCTTGCTGAAATCAAGGAGTCTATCCAAATGCGTGCCAGGGAAGATATAGACCAGCAGCAGCGTGAATACTTCCTCCAACAACAAATTAAAACCATTCAGGATGAATTAGGTGGCGGTGGTCAGGAACAGGAAATAGAAGAAATGCGCAGAAAAGCGGAAAATATCCGATGGAATGCAGAGGTAAAAGCCAGTTTCCTGAAAGAAGTCGATAAAATGGAGCGTATGCATCCACAATCTCCTGATTATAGTGTACAGTTGAATTACTTGCAGACAATGTTGAGTTTGCCATGGGGTGTTTATACAACAGACAATTTGAATCTGACCAATGCTGAAAAGACATTGAATAAAGATCATTATGGTCTGGAAAAAGTAAAAGAACGTATTTTGGAGCATCTTGCCGTATTGAAGCTTAAAGGTGATATGAAATCTCCTATTATATGTCTCTATGGTCCTCCGGGAGTAGGAAAAACTTCATTAGGACGGTCTATTGCAGCGGCTTTGAAGCGGAAGTATATACGTATGTCTTTAGGTGGTGTACATGATGAAGCAGAAATCCGCGGCCACCGTAAGACCTATATCGGAGCAATGCCGGGGCGTATAATTAAAAATCTGATTAAGGCAGGTTCCTCCAATCCGGTATTTATATTGGATGAAATAGATAAGGTGAGTTCTGACCGTCAGGGAGATCCATCTTCTGCCCTGCTTGAAGTACTTGATCCGGAGCAAAATACAACTTTCCATGATAATTTTCTGGATGTTGATTATGATTTGTCGAAAGTAATGTTCATTGCCACTGCTAATAATCTGAATACAATACCTGGACCGTTGCTTGACCGTATGGAGTTAATTGAAGTGAGCGGATATATTACGGAAGAGAAAATAGAAATTGCACGTCGCCATTTGGTTCCCAAAGAACTGGAAGCGAATGGTATGAAGAAGAATGATATTAAAATTCCCAAGAATACTTTGGAAGCAATAATTGAGTCTTATACCCGTGAAAGTGGTGTACGCGAGTTGGAGAAGAAGATAGGGAAAATTCTACGTAAATCAGCTCGTCAATATGCCACAGATGGTTATTTTGCTAAGACTGAAATTAAGCCGGGAGATTTGTATGATTTTCTTGGAGCTCCGGAATATTCACGTGATAAATATCAGGGAAATGGATATGCAGGTGTGGTAACGGGCTTGGCATGGACTGCGGTGGGCGGAGAAATTCTTTTCGTAGAAACAAGTCTGAGTCGTGGAAAAGGTGCTCGTCTGACATTGACCGGAAATCTGGGAGATGTAATGAAAGAGTCAGCTATGTTAGCCTTGGAATACATCAAGGCACATGCCTCTTTGTTGAATCTGGATGAGGAAATTTTTGATAACTGGAATATACATGTCCATGTGCCGGAAGGGGCTATTCCGAAAGATGGTCCGTCTGCAGGTATTACAATGGCTACTTCGTTAGCTTCTGCTCTTACCCAACGAAAAGTGAAAGCGAATCTTGCCATGACTGGTGAGATCACACTTCGTGGGAGAGTACTTCCTGTAGGTGGTATCAAGGAAAAAATTCTGGCAGCAAAACGTGCTGGTATTAAAGAAATCATCTTAAGTGATGAAAATCGCAAGAATATTGACGAGATACAAGATATATATCTGAATGGATTGACTTTCCACTATGTGAAAGATGTAAAAGAAGTGTTTGCTATTGCACTTACTAATGAAAAGGTAGCAGATGCCATTGATTTATCCGTTAAAAAAGAAAAGACTGAAAAGAAAGAAGAATGACGTTTGATTTACAATATACAGATGACAAAACGAATGCGCGGGCAGGATTGATTACCACTGATCACGGGCAGATAGAAACTCCTATTTTTATGCCGGTTGGTACACTGGGAACTGTTAAAGGTGTACATATAACCGAATTAAAGGAAGATATAAAAGCGCAGATTATATTAGGTAATACATATCATCTTTATTTGCGTCCCGGGTTAGATGTCATAGAAAAAGCCGGAGGACTGCATAAGTTCAACGGCTTTGATCGTCCTATGTTAACTGATAGTGGTGGGTTTCAGGTCTTCTCGTTAGCAGGTATCCGTAAGTTACGGGAAGAAGGTGCGGAATTTCGTTCACATATTGATGGCAGCAAGCATATTTTTACTCCGGAAAAAGTGATGGATATTGAACGTACTATCGGAGCCGATATCATGATGGCATTTGATGAATGTACTCCGGGAGATGCTGAGTATGCTTATGCTAAGAAGTCTATGGAAATGACACATCGTTGGTTAGACCGTTGTATCAAGCGTTTTGATGAAACAGTGCCCAAATATGGTTATCATCAGTCACTTTTCCCAATCGTTCAGGGATGTGTTTATCCTGATCTTCGTAAACAATCTGCTGAATATATAGCTTCTAAAGGAGCCGAAGGAAATGCTATCGGTGGTTTGGCGGTAGGAGAACCAACAGAGAAGATGTACGAGATGATAGAGCTTGTGAATGAAATTCTTCCGAAAGATAAACCTCGTTATTTAATGGGAGTTGGTACACCGGTAAATATTCTGGAGGGTATTGAACGCGGTGTTGACATGTTTGATTGTGTCATGCCTACGCGTAATGGTCGCAATGGAATGTTATTTACTAAAGACGGTATCATTAATATGCGAAATAAGAAATGGGAAACAGACTTCTCTCCTATTGAAGCCGATGGAGCTTCTAACGTAGATACCTTATATAGTAAAGCTTATTTGCGTCATCTATTCCACGCTCAGGAACTATTAGCTATGCAGATTGCTTCTATTCATAATCTGGCATTTTATCTGTGGTTGGTAGGTGAAGCCCGTAAACATATTATTGCCGGTGATTTCTCTACATGGAAGCCGATGATGGTTAAACGTGTATCCACACGATTATGAGAAAAATTGACTGGAAGATATTGAAGGACATAAAACTGCCTGTTGGAAATAATAAATTCCTCAAGCGGTTGGATTGGTACATTATCAAGAAATTCTTGGGAACGTATGTGTTTGCTATTGCTCTGATTATTTCTATTGCTGTTGTGTTCGACTTTAATGAAAAAATGGACCGCTTTATGTCGCATGAGGCACCATGGAAAGCTATTATCTTCGATTACTACATGAACTTTATTCCCTACTTTGCTAACTTATTCAGTCCTCTATTTGTCTTTATTGCTGTAATTTTCTTCACATCCAAATTAGCTGAAAATTCGGAGATTATTGCAATGTTCTCTACGGGAATGAGCTTTAAGCGGATGCTACGTCCGTATATGGTATCAGCAGCGATAATTGCTGTAGTAACATTCTGCCTTGGTTCATACATTATTCCTCGAGGTAGTGTGACTCGTCTTAATTTTGAGGATAAATACTATAAACCCCGTAAATCTACTACGGCAAGGAATATCCAGTTGGAGGTAGACTCTGGAGTAATAGCTTATATTGAACGATTTGAAGACTATAGTAAGACGGGATATCGATTCTCATTGGATAAGTTTAAAGATAAGCAGTTAGTATCTCATTTGACGGCTCGTAGTATTACCTATGATACGACAGCCGTACATAAATGGACTGTAAAAGATTATATGATTCGTGAAATGGATGGAATGCGCGAAAGTATTACCAAAGGAGAGAAGATTGATACTACCCTCTTTATGGAACCAGCCGACTTTCTAATCATGAAGAATCAGCAGGAAATGTTGACCAGTCCGCAGTTAAGCGAGTATATCGACAGGCAACGGCAACGAGGATTTGCCAATATTAAGGAGTTTGAAATAGAGTACCACAAACGTATTGCCATGTCATTTGCCTCATTTATCTTGACGCTGATTGGTGTATCATTGTCTTCTAAAAAAACCAAAGGTGGCATGGGGTTACATTTGGGAATCGGTTTGGCCTTGAGTTTTTCCTATATTTTATTCCAAACTATCGCATCTACATTTGCAGTGAATGGCAATGTTCCTCCTTTTATTGCAGTATGGATACCTAACTTGTTATATGCGTTTATTGCATTCTATCTGTATAAGAAAGCACCCAAGTAAATAGAAGTAATAAGAAAATAAGAAGCCCCCCGCTCTTGTCTACAAGTGCGGGGGGCTTTTTTTGTTGTATTCATTTTCCTCTTTTGTTCTGTTCTTCTTTCTTGCTTAACAGAATTTCTGTTTGCAATTTAGAAGAACATTCCTTTCTACTTACAAGTTACTTCATAGCATTGATTCCATGACTTAATTCAAGTAAGCTGAAAGTTCTGCAGCAGAGATGTTTTTGGCAATAATTACACCATTTTCATCTAATAAATAGTTAGTAAATCCACGGCTTAAACGATACTTTTTAAATAAGCCTGAGGACTCGCCTTTAGTTTCCACGAAACAAGTGGGCGTAACTATTTGATCCTTACGAATAGTTTCCTTAAAGATAGACTGATATTCATCAAACGATACGGAAACCATTTCCACATTATTATGGGAAGCAGCACGAAGCACATTGCTTAAATTTGCATTTTGCATCCGGGAATGTGCGTCATAACTTGCCCAAAAACTGAGTAACACATATTTGCCTTTCATATTTGACAGATTAGCAATTTGTTGCTCAGCAGACATAGATTGAATTTTAAAATCCGGGGCTATGTCACCCAAATTCAAACCTCCGGTCGGTTTGTCTTTTTCTACGAAAGAAGTCAAGGAACTTATTAGTAATACAACAAAAATCCATTTTACATATTTCATGTAACGCGGTTTTGGTTAATACTATCCGGGGACTGTCCTTTTTGGCAGTGATTTCTTCCCGGAATATCGTCTCTTAGGCTTTACAATGAGAGGAATTCATTGATAATCAAAGCCTTTAAATCTGAAATCGGGTGCAAAGGTAAGTAATTCTTAAAGTAACTTCCAAATAAACAAGTGATTTTCTTACTTTTTCACTGTGCTTTTTTATGTTATTTAGCATAAATAGCGAGATTTTTCCCTACTTTTGTTGCCGAAAAATAGATTATACATCAGTAAAGTACGGAATAAATTTTCTATTGCATTTGATTTACGCTATTTTTGTAATTTGTTATTCTATAAATAAAAAACTTATGCAACCATTGAATACAGAACTTATCCTTATCCGTGTTACGGGAGAAGATCGCCCGGGATTAACGGCATCGGTTACAGAGATTTTGGCTAAATACGATGCGACTATTCTCGACATCGGACAAGCTGATATTCATAATACTTTATCGTTAGGTATATTATGTAAGACGGAAGAGCAACATTCCGGATTTATTATGAAAGAATTACTTTTTAAAGCATCTTCCTTGGGGGTGACTATTCGCTTCTATCCTATTACAGCCAAAGAGTATGAAGATTGGGTGAATATGCAGGGTAAAAATCGGTACATTCTTACTTTGCTTGGTCGTAAACTCTCGGCTCGTCAGATATCCTCTGTAACTCGTATTTTAGCTGAACAAGGGATGAATATTGATGCTATAAAGCGTTTGACCGGTCGTATTCCATTGGATGAATGTGAAGCCAGAACACGTGCCTGTATTGAATTTTCAGTACGTGGTACTCCCAAGGACCGTATCGCTATGCAGGAACAGTTGATGCAGTTGGCAAGTGATTTGGAGATGGACTTCTCTTTTCAACAAGACAATATGTATCGACGTATGCGTCGATTGATTTGCTTCGATATGGATTCTACATTAATCGAAACTGAAGTTATTGATGAACTGGCATTGCGTGCTGGTGTAGGTGAACAAGTAAAAGCTATTACAGAGCGTGCCATGCGTGGAGAGATTGATTTTACCGAAAGTTTTCGTGAACGGGTGGCATTGCTCAAAGGATTGGATGAATCTGTAATGCAGGAGATTGCTGAAAGCTTGCCTATTACTGAAGGCGTTGATCGCTTGATGTTTGTGCTAAAGAAATATGGTTATAAGATTGCTATTCTTTCGGGTGGTTTTACTTATTTCGGACAATATCTTCAAAAGAAATATGGTATTGATTATGTCTATGCCAATGAGTTGGAGATAGAGAATGGCAAGCTTACAGGACGTTACCTGGGTGATGTAGTCGATGGAAAACGAAAAGCGGAATTATTGCGTTTGATAGCGCAAGTTGAAAAAGTGGATATAGCCCAGACTATTGCAGTTGGTGATGGAGCGAATGATTTACCAATGTTGGGAATTGCCGGATTGGGTATTGCTTTTCATGCCAAGCCGAAAGTTGTAGCAAATGCAAAACAGTCTATCAATACTATTGGCTTGGATGGAGTTCTTTATTTCTTGGGCTTTAAAGATTCTTATATAGATATTCCCCGATAGAGAAATAATTTTATAAGTTCCTAAGGTAATTCATTATCCTTAGGAACTTATTTTTGATTACGTAAGTTTGTTTTAGAAGCCTTTTCTTTATCATTATCTTAAGATAAGTTCTGCCTTTATTAAAAAATAGGCAAGCTTATTTTGTTCTGCTTTCGGTTTGCATTATCTTTGTGAGCAAATTGAAGAAATACATGAAGTTTTCTGAACTACAATTAAATGGCAACGTGCTTGAAGCGCTGGATGCCATGCGCTTTGAAGAGTGCACTCCTATACAAGCAGAATCAATTCCTGTCATACTTGAAGGTCGCGACCTGATAGCCGTAGCACAAACCGGAACGGGGAAAACAGCTGCATATTTGTTGCCAATATTGAATAGACTCTCAGGTGGGGAACATCCTGAAGATTCAATAAACTGTATTGTGATGGCTCCTACCCGTGAGTTGGCACAACAGATAGATCAACAAATGGAAGGTTTTTCATATTTCATGCCGGTGAGTAGTGTAGCCGTTTATGGAGGTAATGATGGAGTATTGTTTGAACAGCAAAAGAAAGGACTGACTTTGGGGGCGGATGTTGTCATTGCTACCCCCGGACGTTTGATAGCTCATCTTAGCTTAGGCTATGTTGATCTTTCCCGTGTCTCCTACTTCATTTTAGATGAAGCAGACCGTATGCTGGATATGGGATTTTATGATGATATAATGCAGATCGTTAAATTTTTGCCGAAAGAACGTCAAACAATCATGTTTTCGGCTACAATGCCCGCTAAAATACAACAGTTGGCAAAAAGCATTTTGAATAATCCTGCGGAAGTCAAGTTGGCTGTTTCCAAACCTGCTGAGAAAATCGTGCAAGCCGCTTATATTTGTTATGAAAACCAGAAGCTGGGTATTATCCGTACTCTCTTTGCTGAACAAACACCGGAACGCGTCATTATTTTTGCCTCTTCCAAATTGAAAGTGAAAGAAGTTACTAAGGCTTTAAAGCAAATGAAACTCAATGTCGGAGAAATGCATTCCGATTTGGAGCAGGCACAACGTGAAGAAGTTATGTACGAATTCAAGGCCGGACGAGTTAATATTTTGGTTGCTACCGATATTGTGGCCCGTGGTATTGATATAGACGATATTCGTTTGGTTATCAATTATGATGTACCTCATGACAGTGAAGATTATGTGCATCGTATAGGTCGTACTGCACGTGCTAACAATGATGGAGTTGCATTGACTTTTGTTAGTGAGAAAGAGCAAAGTAACTTTAAATCTATAGAGAACTTTCTGGAGAAAGAAATATATAAGATTCCTGTTCCCGAAGAATTGGGTGAAGCTCCTGAATATAAGCCACGCTCCTATGAAGGTAATAAACGGGGGAATTTCAAAGGACGTCATAATGGTGGAAATAACAAAAACCGGAATAACCGAAAAGGTAAACACCCCCAGTCAAAGAAACAAGAATAGAATAATATAGCGGAGAATTACTCCGCTTTTTTTATGGTCATCTGATTATCAAAACTTATAGTAATATTTACCAGATTACTTACGGAGCTTTCCGGAACACATAAATTAGCCTGATATTGATAACCTTTATTATTTACTCCTATAAAGTCCATATCTGCAAGTATCATCGGGCTTAAAAGCTCATCGGAAAAGATATCAGAGAACATTTTCTTTGTGATGTCTTTTCCATAAAGCTGTTTTTTCCCTTCGTATATACAGATATGTATAACATTATCATAGTAAACATTATCTACACTGATTCCATTTTCTGAATATGATGTTTTGGTTACTTTCATGTTAGAAGGATTCACGTAGACATATCCGCGATAACGTGTTCCTTTGTACATGACTATACTATCTTTCTTTATTACCTCCATGGTAGTGGGAATGATTTCTATTTCTCGATTATTAAAAACGAGAATATCCTCAGGACTTTCTGATTTATGTAGTTTTAAGACTTCATCTGCCAGAGAATGAAACCAAAAGCTATACTCAGTTTGGCGGTCTATTTTATATGCTACTGTATTGTTACCATATACAAAAAGCGTATCCCTTACTATCTTAAATGATACAGGAATATTTTGAGGGTTAGCATAGTATATCGTATCACCTTCAATACGCATTAATGGCAATTCCGTTTCATCATCTACCCAAATCCCTTGTAGTAAAGTTTTAGCTGTAATGTCTTCTTCGGTAATCTTTTTTTCTTTGCTATTACCGCATGCAATCAATCCTATGACGCAACACAACTCAATAATGAGTTTTCTCATGTTTATCCCCTCCCTTTATTTACCTATGCAGCGATAAGTAAATCCAAGTTCTTCTATTTCTTTCTTTTCGTAAATATTGCGACCATCCAATAAAACCGGTGTTTTCATTGATTTCCTGATAACTGCCCATGATGGCAATCGGAATTCTTTCCATTCTGTAACTAACATTAAAGCGTCAGCATCAAGTATGGCATCATACATGTCAGAGGCGTAATAAACACTTTCACCTATTCTACGACGGCACTCATTCATCGCAGCCGGATCGTAAGCACGTACTTTGCAGCCGGCATTCAAAAGTTTGTTTATCAGAATCATTGACGGAGCTTCACGCATATCATCTGTTTCAGGTTTAAATGCCAATCCCCATATAGCAATTGTCTTATCTTGTAAATCGCCATTGAAGTGTCGTTGCAGTTTTTCAAACAAAACACTTTTCTGGTTTTCGTTCACTGCTTCTACGGCTTCAAGTACCCGCATTTTATAACCATTTTGTTCGGCAGTCTTTATCAAGGCCTTTACATCTTTAGGGAAACAAGAGCCGCCATAGCCAATGCCTGGATAAAGAAATTTTCGTCCGATGCGTGTATCTGAGCCAATACCACTACGAACCATATTTACATCAGCTCCAACCAGCTCACACAAATTAGCAATATCATTCATGAAGCTGATACGGGTTGCAAGCATTGAATTAGCTGCATATTTTGTCATCTCTGCGGAGGGGATATCCATAAAAATAACACGGAAGTTATTGAGCAAAAACGGTTTATAGAGTTTGCTCATTAACTTTTTGGCGCGTTCGGATTCTACTCCCACTACAACGCGGTCCGGACTCATAAAATCACTAACCGCATTACCTTCTTTCAGGAACTCCGGATTGGACGCAACATCAAATTCCAGTTGCACTCCCCGCTTATCCAGTTCTTCCTGAATAGCTGCACGAACTTTTTTAGCTGTGCCAACGGGTACGGTACTTTTGGTCACTACCAATACATATTTCTTCATAGTGCGTCCGATGGTTCGTGCTACTTCGAGTACGTAACTCAAGTCCGCGCTGCCATCTTCATCGGGAGGAGTACCTACGGCACTGAATATAACATCCACTTCGTTCAAGCAACTTTCCAAAGATGTGGTGAATTTTAGACGGCCGGCTTTTACATTTCTATTCACCATTTCTTCCAAGCCATTTTCATAGATTGGAATAAATCCTTTCTTTAATGCATCTATCTTGTCACTATTGGTATCGACGCATATAACGTTTACGCCAATTTCTGCAAAGCAGGTGCCAGTTACTAAACCGACATATCCTGTACCGACAATCGCTATTTTCATATCTTACTTGAAATATTCTGCATCCTTAAATGATACAGCATGTCCGTCTTTTTCTGATAATAAAAGCTGTGATTCTGCAACCGGCCAATTAATGCCCACAGTCTCATCATTAAAACGAATAGAAGCTTCGGCTTGTGGTGCGTAAGCATTATCTACCTTATATGTGAAGATTGCTTCTTCACTGAGAACTAAAAAACCATGGGCAAAACCACGGGGTATAAAGAATTGGCGTTTATTCTCTTCGCTGAGTTCTACACTTACGTACTTGCCGAAAGTGGGAGAAGACTGACGTAAATCAACGGCTACATCCAATACTTTACCTTTTATGACGCGTACCAGCTTGGCTTGGCTATAATCTCCTTTTTGATAATGGAGCCCACGCAATACACCGAAGGACGATTTTGATTCATTGTCCTGGACAAAATGTACATCACCGACATTAGTACGAAATTCCTCTTCCTTGAATGCTTCCATAAAATATCCGCGCGCATCATTGAACACTCTTGGTTCTATGATCCAGACACCATCAATTTCTGTTTGTATGTAGTTCATTGCTTTAAAATGTTTTATGTATCTTTAATTGAAATCCGAAATTATCCCCGTATATCTCTCCCATATCCAAAGCGAGGGATGCATTGAAGTTCCAACCTGTCCACTTTTGGGGAGCAAAATTGAAAGCGGCATATGCAGAAAAGTTCTCTAATACATCTAAAGTTGGTGCTCCCGGTGTTCCCCATGTTCTGTTATGGCTCATTTTGGCAATGTAGCTCCATTCCTGACTGATTTTCCCACTCCATCCTATATGTATTGCTTTTATCCGGTTATATTTGAAAGTCATATCTCCATCTTTATTATAAATAGGTGATGCTATCAATGGATTGGCAATCATCATTCCCCAATGTGACCAACCGGGATATAGTCCATTGTTATAGTAATTATCAGAGCCTCCTGTTTTATGTACCGGACCTTCTTCC
This sequence comes from uncultured bacterium, assembly GCA_905215345.1. Lineage (GTDB taxonomy): Bacteria > Bacteroidota > Bacteroidia > Bacteroidales > Bacteroidaceae > Bacteroides. The sequence goes on from CAJMPR010000011.1 coordinate 105,958, forward strand.
GGGTTGTGCAATCCATGTAACGGTCCACTCATATTGGTGGTTTGTAAAAACTCAAAGACCACCGCATTAATAGGATTGAAGTTTTTGAAGTTCAATTCAAGTCCCCACAGACCATCCCAGCCGTTTTGTTTGCCCATTGCCGAAAAATCATCAAAGTGATTACTCAGATAAGCGCTGATTGAAAAATCCTTAGCACGGTGAGTAAGCCTGATTTGTTGGCTACCCAAAAAGTTTCCTTGGAAAAACTCCCTATCATTGTAAGGGCTGTCTTCACTTCCGGCTCCGGGAATGAAAACTCTAAAATAATCCTTCCAGGTATTACCTAAATCAGACGATACACCATTCCCATCTACCCAATGACCACCAAATTGTGTATCAAGAGTCATTCCTATATCCAATTGCCACTTGCCATTTGGAACTCCCACTCTGATAAAACCTTCCTTATGATGATATTTGATGTCTTTGGTGTACCAATATCCCGGTCCCACTTTCTGCTCCTGATATTTATTATCGGTAAACCATCCATAAGATATTTCACCCTTTATAGCCAAACGGGGAAGAATGTAAAGATATTCAGGAATACCCACCATTATTTGAGGTATGGGTTTTGCGTTCCCCGACCAAGTCATGTCACCGCTACTTAGGGCATTATTGAGTAACGGAGCACCTTTTTCCCGGCTTCCGGCGAAAAGTCCCAGCCATTTATAACGTACATCTATATATGCCTGCTGAATAAAAATATCTTTGCTGCTTTTAAAATTCATTCCGGCAGCAGCTACCAAATCCAGCTTCTCTTCAAATTTCCACTTGCCTAACTCGTGCTTATACCCTACCCCTCCTCTTATATAGGTATTGTTATAAATAGAACCAAGTCCATGTTGATTACTTACTTGCCATAATGGAGTGTTATCTCCGGTATGCACCGTAGCACCATATTCAACAAAGGGAGATACTTGTGCCACGGCAATGCTGCTTCCGGCTAACAAAAAAGTCAATAAACAGATAGGGATACGCATGATCGTTGAGAGCCTATGTATAGTTAAGTACTGAAAGTAATTTATGCTCATTTCAAAATATTTTAGCCTTAATTAAAGGAGACGTAATAATAGTGCCGCAAAAGTAGAAAAAAAAACTAATATATCAGGTATGGATGAGAGAGGAGTTTTCAAAGTTAGCTATGTTTATAAGTTGTTAATAAGAAAAGGGCGGTTAAAGTGGCGTATATCCGATAAATCCGCTATTTTTGTAGCATGATTGAATTAGCACAGCATATAGAAGTTTTGTTATTAGAGAACGATTGTGTCATTGTTCCGGGTTTAGGAGGATTTGTTGCCCACTATACTCCGGCAATGAGAGTGGAGGAAGAAAACATCTTTTTGCCCCCCACCCGTATCATTGGTTTTAATCCTCAATTAAAGATGAATGATGGATTGTTGGTGCAATCATATATGGCTGTGTATGGAACTAACTTTTCCGATGCTACTAAGATTGTAGATAAAACAGTTAAGGAATTACTGGTTCTTTTACACGAGAATGGAAAGGTTGATTTGACAAATGTGGGTGAGCTACGATACACTATTCGTGATACGTATGATTTCATTCCTTATGATAATAAGATTACTACGCCTTATTTATATGGATTTGACAGCTTTGAGATGCAGAAGTTATCTCAGTTGGAAAAATCTTATGTAGAGAAAACGATTCCTTTTGTTAATGAAGAAGATAAGAAACGTCGATTCGAGTTTAGCATCAAGCGCTCATACTTATCTAATGCTGCTGCTATGATTGCGGTCATTGCCTTGTTTTTCTTCCTTTCCACCCCGATAGAGAATACGGAAGTGATGGAGGTTAATTATGCCCAATTACTTCCAAATGATTTATTCGAGAAAATAGAAAAGCAATCTTTGGTTATTACACCGATTATAGTTCATCAGCAGACTTCTAAGAAGAAAGTGGTTGCTTCTCAAGTAAAAGAGATACATAGTTCTGAGAAAAGAAATATAACTCCGGTTGCAGTCAAAGAAGTTAAGGTTCGTCAGCAGCCTGTTAATGCTACTCCTGAGTCTGAGTCTAAGATTTTGGCAACACAAGCCGTTCAAACAGATAAAATGCCCTATCATATTATCATAGCCAGTGTCGCTACTGAAAAAGATGCGGAAATTATGGCAAAACAACTTATCGAAAAAGGATTTTCTGATGCAAAAGCTATTATAGGCGAAGGTAAAATGCGGGTTAGTATTCAATCTTGTTCAACACAAGAAGATGCTTATCGTGCGTTAGGAAAAATTCGTCAGAATGAAACTTTTCAAAATGCATGGGTGTTAAAGAAGTAATCCTTATGCGTTATTTCTAAATTATCTAATCTCTATTCTTAAAATTATGAAGCGTATCCGTTGTCCTAAATGTGAAACTTACTTGACGTTCGATGAAACTAAATATAGCGAAGGCCAGTCTTTGGTTTTTGTATGCGAACAATGCAAAAAGCAATTCAGTATCCGTTTGGGTAAAACGAAAATGAAAGCTACTCAAAAAGAGGAGAAGCTTGATGAGGAAGAATTTAAGGAAGCTTTTGGAAACATTACTGTTATTGAAAATGTATTTGGCTTTAAACAAGTATTGCCATTACAAGAAGGAGATAATATTATTGGGCGTCGCTGTGTGGGTACTATTGTGAATGTTCCGATTGAAACCTCGGATATGAGTATGGATCGCAATCATTGTATTATCAATGTAAAACGCAATAAACAAGGAAGGCTCATTTATACTCTGCGTGATGCTCCAAGTTTGACGGGTACTTTTTTGAATAACGAAATTTTAGGTGATAAAGACCGTGTTCGTATTGAAGATGGAGCGATTGTGACTATTGGAGCTACTACGTTTATTTTACGGGCTGCCGAGGATTAAATAAATCACTTTTCCGGTTTTTCCACCAGTAATGAATAAACAGGATGCCGGTAAATATCAAAGCAATGGATAATCCGGTATAAAACACAGAGATAAAAGCATCGGGTAGCAAATGTAGCGAGCGTATTGTTATTCCCAACGTTATCATGAAAGTCATAATAATCCATCCCTTTACATCAAAGAAAGAAAAAGGACAATTCTTGTCTTTTTTTCGTTCTATACGTTGCGTGTGTTTATAATAAAGCTTTTTAAATACGAATAAAAAGAATAAAAGAAACACAATTGTAGCCTCTCCAATCTTAAATAGCCAATATTCGGAGTCACTAAACCATGTGACTATTCCTATTCGCAAGATATTAGCTCCCGCTACGATCCACACGATTCCGGCTGTAATAAGTAAAATTTTCCTGTTGACCCCGTACTTCATGATTCTGCTTTTATCGATATTATTGATATAAGCAACAAAGATATAAAAAATAAGTTTGCAAACTTATCTTATATACCTCGTTGTTTATCAGATGTATATATGTACCAAGAAATTCCATTGTTTGGTACACCTTGTACCATACTATGGTACATCCAATACCATACTGTGGTACTTCTAATACCTTACTATGGTACATCTTGTACCAATCGTTGGTATTTTGAATACCAACCGAAGGTAGTTTAACTATCACACTATAAGACGTATTATTTACTTGGTAGATGCTGGGCAATAACATGTTTACCAGTCGTATTCTTCTGTATAGCGTTCAAAGGTAATCTCCTCTTTCCAGCCATGGCGAAGGCAAATCTGGCGGATGCGTTCCTGTTGTTGTGGGGTTAATCCTAATTTTTGATTACGGTAGCGGTAGTAAGAGGTATGACCAAAAAAACTTTCCAAACTAAGATGGATGGCATGCGCGATGCGGGCGGGCATGTCATCATATAAATTTTTGAATCCCCATGCCATACGTATCTTCTTATTTGTGCGAAAGAAAGAACAGTCCTCTCCTTTCTTGGGATAGCAAACTGGATTGAATATGGAGATACAGGGAACGTCGGACGTGTCAACTTCTGTCAGATTATATCTAAGGCAGTGTTCTCTCTTGTTACATTGATTATTAAAGCATTGCATATATCGTGCCAATTGCGACTTAATATTTTCTTCACTTTTCATGATAGTATAATAAAGTTTATATTACAAAGTAAAGAAAAAATATGCGATTATCCGCAAATATATGCCACTAAATATACGCGAATTTGGGATTATAAGAAGAGTTGTTCAATCAGAAGTTATTTATAAAAAAGTAGGACAAAGTATTTTACTTTGTCCTACTGCCATATTTGTTATTAAGTACGGAATATGTTTAGAGAATGCTCTTCACCGTTTCCAGCATACCCTTTTCCTGGATAGAGTTCAAGAAGCCGGTAACCATATCGGTCAATCCCGGAATAGTATTCAAATCTCCGTGTTCGCCCCAGATGAGGTCTTTGGCAGCCAATACGCCTTCTACAACCTTGCGGGTATCTCCTGTTGCCCAAAGGTCTTTCAATAATTGCATAATTTCCGGAGCGTCGTTCGGGGTAATCTCAGCACCGTCTGCTCGAACACCGCCTTTGTAGTACGTAATGATAGCTGCAAGACCAAGTACCAAACCTTTTGGAAGTTCTCCTTTACGTTCCAGATAAGTTTTCAACCCCGGAAGGTCACGAGTCTGATATTTCGGGAAGGAGTTCAGCATAATGCTGGTAACCTGATGTTCTACATAAGGATTATCGAAACGCTCCAATACGTCGGCGGCGAATTTCTTCAGTTCTTCTATCGGCAAGTTCAGCGTCTGCATCAATTCATCAAACTGGACTTTACGGACATATTTGCCGATGACCGGGTGGTTGCATGCATCGCGCACAATATTTACGCCACTCAGGTAAGCAACCGGAGAAAGCACGGTATGAGGACCGTTTAGTAAAGTTACCTTTCTTTCGTGATAAGGAGCTTCAGACTTCACAAACAGTACGTTCAGTCCGGCTTTGTTTGCGGGGAACTCCTCGGCCAGCTGACGGAGAGAAAGGTTTTCGGCAGCTTCGATAACCCACAAATGGAAGATTTCAGCTTGTACGACAAGATTATCCGCATAGCAAACCTGTTTCTGAATTTGTGCAATCTCTTTACGTGGGAATCCGGGTACAATACGGTCTACCAGTGTAGCGCATACGTAACAGTATTTATCGAACCAAGTCTTGAATTTTTCATAATCCGCGCCAAAGTCTTCTTTCCATAGTTCAATGTACTGGTAGATACATTCTTTCAGGTGATGTCCATTCAGGAAGATGAGTTCGCAAGGCATAATGATAAGACCTTTAGTCTTGTCTCCCTTGAACGTTTTGAAACGGCGATATAACAATTGAGTCAGTTTGCCCGGATATGAAGATGCAGGAGCATCGGTAAACTTGCAATTCGGATCGAAAGCGATACCGGCTTCCGTTGTATTGGAGATAACGAAACGCATTTCCGGCTGGTCCGCAAGCGCCATGAATGCAGAGTTCTGGGAATATGGATTCAATGCACGGCTGATACAGTCAATGCGTGTCAGGCTATTTACTGCCTCACCATTTAAACGACCTTGCAGATTGACATGATAAAGGCAATCTTGTCCGTTTAACCATTCGGCCATACCTCTTTCTATAGGCTGAACTACTACAACGCTACTGTTGAAGTCGGTTTTCTGATTCATGTTGTACACAATCCAGTCTACAAATGCACGGAGGAAATTTCCTTCACCAAACTGGATAATTCGTTCGGGAGCAACGGACTTGGGAGCCGTCTGTTTGTTTAATGCTTTCATCTTAAAAATAATTTTAACGATTGATTATGATTTTACTTATTCAAATTCAAAATAGAAGTCAATATTTTCTTTCATCAGGATATCGATAGGCATATATTTAACGGCTGTAACCGGTTTTTTGAATACAACGTGATTACACAATGCCTTGACGCCGCAATATCCTTGCAATCCCGGTCGTTGTCCGATGAGATGGTTTACTTCCCCGCTTTTCAGGTATTCGACATTCTTTTGCAACAGGTCATAGCCTACTAACGCTTCCAACTTCTGTTTCTTTTTCTGTAAATAACTTGCCACCTGATATATGCGGGAATTGAATACAGCACCCAAAACCGCTTTGGGATGTTCGGCAAAAAAAACATCCAGCACTTCTTCATTAGAGGCATTGTCCTCCTTGTTTAGAACGACATCGTGTATTATCAGATTTTTGTGTGCTACTGCAATGTATTGCATAAAGCCTTCCAAACGGCGTTGCATTTGGACTTCAGCCGGACTGTTCTTCTGGTTGTTCAAGAAAAGTACCAGCTCCTGCCCTTCCTTATACCGACGCATCAGAATTTTGGCGGCAATATATCCGCTGGTCTTAGAGTCTTGTCCTATATAGCATAATGCGCGGGTTTCTTCCATATTGAAGTCGATAAGTGCATAAGGAATTTTCTTATCTTCCAGGTATGATGTCAATTTCAAAGTTTCGTCTTGAAAATTCGGAGCAATCAGTACCGCGTCAACGGCTTCTGTTTGGAGCTGTGTGCAAGCCTTTTCATAAGAAGCTTCGTCAGCGTGGCTGTAATACAGATAATCCACTCCGACATTGAACGGACGTAGTTCTTGTGCGGCACGGTCAATTCCTTGAGCTACGGCATGCCAGTAGTCATGCTCTATATAATAAGGTATAATACATATTATGTGATAACGCTTTTTGGCAGCCAGCCCTATGGCAAACATGTTAGGATGGTAATCTATTTCATCGAGAACTTTCTGAACCTTCTCTCTGCTTGCAGGTGATACGTCGCCCCGGTTATGCAGCACGCGGTCTACTGTTCCGGCAGATACCCCTGCCATGCGTGCAATATCTTTTATTGTATAATTTTTGTTTTCCATTCTCTTCTATCCTAAGGTGATAAAGGTGCTGCGTTCAAAGCTTAAATATTATAAATATTTGCGGCAAAGATACGAATTATTTTGTTTCTCCAAGTAAAATTTCTACTTTTGTGTTCGATAACGGTTAATAAAAGCAAAAAGAGTTATCGAGCCTATTAGCTTTACAATCAATACTATATAGGTGTATTAATAAGGAAGTAATTTTTTTAGATACTTAAAACACAAGAAGATGAAAAACTTTATGGATGAGAACTTCCTGTTGCAGACAGAAACTGCACAGAAGTTGTATCATGAACATGCGGCTAAAATGCCGATTATCGATTATCACTGTCACTTAATTCCACAAATGGTAGCCGATGACTATCAGTTTAAGTCATTAACCGAAATTTGGTTGGGTGGAGACCATTACAAATGGCGTGCTATGCGTACTAACGGTATAGACGAACGTTATTGTACCGGTAAAGATACCACGGATTGGGAGAAGTTTGAAAAATGGGCGGAAACAGTACCTTACACTTTCCGTAATCCTTTATATCATTGGACTCATCTGGAGTTGAAAACAGCATTTGGCATTGATAAAATTTTGAATCCGAAAACGGCTCGTGAGATTTATGATGAATGTAACGAGAAGTTGAAGCAACCGGAATATTCAGCTCGTGGTATGATGCGTCGTTATCATGTAGAGGCGGTTTGTACAACTGATGATCCTATTGACTCATTGGAATATCATATCAAGACCCGTGAAAGTGGTTTCGAAGTCAAGATGCTACCCACTTGGCGTCCTGATAAAGCCATGGCAGTAGAAGTTCCTGCTGATTTTCGCGCTTATGTAGAAAAATTGGCTGAGGTAAGTGGTGTTGCAATCTCTAACTTTGACGATATGATTGCTGCCCTGCGCAAGCGTCACGATTTCTTTGCTGCGCAAGGATGTAAATTGTCCGACCACGGTATTGAAGAGTTCTACGCAGAAGATTATACGGATGCAGAAATCAAAGCGATATTTAATAAGGTATATGGTGGTACTGCATTGACTAAAGAAGAAATCCTGAAGTTCAAATCGGCTATGTTGGTTGTTTTTGGTGAAATGGATTGGGAAAAAGGTTGGACACAGCAATTCCACTATGGTGCTATTCGTAATAACAACACCAAGATGTTCAAATTGCTGGGAGCTGATACAGGTTTCGATTCAATCGGTGAATTTAATACTGCCAAAGCAATGTCTAAGTTCCTCGACCGCTTGAATTCGGAAGGTAAGTTGACAAAGACCATCCTTTATAACTTGAATCCATGTGCTAACGAAGTGATTGCTACAATGCTGGGTAACTTCCAGGATGGTACAATTGCCGGTAAAATTCAGTTTGGTTCAGGCTGGTGGTTCCTCGATCAGAAAGATGGTATGGAAAAGCAAATGAATGCATTGTCTGTGCTTGGTCTTTTGAGCCGTTTTGTAGGTATGTTGACTGACTCTCGTTCTTTCCTCTCCTATCCGCGTCATGAATATTTCCGTCGTACTCTATGTAACCTTGTAGGTCGTGATGTGGAAAACGGCGAAATCCCGGTTTCTGAAATGGAGCGCGTTAATCAGATGATTGAAGATATCAGCTATAATAATGCAAAGAAATTCTTCCAATTCTGATAGATTGGTAAGAACTTGAAAAAGAAAGGCGTGCATTACATTTTAATTCGATGCACGCTTTTTTTATGCATTATGATAAGTAGTTTGTTATTTCGTTGAGATTGTTCAGTTTCAAACTATTAGGATGGTTTACTTCTCCCTCATAATGTTCATGTGCCCATGTAATGTGATGTGGAATATGCGCTGCATATCCTCCAAGTTCCAGGACGGGTATTATATCCGACTTAATGGAATTGCCTACCATGAGAAAATTTTGTGCCGCACAAGCGACAGTATCCATCAGCTTTTCATAATCGGAACTTTTCTTATCACTCATAACTTCTATATGGCAGAAGAACTCTTGTATTCCTGAATTCATTATCTTTCTTTTCTGGTCAAACAAATCACCTTTTGTTGCTAACACTAACTGGTATTTCCCATGAAGTTGGGATAACACCTCTTCTACTCCATCCAATAATTTTACAGGTTTCTGAAATAGTTCTTGCCCTAATCTTATAATTTCTTCTATAATATGAACATTTCCTTTCCCTTCTGTGACCCGGCAGATTGTTTCAACCATGCTAAGCATCATTCCCTTTAAGCCATATCCATATAAATGCAGGTTTTTCATTTCTGTTTTAAATAATTCTTCCGAAGCAGAAGATGTAGGTAGATACGGACTTAAAAGTTTGCAAAATTCATTCTCAAACTCTTGGAAATAGAGTTCATTTTCCCATAGCGTGTCATCGGCATCAAAGGCGATACATTTGATTTTATCTTTCATACATGGTCTTCTTTTATGGTTATTTCATATCTTTGTGTACAAAGTTACGTTAGTCTTTCATTGGAACAAAGGACAAATATCCTAAAACTACTATTATGTTACGAACGAATACCCAACTTTTATCATTTATTGAAGAACTCTATAATGAGCCCGAGCAGAAAAATATTATTCTGAAAAGATATTCTACGGGAAATCTTTTGTACAAGCAGGACGAAGCATCTTACAAGGTTTTAATTGTAAAAACAGGAATTGTGAAATGCTTCAACAGTGAAGAAAATGGTAAAGATTTCATTTTTGAATTTTTGGGAAAAGGAGAAATCATCGGAGAAATAGAAGCATTGAAAAATATAAGATGTTTGTGCAATGTAGAAGCAATGTCTGATACTCAAGTTTATACATTCTCTACTTCTTATTTCAATTCTCTTTTAGATAATAATCATCCATTTAGCAACATGCTTCTCAATGAGATGGCGGAACGTATCATCAATACCAGTAGCAGAGCTGCCTACCAGCAGCTATATACCATAAAATACGGTCTCACTAAACTACTTGAATTACAGGATAAACAAAACTTTAAATTATCAAAATTAGATATGGCTTCCTATTTAGGAATAGATATCAGAAGTTTGAACAGAGTTTTAAAGGAATTGAACAGTTAAAGGGCTTTAGATTATAACGATTTGCATATAATGCCTTAAAAGTATATTTTTGCAAATATTTTCAGTTAAAACAATATTAAAAATAATAGTAAAAGGATGACGCAATCACCCCAAACTACGCCTAAGGGCTTTACTAAAGCATTTTGGGTAAGTAACACAGTAGAACTGTTCGAGCGTATGGCGTATTATGCCGTATTTATAATTCTAACCATCTATCTTTCCAGTATTTTAGGCTTTAACGATTTTGAAGCGAGTATGATTTCCGGTCTGTTTTCGGGCGGGCTATATTTGTTACCCATATTTACGGGTGCTTATGCTGATAAAATTGGATTCAGGAAATCCATGATTATTGCTTTTTCTTTACTTTCAATTGGATACTTGGGTTTAGGGATACTTCCCACTTTGCTGGAAGCGGCAGGATTAGTGGAATATGGTGAAGTAACCCGTTTCTCCGGATTACCTGATAGCAATGACCGTTGGATGATTGTTCCTGTCTTATTTGTAATTATGGTAGGCGGATCATTTATCAAATCAATTATTTCGGCTTCCGTAGCCAAAGAAACAACCGAGGCTACCCGTGCCCGTGGTTATTCTATTTTTTATATGATGGTGAATTTCGGAGCTTTTACTGGTAAAACTGTTATAGATCCGTTACGCAATGCAATTGGGGAACAAGCTTATATCTATATCAATTATTTTTCGGGAATAATGACGATATTAGCATTACTTTCTGTTATCCTGTTATATAAATCGACACATACGGCAGGCGAAGGAAAAAGTATGCGTGAGATTGGACAGGGATTCCTGCGTATTATTACCAATTGGCGTTTACTGATTCTTATTCTTATTGTCACAGGTTTTTGGATGGTTCAACAACAACTGTATGCTACTATGCCCAAATACGTAATCCGCATGGCAGGCGAAACGGCAAAACCGGGATGGATTGCTAATGTGAATCCCTTTGTAGTTGTTTGCTGCGTGAGTTTCATCACCCGGTGGATGGCAAAACGTACAGCTATCGCTTCCATGAATATAGGTATGTTTCTTATTCCGATATCGGCTTTGTTGATGGCATGTGGAAATTTGCTGGGTAATGATGTTATTGCAGGGATGAGTAATATTACTTTAATGATGATTCTTGGTATTGTTGTACAAGCCTTGGCAGAGTGCTTCATTTCACCCCGCTATCTGGAATATTTCTCTTTGCAGGCTCCTGAAGGAGAAGAAGGTATGTATCTTGGTTTCAGTCATCTTCATTCATTCTTATCTTCTATTTTCGGATTTGGTATTGCCGGTGTCCTTTTGACTAAATATTGTCCTGATCCTGCTCTGTTCCCTACTCATGATGCTTGGGAAGCAGCCAGTGCCAATGCGCATTATATATGGTATTATTTTGCCGGTATCGGATTAGTTGCGGCGATAGCTTTATTGATTTTTGCCAAAACGACCGAATTCATCGACAAAAAGAAGAAAGCATAGGTTTATATATTGCATATTTTATGTATATTTGCAGCCAATGCGAAGACATGCTGCACCCGGCATGAGTAAAGCAAGCTTTATTCTGCCTTATTTACACTGTCTTTGCCGTCACTTTTCATTAAAGCGACGGCATTTTTAATTTAGGAAATTAGAATGAAAATAAAATTTATAAGCCTTGCAAGCGGAAGCAGTGGTAACTGCTACTACATAGGCACAGAAAAATACGGAATACTCATTGATGCAGGCATTGCAGTACGTACTATAAAAAAAGGACTGAAAGAATCAGGTATCAGTATGGAAATGATACGTGCGGTATTTATTACTCATGATCATGCTGATCATATCAAGTCTGTAGGTGGATTGGGCGAAAAACTGAATATACCTGTTTATACTACGGCACGTATTCACGAAGGAATCAACAAAAGTTATTGTATGACGGAAAAGTTACACTCATCCGTTCGTTACCTGGAAAAGCAACAACCTATGCAGTTGGAGGATTTTCGTATCGAATCTTTTGAAGTTCCTCATGATGGTACGGATAATGTAGGTTACTGTATCGAAATAGACGGAAAAGTATTTTCTTTCCTTACCGACCTTGGAGAAATAACCCCTACTGCCGCACAGTATATCTGTAAAGCCAATTATCTGATTTTGGAAGCTAATTATGATGAAGAGATGTTGCGTATGGGTACTTATCCGCAATATTTGAAGGAGCGAATTACCAGCCGTACAGGTCATATGAGTAATATTGCCACTGCTGAATTTCTGGCAGAGAATATTGCTGATCATTTGCGTTATATTTGGCTTTGTCATTTGAGTAAAGATAATAATCATCCGGAATTAGCTTATAAAACAGTTGAGTGGAAATTAAGAGAGAAAGGAATTATCGTTGGTAAAGATGTGCAACTCTGCGCATTAAAGCGTACTACACCTTCTGATTTGTATGAATTTGATTAAAAAAAGCCGATTCCACCGCAAAAATAATATATTTTGTTTGGCTAAATAAAATAAAAGGACTACCTTTGCACCCGCAAACAAGAAATAAATAATGCACTCTTAGCTCAGCTGGTAGAGCAATTGACTCTTAATCAATGGGTCCAGGGTTCGAGTCCCTGAGGGTGTACTTCAAAAAGGAACAACTAATGTTGTTCCTTTTTTGTTATATATCTTATATTTTTTATCTTTGCATTCATCAGATAGCCCTAAATTATAAAATAATATGGATAAAGATTCAAGACAGGTAGTAGTTCTTTTGGCACATCCCGATATTAGAAACTCCCAAGCTAACAAGGCATTAATGGATGCCATTAAAGATATGGAAGATGTTGCTGTTTACAATTTGTACGAGATGCAGAACGAAAATGCTTTTGATGCAGATACATGGAGCAAAATTATTTCGCATTCGTCTGCGCTTGTCTTTCAGTTTCCGTTTCACTGGATGGCAGCTCCTTCTTTACTAAAGAAATGGCAAGATGAAGTTTTTACGTATTTAGCCAAAACTCCTGCTGTAGCCGGAAAAGTTCTATGGGTGGTAATTACTACCGGTTCAGAATATGATGCATATCGCAGTGGGGGCAGAAATCAGTTTACAATTGATGAGTTATTAAGACCTTATCAAGCAAGTGCCATACATGCCGGCATGAGATGGCAGACCCCTCTTGTTGTATATGGAATGGGAACGGCAGAAGCCGGAAAATATATAGCAGAAGGGGCAAATCGTTATAAGCGAAGAATAGAGGCGTTAATTGGGAAAAAGTACCCTAGCGATGAGTGGTAATTTTCTACACTATATAGGCATATAATTATCCTGTAATTGAGAAATAATTGATATTCATAGAAATTCTATGAATATCAATTGATTAATAGCTTATTCCTCTCTTTTGTAGCATTTTGAAATCTTCTTTTCTCATTCCGATATCATCCAGCTTACGAGCCTCATTATGATCATTGAGATATACTCGCGGTTTTTCTACCAATAGCATATTGGTTACGGATAAAGAATCATTCCGATAGGGCGTTTCTATCCCACCCAATTCAAGCATTGTCTGGAAAAAAGAAGCACTGGAAGAGATGTTTTTCTGTTTATTTGTTTGGGCAGCTTTCTGATAGGCTGGATAAGCTTGGAGATAACTGTCGGACATCCATACAAGAAAAGGTACATGTATCTGATGATACGATGGAACCGGTGATGCATGTAAGAAAAGGTTACGATTATCATCGAAAATATCTTCTCCATGATCGGAGGTATAAATCATAGCTGCATCTACATTTTGTTTCTCTAACATCCCAATCAGCCGTGCCAGAAAGTTATCTGTGTAACGGATGGAATTATCATATGCGTTTATTAAATTATCCTTGTATTTCACTTCCGCATCTACAGGGAAATCGGGTAAAAAGAAAGCGTTATTTGAAGGATAGCGTTCCCGGTAATTAAAATGAGATCCATAAGTATGGAGAACAATGAATTGTTTGGAGTTGCCTTTGGCTAATTCGGAAGCAACAAGTTTCAGAAGCTCGTCATCTGAAGGGTTATAATTGGAATCTCCCTCATCTTCTTTTATAAAATCATATGTATCGGCTTCCATCCCGAAAAAGTCAATAAAGGAGTGGTTGTAACGTTGATTGGAAAAGAAAGCAGTTTTGTATCCGGCTTCTTTAAATGCTGTTATAATTCCTTTCTGATAATAAATGGAATCATAATCGTGTGCAGAAATGGGAGAAATCAACATCGGGACACTTTTATGAGTAGTGTTTGACTCTGTTAATACATGGCAGAATGCAGTCACTCCCTTAGCCTTTGAAAGTTCGGGGTTGGTATTACGCTCATAACCGTAAATAGACCAGTTACCTGCACGGGATGTCTCACCCACCACCATTACATATACTTCTCTTTTATCGGCCGGACGAGTGGTTTTTGCATGGAAAGAGAAATCTTTAGATGTTTCCGGATAGTTTTGTGTCTGAGCAGTACGCTGAAAAGCAAGTGCAATGTTATAACATACATTTGCAGGATATAAATCCGATCTCAATTCATAACGGGCATCGAACAAATATGCAGTTACCAATGAAAATATTCCGATAACAAAAGCTATCAGGGCACGCTTACGCTCCCTACGAATAAAGAATTCCGATACCTTACGCTTCCGGACGATTGATATCATTGCTAATATTAATGCCGGAACATAAAGTAACACAACAATGACAATGGCAGGTATCAGATTATCCAGCAATTCCAAAGCCTCACTCGAATTGGTCGTTACTAAATTGAGAAACATATCTACTGCAATGATTGATTGTCCGAAAAGGTAAAGCAGTACAATCTGGAATGCTCCGAAAAAAATGAATGGAAATAATATCCAGAATACTTTGCCGCAATTTCTCGACCAAGTCATTACTATATAATATATGGAGAAAGGCAACAGGATGTTACATATCTTTGCAACTACCGGCATCGGTTCTGTATAACAGAGTACTACATTGGGTGCTATCAGGATAGCCAGGAACAGATAAAACAGATTTTCCTGATTATCGAACCATTTCTTGATTAAATTAAAAAGCTTCATTGATATTAAATATAAATCCGGTCTGGTGTTTGCCAAACCCTAAATCTAAACGTACATTCACTCTCTTTTTAAACTCCCAACGATAGCCGAAACCATAATTAGGGAGTATATGTTTAGTCTTAAATTCGGAGAATTCCGGAAATATGGTTCCTGCTCCTACCCACACAGCAACTCCATTTCGTTTCCACACGTGCTGGCGGAGTTCCAGTTGTGCATCCATAGAGCATTTATCACGATAACGTCCTTCATAATAACCACGCATGGAATACGAACTGCCTAAAGTTGCCATTAGCCCCCAAGGCGGATTGCCATAATTCAACAAAGTATGGAATTGTCCGGCCAAAACCCCGCCTTTCCATACGGTATGATAGTATCTTGTATCCAGTTCCGTGCTACTGAAAGCATACTTGTTTCCTAAAAAGGCGGGACTAAAGCGCTGGTCTATTCTCAGGTAGTAGCCTTTATATGCATTTGTCAGAAAATCGCGCGAATCATAAAGCAGCGAAAAGCCTAAACTAAGGTTTGTAGTACGTGTACTCATGCCTTCCCATAACTCTGGCTTCTCAAAATCATGTCCATATATATAATCGAATACAGCCATTGGGCCAATATAAAAATTACGTGCCAGCCGAAACATGAAATCCACCTTTATTTGAGCCTGAAAACGGTCATAATCGCTTTCATTATTCTTGTTGGCTCCGTTATCGTATCCTTTTCCCCAATATAAACTCGGAAAGGAATAAAAATACAGGTTATAATTCAAACGATATTTATCCTGAGGGAACAGATGTGTTCCACGTACTCCTAATAAATAGAAACCTACCGTAGAAACATCTCCATACAATGAAACATTGGAAGGCGGAAGGATTGTATCATTCCGGTCAGAACGATAAAGTCCTGCGGCCACTAATCCTAATCCAAGCTTGGTATCACTGGAATAATGAGGTCCACCGATAATACTGAAATCGAATTTCTTATTTTTTTTCTCTTTATTAGCATCATTGAAGTAATCCAGAAACTTTTTGAAAAAACTTCTTTTGGTAGACACAGAATCAGATGTGGTGACAGATAATGTATCTGCTGAAGTGTAAACTTCCGCCAGATGTGTTTGTGCATGAACAGTCGTTACTGTTATTAGCGACAATACCAATAGTATCCATCTTGCTTGTTTTGTGCTCATTTTTTCTATCGAAAAACTTCGAGTGCAAAGTTAGTTTTTAATAATCTTATTACAACAATGTTACATGTCTTTTTGTTTTCTCTTCTTCTGATTTTGTATTTTGAAATTCTTATTACTTAATTGTTCTTTACAAAACTTTCTTCCTTTCGAAGTGTTTCTATATCAAAAACAAAGAACAACAAAAGATATGAAAACAGCAATGGATATTCCCGATAAAGAGGGATTGAAACGCCTTGTCATTGTTGGAGGTGGCTTTGGCGGTCTTAAATTGGCAAGAAAATTGAGAAATAGTAAATACCAAGTCGTATTATTGGACAAAAACAATCATCATATATTTCAGCCGCTACTCTATCAGGTAGCTACGGCAGGTATAGAACCAAGTGCTATCTCCTTTCCTTTCCGTAAAATCTTTAAAAAGCGAGAACACTTTCATATACGTATATGCGAGGCCCAACAGGTAATTCCTGAGAATAATTTATTAGAGACATCTATTGGTACTTTGGCATATGACTATTTGGTAATTGCTACCGGATGTGACACCAATTACTTCGGCAGTGATGATATGGCTAAACAGACGATGGCTCTGAAAAACACTTCGGAAGCCTTGTTTAACCGTAACCAGATTTTGGATAGCTTTGAACAAGCCCAAAATACAGGGAATGAAGAAGAACGAAAGCGCTTGATGACTTTTGCAATTGTGGGCGGTGGTGCTACGGGTATTGAATTGGCTGGTGCTTTGGCCGAAATGAGAAAATTCGTTTTACCGCAAGACTATCCGGATTTGAATATTGAAGAGATGCGCATTATTCTGATAGATGCTGCTCCCCGCCTCCTTTCTGCTTTCTCTGAACAATCTTCTTTGGAAGTGGCCGATTACCTGATTAAACGGAATGTGGAAATTAGATTGGATGCACGTGTTGTTAATTATGCAGATTATAAGTTAGCATTGAGTGATGGAACTGTAATTGATACTAAAAATGTGTTTTGGGTAGCCGGTGTAAAAGCAAATAGCTTAAAGGGCTTACCAGTGGAAGCATACGGACCGGGTAATCGCTTAAAAGTAGATAACTATAACCGCTTGTTTGAGTATCCTAATATTTTTGCAATCGGTGATACGGCATTGATGATTTTGAATGATTATCCTAAAGGGCATCCGCAAGTAGTACAACCTGCTATCCAGCAGGCAAGGAATCTGATAAAGAATCTGCAAAGAATGGAAGAAGGACTGCCTTTGGAACCATTTGTATATCATAATAAAGGTTCAATGGCAACCATCGGACGAAATCATGCAATAGTCGAATTAAAAAAACTACGTTTTGGTGGTTTTCCGGCATGGGCTGTATGGCTGTTTATTCATTTGATGAGTATTGTGGGCGTTAAGAACCGTTTATTTATTTTTGTAGATTGGATGTGGAGTTACTTCACATATGATCCTTCCCTACGAATTATTATTAAACCGTTAAAGCGGGAATAAACTTTTATTCAATAATGTTTGTTATAATACATATATCAACTTAAAAACGAATGATTATGATTAAACAATTTTTATTCCCTTCCAAACCGAATGGAACTTATATATCCATCATATTATTGATAGTCAGAATTGTTTTTGGGCTTTTACTCATGAATCATGGTATTGAGAAATGGGCAAATTACCAAGAACTTTCTGCGGTATTTCCAGATCCTTTGGGTATAGGTCGTGCTACATCTTTGGCGTTGGCCATTTTCGGAGAATTGATTTGTTCAATGGCTTTTGTCATCGGCTTCTTGTATAGATTGGCTATGATACCAATGATATTTACAATGTGCGTGGCTTTTTTCATTGTTCATGGTAATGATCCGTTTGCAGTGAAAGAACTCGCATTTGTTTATCTCATTGTATTTGTGTTGATGTATATTGTTGGGGCGGGTAAGTTCTCCGTAGATTATTGGATATCAACGATTATCTCTCCCAAACGGAGCTGATGCAAATTCTTTTATTTTACATAAAGTTGTTTTTTACATCTTAATTGTGTGCTTTTTTATTAAATATAGGTTATATTTGCACAAATGAATAGATATTTATTCTTTAAAAACACAGTAAAATAAAAGAAGTAAGTATGAAAAAGTTCAATTTGAAAATGGCTGCTACTGTAATGGTATGTGGCGCTTTCTTTTTTAGTTCTTGTATCGGTTCTTTCGGGTTACACAGTAAACTTGTAAACTGGAACCAGAGTATTGGTAATAAGTTTGTTAATGAACTTGTTTACCTTGCATTTAATATCATTCCGGTGTATGGCGTATGCTATTTGGCTGACGCTTTGGTTATCAACTCTATTGAGTTTTGGAGTGGCAGTAATCCTATGGCAAGCATAGGTGATGTAAAGAAAGTTAAGGGTGAAAACGGTGATTATCTGGTAGAAACTCTTGAAAATGGTTATTCAATTACGAAAGAAGGTGAAACTGCTTCCATGCAATTAATCTATGATAAGGACCTGAATACATGGAATGTTGTAGCTGATGGCTTAAGTACTGAATTGTTGCAAATGAATAATGATGGTACTGCACAGATGACTTTGCCTAATGGTGAAAATATGACTGTTACTTTAGATGCTCAGGGAGTAGCTTCTGCACGCCAGGCAACAATGATCGATACTTATTACGCTGCACGTTAAGTAGAGAGAAAATTGAATATAGGGAAATATCCCTTTGATATGAAAGGGGCTGTCCAAAAAGTCGGATAGCCCCTTTTGCTATTGTTTATTTCGAT
>CAJMPR010000012.1 GCA_905215345.1 uncultured bacterium
AGATAATGAGTAACGAAAATAAAACAATTCACGATTTCGAACTTAATTTAATCTGTGACTTCTTTTCCAATATGCAACGGCAAGGGCCTGGAAGTCCCGAAGTAACTTTGAAAGCATTGAGCTTTATAGACAATCTTACCGATAAATCTTTTATTGCTGACATCGGTTGTGGAACAGGCGGACAAACAATGGTATTGGCTCAAAATGTTTCCGGTCGGATTACCGGACTTGATTTCTTTCCCGGTTTTATTGATATCTTCAATCGTAATGCAAAGCGGTTAGGTTTGCAAGACAGGGTTAAGGGTATTGTCGGTTCAATGGATTATCTTCCTTTTGAGAAAGAATCATTAGACTTGATTTGGTCAGAGGGAGCTATTTATAATATCGGTTTTGAACGGGGACTTAAGGAATGGCGTGAGTACCTTAAAACAGGAGGGTACATTGCCATTACTGAAAGTTCGTGGTTTACGGATAAACGTCCTGATGAAATCAATAGATTCTGGATGGATGCGTATCCTGAAATAGATACAATCCCTAATCAGGTGGCTAAAATACACAAAGTAGGGTATCGTCTTGTCGCTACCTTTATTCTGCCGGAAACTTGTTGGACGGAACATTACTTTGCTCCCAAGATTGCAGCTCAGGAGACATTCCTTACTAAATATTCGGGAAATAAAATAGCCGAAGAATTCAGTTCGCTTCAAGCTGTTGAAGAAGAATTATACCATAAGTATAAAGAATTTTATGGCTATACTTTTTTCGTTGCAAAAAAGGTGGAACTGTGATCTGCTTAAATATTTACGGCTGAAACTATGATCTTTCCGGTCACAAAACCATTAGAAATCGTTTTGTAGAAGTATCAAGGAACGTTTTGTGGTTTTTATATGAATCAGCGATAAAGATACAAATTCGTGGGACTTTTTTCGATTAAATTTTAGTCCCACGATTTATCCACCGATAATATGCTTGAAACGGCTATTTTCTGCTACCTGCCAGAAAAAAGAAATCCCCGATAATATCTGATTATCAGGGATTTGCTTGATTTTTCTTTTGTTTTCTGTGATCCGCCTGGGGCTCGAACCCAGGACCCCAACATTAAAAGTGTTGTGCTCTACCTGCTGAGCTAGCGAATCAATCCTTATTGCTGTTAAGCGGGTGCAAAGATAGGTACTCTTTTTGAAAGATACAAACGATTTTGGCATTTTCTGCCATAAATATGTGCTTTTTAAAAAGGGTTACCATTCCTTGGAGAAGATTTCGAGAAGTTGACTTTTATTTAAAGGTTTGGTTAGAAATGCATTACATCCGGCTTTGGTGGCGATGGCTTTGTCAGAATCAAAAGCGTTGGCTGTAAGTGCGATGATGGGAATTCGGGTATTAAACTTACGAATCTCCTTCGTTGCTTCCAGTCCATCCATGACAGGCATCTTTATATCTATCAAGATAAGGTCGAAGTTGCCGTTTCGGGTTTCGTTTACAGCGTCCGAGCCATTCTGTACCCAGGTCACTCATGTTTTTTAAGAATATGTTGCACCAATGAATAGTTGCTGGCATTATCTTCAGCAACTAAAATCTTCAAGGCCTTCTCCTCGGATGCGTTCAGCAAAGACTGTTGCTGCAAAGCTTGTGGAGTAGGAGAGTCGGTCGTGTCTTGCGCATTGATTTCGCATGGTATCCATGCCCAGAAAGTGGAACCTGCGTCAGGGACGGCCGAATACCCTGCTTGGCAATTCCTGTGGAATACCGCTACCTGTATCCTTGACGTAAATCCGGATACCCCCTTTCTTTATGGAATATCCCATCTTTCTTTTCAGCCTGTTCGTCGCAGTGCACCATCATAATCACTACGAAGGTATGAATAAAAATATGGAATGAAAACAGTAAACTGTAAATAGAACGCGTTTATATAAAAATACAATTTTGACTAAACCCATTGAATTGCGTGCGATTTGCATTATCTTTGTTCCCATCAAAAAATCAATATTTATAATTACATGGCAACAGTAGACGATAAGAAAATCATCTTCTCTATGGTAGGGCTGAATAAGACTATTCAGCAGAATAACAAGCAGGTGTTGAAGAACATCTACCTTTCGTTTTTCTACGGAGCGAAAATCGGTATCATCGGTCTGAACGGTTCGGGTAAGTCAACCCTGCTGAAGATTATCGCCGGATTAGATAAGTCCTATCAGGGCGAAGTAGTATTCTCACCCGGATATTCGGTGGGTTATCTGGCTCAGGAACCCTATCTTGACCCCACCAAGACCGTTAAGGAAATAGTAATGGAAGGTGTGCAGCCCATTGTGGACGCACTGGCCGAATACGAGGAAATCAACCAGAAGTTCGGTCTTCCCGAGTACTATGAAGACCAGGACAAGATGGACAAGCTCTTTTCCCGCCAGGCCGAGTTGCAGGATATCATTGACGCAACCGATGCCTGGAACCTCGACAGCAAACTGGAACGTGCCATGGATGCCCTGCGTTGTCCGCCCGAAGACCAGTCGGTAGAACACCTCTCCGGTGGTGAACGCCGTCGTGTAGCCCTCTGCCGCCTGCTGCTCCAGAAGCCCGATGTGCTGCTTCTCGACGAACCTACCAACCACCTCGATGCAGAGTCCATCGACTGGCTGGAACAACACCTGCAACAATACGAAGGTACGGTAATTGCCGTAACCCACGACCGTTACTTCCTTGACCACGTAGCCGGCTGGATTCTTGAGCTCGACCGTGGCGAAGGTATCCCCTGGAAAGGCAACTACTCCAGTTGGTTGGAACAGAAGACCAAACGCATGGAGATGGAAGAAAAGACTGCCAGCAAGCGCCGTAAGACGCTGGAACGCGAGTTGGATTGGGTACGTATGGCTCCCAAAGCCCGTCAGGCAAAAGGAAAAGCCCGTCTGAACTCCTACGACAAGCTGTTGAACGAAGACGTGAAAGAGAAAGAAGAAAAGCTCGAAATCTTCATTCCCAACGGTCCCCGTCTGGGTAACAAGGTAATCGAGTCCAAACATGTGGCGAAAGCGTTTGGCGACAAACTCCTGTTCGACGACCTCAACTTCATGCTGCCGCCTAACGGCATCGTAGGTATCATCGGCCCCAACGGTGCCGGTAAAACCACCCTTTTCCGCCTTATCATGGGGCTGGAAACCGTAGACAGTGGCGAGTTCGAGGTAGGAGAGACCGTAAAGGTGGCTTACGTAGACCAGCAACACAAAGATATAGACCCTAACAAGAGCGTTTACCAGGTAATCTCCGGCGGTAACGACCTTATCCGTATGGGTGGACGTGACATCAACGCCCGTGCTTACCTCAGCCGCTTCAACTTCTCCGGAGCCGACCAGGAAAAGCTCTGCGGAGTGCTCTCCGGTGGTGAACGTAACCGCCTCCACTTGGCGCTTTGTCTCAAGGAAGAGGGGAATGTGTTGCTGCTGGACGAACCTACCAACGACATCGACGTCAATACCCTGCGTGCTCTCGAAGAAGGTCTGGAAGACTTTGCCGGTTGTGCCGTAGTTATCAGTCACGACCGTTGGTTCCTCGACCGTATCTGTACGCATATCCTCGCTTTTGAGGGCGACTCCAATGTCTTCTTCTTCGAAGGCTCTTACTCCGAATACGAAGAAAATAAATTGAAGCGTCTGGGTAAAGAAGAACCTACCCGCGTTCGTTATAGAAAGTTAATGAATGACTAAGTTTCAGTTTTAAACTGAAACTGTACATATTGTATTGGTATCAAAAAGAAAGCTCCGCATGAAAAATGCGGAGCTTTTTTGTTTGCATAAAACCTATTGATACTTTATTCCCTTTAAAAAATGTAGCATAAATGTAATGTATATCTAATCTAATAGTATTATATTTGCAACACAAGAGTAATTTTTAAACTTTAATTAACACTATCTATTAACTAAAAGCAGAATTATGAGAAAACATCTAATTCAATTCCTGTTGGTGGCCGTGTTGTCGGTATTCAGTGCCGCTGCATGGGCTCAGACTACAGTGCATGGTCAGCTTGTCGATTCAGAGAGCGGTGAGCCGTTGGTAGGAGCTGCCGTAATGGTAGAGGGTACTACACAAGGTGCGGTAACCGATATCGACGGCTATTTCAAGCAAAGCGTTGCTCCTAATGCTACCTTATTATTTAAGTATATCGGTTACAAAGACCAGAAGAAGAAGATTACGCAGAAGGGAGCTTCTGTAGAACTGGGAGCTATCAAGATGGAACCGGACGCAGTGATGCTGGCCGACGTTACGATTACTTCCTCTATTGCAATTTCGCGTAAGACGCCGGTAGCTGTGTCTACGGTAGATCCGGTATTTATTTCAGAGAAGCTTAGTACGCAGGAATTTCCCGAAATCCTTAAGGCTACCCCAGGAGTATATGCTTCTAAAGATAACGGTGGATTTGGTGAAGCACGTGTAACAGTGCGTGGTTTTGGGTCAGAAAATGTAGGTGTGATGATTAACGGTGTACCCATGAATGATATGGAGTGGGGAGGTATATACTGGTCTAATTGGGCTGGTTTGTCCGATGTAACCCGTTCTATGCAGGTACAAAGAGGTTTGGGAGCTTCTAAGCTATCTTCTCCCTCAGTAGGTGGTTCTATCAATATTATAACTAATTCTACAGATGCCCAAAAAGGTGGTACGCTATCTTATGGTATTGGTAATGATGGGTACAATAAGGCGCTGTTCAGTCTTTCTTCCGGTTTGACGAAAGATGGCTGGGCTTTTTCCGTATTAGGCTCTAAAACTTGGGGAGACGGATATATTCAAGGAACTAAATTTGATTCATATTCATGGTTTGTAAATATCTCGAAGCGTATCGGAGATAATCATTCTTTGTCGCTGACGGCTACGGGAGCTCCTCAAAATCACTACAAGCGTTATGATGAGTTGACCATTGAAGAATGGAATAAGCAAGAGAAAGTAAACAGTGGATTGGGACATCGCTATAATGCTGCTTTTGGATATGATATTAATGGTAAGGGTATGACCGGTACGAGTTATAACTCTTATCATAAGCCACAAATTTCATTAAACCATGTGTGGGAAATAGACCGTAAATCCAGTCTTTCAAGTTCTGTATATATGTCCATTGGTGACGGATACGGCTACCGTGGAGTAGGACAGTCAACTTCCAGCATGTATGGAGCTACGAATGGTATTCCTAATACCACATATCGTCGTGAAGACGGAACCTTTGACTATGCAGCACTTCAACGTGAAAATGCTGCTTCAGAGAATGGTAGCGTTACGGCTCTTGCGAAAAACATGAATACTCATATGTGGTATGGACTTCTCTCTACTTATACCAATCAGATAACAGAATCCATCA
This sequence comes from uncultured bacterium, assembly GCA_905215345.1. Classification (GTDB taxonomy): domain Bacteria; phylum Bacteroidota; class Bacteroidia; order Bacteroidales; family Bacteroidaceae; genus Bacteroides. The sequence goes on from CAJMPR010000012.1 coordinate 5,336, forward strand.
ATCTTCAAGGAGGTATTGACCTTCGCTATTATAATGGCGGACACAAAGCCGAGGTAGTAGATTTGTTTGGGGGGGATTATGTAATTGATACAGCCCGTAAAGACGTCCTTTATAAGAAAGATGATAAGGCTTGGCAGAACGAACGTCTGGGTGTAGGTGATGTAGTATATCGTAACTTTGACAGTTATATTGCACAATATGGTGTGTTTGGACAAGCGGAATATTCTCAAGACAAACTGTCTGTTATTGTTTCCGGTAACGTAAATGCCAACACTAACTGGCGTAAAGACTATTTCTATGCTAATAATGAAATGTCAGATAAAAAGACAAAAGTTGGTTATGGTATCAAGGGAGGTGCAAACTATAACTTTGACGGTCATCATAATGTATTTGCCAATATCGGTTATTACTCACGTACTCCGTACTTCTCCGGTGGTATATTCCTAAACTCTATGACGAGTAACGCCTTCAATCCTAATTGCAAGAACGAAGGTGTGTTCTCTTTTGAATTAGGTTATGGTTATGTATCAAGAGCATTTTCTGCTAATTTGAATTTATATCGTACCATGTGGAACGACCGTACCATTCAGAAACGTCTAAGTGTATCACAAGAAAGCTCTTATGTATATCTTAATGGTGTAAATGAACTTCACCAAGGTATTGAATTGGAACTTGTTTATCGTCCTGTCCGCGCTTTGACTATCAATGGTATGTTCTCTCTTGGTGATTGGCGTATGATGAAAGACGGTGTAGTAGGATACATGTACAATGGGCAGGGACAAGCCGTAGATAAAGGGATGAATGTTGTACCGGCAGGATCGGAACAACAGGCGAAACTTATTATGAATACCAAAGATGTAAGAATTGGAAACGCTGCACAAACAACTGCTGCGTTGGGGATCAACTATGAAGTAATGAAAGGGCTTCGTTTATATGTTGATGGTAACTTCTATGGACGTAACTATGCCGATTACGATATTGCCGGTCTTATCTCAACGAGTACACTGGGTGGAGATCCTGTAGATGTTGCACAGCCTTGGCGTATGCCGTCAGCATTTACTTTCGATGCAGGTATCAGCTATCGTTTCAAGTTTGCAGGACTTGACGCTACATGGACAGCGAACTGTACCAACCTTTTGAATGAAAGTTATATTACGGATGCTACCGATAATGGAGCTAAGACCGGAGGTCATGGGTGGCAAGATGCTACTGTGTTCTATGGCTTTGGACGTACTTGGTCTACAAGCATGAGGGTTAGTTTCTAATTTAATGACAGAAAAGAAGATAAAGATATGAAGAAAATATTACTGGCAACTGCGACTTTGGCATTGGCGCTTACAGCTTGTAACCATGAGCCTGAGTTTGACGGACTGGAAGAATATCGTCCGGGGAATGTCGTGAAACTGGATTTGACCTATGGTGGTGACTATACATCGACCGGTGGATTTACGGAGGGTGAAGACAATCCGGAAGATGCTACTGCGCCTGCAAAGGTAAAAATGGAAAGTTGGTTAAATTCAAAATTCTATTCAGCTGAAAAGGGGTCGGAAGCATCCATCAAATATAACCTTATCAAGACTGTTTCTACGGAAGTCGTGGTAATGAATGAAGGTTTTCAACGGAATATTATTAAGGGAGCTAATACGGAGTTGCCCGGATGGTTGAATTATTGTGTAAGTGGTGATATATATTGGACTGATAATATTTACAGTGGTAATGTATATACGCAGATAGACCAAAAAGAAGGAGAAGTATGGTTGGTTTCTCCTAAGTATAAAATTAGTAAAGGAGCTATATTCAGCTTAAGTGCTTCTATCGGAAAGAAAAAAGGAGAATGTTTGAAAGTGTTGATTGCTGATGATTTTTCAGGATCAAATACTGATATTAAGTCTAAATATACTCATTGGACAGATATATCGGCTAATTTTAATCTTGATGGTCCGGCTGACGGTTATGGAACAATGCAAGTTGTAGGAGCGTTCTCTTTGGATGAATATGCTGGTAGTGAGGTGAATATAGCTTTTCAGTATGTAGGAACTCCTGGTGTTACTGCTAATGTTCAAATTGATGATATCAATATTACGGGAACAAACATCACTAAAGAAACCGTTGTAAAGACTGCTTCTGCCGTTGTAGACAATGATGCGAGCAAATGGACGGTGACTTTACCGAGTGATATTCCTGATGTGTTGGTGAATCAAGACTTTGAAGCCGGTGAAGATAAAAAGGACATTGCATTGGAAGGATGGACTAACACAAAAGTCAAAGGAGATTATGCTTGGCAATATGCTTCGTATAGTAATAACAGATATGCAAGTTTATCAGCTTTTAAACATAATTCTGATTTGGAGACTTATCTCATTACTCCCGCTTTAGCTTTAGGCAAAGATATGGTACTGAACTTTGATTTTGAGTATCGTTACAATGTAGGTGATGTATTTACGTTATTGCTCTCTACTGATTTTAATGGTGAACCTTCCAATATTGCTACAGCTACATGGAAGGATATTACTCCGACGACTTTGGATAAAGATAACGATAAAAAATTCACTTCTTACTCTGTAGATTTGAAAGAGTATACCAAACAAACCATTTATATTGCTTTCTGCTACAAAGGTAATGCAACTGCCGGATTGACTACTACTTGTCAGATTGACAACGTATATGTAGGTATACCTAAATAAAGGATTTGAGTATTTCAAAGAGCAAATAGGAGAGGGATGTCACCCACAAGGTAGACACCCCTCTCTCTTTTTTCACCACCTTTCCCCCTTCACCTCAAAGCACGGACATTGTTTCGTCCATTCCATCGGCTCCACCTCTCCGTTACCGTTCGTGTCCGGACTAAGCTCCCGGTGTCCTACAACCCGGGCTTGAGGATAGTCCATCAACAACGCCCTGACCAGTACCCGAAGCGAGTGCCGTTGCCATTCCGTCCGTGTGTCTTTGGGCAGACCGTGGCAGTCCAATCCTCCTTCATAGCAGATTCCTATACTGTGAGCATTGTAGCCACGTGCGTGAGCACCGACCCTCTCGACCGGGCGTGTAGTCAAGATTCTTCCGTCACGGCGAACATAGAAATGATAGCCCGTTCCGTTAAATCCCCGCCTGCGGTGAGCCGCTTCCAAGTCCTGTCCGGTAAAGGGACGGTCTTCGCGCGTGGCGCTACAATGAATCACAATTAAATTAATCAATCTCATGTCGATTAAATATTAAGACCTCATATTTTTTTAAACGTTCATCGCATTCACTCCCAGTGCGCTCAGTACAGCAGTTGCCACAGTGATTACAAACTTCAAAATGTTACCCCAGATGTTTTTAGATTTTGTGCTCATGAATTTAGTTATTAGTTATTCTTTAATGATTAGTTATTAGCTATTAGTGATTAGTGATTGGTGATTTGCTCGTACTTTTCCTTTCGGCATAATAGAGCAGCCCTATTACAAACAAATCACTAATCACCAATCACTAATAACTGTTTCGTTTCGCCTTGCCCTATCCCAGCGGGTTCTCCTCCTGTCCTTCTCCCGAACCGCTTCCGCCGCCCTGGTTGCCACCTTCCGAACCGTTTCCCGCCTTGGGGTTGTACAGCTCAAAGGAAATGTTATTGGATGCACCTTTGGTAGTGGCCGAAGAATCGTTCACCAGACGCAGGCCGCTGTCCGTAAGGAAGCGGATATTCACCTTGTCGATGTTCTTCACGCTACAATCCTCCGATTTTTCCGTTCCCTTGCTGTGGAAAGTGGTGTAGAACACGCCGAGGCCATCCAGCTTAACGCTGTCACCGTCCGTCAGCTTTCGTTTGAGGTTGCGCACGATGGCGGTGACGACGTGCTCCACGTCTTCGGCCGACATGCCACCCAGTTCCTCTATCTCCTGCGAGAGACGCTTGATGTCATACAGGCGGGAGTTTTTCGCTTTCCGCTTCAAATAGTACAATTGCGGGGAACTTTTGTCCCCGACTTTCTGATAGCGCTGAACACGCTCTACAAGAATTGCCATGATGATAAATGTTAATTATTAATTATTAATTATGAAATATGAACTGCCGGGGCTTCTTTGCGTCGGCCAATTCAACAATTCAATAGAAACGTGTGGGGGAGTTCTCCGCGGCGATATTCCTTACCTCGTTTCGTTGAAACAAAGATACGGTAGAGGAAAGGCGGAAAATCCGGTTCGGTAAGTTTCAGTAAGTTTCCGTAACGATAAGTACGTTTAAGTAACGATAAGTAGAATGATATATGGGATTTTACTCAAAAAGGAAAAAAAATGAAGTAAACACCCCTCGACCCGCTAAAGGGGGATAGTATCAGACCTAATATGTTTATATTTAGAGCGATGACACTCAAAGTATCCCTTTTCCCCTTTAGGGGGACCGAGGGGTGAAAACGTATAATAATGAATAAAACAGATACGCGGACTACACGGACAAGGCGGACGAACACGAAAAATAATAAGTCCGCATTTACTTGTTATGCAGCAGTCCCGATTTCGTATAAAAATTCAGGGGCTAAATCGGCTCCGTTAGCCCATTCGATAGTAACACGGGTTAAACCATATTGGATAAACTTTTCTTTGTCCAGTAGCTCCCCGAAAACCTCACCTGTAAGATAGGGTTTTAAATCAACTATTTTCCTACTCTTATCGCTAAAAGTAATAAGAAGCTCGTAATCCTTAATATAATCAACATCAATAATTCGCAGCATAAGTTTTTATTTTAAAGGTTCTATTCTATCTATTTTTTCACCTCTTTGGGCTTTTTCCCATAGGGTTAATATTTCAGATTCATGTAAGTCCATCCATTCATTTACTTTGACTATAACTTTGGCTGGCGCTTGCCCATTTACGATTCTATCTAATATGCTAATGGAACATATATAATCTCCATATTCAAAATGGATGTGCGGCGGATTGTGATCGCTCCAATAAAGACTTATGATAATACCAAAGAATCTACAAATTTCAGGCATAAAATATTGTTTTTAATTCATACACAAATATAACTAATTGCTTTCATTTATGCAAATGCAAAGGAGGAAAGTTGTTTTACTCAAAAAAGTGCAGAAATGAACTAATATTTTAACACAGAGACACGAAGACACAGAGAGGGACAATAATAAAGAGAGAGTGGCTGATTACTCCACCCCGTAGAAGTGCGGAGCAAACTCTATACTGTCCGGGGTGGTAGGTGCGGTAATGTTATGAGCCTTTTTATATAACTTTATTTGCTCTCCGATATGGTCATTCAGAATCCTATACTCCGTTTCGCTAATATTGCTCCATTGCTGAAATGTCATGTCGTATGGGAGAGAAACCTTGTGCTCTTCACCCCCGGCTTTGAAAGATGCAACTATTACTGTTTTACTCATGGTATGAATGGATTGGTTTACCTTGCAAAAATAAGAAAAAAAGAGAAAGTAACCTTTATCCTGCGTAGGAAGAAGCCGGTGGAAAACAGCTTTATCCCTTGCCGGAAAGTTGAAAAAGGCGAGCGCTTTATGAATGTTTTCGTTGCGTATCTCATTGAAAATCATTATATTTGTATGATAATTAACGCTGTGGTAGCAGCATTGCTTCGTATGGAAAAACTCGATGAAGACATTATAGAAAAAGCATTCGTCGTCCGTAGCTACGGCAAAGGCGAACTGGCTTGCATGTATATACACGGTGTGCAGCAGCAGACGGCCGTGAAGCAGTTCAATGAATGGATACGCACCGCACCCGGACTGGAACAGCGCTTGCTGGCAACCGGACTAAGCCATACTGCCCGACGATATACGCCTGCGCAAGTGCGGCTCATAGTCAATGTGTTTGGAGCGCCTTAAGATATTATGACCTATAATTTTATGCGGCAGAATGTGGGAATTTAGGCTTCAATGACAGCATTTTGTAAATCGAGGTCAGTCGTCTCAGCTTCCTCCATTTCGGTTCTTATGAGTTTGGCGCCCGTCAGTTTGGCGCCCGTTAACTTTGCTTTCCTGAAATTGGCCCTTTCAAGATTGCCTTCGCTGAGGTCAGCGTATTGAAGGCTGGCATTACTAAGGTTGGCATTGTAAAAATTGACATTCTTTAGGTTAGCCCATTTCAGATGAACACCCGATAAATATGCATTTCCCAAATCGGCCGTTAAGCCATCGAATAAGTATTCACCCTCATAGCGTTTGAATAGCAGGTTCAATAAGACCCGTATTTCATTCGTGGGATAATTGGGGTAAGTCTTTTTATAGGTTTCATCATTCGTCTGGTTCTTGATGTGGAAACACAAAATGCTGAATACGGATTGCCTGTATTCATTAGGGAAATCTCTGGCTAAGAAGAATAAAGTATAGATAGCTCCAATCCTGGTGGTCTGCGTGCTGTTTCCAAGCAACTCTATTCCCTTGGTAAAGCGGTTGTCGCGCTCTATCTTTTTTTGCAAATCAATTTGGGTTTGTTGGTGCTTCATTTGGTCGTCTTGTTGGGACATTCTTTTTTGGCTTTGATAAATATTAAGCACTATGCTGGAAACGCCGAACAGTGCTATCCAGAAAGTGTAAAAATCCTTATTGTCTTCTATGCCGAAATGATAGACAAAAGAATAATCAGGCTCAAATATGTCTTCAAGAATCGTTCCGATAAATGGCAACAGAAAGATTCCTAAAAGTACGCTTAATAGCTTGTTTTTTAAAATATAAGGCGTTGCTGTGGCATATACTTTCTTTACAAAGTTTGCACATGTGGTTAAATACTTGTTTTCCATAGTAATAGCTTTTTATACGCTATAAATATAAATAATATTTAATGTTTTCAACTATAAAATGCCACATTTAACTATTTCTTTTTTATCTGCTATGTGTGAAACTTTTATGATTATTCAATTTTCAGTTGATAATAAAATCCCGCTTGCGCCTGAACTGCCTTGTTCCACAGGATGAAAAAATCCGTCTTGCAATATGAGGGAGACTCGTCTTGTAAGCCGGATTTCCCCGTCTCACAAGACGAAATTATTCATCCTGCGGGGCGCTTCCTTGCTTTGCCTTACCAACTTCCCGGTTTCTCTAAATACGTTTCTTGATATGCTTTCCGACGAGGGGGATGCGGGCAATCAGTTGGAGGAGGGGATGGGATTTGTGTTTTATGGATTTGCGGTGGGATGAGGATGCCAAGCGTAAAAGGGCATTACTGTATATGCAGCAAATACACTTTAAATTGCCTTTGGAAATTACGGGTAGGTTTTCAAGTACATCGGGGATGGGACATTCTTGGTGCAGAAAGGCATATACATCGGTGGTCTGTTCTAATTTGTGTATCAGGTCACAGGTGTAGCCGTAGTAACATTCCTTCTCTTTCTCCTTCATGGTTTTAAATATTTAGTTAATATTCTGTTCCAGCCGGTCAAAAAAGAATGGCGTGGAAGCTATTGTAATTATTATACTGCTACAAGGCTCTGGTAAAGACCGCTAAGACATATAATAACAAGCAATAGCCCCACGCCAAAATGTATATAACAAAGTTATACATCATTTAGACGTGGAGACTTTCACTTATTATTCGTGTCTTATAAATTTTACCAGAATTTAGTAGCAACGAATAATAAAATGATTTCTCCAACAAGTTGAAAAAAAACGTCTCTTCTCCTAACGCTTGAAGAAGATGTTACAAAGGTAACTCTTTTTCTGAAAACCTGTATGAAATAAGCTGATATTATTTCACGGATGTTCAGCTTGGTGTAATGACTTTTCGCTGCATCCATACCTTTGTGAGGTATCACCCGTTAGGTTCAGGTTCCTTTAGCCCTTCGTGGGAGGCGTTTTTTTCTTCTTTTTGTATCCATCCTTTTGCTTTACAAGCACTTGCGTTTCGACGGATTTTTTCAAAAGCCGTTTGGCCGCAGACTTGGAGATTCCTTCATCGCTACACGCATTTATAAATTCTGTAAAAGTAAATTTACGTTTCAGACGTCCCAATACGATTGCAAGCCGATGGACGGCATGCATGGCACGGGGCTTGAAGGTGGTGGCGGGGAGGGCGGTACTCATCAGCAGACTGTGCTCTATCAGCATGCCGATAATGAGCAATGCGCTCTCCAGGTCTTCGTCCGTGCAGTAGTATTCCTTGGCATAAGGATAGTCCTCGTACTTGCGGAAGACGGTGAATATGGAAGCCAGACGCATGGCAAGCAGTCCGTGACGGTAGATAATGGCGTGCTCGGCTTCACGTCCCTCTATCACGGACGCTTGAAGCCAGGCGCTGAATTGCTCCGTGTGGCGTGCCCACTGTTCGGGGGTGAAGCTGACGAGCGTGGGTGATTCCAGCAATGTCTTGTGCATCTCCAACAACACTTTTCCTAACTTGTTGAAGTGGCTGCCCAGGTCGATGCCGTCGAACTGGGGCGCGCACGACTGCCATACGGGGTCGGACTGGCGGGTGCAGATGCCGAAACGGCTGAGCAACCCGTTTTCGTGCGAACGGAACAGGGCGTTGAACTGTTCCTGCGTGCCCGAGATGTTGAGGGCGAGGCGGGGACATTCCACTTTCACGGGTTCGCCCTCATTCTTGTACGACTGCTCTATCAGTTCGTGGTGGGCTGCCTTGCACAGAATGTCGTCAAAGCGTCCGTAGTCTTGTCCCAAAGCGGTGATGAGCGTATTGATTTCGGTAGTGGATATGCTGCATCCTATGTCTTCGCTTTGCGCCAGATGCTCCACAAGGCGGCTTTTACTGGTGCTGGCGGGTATGGCGAGGTAATGGGGAGTGGGGGCTTCCGGCTTGTCGTCGAGGTTGATGGCTTCGGGATTCTTGCCGTGTTTCATCTTGTCCATTTTCATTTCCCACCCGATTACTTCCTTTTCGTAGTCTTTCTTCTGCTGTGCGTAGAGTCCCTCATAATAGTGCTGTATAGGGGTGAGCAGGGTGGCGGTGTTGCCTATCACTCCTTTTCCCGCTCCGGCAGAGGCCACGGTGGCAAGGTAGAAGTGAGGGGAATAGTAGTGACGGTTGTAGAGGAAGCGGACGTGGGGCAGGGCGGCGCTGCAACTGTTAAGGCTACCCAGCAGCATGAAGTCTCGTTCGCGCCGGTTGGCGGCATACTTCACGCAGTCTTGCAATAGCTGTGGCAGATGCTCGTATACAGCCTCGGGAATGTAGGGGGCGGAAGCGCGTAAAACGTTATTATTTTCCAACACTTCTTCTTCGTCGTCTTTGTCTTTTTCGCTCTCAGGAAGGGCTAAAGGGACCTGAACCCTCGATGGGACCTGAACGGAATTTTGTTTTTCCGCCTTTTGCTCCGCAATGAATTGATAACCAGCCATTATGCGCTGACGGATGTCGTCGGTGGTAAAATCGCCTGCGGCGTAGTGCCGGGCGAAGAGCAGGGTGATTTCTTCCAGCTCTTTTTGCGAAAAACCTTTACTTCGTGCGCTGCGTCCCAACTTCAGGGCGAGGTCGTTTCGCTCTCCCCTCCGGAAGGGGTTACGGTGCTCGAAGTCGTCGAGGAACTGGGCGAGGAAGCCGGGAGCGGCAGGCGTATCCGTTGCCGGCTTTGCTACGGATGTTTCCGCATTTGTTTCTGCTTGCGGCGGTACTGTTGTTTCCTGCGCTGCTGTTCCTTGCACCGTTGTTTCCTGTATTACTGTCCTTTGCGCTGCTTCTTGTTCTGCCACTGAGACGTTGCCGTCTGCCTGCCGCCTGTCTTGCGGCATTTCAAAGGGCACGGCGTCGGGATTGCAGTAGGCTTCGGGATGCCAGGAGTAGAAGCAGGGTTGCGTCAGTATCTTGCATTTGCTGTCGTAGGGATGCTGTACGTGGCGGCTCACGTCCTCACCGATGGCGGTGTAGAGGCGCGGGTAATCATCGAGGTCTTGGGGGCGGATGCGTACCATGAGTTTGACGCCTTCGCCGGAAATGCTGATGTGCGACACGTGTACGTAGGGCAGCGTGCGGGTAAGCTCGAAGATTTCCTGCGTGCGTGTGTCGGTGTGGTCGAGGTCGATGCACACCAAGCCGCTATGGGTAACGAGGTTCTTTACCGCATGTCCGTCGCGGCATACGCCTGCGGGGATGATGCATGGCATGCCGTCTTTCACTTTCTGCGCTTCGGCTTCACGGCCGGGTTGTGATTTCAGTTCCCGATAGCGCTGTACGGCTTCGCGGTAGCGGTCGCTCCGCACGGTGTCTACATATTCTTTACTTGTGATTTCGCGTGATTTCTTACTCCTCACGCCGGGAAATTCGGAGACGAGTGTTTCGTCTGGAGTGTTGTTCATTTGTAACTCCTTTTGGTTTATGAATTGTTGTGGGCAACAGGCTTAGTTGCCTGCCGCACGCACAACAAAGATACTCATTTTAACTGGTATAGCAGTTTTATTTTTATACACTTTCCCAAGTATTTATCTTTATAAATTAGTTACTTATAAGAGGAAAAGTGTATAATCCGTGTTTTGTGTTTTCTTAACTATTAAACACTTCTGGAACGTCTTTTGTCACTTCTCCTGCACTACTTTTCAGTCGTTCTTTTTTCCGTTTTTCCCTTTGATAATTGTACTCCTTGATTAGCTTTCCCGCGTTTCTTGCGATGCGTTTCATCAGGTTGTATCCTTCATTGCTCAACTCGTACCCATCAAGATAGATGTGTGAAATAATTCTCTCGGCTTCGATAATTTCATGTAACTCTACAATAGTAGTTTTTTTTAATATACATAATCTTTTAATTTAAAAATTTGAGTACAAAGATACTTTCTTTCTTAAGCTTCTCGGCTTTTTGTATAGTATTTACGCGGAATCTTGTTATCTTTGTCTGCTTTTTGTGTGGAACGAAGCGTAAGAGTATGAAAAAAATGCTGTTTGTCCGATTCTATGTTGTGCTTATGCTGTCATTGCTGGCGGCAAGCACGGGGCATGCTCATACCTCATCACCTTATAAAATAGCGCTTATACATTCTTTTGAACCGGGTTACAGTACAGGCGAGTGGGCACGGGAGTTGCTGGGTGAAGAACTGTTTGTTCTCGGTCTGGATTGTGAGTTCCGTGAATACTTCCTTGATTGCGATTACTACCAAGAAGTTGATGAGAACCGGCGGATGAGCGACTTTCTGGATAATATTTCCGATTGGGGAGTCAATCTCATTGCCGTGCTCGACGATCAGGCCACTTATGCGCTGATGGCGTGCGGACATCGGCTGGCAAAAGAAGTTCCCGTTGTGTTTAGTGGGGTGAACTATCCCAATGAGGAATTGCTCGCCCGTTTCCCTAATGTTACCGGCTATGTCGATATTCCCGATTATCTCTCCACCATCCGCATGGTGGAACGTATTATGGGAAAAGGGCGTGTTTGCCTGATGAGCGGCCCTACCTATCTGGACCGTAAGATATGGCGTGAATTGGTTGGACAGTGTAAGGGTAAAGACTTACTTTTTACTCCTAATTTAGCGGATGAATCTTACTCCAGGGAGATTATCGACCCTTCAAAGGGATGGAAAAAGCAACGGAACACGCTTGACAGTACTTCAATTGTAAGATTGCTGAGCGACTCTATTTATATAAAGGGAATGATGTGGGTAGGAAATGGCTCGCACATCAACAGCGTGTTTCTTTATACCAAGTGCGACTTTACCAGCAACCGCATCGCTACGCTGTTCTACAATCCGGCGTTTGAAACTATCAATGAGGGCTTCGGGGTAAAGGACTTTATGCTGGGAGGCTATTTCACGCCTCTGGAGGTGCAACTTCAATATATGGCCGCGGGTATCAAAGACCGTCTGGAGAAGAAATCGCTCAAGCAGATTACCCATTGCCCCAAGCAGTACGTGGTGAACTGGCATGTGTTGCAGCGCTATCGCATCCCGCTCGATGTTATTCCCGAGGAGTACACCGTGATGTATATTCCTTTCTATGTGGTTTACCGTACACCTATTATATATGGTTCGCTGATACTTTCCGTGATACTTCTGGCGGTCATCACTACTCTGTCCGTGGGCTTCTTGCGCGAACGTAAGCGTAAGCGCGAGGCGCTGCGAGGCATGCGATACGAACATGAAACCCTTCGCCTTGCCATTGAGGGCGGTTCTACCTATGTGTGGCGGCTGGAAGACGATACGGTGCTTTTCGACTCGCAGTTTCATGAACTTACGCACTCCAGCCGCTCCCGTCTGGGCTTTGGAGAACTTTTCTTTTTTATTCATCCGGACGACCTTCCCGCTTTCAAACAGGCTTTTGAGTTGATAAGGACACGCCTGAAGCATAAGGGACAGTACCGTTGTAATTTCAACGGGCGATACGAGTGGTGGGAGTTTACCTATAATACGATTCAGAATGTGGGGAGTGCCCCTATCGTCACCGGGCTGCTGCGCAATATCCAGGAGATGAAAGACCGTGAGGAGGAGCTTATCGAGGCTCGCCAACTGGCTGAGAAGGCTGAAATGAAGCAGTCGTTCCTAAATAACATGAGCCACGAGATACGCACGCCGCTCAATGCCATTGCGGGCTTCTCGAGTATGCTTGTGAGTGACCCGGAGCTTCCGGAAGAAGAGAAGCAGGAGTTTGCCGACCTTATTGACAAGAATACGCAACTGTTGTTGAAGTTGATGGATGGTGTGCTGGAACTTTCGGGTATTGAGTCGGGTTATATCCCGTTCAAGGAGGAAGAAAAGAGTGTGCGTCTTCTGCTCGATGATGTTTGGCGGGATTATCGCAAGTCTTTCCCAGTGTCGCTGGATTTTGTTCTCGATTTTCCCGCAGAGAATGCCGTGGTGAAGGTAGACGCCATGCGTTTGTCACAGGTACTCACTAATCTGCTCGACAATTCCGTCAAGTTCACGAGTAGGGGATATATAAAGATGGGATACCGTTTCCTGCCGGATGCGAACGAGGTGCATATCTATGTGGAAGATACGGGAATGGGTATTCCGCACAATGTACAAAGCCTGATTTTCGACCGCTTCTACAAGCATGATGAATTTTCGCAAGGTGTGGGGTTGGGTTTGTGCATCTGCCAGGTCATCGTGGAGAAGATGCACGGGCATATCTCACTGAAATCGGAGGAGGGGGAAGGCAGTTGCTTTACGGTGGTGTTGCCTGCTTCCAAGCCCGTTTCCTAACCGGCTTCCCGAACCGCCAAGTAACCGGATTTTTACCCGCTCCCCGCCCTAAATACCTTGTAGGCTCTTTCTTTTATTTTCCTTAAAAAATGTAACCTACATGTAATATGTATATATATTATTTTACTTATCTTTGCCATCGTTTTAAGAAATATAACGTTTTAAGAAACTAATTTAGAAACAATTATGTTAAAAATGTTAAGAGCTTTTTTCACGCTGATGCTGATTCTGATGGCTGTAGGCGTAAATGCGCAAGTTACGACTTCTTCTATGAGTGGTAAAGTTGTTGACGCAAGTAATGAGCCGATTATCGGTGCTACTATTTTGGCTGTTCACGAACCTTCGGGAACTCGTTACGGTACTGTAACGAACGTTGACGGACGTTATACTATTCAAGGTATGCGTGCTGGCGGTCCTTATAGAGTGGTAATCTCATATGTTGGTATGAAATCCAATGAAGTAGATGGCATTATGCTTCAGTTGGGTGAAACTTTCAGACATAACGTAGAACTCGCTGAATCATCAGAATTATTAGGTGAAGTAGTTGTTACGGGTAAGGCCGGAGTAGACGCAACGAAGACGGGTGCTGCAATGAGCATGAATTCATCTGAGATAAATCGTATGCCGTCTATCACCCATGGTATTGCCGATGTAACTCGTTTGAATCCCCAAGTACGCGTTACGAATGGTGGAGCAATGTATTTTGCCGGAACCAACAACCGTTATAATAGTTTCCAGATCGACGGTGCTATGAATAATGACGTGTTTGGTTTGACGGCTAACGGTTCTAACGGTGGACAAGCCGGTACTCAACCGGTATCTATGGAAACCATTGAACAGATTCAGGTCAATGTAGCTCCGTTTGACGTTCGTCAATCGGGTTTCACAGGTGGTTCTATCAATGCTGTCACCAAATCGGGTACAAATGATTTTCACGGAACTATTTATGGTTTTGGAAATAACCAGCATCTGATTGGTAGCAAATATACAATGATGAACGGAAAGACCAGTGAAAAGTATATGGATCAGGATGATTATCAGTTTGGTGTTACTTTCGGCGGACCGATTATCCAGAATAAACTGTTCTTCTTCGCTAATTACGAAAAGGCTAACCAAACTTACCAAAATCCTTATTCCATTGGTGCTACAGCATCTAAAATAGATGGTACATTGGCTAATGAAGTCTTGACGAAATTGCAGGAAATGGCTAAGGAACAAGGTGTGACTTACAATGGTTCATTAGCTGGTTCGGATGTTTATACCAAATCGGATAAAGTAGGTTTGAAATTAGACTGGAATCTAAGTGACAAGCATAAGGCATCTTTCCGTTGGAGTCTTGTTTCTGCAAAGCAATTGAATGCAGCAAGTTCGGCCAGTAATTTGAATGCTTCTGATTATAGTTATGATTTCTCTTCTAAAACAAATTCTTTCGTAGCTGAACTTCAAAGCCGTTTCAATGACAACTTGAGTAATGAATTCCGTGCTTCTTACGTACGTGTACGTGATGAACGTCAACCGGGCGCTCCTTTCCCGATGATTTCTATCGGTAACGTTGGTGGCGGTACTTTGAACCTGGGTAATGAACGTTCTTCTATGGCGAATGCGTTAAATCAGGATATTTGGTCGTTCACTGATAACTTAACTTGGTATACGGGTAATCATACGTTTACTTTTGGTACGCATAATGAATTCTACAAGTTCTCTAACTTGTTCATTCAGGATACGTATGGCACATACTATTTTGGTAGTGTAGATGATTTCTATGCAGGCAAAATTAAGCAGTATCGTTATGGTCAGGCTAATGTGGACGTAACAGGAGATCCTCGTTGGGCCAGTGCTTTTGGTGCAGGTCAGTTGGGTTTCTATGCTCAGGATAAATTCAATGTGACAGATAATTTGGACTTGACGTTAGGTGTTCGTATGGATATTCCTTTGTTCTTTGACAAACCGGCTGAAAATGCTCCTTTCAACGCTTTCTCTGAGTCACAAGGTTGGAATTATAAGACTAATTCTAAACTGAGCAGCACTCCGTTATTCTCTCCGCGTTTCGGTTTCCGTTGGAGTATTGATGACACTAACAAATATATTCTTCGTGGTGGTGTGGGTATCTTTACCGGACGTATTCCTTTTGTATGGATGAGTAATAACTTCTCTAATACAGGTATTCAGCTTTCTGTTTACAATGCTACTAAAGAAGATGATCTCAAGAATCTGGCTTTCATTCTTGATCCTTCTAAACAAACTCAAAATGCTGATAAGCTGAATGCAACCAGTGGTTCTCAGACAATCAATGTTTTTGATAAGAATTTTAAATTCTCTCAGAATTTACGTGCTAATCTTGCTTTCGACTTTGAATTGGCTGGTATCAACTGGACTGCCGAAGCTATTTATTCAAAGACACTGAATGATATTTTGTATCAGAACTTGGCATATGAGCTGGCAGGCACTACTTTGGGTGATAAATATCCGAGCCTTAGCTTTGATAAGCGTCCGATGATGACTAAGGTTACCGGTGCTAATGATTACAGCGGTATTTATGCTTTGTCTAATACGAGTGAGGGATATACTTATAATTTGTCATTGCAAGCTGAGAAGAAATTCCGTTTTGGTCTGGATGTAATGGCTTCTTATACCTTTACGCAGTCCAAAACACGTAATAATGGTACTTCTTCGGTAGCTAATTCAAACTGGCAGTATAATTATACTTATGGTAACTCTAATGATCCGGAATTGGCATACTCTGCTTTTAATGTTCCTCATATGGTTCGTGTAGCTGCTTTCTATACCAAGAAGTGGAAAGCTAATCGTTCTACTACTATTGGTTTGATTTACAATGGTAGTACAGGTATGCCATATTCAATTTATTATTATGGTGACTTGAATGGTGATAGTGGTACTAATGATTTGATGTATATTCCTACTGATGCTGAAGTGGATCAAATGAGCTTTACTCCAGATAAAAATTATACTGTAGATGAGCAAAAGGCTAATTTTAAGGCTTGGTTAGGTAGAGAAGATTATTTGAAAGATCACCGTGGTGAGTATTTCGAACGTTATGCAGCAAATGAGAAGTTTGAACATCATTTTGATTTGCATTTGGCTCACACGATTGATTTCATGGTTGGCAAGAACATGCGTAGTCTTGAATTCTCTCTGGATATTATTAATATTGGTAATATGCTGAATAAGGAATGGGGACGTACTTCTGCTTCAAGCGGCTATTATAGTCCTGTAAATTACAAGGGTAACGGAAACTTCCAATTCTTGCAGAAAGCCGACTATAATATGCGTTCTTATAGTGATTATTATTCTCGTTGGAGAGGTCAGGTTGGCGTGAAGTTCTCTTTCTAAAAGAAGTAATCTTATTATAATATAAGGGCTATTCTGTGATAATGGGATAGCCCTTATTGTAATACGTAAATAGCAAAGAATATGAAAATCAAGAAGTCCTTAATTTTAGTTTGTGTTTCCTTTATATTGAGTTCATGCTTAAATGAAATGAATATAGGGATGATAGAACAAGTTGAATCTAAAGAAGATGCTATTGTTCTGGAATATGTACCTAATGGTAATGTAGAAACGGTAACTCTAAATAATGGGTTAACTGTATACATGGATGAAGATAGTACTTATTTTTTAGAAGATATAACTTTTTCTAAAGAACAAATATGGTTGATGAATGCTTCGTCGTCCCGTTCTGCTGTTCTTTGTCATATGGTAAAGTATTGGTCTACAAGAATTCCTTATCAAATACTTTCTGGTTTTTCTGACACGGAGATACAGTATATAAAAGATGCTATGTATGATATTAGTGCTGTATCACCTATTACTTTCTATGAATCAAGTTTATCTTCTCAAAGAATAAACTTTACTCCCAATGCTAATTCTAATAGTTCCCCAGTAGGCATGCAACAGGGTGGTAATAGGGTACTTTTGGCAAATGGCGGGTTTAATAAAGGAAGTGCAATACATGAAATCATGCACTCTTTAGGTATATTCCATGAACAATCACGTTCGGATAGAGATTCTTACCTTATTATAAACTGGAATAATATAGCAGCCGGAAAGGAACATAATTTTAATAAGTATGCTATTGACTATAAAGGAATTGATGTTGGCACTTTTGATTTTAATTCAATAATGCTCTATTCTTCTACAGCTTTTTCTAAAAATAATGAACCTACAATGCTAAGAAAATCTGATGGGGAAAAGTTTTATGCAAATGAATCTAATTTATCTGATGGAGATATTGCAGGAATCAATTGTTTTTATGGTCCTACAATGGGAATTAAATCCACAGTTACAGGAGGGTATGATGAGAGTGGTAATGACTATATAGACCGAAGAACCGATTATTCCCATGAAGTTTATTTTTACTCTGCTACGGGAGAACGAATAACGTTGGAATATCCCAGACTCATTGTTGTAAAATGTATCAATGGAACTCGAAGTTCATCTTCACAACCAATGAATGAAAGTGTATCTAGACTCTATTTTTTAGCTCCAGCTGGAAGTTCCTCTTATTCACTTCCTGCTACAAGTGACTATTATCAAAGCGATATGGGGTATATAAGATGGGAAGAATATACTCGTTATTATATTGAAAATTAAAGAATATCTCTCACGGGAACATTCATTTGATTAGTCCTAAATAACATGTAATAGGGTTATTTAGGACTAATATTTTTATCGCTATAATACTATAGTATGCTACGATAAAATGAAGTTACCTTTGAATGACGGACTGAACTGCTCATCCCACGGATGTTTTTCATCCAACATTCGCGGATATCAGGATTTTCAAATCTGCCTTTATTCGGTCACTTATGTTATTTGTTCTTTAGCGGATTGAAAATTCCGATACTCAAAATGAGGATGTGTCAATACTTCAAACGGGTAACCTTTTTTGAAGATTCTCTATTTATTTTCTAATTAGTATTTCACCGTAAACACCACCGGATTATGGTCACTGCATAATTCGAGATCGGGAGAGAAGTAATTGATGCAATTCAGCTCCGGTGAATGAAAACCGTAGTCAATGCGTAAAAGACGCTTGCCGTAGCGGTAGGTGTACATATAACCGCGTCCGCCTGTCTTGAATCCGTCCTTGAGGATTTCGGACAGTTGGTGGTAGGTGTAGGAGGACGGAAGGGAGTTGAAGTCTCCGCATACCAATACGGGGTGGGGACTGGTGATGGCGAAGTGACAGATGCTGTCGGTTTGGGCGGCACGCTTCACAAAGTTCTCGTGTAGGGTTTCTGCCGCATCTTGTACGGCTTGCGCTTCACGACGGGTGTTGTCGGTAGCCAATTCACGTTCCCACTTTTTTCGGTTTTGGCTGACGCTGGTAGTCTGTAAGTGGTTGTTGATAAGACGAATCGTATCGGTTCCCAGAACAACGTCGCACAGCATGCTACAGTTGGCACTGTGGGGGTAGGTGACGAAGCGTTCGTTCACCAACGGGTAACGGCTGAATACGGCAATGGGGAGCTTGCCGCGAATGGAGTCTTCGGCAGGGATAAGGGCGTATTTCCAATGGGAAAGTACTTTGCGGAGGCTGTCTGTGGGAAAGTATTTATTATCGCCGAACTCTTGGAAACAAAGCACGTCGGCATGCTGCTGTTGCATGTATCTGGCAAGTTCTTTGCAGGAGTATCCGGTGATTTCGTCTCCGAAGTTGTGCACGTTATAGGTGGCTACGGTCAGGTAACCGTTAGGCTGGTTTCTTTTGGCAAGGGCTTCCGCCGGTATCTTGCGGGGAGAGTTGAACTGAATCACTGCCTTGAAGTATGCCCAGTTGAAGAGGAGGGCGGCTAAACAGACGAATGCCCACTTCTTGCCTGACAATGCCCAGCAAAGCCCTGTAATCAGGTTACAAACCAGCAGTACCGGAACGCCAAGTCCCAACAGGGGCATCACGGTGGATTCATCGGGGTTATAGTGCCCGGAACGTGACGCAACGATGGTAACAGCCGCCAGCACAAAGGTGGCGACTATTAACAGGATATGAAAGAGGCCTTTAACGGCGGATTTTCCCATTTTTTTACTTTGCTACGTTATTGATAGGTTTACCGTCCAGGTAGGCTTTCACGTTGTCCAGCATGATTTGCATCAGGCGTTCGCGAGCAGCGGTGCTTGCCCAGGCAATGTGCGGGGTGATGTAGCAGTTGCGGGCTGTGAGCAGGGGATTATCGGCACGGGGCGGCTCTTGTGAGAGCACGTCGAGTCCGGCAGCAAGGATAGTACCGTTATTCAGGGCATCGGCAAGGTCTTGTTCGTTGATGAGCGGTCCGCGTCCGGTATTGATGAGGATGGCGGTGGGCTTCATCTGTTTCAGTCGTGCGGCGTTTATCAGCTCACGGGTGGAGTCGGTGAGGGGACAGTGCAGGCTGATGATGTCACAAGTGCTGAATAGCTCGTCCAAATCCATCTTCTTGATTTCGGGAGGGAGCTGGAAAGGAGATTTGGAGGTGAATGCGTGCACTTCCATTCCGAAGCCGATAGCGATGCGGGCGGTGTTAAAGCCCGTGTTGCCCAGTCCTACGATACCGATTTTCTTACCGCGCAGTTCGATGAGGGGGGTATCCCAGAAACAGAAGTCGGGATTGCTGCTCCAGCGTCCTTTGCGTACTTCGTCCGAGTAGTGCTGTACTTGCTGCGCTATGTTGAGGATATGCGCAAAAACCATCTGTGCAACGGAAGCGGTGCTGTAAGCGGGGATGTTGGCTACGATGATGCCTCGTTCTTTAGCGGCGGCGGTGTCTACAATGTTATATCCCGTAGCCAATACTCCGATGTATTTCAACTCAGGCAGTGCGGCTATGGTTTCGGCATTGAGCACGACTTTATTAGTCAGCAGGATTTCAGCACCGGCAGCACGTTCCAGTACTTCTGAGGGTGTGGTGCGGTCGTAAATTGTACATTCGCCCAAGGCTTTCAATTCGTTCCAGGAGAGGTCTCCGGGGTTGGCGGCGTAGCCGTCTAATACTACGATGTTCATCTTTATAGTTATTAGTTATTAGTTATTGGTGATTAGTTATTGGTGATTAGTGATTCTTTGTCGATTAGTGATTACCATGCGGCGTGATTGCGCAGCCAACTAATCACTAATCACTTTTTCTCTCTCCCCACAACGCCTGCATCCTTTCCTTATGCTTTTGTTCGGCAGCGTTTTCCTGCGGTTGCCAGATGGAGCGGTTTTTCAGCTCGTCGGGCAGGAATTGCTGACGGACGAAGTGTCCGGGATAATCGTGGGCGTATTTATAGTTGTCACCGTAGCCGAGTTGTTTCATCAGCTTGGTGGGAGCATTGCGCAGATGGAGGGGTACGGGCAGGTTACCGGTCTCCCTGACCAGTTCAAGGGCGTTGTTGATAGCCATGTAGGCCGAGTTGCTCTTGGGACTGGTGGCGAGGTAGATGGTAGCTTCGGCCAACGGGATACGTCCTTCGGGCCAGCCCACTTTCATCAACGTCTCAAAGCAGGCGTTGGCAATCAACAAGGCGTTGGGATTTGCCAACCCTATATCTTCGGAAGCGGATATAACGAGGCGACGGGCGATAAAGGCGGGGTCTTCACCTCCTTCCACCATACGGGCCAGCCAGTAGATAGCTCCGTCGGGGTCACTGCCACGGATGGACTTGATAAAAGCGGAAATGATGTCGTAGTGCATTTCTCCGTCCTTGTCGTAGGCAAGTGGATTTTGTTGCAGGCGTTCGGTCACCATTTCATCGGTGATGACAACGGGATCGGTAGCCTCGGACTGCACTACGAGTTCGAGGATGTTGAGCAGTTTGCGGGCATCTCCACCACTATAACGCAGCATGGCGGTACTTTCCTTTAGCTCTATCTTACGCTCTTTCAGTTGGACGTCCGTAGCGATGGCACGTTCAAGAAGCTCTAACAGGTCGTCTTTCTCCAATGATTTCAATACGTAGAGCTGGCAACGGGAAAGCAATGGGCGAATTACCTCGAAAGACGGGTTTTCCGTTGTAGCGCCTATCAGGGTGACGGTGCCTTGTTCTACCGCTCCCAGCAGCGAGTCTTGCTGTGACTTGCTGAAACGGTGGATTTCGTCAATGAACAGTATCGGACTGGATTGTGAGAAGAAGCGGTTGCTCTTGGCACGTTCTATCACGTCTCGCACATCTTTTACACCACTGGTAACGGCGCTCAGTGTATAGAACGGCGTATCCAGTTTGTTAGCTATGATTTGTGCCAGGGTGGTTTTACCCACTCCCGGAGGCCCCCACAGGATAAACGAGGAGATACGTCCCGCGTCAATCATTTTGCGCAGGACTGCACCGGGGCCTACCAGGTGTTTCTGGCCGATGTATTCATCTAATGTCTTGGGGCGAAGCCGTTCTGCTAATGGAGCCATGATTATAGTGATTAGTTATTGGTGATTAGTGATTTGTTTATCAAGTTTGATGATTAGTATTCTTTCTACAGGTAATAATGGTGGAAGTTAGCATCTTTATGAGAATTATACAGTCATCGTTTATGGAAGTATATTGCTCTTCATTTATATATTCTGTCTTGTGCAATAACTCTAACCAATATAAAGTTTCGGAACATTCTTTCTGGGCGATAGAATATTTATGGATAAAATCTGCGGGAGATTCAGCAAAAAGGCCTTCATTTATATTGGCTCCTACAGAAGTACCACTTCTTAATATCTGTTTTGATAAAACATTTTCTTTCTTATCATCGCATAAGAACTTATATAACTTTACAATACGTATTGCAAAGTTCATAGCTTTTTCTTTTAATATACTCTCTTTCATTTCATTTATAGCAAATCACTAATCACTAATCACTAAAATATCATTAATATCATAAACCGTATCCCTCCTTTCTTTACTCCCGGAATATCGGTGTAGGTGAGGCGGCGTACATATTCTATGTGCAGCAGTTTAAAGATGTTGTAGACACCTACGCTGGCTTCGATATACGGAGTTTTGCCCATAATGTGGCTGGTGGGCATGCCATCGCGCATGGGGAACAGGAACAAGTCGGGGTTGCTGCTCTTGTAAGGGTTGTTCTTGTCAGTCAGAGTACCCCATAAACCACGGATACGGAACATTTCCCTCCACTTCAGCTTCTTGATGAGCGGGATGCGGTTGAAGAGCTTGCCGTTCATGTCGTAGCTCAGGTTAAGAGAGGCGTAACGGTCGTTCAGAAACTCCATGTTGTTGATGAGGTTGAACGATTCATTATTTTGAGTGATGTACGAAAGATTTGCCATGGGGAGGTTCAGTAAAGGGAAAGGAACAGTGTTCCATTGCGCGCCGGCACGGGCGGTCACATCCAGTTTGCCCCATGAACCGAACCAGAAACGTTTGCGGGCACTGACTTCCGTCAGGTTAAAGTTGTATTCTCCCCCCAATATGCCTTTAAAGCCGGTGGTGTGGGAGAGGGTGAAGATAGGCGCATCGAGCGATACGGGTACGCGACGTTGCTTGGTGTTGACAAATGTCTCACCGGGAGCATAACGTAACGTAACGCCCAACTCTGTGGTGGTGATGTCGTGCACCAATGTATTCTTTTCGTCCCATTCACCGGGAGTATTACCGTTGTTCTTCCAATATTGCAGCATACCGGCTGGCTGGTCGTTACGGTGGCGCGCCATTGCTTTGACGGAGAATCCGGCATTGGTTTCCAACTCGTACATCAAGGTAGCATCGCGCATGTAAGACATCTGGTCTACGGTAGTCCACTTCCAGCCGACGAACATATTATCCTTGTCGGTTGCCAGGTACTTATCCATCGGTGACATAACGTCGTAGGTATATTGGAAGCTAAGGTAGTGCTTCGGAAACTCCCACAAGACATATTCGCGCTTATTGAATGAGTAGGCAGCCTGTCCGGAGTAGAACCATTTCTTGTCCCTTGTACCATAAGCTCCGTATCCGCTGAAACTCCAGTGCGGGTCAAGGTTACCGGTAGTCATACCGCTGACACGGAAACGGGTGCCGTTGACGTAGTTACTGGTAATCATGGTGTTGATAGGGCCGAAGTCGAATTTGCTGGGATGCTTCTTGCTGCCTGTCTCCACGAAGTTCTCAATCAGGGCTTTGGCACCGAAGATAACGTATTTGAAGCCCGGTATCTGCTCGATGCGGTTCATAAATAAGTCCATCGTACTCTCTTTCTTGGTGAGTGGTACTTGGCGTACTTTCGCCCAGTATTCGTCGCTCTTGGAAAGCATGTTGGCTTCTTTGATAACACTGCCTTTGAGACGGAACAGGCGCGGTTCTATCTCCTCGAAATTATAGTCGGTGTACTTGGTGGTTCGCTGCACCTCCAGTCCTTGTATGCCCTTGACGAAGCTAAGTTCTACGGTCATGTCATCGTCGGTCAATACCCAATTGCTGTCGGGCAGTTGCTCGAACTGTTGCACGATGTCGAGGTTCTCCACGAAGTTGACGCCTGTCTTCTTGGGGAGGTTCATGACGGCTTTCTTCACTGCGTAGGTGGAGTCTTTCACTACATACAGATGTCCCGTGAAACCGAAGTCCTGGGAATTCTGGGGTACAAACGTGAGGTGCACACATTCCTGCTTGTCCACCATCACCGTGTCCATGAGGTAGTATTTGTAGAAGCTGATGGCTCCGCGTCCGATGGGGCTGACGAAGCGTCGTTGCAACAGGCGTATATCATCGTCGTAGATGTTCACGTCAGAGAATACGTCCGTCAGGATAGTGCCCAGCATATCGCCCGTACTGAAGAATTCTTCGATACCGGTGGAGTTCATACCTTCGATAATGGTCTTTTCGCTTTTGGGACTTTTACGGTAAATGGTCTTTGAAGCTGTTTCCTTGATGGAGATGGGCAGAATCATTTTGTTGGTCTTGGGAGACAGTTCGACCTGGTCTTTGAAGAAGGCGAATTTCTTATAGATTCCTTTCTCCATCTTCTCCGGAGTGACATCGTTCATGGACATTTTCATCTTCTCGTATTTCTGGTACTGGTAGTAGTCGTTTTCTTCCAGTTTCAGCGCTTTCTTGTTCTCGATGACCTTCTTCATGAATTCCACTGCCGGATTGTTCTTGCGCGAATATTTTTCTTTTTTCGGCTTGACAACGACTTCGGACAACATAACGTCGGCCGGAGCCAGTTTTACGTTGAGGGTTTTGGTTCCGGGAGCAAACTTTACCTTTTTGGTGATATATCCGATGGCGGAGAACGTCAACTCATTCCATCCTTTACGTGTTTCTACCTGATATTCCCCCTCTGCGTTGGAGATACCGCCTACTCCTTTTCCCTCATATTGAACGGTGATATACATCAACGGTTCGTGGGTAAGAGAGTCTGTAATGACGCCTTTTATCTGTGCTGATGCGCCGGTAGAGGCGAATAAGGAAAGCAGAAGAAAAACGGTAATGGTATATAGTTGTTTCATATCTTTCATAATCAAGCTGCAAAGTTAACAATTTACTGTTAATCAAGAAGCAAATATATTTTAAAGAAATGAGAGGGATGTTTAAACCGAAACTGTCATAGGTGTATTGTCGTTTGAAACCAATAAGGATTAATTTTGATGCTCATTTAATTTTCTTCCTTTTAACTATTAATATTGACCACATAGACCGTGTTTCGGGACGGATAGTAATCAACCGGGCGAAATGATATTGGTTATGTTGGGGCAATGGAATACCTTTGTCATATGTCCGAGAAATACAAACTCGCTTACTAAACTATTTCTTACTGTATTTAGGGAGGTATGGCTGCTATGCCATACCTTTTTTACTTTTTACAAGCCTTCACCGTTAAGTATCGTCTGGACGATACGTTCGGCGGTACGTCCGTCCCAGCGGTCGGGCAGGGTGGCATGTTTCCATTCGCCGTTCAGCAGCTTGTCGAGCGAGGCGGAGAGGGCGAATGAGTTTTCGCCTACCAGTTCGTTCGTGCCGATACGCCAGGTTTCGGGATGTTCGGCATAGGTGTTAAGCGTGATGCACGGTACGTCCAGGAAGGTGGCTTCTTCGGCTATGTTACCGGAATCGGTTATGATGCCTTTAGCCTGATTAATGAGGAACCCGAAGTGCAGGTAGCTTTGCGGAGGCAGGATATGCAGGTTGGGCATATCGAGTTCCAACGCCTTTACGGCTTTCTCTACATAAGGATGCAGAGGAGCTACGATAGGTATTCCACCGGCTTTTTGCAAGATGGTCTGCATCAGGGAATGGAGTACGGCTTTCTTTTCCAGAAGGTCGTGGCGGTTCAGAGTGAGCAGCAGGTAATTCCCCTTACGCAACCCGAGGCTGGAAAACCATAAAGGTTGTATCAGACGATGGCGGTTGAAGCGGATGGTATCGATGAGGATATTGCCTACATAATGGATGTATTCGGGTATCATTCCCTCTTGGTTGAGGTTACGGTTGGCTACCATACCGGCGGTGAATAAGTAGTCGGAGATGGCGTCTACGATGGTACGGTTCACTTCGCGAGGCATATTCATATCAAATGAGCGTGTACCGGCAATGACATGGGCTACCTTTAAACCGCGTTTCTTGGCAACAATGGCGCAACTCATGGTAGCCGTCATATCGTCCACCACAAGGACTACTTGTGCCGGATGTTCGTTAAGCTCTTTCTCAAAAGCCAGCATGATGGAGGCGGCCACCTGTGAGTGGTCACGTCCGCTGACACCCAGATATGCGTCGGGCTTTCTCATGGCAAGGTCGGAGAACAAGGAGGCATCCAGCGTGGTATCATCCTGAGTACCTGTGTAGAGAATACGGTAGGAGATGTTTTTTCCAGCTTCTTTGGCAGCGTCAATGGCGCGGCATATAGGAGCTATCTTCATGAAATTGGGACGTGCTCCCGATACAATGGTTATTTTCATTCTTGTTCGTTTAAGTTTATCACAGAATCCATAAATTAACACGAAATGAAAACAGAAGTTGAAACATCTGTGTTAATCTGTGTAATACATGATGAAAAATCATGCAACAAAAATACGTTTTCTTAGGGAAATTATTTGTTACTTTGCAATAAAATTTTTTAGTGGTTAATGATTGGCGGTTAGTGTCTTTTTGTCGCTTTCATAAAATGACAGCATCATCTCTCTGATAAGCCAATCACTAATCGCTAATCACTAATCACTTTTTCTTATGCCGACTTTTGTTCAGATACTCGATTTTATAGGTACGTTCGCTTTCGCTATCAGTGGCATACGACTGGCATCGGCAAAGCGTTTCGATTGGTTTGGAGCTTATGTGGTGGGCTTTGTTACCGCTATTGGCGGCGGTACGATACGTGACCTCCTGTTGGATGTGACTCCGGGCTGGATGACAGACCCTATCTATCTTATCTGTACCGGACTGGCTCTTTTGTGGGTTATCTTTTTCGGGAAACATCTTATCCACTTGCATAACACGTTCTTTATTTTCGACAGTATCGGTTTGGCGCTGTTCACGGTGGTAGGTGTAGGCAAGAGCCTGTCACTGGGTTATCCGTTCTGGGTGGCTATCATCATGGGCAGCATTACGGGTGCTGCCGGCGGTGTGATTCGGGATGTGTTCATCAATGAAATTCCGCTCATCTTCCGTAAGGAGATTTACGCAATGGCGTGTGTGGTGGGTGGTACGGTTTACTGGCTTTGCGATCTTGTGGGAATGCAATCCTATGGCTGTCAGGTGATAGGCGGTATCTCGGTATTTGTTACCCGTATTCTGGCTGTAAAGTATAAGATTTGTCTGCCTATTCTTTCGGGCGGTGATGAAGAGGAAAGCTGACAGGGAGCCTTTTTTATGGGCTGAGCTGGTTGATTCATAACCGATAACAAACGAACTAATCTTTTATATCCAACTCCGGCTTTTATAAATTTTGTTGGATTATAGTTATATTGCTTTCTTTCTCTTTTCATATTTTATCCCTATTTCAAGCATATTGTCATAATTAATATGTAAAAACTCGCTTTTTGTTGGTTATCACCCCTTTTATATCACCTAAAAACTATCAGAACAAGGGGTAAAAACTGTCAAATGATAGATTTTCCCCTAAATAAAAATCGTATTTCGTCCCTTGAAACCTGTAAACTTCCGTATACTTGCAGCCACTAAACCTAAACGAATATTAACCATAAAAATTTAGCAAAGTATGAATACTTACAGTTTTAGAAAAGATTTACTTGCCGTGCAAGAAGAACTGCTTCGCTTTGCATACAAATTGACGGCCGACCGGGAAGAAGCGAATGATTTGTTGCAGGAGACCTCTCTAAAAGCCTTAGATAATGAGGATAAATATGAACCTGATACCAATTTCAAAGGATGGATGTACACAATCATGCGTAACATCTTTATTAATAACTACCGTAAAATAGTACGTGAACAGACTTTTGTAGACCAGACTGATAACTTGTATCATCTGAGCATGCCACAGGATTCCGGTTTTGCCACTACCGAAGGTGCTTATGACCTCAAAGAAATGCACCGCATCGTAAATTCATTACCGCGTGATTATAAAGTACCGTTCTCCATGCATGTTTCCGGTTTTAAATACCGTGAAATTGCCGAACGCCTCGGATTACCGCTTGGTACAGTGAAAAGCCGTATCTTTTTTACGAGACAGAAGTTGCAGGAAGAACTGAAGGACTTTGTGTAATGAATGAAGTATAAAGTTTAAACTTCATACCTTATCCTTCATTGCTTAATAAGGTTGTTATGTGACAATATGATATAAAACATATCTTTTAACTGAATATTAAAGGGTTATTCTTGACTATATGTCAGAATAATCCTTTATATTTGTATATATTAAGTTAACCGGAATAGAAGAAACTCTAATTACTAACTATGATGAAAAAGGAAATTAAATTCAGTCTTGTTTACCGTGACATGTGGCAGTCATCCGGTAAATACCAGCCGAGAGTAGACCAACTGGTACGTATCGCGCCGTTGATTGTCGAAATGGGTTGTTTTGCGCGTGTGGAGACCAATGGAGGGGCATTTGAGCAAGTGAATCTTCTTTATGGAGAGAATCCTAACAAGGCGGTACGTGCTTTCACCAAACCTTTTAAAGAGGCAGGCATACAGACTCACATGCTCGACCGCGGACTGAATGCGTTGCGTATGTATCCTGTACCCGCAGACGTGCGTCGGTTGATGTATAAGGTAAAGCATGCGCAGGGTGTGGATATTACCCGTATTTTTTGTGGGCTGAATGAAACACGGAATATAATTCCTTCCATCCATTATGCCCTTGAGGCGGGTATGATACCGCAGGCAACACTTTGTATCACTCATTCGCCTGTCCATACCGTAGAATATTATGCTAATATCGCCGACCGGCTTATCGAAGCGGGAGCACCCGAAATCTGTCTGAAAGATATGGCGGGCATCGGACGTCCCGGTATGTTGGGGCGGTTGACCAAGGCTATCAAAGATAAACATCCCGAAGTAATCATACAATATCATGGGCATAGCGGTCCGGGACTTTCTATGGCTTCTATTCTTGAAGTATGCGAGAATGGGGCTGATATTATTGACGTGGCAATGGAACCTATGTCCTGGGGTAAAGTGCATCCGGACGTAATCTCTGTACAAGCCATGCTGAAGGACAAAGGTTTCCAAGTGCCCGATATCAATATGAAAGCCTATATGAAGGCGCGTGCTATGACGCAGGAATTCATTGATGACTTCTTGGGGTATTTCATGGATCCTACCAACAAACACATGTCTTCGCTCTTGCTGAAGTGCGGATTGCCGGGTGGTATGATGGGGTCTATGATGGCAGATTTGAAGGGTGTGCATTCCGGTATAAACATGATACTGAAAAGTAAGAATGAACCGGAACTCAGCATTGACGACCTCCTGGTAATGCTTTTCGATGAAGTGGAATATGTTTGGCCTAAGTTGGGTTATCCGCCATTGGTTACACCGTTTAGCCAATACGTCAAGAATGTGGCCTTGATGAATGTTATGCAGTTGGTAAAAGGGGAGGAACGCTGGACGATGATTGACAACCATACCTGGGATATGATTCTGGGTAAGAGCGGGCGTCTTCCGGGTGAGCTGGCTCCTGAGATTATAGAGCTTGCTAAGTCCAAAGGCTATGAATTCGTAGATACCGATCCGCAGTTGAACTATCCGGACGCGTTGGATGAATATCGGAAAGAAATGGATGAAAACGGTTGGGAGTATGGAGAAGATGATGAAGAGCTTTGGGAATTGGCTATGCATGACCGGCAGTACCGTGACTATAAGTCGGGTGTTGCGAAAGAACGTTTCCAGGACGAATTGCAGCGTGCCAAAGATGCTTCGATGGCAAAGAGCGGATATTCGGAAGAAGATATAAAGAAGTTGAAGCGTGCCAAGGCTGATCCGATCATCGCTCCTTCCAAAGGACAGATATTGTGGGAAGTGTCAGTCGAAGGTCCGTCTTCTGCACCGTTCATAGGGCGTAAGTATCAGCATGACGAGGTTTTCTGTTACATTTCTACCCCGTGGGGTGAATATGAAAAAGTACCGACCGGATTTACCGGACGTGTTGTTGAAGTCTGTGCCCAGCAAGGAGCTAACGTAAATAAAGGGGATGTGATAGCTTACATACAGAGGAGCGATATATTTGCTTAAGTGATTAGTTATTAGTGAATGGTGATTAGTGATTTATTTATAATGTGTTGTCATTCCGAATGGAGAACACAAGCAAATTACTAATCACCAGTCACTGTTAACTATTTCAAATATTTCTTTATCATCTCCTTCAACACCTCCTGCGTATAAGGTTTTGTCAGGAAATCATTGCATCCTGCATTTATAGCAGCTTGTTTATCGTGCTCATAAGCGTAGGCGGTAAGGGCGATGATAGGTGTGTCCGGTGATAACTCACGAATGATTTTGGTCGCATCGAGTCCGCCGAGGTTGGGCATCTTCATATCCATTAAAATCAAGTCCGGCTGTAATTCTTCAAACATGGTTACTGCTTCCATACCGTCTTTGGCGCGTTCCAGGTGGTAGATGCGTCCTAAGATTGCTTTGGTAAGAATGTAATTGCTGTCTGTATCTTCGGCTACCAGTATGGTTTTCTCAGACTTTGCTGGTACTGTTTCTTCCTCTAAAACGGCTTCTTCACTTTCTTGCCGAATTTCTTCCTCCTCTTTTGTGTGGGTGTATAAGTGTGTATCTGCTAAATCTGCTTGATTGCTTTCTGTAGGAGCAGGCAGAGGCAAGGTGAAAGTGAACGTTGTTCCTTTACCGAATTCCGAGCTGACGGAAATTGTACCGCCCAAGCGTTCTATAATCGTTTTACAGATGGACAGTCCCAGTCCTGTGCCCTGGGCGAAGTTGTTCACTTTCACGAAGCGTTCGAACACTTTGCATAATTTATCTGCTTCGATGCCGATGCCTGTGTCACTGACGTGAAACTCTATCTCGTTGTCTTTACGGTGGTAACCATAGCTTACGCTTCCGCTTGTTGTGAATTTGAAGGCGTTGCCGATAAGGTTTGACACTACTTGGAAAATTCGGTTCTTATCTCCTTCAATTATAATATCTTCGTCCGAAGGTTCATAGATAAGCTCTACACCCATCGGGCAACGGAATTTAAGGGCATCGTGTATCTCTTTGCAAAGAGGATGCAGGCGTACGGGGTTAAGGGTGAACTCTACCATTCCCGCCTCTATTTTAGACAGGTCGAGAATCTCGTTTATCAGTTGCAACAACCTTTCGTTGTTCGCTTCCACAATATCATAGTAACTTTTTCGTTCATCGGCATCGGTACTTTCGGCAATGATTCTCGAAAAGCCTACAATTGCGTTAAGCGGTGTACGTATTTCGTGGCTCATGTTGGCGAGGAAAGCCGATTTCAACTGGTCGGAAGTCTCCGCTTTCTCTTTGGCAATGAGTAGTTCGCGCTTCATCTGTTCCATTTCGGTGATGTCCCATTCGATGCTTAAAAGAATGGGAGGGAAGTCATTACTTTCAACCTTCATCTTCTTTTTGTCAAGATAGATGGACTTTCCGTTTTGATCTCGTTCTTCGGTAATCCAATGCTTCTCTATACCGGTTTGGGCTATCTCGATATCTTGCTGTCTTTTCTCCTGCGCCTTTTCAAGAGGGTAGAAATCGAAGTCATCTTTTCCTAATGCCTCTTTCATGGGGATGTTGCGGTTGTATGATTCGCGATTGCGATATAAATATTTGAAATCGCTTTTGATATCTTTTACGACGATACTTGCCGGAAGATTTTCAATAGTTTTGTCCAATATCTGGCTGAACCGCTTGATTTGCTGTTCATGCTTGATTCGCAGTGTGATGTCCCTCCCGAATGCCCAAAGGGTTTCTTCACCCTCGTCGCTCGTCACCCAATATGCATTTCCTTCGATAGCCAGTACCTCGGGATGTGAGGGGAGAGGGTTGTAAATGACGAACCCATTATGTTCTTCTCCCTTTTTGATGGACGAAGTCATTTGACGCCAAACTTGTTCGTTTTGGGTATACGAGTTGATTTCATAGATTTTCACCTGAGAGATATCGTCTGTGGAACTAATATCATGATGCTGTTTGAAGCGTCGGTTGGCAAAGACAAGCGTACCATCTTTGCGAGCTGCAAAAATATCTTCGGTGGAGTTGTCGATGGCGTGCGTCAAAAGGGTAATGTCATTGCGACGTTGCTGTATATCTGTGATATTCTGTATATATCCTTCCAGAATCGTACTTCCGTTTTTGTACTTCTCGCGCACAAAGGTTTTCAGACGAATGTAGTAGACTTGTTTCTGGAAGTGAATGCGATAGTCTATACTTTCTTCAAAATCTCCTTGTATTTGTTGTTCCAGCCATTTGCTGAATATGTCCCGGTCTTCGGGGATGATGTGCGTAATGTATTCGTCGAGGCGGATTTCCTGTTCGTCTTCGGTACACATGACTCCTGTGTGCCCTACGTAATAAAAGCAGTTGTTTCCGGAGTTGTATCTCCATCTTCCGATAAGGGCTGCTTTCTGTATCTCATTAAGCTCGTAGTTCTTTTTCTCCAGCTCCAGTTTGCGTTGGCTTCGTTCCGTGATGTCCCGATACTGGCAGAGTACCATGTCTTCATAAGGATACATGATACACTTGAAGAAATAGGTCCTGTTTCCCAGTGTCAACTCGTAATTATGTGTTGAGCGTACTTTACGTGTCAACACTTTCTTAAATTCAGGATGAACCTGGCGATAGGTTGAGGGCGGCATTAACTGGAATATATTCTTTCCCAGTAACATTTCTTCTTTCAGAAACCACAAGTCCACATTATAGACTGCGATGTCTACGCAGATGCCGTCTTTATCCAATAAAATCATGGTGTCCGATGTCAGCTTCAACAGCTTTTCGGCATTTTCTGCGCTTTTCAGGATGTTTCTCATTTTCTTCTCATTTTATGCTCTTCGTGCTTTTTCCCATGCACCACTGGCTTTGCCTTTACGCTTGCGCAAGTAGTTGAATCCCCTGATGACATTGATGTTCATAAAGAGGAAATAGTAGGGAATGAAGAGAATCTTATTTTTGATTTGTTTCGTTGACAGGTAATACCCCCAACTTCCCATGAGGTAGAAGAGAGTTTGTAATAGCCAGATAATGGCGTACAATAACGGGGAGTCTGTCGTGAAAATAAGAATTGTGTTGAGAGGAAATAATAAAAATAATAATATGGGAGTTAATGACCACCTTAATACACGGTGGGAAATATATTGGAAACTGAATGTGCCATAACGGAAGATGTTGAGCAGAGGGCGCAGGCGCCAGATGGATTGGAGTCCCCCGGCTGCAATACGCACTTTACGCTTTTCCTCTTCACACATATCGGCCGAGCCGCTTTCGGTAGCGTAAGCATCGGCACAGTAGGAGATTATATAACCGCGCATAACGATTTTAAGTGAGAGGATAAAGTCGTCCAATAGGGTGTCCGTCGGCATTTCTTCAAATAATTCACGACGGATGGCAAATAACTCTCCGGCTGCACCTACGGTGGAGTATAGACGGTTGTCGAGCTTCTTTAAGGCGGATTCGTATTTCCAGTATAATCCTTCGCCTCCCGAAGCGGCGTTATCTTTGGTTTGTACGGCAATCCGCTTTTCACCGGCTACACATCCTACTTTGGGGTCTGTAAACGCATGTACGATTTCTCTTAGCGCTTCCCGGTTGAGGTGGGTATTGGCATCCGTAAATACAACGAGCGGAGTAGTGACGAACTGGATTCCGCGATTCAGGGCGGCTGTTTTTCCTTGTCGTTCGGGCTGATGGAGCACAGTAGCTTGTGCCCAGTGTGAGAGACGTTCGTTGGTGTGGTCGTTGCTGCCGTCTGTTACCCAAAGGATATGCAGTTTATCTGCCGGATAGTTCAGAGCGAGGCAATTTTTCATCTTTTCATCTACAATGTACTCTTCATTGTAGGCGGCGATGAATAACGTCAGGTCGGGCAATTCTTCGTCGGTAAGCACAACCTGAGCGGCAGGCTTGCGAAAACATTCCTTAATCTTAACTAAGATATATAGAAGAATTCCATATCCGACGTAGGTATAGAATACGATAAATAAGCTTATCCAAAAGATAAATTCACAGGCTCTCATCAGTATCAGATTCTTTAATTTCTATTTTAAAGTCAGAAATCAAGGCCCAAAAATATGTAAAATCTTTTGGTACTGCAAGAAAAGAGGGGAAAAAGTGATAAGTTATAAGTGATTAGTGATTAGTTATAAGTGATTATTGATATAAGCAAATCACTAATCACTAATAACTCAAAAAGCTTCTGTCATATTGAAATAAAATAATGTCTGTTTGTTGACAGTGTTCTTTCCTAAATCCAGGCGTACGTTCATACGGGGCTGTACCTCAATGCGCAAGCCCAAGCCATAATTAGGTAACACACCTTCAATCTTTCCCATTGTAGGCCCCATAAACCCGCATCCGGTCCATGCCACGAACCCGATATGGTGTAACATCCGCTTTATCCACGTACTGCGGTCGGTATTTATCATCTGGCGATATTCGGCCATAATGACGTGTGAGGATTTGTCACGATACTGTCCCATGTAATAACCCCGAAGGTCGAAAGGAGTACCGGTCAGTGAATATTGCGTTAGGGGGACATTGCCGAATACGTTTTTGGTTTGTGCAGTCCAGGCAATCACCTTGCGGTTACCGACGGATTTATATTGGCGGTAATCCAGTTCGAGACGATAAAAATTCTGGTCGCTTCCAAAGGCTTTGCTGTACATCAAGCCACGGAAATCTACGTAGATGCCCTTGTAAGCGTTGGCGGGGATGTCACGACTGTCGTACGTCAGCAAAAAACCAAGGCCGGAACTGAAGCTTTTATAGCCGTTGGCCGTACCACCGGCAGCTTTATAAGACGTTTCATCTATCAAGTGTTTGGCGGGTTCTGATATCTTCTCGTAGTTAATGTCTACTTGCGGACCTGCAAAGACGTTGCTATTCCCTAAGCGGAACAAAAACCACGGATTGATTTGTACACCGCTGTAACGGTACTGGCTCGTACTGTCGCTACGGACATAATTCTTGTTTGTACCGTAACCTATACCGTAAAAGTTATCTTCCGTGTTCTTATATGCAAATTTACCGAAGATACGGAAACGATCGCCTTTGAAGAACAATTGCGGTTTTACCATCAGGTTGATACCACCGTTAAACATGTAGGCGATGGACGTAGGCAGCACTGAACGCAACTGAGTCGTGTCACCGGGATTCATCTTGAAAGTCATCAAAGCACTACCGCCTATGAGAAAGCCGAAGTCGGGGGTATAGCTGGGACCGCCTAATATGTTATAGTGAAAATTTCTGCGGGCTACCTTTTGCTTGCGCAGTTCTTTTTTAGATAATACAGGCGTAGTGTCGTTGGGTGATGTGACAGCCGGCTCTTGTGCTGAAATAGTAGTTACTATCAGAGTCAGAGTAAATATACTCAATAAATATTTTTTCATATCATGCGAAATGTGGGTGCAAAGGAAACTAATTTATCTGAATTGGTTTTCAGAAGAATGATAATAAATCTAAAGAGGGCACTAAAATTATAAAAAAAGTTACTACTTTTGTTAGATAAATAGAGTTTTCTTTCCTTTTGCGGGATAATTTTTTCTTATCTCGTGAGATTAATGAAAGCATCTCGTGAGGCGAATGAAATCATCTTGTAAGATGAATCTTTTCGTCTTGTGGGATGAATCTTTTTATCCTGTAAGATGAAATTATATAACTAAATACTAACTGAATGAAAAAACGATTTTTATCTGTAATTGTTTTTGGTACAGTGCTTTTTTCTTTGCAAGCACAAGACGGTAAGGGAGGAATAAACTCCGCCATGCTCAATCAAATCAAACAAGGTTATCAGGGAACGGCTGCCGACAAAGCTCTTCGTAACGCTATTGGTAACAACGACATCCGCAAGTTGGCACTCGACCAGGAGAATATGAAGGGCATGGATACCCATTTCTCCGTAAAGGTAGACTCCAAAGGTATCACCGACCAGAAATCATCCGGACGTTGCTGGCTGTTTACCGGATTGAATGTGATGCGCGCCAAGACACTTGCCAAGTATGGTTTCCAGTCCTTTGAGTTCTCGGAGATATATCCTTTCTTCTGGGATCAGTTGGAGAAAGCGAATCTCTTTCTCCAGGGTATTATTGATACCGGTAAAAGCCCGTTGGACGACAAAACGGTGGAATGGCTGCTTCAACATCCGTTGAGTGACGGCGGTACGTTTACCGGAGTAGCAGATATTGTTTCCAAATATGGATTGGTTCCTAAAGATGCGATGCCTGAGACTAACAGCAGTGAGAACACCGCCCGTATGGCGAATCTCATTTCTTTAAAGCTGAAGGAATATGCCCTGCAACTGCGGGACAAGATAGCTCAGGGTACCAAGCCTGCTGCCTTGGAAAAAGAAAAGACCGCTATGCTCGGTATTATCTACCGCATGTTGGTGTTGAACCTGGGTATTCCGCCCACAGAGTTCGACTATGTCCGTACCGATGCCAAAGGAAATCCGGTGGAGACTGAGCATCATACTCCGATGTCTTTCATGGAGAAATACGGTGACAAACATCTGCTGAATAATTACGTTATGCTGATGAATGACCCCAGCCGTGAATATTACAAATGCTATGAGATAGACTACGACCGCCACCGCTATGACGGTAAGAACTGGACTTACGTCAACCTGCCCGTAGAAGATATAAAAGAGATGGCAATCGCTTCTCTGAAAGACAGCACCATGATGTATTTCTCTTGTGACGTAGGTAAGTTCCTGAACTCCGAACGCGGCTTACTCGATGTGAAAAACTATGATTACGAATCGCTCATGGGCACTACTTTCGGAATGGATAAGAAACAACGTATCCAAACCTTCTCCAGTGGCTCTTCGCACGCTATGACACTGATGGCGGTTGACCTGAACAAAGACGGAAAACCGGTGAAGTGGATGGTTGAAAATAGTTGGGGAGCCGATAGCGGATACAAAGGCCATCTCATCATGACCGATGATTGGTTTAACGAATATATGTTCCGCCTGGTAGTAGAAACCAAGTATGTCCCTACAAAAACAATGGAGCTATTTAAACAAAAGCCAATTCGTCTCCCGGCATGGGACCCGATGTTTGCGGAAGAAAAATAAATTTGGTGATTAGTGATTTGTTTATACAGTTATACAGTAGAGCAGTCATCAGCAAATTACTAATCATTAATCACCAATCACTATTACCGTGCCCGTTAACGGGATGAATTAAGGAAATTTCTCCTTAATTCGTCCCGTTTTTCCTCTTTATTCACATTATTATTTATTACTTTTGCGGGCAAATTAATGAAACCATTATTTTATATAAACGCATGGCAAATGTAATTAAGTTACGCAAAGGCCTTGACATCAACCTGAAAGGCAAAGCTGCTCAGGAGTTTATGTCTGTAAAACAGCCGGGATTCTATTCGTTGGTTCCCGATGATTTTACAGGTGTTACTCCCAAAGTGGTAGTCAAAGAACAGGAGTATGTAATGGCCGGAGGACCCTTGTTTATCGACAAGAATCATCCTGAATTGAAATTTGTTTCGCCCGTAAGCGGCGTGGTGACAAGCGTAGAACGCGGTGCACGCCGTAAGGTGTTGAACATCGTTGTGGAAGCTGCCACCGAGCAGGATTACGAGGAATTCGGAAAAATGGATCCGTCCAAGATGAGCGCCCAGGAAGTGAAAGATGCTCTTTTGCAAGCCGGTATGTTCGCTTTCATCCGTCAACGTCCGTACGATGTAATTGCTGACCCGACACAGACTCCGAAAGCAATTTTCGTTTCCTCATTCGACAGCAATCCGTTGGCACCCGATTTCGAATTCGCATTGAAGGGAGAGGAAGCAAATTTCCAGACAGGACTTGACGCTCTGGCCAAAATGGCAAAGACGTATCTGGGTATTAGTGTAAAACAAAAGGCGGCTGCTCTGACGCAGGCCAAGAATGTGACAATCACTGCTTTCGACGGACCGAATCCGGCAGGCAACGTGGGTGTGCACATCAACCACATTTCTCCGGTTGTAAAAGGGGAAGTTGTATGGACTGTCAGCCCGGAAGCTGTAATCTTCATCGGTCGTTTAATGAATACAGGTCGTGTTGACCTCACCCGTACAGTAGCCGTTACAGGTTCCGAAGTATTGAAACCTGCATACTGCAAACTGAAAGTAGGTGCATTGCTCACCGACGTATTCAAAGGTAATGTAACTACTGACAAAGACCTTCGCTACATTAGCGGTAACGTTCTGACCGGTAAGAAAATCGCTGCAAATGGTTTTCTTGGCGCATTCGACAGCCAGTTGACCGTGATTCCCGAAGGAGACGAAATCCACGAAATGTTGGGTTGGATTATGCCACGTTTCAATCAGTTCAGTGTCAACCGTTCCTATTTCAGTTGGTTGATGGGTAAGAAAGAGTATGTGCTCGATGCCCGCATTAAGGGTGGCGAACGTCATATGATTATGTCTAACGAATACGACCGTGTGTTCCCGATGGACATCTTCCCCGAGTATCTGGTAAAAGCAATCATTGCAGGTGATATCGACCGTATGGAAGCTCTGGGTATCTACGAAGTAGCTCCCGAAGACTTCGCTCTTTGCGAATTCGTATGTTCTTCCAAGGTTGAAGTTCAACGTATTGTACGTGCCGGACTCGATATGCTCCGTGCTGAAATGGCATAATAATTAATATCTAATATTCAATATTTATAATGAAAGCGTTAAGAAATTATCTCGACAAGATAAAGCCGAACTTTGAAGAGGGCGGCAAACTCCACGCATTTCGTTCGGTGTTCGACGGCTTCGAAACATTCCTGTTCGTGCCCAACACCACTTCGAAATCGGGAACGCATATTCACGACTCCATTGACAGCAAACGCATCATGTCGATGGTGGTTATTGCGTTAGTACCGGCGCTGTTGTTCGGTATGTATAACGTAGGTTACCAGCATTTCCATGCTACCGGTGCAGCCGGTGGTTTCTGCGAAATGTTCGCTTACGGTTTTCTGGCTGTATTGCCCAAAATCATAGTATCTTATGTAGTGGGTCTCGGCATTGAGTTTGTAATAGCTCAGTGGAAGAACGAAGAAATTCAGGAAGGTTTTCTGGTTTCCGGTATCTTGATTCCGATGATTGTACCTGTTGACTGTCCGTTGTGGATTCTGGCGGTAGCTACTGCATTTGCTGTAATCTTCGCCAAAGAAGTATTCGGTGGTACAGGTATGAACGTGTTCAACGTTGCTTTGATTACCCGTGCTTTCCTGTTCTTCGCTTATCCTACGAAGATGTCCGGTGATGCTGTATGGATTCCGGGTGACACGATTTTCGGTCTGGGTGGCGAATCATTTGTAGATGGTTTCTCCGGTGCCACTGCATTGGGAGTAGCGTCTACGGCAACCGATCCGAATGGCTATCTGCCTTTCTCCTGGGATATGGTGACCGGCTTGATTCCGGGTTCTATCGGTGAAACCAGTGTAATCGCTATTGGTCTAGGTGCCATTCTGTTATTGTGGACTGGTATCGCAAGCTGGAAGACGATGTTCTCCGTATTCGTAGGTGGTGCTTTCATGGGCTTCGTATTCAACGAAATAGGTCCTGACACGGCTATGGCTAATATGCCTTGGTATGAACACCTCGTTTTGGGTGGTTTCTGCTTCGGTGCCGTATTTATGGCTACCGACCCTGTAACTTCTGCCCGTACAGAGACAGGTAAATACATTTTCGGATTCCTTATCGGTGCAATGGCTATCATTATCCGTGTGCTAAACCCCGGTTATCCCGAAGGTATGATGCTTGCCATCCTGTTAATGAATATCTTCGCACCGCTGATTGACTACTGTGTAATACAGAGCAACATCGGTCGTCGTGAGAAACGTGCAATCAAGTCTAACAATTAAATATCGGAAAAGAAATGAATACCAATAGTAATAGTTATACTATCATTTATGCTTCGGTAATGGTTGTTGTCGTTGCATTCCTGCTGGCGTTCGTAAGTTCTTCCTTGCGTGCTACGCAGAACAAGAACGTGGAGCTTGATACGAAAAAGCAGATTCTTGCTGCATTGAACATCAAGAATGTGAAAGATGCCAATGCCGAATATAATAAATATGTAAAAGGCGATATGCTGATGAATGTTGACGGTACATTGACCGAAAACACAGGAGCTTTTGCTACCGGTTATGAAAAGGAAGCCAAAGAGTACCAACGTCTGCATGTTTTTGTAGCCGAGGTAGATGGCCAGACTAAGTATGTGTTCCCTGTTTATGGTGCCGGTCTTTGGGGAGCTATCTGGGGATATATCGCACTGAACAGTGACAAGGATACCGTTTACGGCGTTTACTTCTCTCATGCCAGTGAAACTCCCGGTTTGGGTGCTGAAATCGCAGGTGCTCAGTTCCAGGCAGAATTTACGGGTAAGAAGACAATGGAGAATGGTGAAGTTGCCCTGGGTGTTGTGAAGAATGGTAAGGTAGATAAGCCTGACTATCAGGTGGACGGAATTTCGGGTGGTACTATCACTTCTGTAGGTGTGGATGCCATGTTGAAAGTTTGTCTGAATAACTACAAGAATTTTTTAACTAATAATGACGAGGAGAAATAAGAATATGGGATCATTGTTTTCAAAGAAGAATAGAGAAGTATTCTCAGCTCCGCTTGGAATGAACAACCCTGTAACCGTACAGGTCCTGGGTATCTGTTCTGCCTTGGCTGTTACCGCTAAACTGGAGCCCGCTATCGTAATGGGACTTTCGGTAACGGTAATTACGGCATTCTCCAACGTAGTGATTTCATTGTTGCGCAAGACAATCCCCAACCGAATCCGTATTATCGTTCAGTTGGTAGTGGTTGCCGCATTGGTAACTATTGTAAGTGAGATTTTGAAAGCCTTTGCTTATGATGTAAGTGTCCAGCTTTCTGTTTATGTAGGTTTGATTATCACAAACTGTATCCTGATGGGACGTCTGGAAGCATTTGCCATGCAGAACGGTCCGTGGGAATCTTGCCTCGACGGTATAGGTAACGGTTTGGGATATGCCAAGATTTTGATTATCGTAGCTTTCTTCCGTGAACTTTTTGGTTCGGGTACATTGCTCGGTTTCAATATCCTGAACTATGAACCTCTGCAAAAGATAGGTTATGTGAACAACGGTTTGATGCTGATGCCTCCTATGGCACTGATTATCTGTGCTTGCTACATCTGGTATCAACGTGCTCATCACAAAGAGTTGCAAGAAAAGAATTAATCAGTAGTAGTCTGAATATGCTACTTTAACTACTTAAATAGTATGGAACATTTATTAAGTTTATTCGTCCGCTCCATCTTTGTGGACAATATGATATTCGCTTTCTTCCTCGGTATGTGCTCTTACCTTGCCGTATCGAAGAACGTGAAGACAGCCTTGGGACTGGGTATTGCCGTAACCTTCGTGTTGGTGGTTACGCTTCCGGTCAACTACTTGTTGCAAACCAAGGTGCTGGCTGCCAATGCAATCATTGAAGGCGTTGACCTCAGTTTCTTGAGTTTTATTCTTTTCATTGCCGTTATTGCCGGTATAGTTCAGTTGGTGGAAATGGTTGTAGAGCGTTTCAGCCCTGCACTCTATGCTTCACTGGGTATCTTCCTGCCGCTGATTGCCGTGAACTGTGCCATCATGGGTGCGTCTCTGTTTATGCAGCAACGCATCAATGTAGGCGAGAGCGATCCTAAGTATATCGGTGATGTATGGGATTCCATCTCTTACGCGCTGGGTTCGGGTATCGGTTGGTTGCTGGCTATCGTAGGCTTGGCTGCTATCCGCGAGAAAATGGCTTACTCTGATGTACCGGCTCCGTTGAAGGGGTTGGGTATCACATTTATCACCGTAGGCTTGATGGCAATAGCATTCATGTGTTTCTCTGGTTTGAAAATCTAATAAGAAAGGAATAAGACAATGGATATGAATTTGATATTAGCAAGCGTTGCGGTATTCCTTGTGGTTATTGTATTGCTTGTCGTTATTCTGCTGGTTGCCAAGAATTTCTTGGTTCCGTCAGGTAACGTGAAAGTAACGATGAATGGTGACAAAGTACTGGA
This sequence comes from uncultured bacterium, assembly GCA_905215345.1. Lineage (GTDB taxonomy): Bacteria > Bacteroidota > Bacteroidia > Bacteroidales > Bacteroidaceae > Bacteroides. The sequence goes on from CAJMPR010000012.1 coordinate 46,964, forward strand.
AGTAGCTTCCGGTTCTACGTTGCTCAATACGCTGTCTGTAAATGGTGTATTCCTTTCCTCAGCTTGTGGCGGTAAAGGTTCTTGCGGACAGTGCAAATGCCAGGTTATGGACGGCGGCGGTGAAATTCTGCCTTCTGAAGTACCTCATTTCAGCCGTAAACAAATCCAGGATCACTGGCGTCTGGGTTGTCAGGTGAAAGTGAAAGGCGATATGGACATCAAGATTGACGAATCTATCTTGGGTGTAAAAGAGTGGGAGTGCGAGGTTATCTCCAACAAGAACGTGGCTACGTTCATCAAAGAGTTTATCGTGGCGTTGCCTAAGGGCGAACACATGGACTTCATCCCCGGTTCTTATGCTCAGATTAAGATTCCTAAATTCAAGATGGATTATGATAAGGATATTGATAAGAGCCTGATCGGTAGTGAATATCTGCCTGCATGGGAGAAATTCGGTTTGCTGGGCTTGAAGTGTACGAACGATGAAGAAACCATTCGTGCCTATTCTATGGCTAACTATCCGGCTGAAGGTGACCGTATCATGTTGACGGTACGTATCGCTACTCCGCCGTTCAAGCCGAAAGAACAAGGTCCGGGCTTTATGGATGTACCGGCAGGTATCGCTTCTTCTTATATCTTTACCCTGAAACCGGGTGATAAGGTAATTATGAGTGGTCCTTACGGTGACTTCCATCCGATATTCGATTCCAAGAAGGAAATGATGTGGATTGGTGGTGGTGCCGGTATGGCTCCGTTGCGTGCACAGATTATGCACTTGACGAAGACATTGCATACTACCGACCGCAAGATGTCTTACTTCTACGGTGCGCGTGCACTGAACGAAGTATTCTATCTGGAAGACTTCCTGCAAATTGAAAAGGATTTTCCGAACTTTACGTTCCATCTTGCTCTCGACCGTCCCGACCCTGCAGCCGATGCGGCAGGAGTGAAATATACTCCGGGCTTCGTACACAACGTAATTTACGAAACTTACTTGAAAGACCACGAAGCTCCCGAAGACATCGAATACTACATGTGTGGTCCTGGCCCGATGTCAAAGGCCGTTGAGAAGATGCTCGACGATCTTGGTGTTCCGGCTCAGAACTTGATGTTCGATAACTTTGGTGCATAAGATTTATCTCTATTTATAGTTTTAAGGCGGCGGTTGATGTATATTGACTGCCGTCTTTTTTATTGGTATATGGAGGTATATAGCCGTTCGCTCATAATCTTTTCCTATCTTTGCATAAAAGCGAAGATAAGCTGCACCTCGGTATAAAAAATGAACGGCTTCATTTTAATCTACTCTCGTTTTGCATTATCTTTGCGTAAAAATAAACGTTTTATGGAATTATCGGAAATACTTCATAACCTGAAAATAGGACAACTCACCCCGATGCAGGAAGCGGCTTGCGAGGCTTATCAATCCGGCAAAGATATGGTATTACTTTCACCTACCGGTTCGGGCAAGACACTTGCTTTCCTGTTACCATTGGTACAATCGCTGAAAACGGATGTAAAGGGTGTACAAGCCGTGGTGCTTGTCCCTTCACGCGAACTTGCATTGCAGATTGAAACCGTATTTAAGGCTATGAATGTACCTTTTAAGGCTATGAGCTGCTATGGCGGTCGTCCGGCAATGGATGAACACCGGACGATGAAAGGTATAGAGCCTTCTGTTATTATTGGCACTCCCGGACGTATGAACGACCACCTGCGGAAACAGAATTTCGACTCTCATACGGTAGAAACCCTTGTGATTGACGAGTTTGACAAGTGCCTGGAGTTTGGGTTCCATGATGAGATGGCGGAGGTTATTGGTCAACTGCCTGCACTGAAGAAGCGAGTACTTCTGTCGGCTACCGATGCCGAAGAAATTCCTGAGTTTGCCGGAGTAGGAAAGGACGTCAACTCTACGCCTCTAAACCTCAACACTACGCCTCTAAACGTCAACTCTACATTTCTAAAGTTGAACTTTCTGGCTGCTGAACCTGTATCCGAACGTTTGAATTTGCAGCAAGTCATTTCTCCTGATAAAGATAAGCTGGAAACTTTATACCGTTTGCTTTGTACACTTGGAGATGGCTCTACTTTGGTTTTCGTGAATTACCGTGAAAGTGTGGAACGAGTAGCCTCCTATCTGAAATCCAAGAAATTTCCATGTGACGCTTTTCATGGTGGGATGGAGCAGGCTGATCGCGAACGTGCGCTTTATAAATTCCGTAATGGCAGTTGTCCAGTTCTTGTTTCTACGGACTTGGCCGCTCGTGGGCTTGATATTCCCGGTATTGATAATGTGGTTCATTATCATCTTCCGGTCAATGAAGAAGCCTTTACCCATCGCAATGGTCGTACGGCACGTTGGGAAGCCCGTGGCTCATCTTTCCTGTTGCTGCATGCAGAAGAACGCTTGCCCGAATATATTCCGGAAGATACCCCTGTCTTTGAATTACCGGAGGAAACACCCAAACCGGCTAAATCCCGATGGTCTACTATCTATATAGGTAAGGGAAAGAAAGATAAGCTGAATAAGGTGGACATCGTCGGCTTCTTATATAAGAAAGGTGGACTGACACGCGAAGACGTAGGCCAGGTAGACGTAAAAGAGCATTATGCTTTCGTGGCTGTTCGCCGCAGCAAAGTGAAACAACTTTTGACGTTGATTCATGGAGAGAAAATCAAAGGGATGAAGACCGTGATAGAAGAAGCCAGATAATGTTTTCAAGCATAGAAAATAATGTGTGATTTGATAATTATGCATTTTTCTTTCGCTTTTTATTGATAGTAGAAAGTTAATCCTGTATCTTTCTTTCAATTTACCTTTTAATACCCATCTTGGCAACTATACATAACAGATTGGTGCATATTTCTTGTATATACCAATAAAAAGAAAGGTAAATGCGCTTAATAAAAGGATTTTCATAAGGAAAGATTTGTTTTACGGAAATAATTCCGTAATTTCGCCAAGTCATAAGACATAAAATGAACGAAATTGTATAACCAAAACAAACTTCAAATGAAAAAGCATAATTTCAATGCAGGACCTTCCATTCTTCCGCGTGAGGTGATTGAGGATACGGCGAAGGCTATTTTAGATTTCAATGGATCCGGTCTCTCTTTGATGGAGATTAGCCACCGTGCTAAAGACTTCCAGCCCGTAGTGGACGAAGCCGTAGCATTATTTAAAGAATTACTTAATATCCCCGAAGGTTATTCGGTAATTTTCCTGGGCGGTGGTGCAAGTCTGGAGTTTTGTATGGTACCTTTCAACTTCCTCGAAAAGAAAGCTGCTTATCTCAACACTGGCGTATGGGCCAAGAAAGCGATGAAAGAAGCTAAAGGTTTCGGCGAAGTAGTAGAAGTTGCCTCGTCTGCAGAAGCCAATTATACATATATTCCCAAAGATTATTCTGTTCCGGCTGATGTAGATTATTTCCATATTACAACGAATAACACGATTTACGGTACTGAATTGCACGCTGACCTTGACGTCAACGTTCCGATGGTTGCCGATATGTCTTCTGATATTTTCTCACGTCCTATCGATATATCCAAATACATTTGTATCTATGGTGGTGCTCAGAAAAATCTGGCTCCTTCAGGCGTAACATTCGTAATAGTGAAAGATGATGCACTGGGTAAGATGTCCCGTTATATTCCTACAATGCTGAACTATCAGACTCATGTAGATAACGGTTCAATGTTCAATACTCCTCCCGTAGTGCCTATCTATGCTGCATTGCAGACTTTGCGCTGGATTAAGGCTCAGGGTGGTGTGAAAGAAATGGAACGTCGTGCCATCGAAAAAGCTGATATGCTATATGCTGAAATCGACCGTAACAAGATGTTTGTGGGTACGGCTGCCAAGGAAGACCGTTCACGCATGAATATCTGTTTCGTAATGGCTCCCGAATACAAAGAACTCGAAGCTGACTTCCAGAAATTCGCAACAGAAAGAGGTATGGTTGGTATCAAGGGACACCGTTCAGTAGGTGGATTCCGTGCATCTTGCTACAATGCTATGCCGAAAGAAAGTGTACAAGCTTTGATTGACTGCATGCAGGAATTTGAGAAACTTCATTAATAATATTTATTCACCACAGATTACACAGATTCCCACAGATAATTCCTGTGATAATCTGAGTAATCTGTGGTGAGTCTTTTTAATACCATTAGAATCATGAAAGTATTAGTCGCAACAGACAAGCCGTTTGCTAAAGTAGCAGTTGACGGTATTCGTAAAGAGATTGAAGCAGCAGGTTTTGAACTTGCTCTATTGGAAAAATATACAGAGAAGGCTCAGTTACTGGATGCAGTGAAAGATGCCAATGCCATCATTATTCGTAGTGACATCATTGATGCCGAAGTATTGGATGCAGCTAAAGAGTTGAAGATTGTGGTACGTGCCGGTGCAGGTTATGATAACGTTGACTTGGCAGCCGCTACTGCTCATGGTGTATGTGTAATGAACACACCTGGCCAAAATTCCAATGCTGTGGCCGAGTTGGCTTTCGGTATGATGATTATGGCTGTCCGCAATATGTACAACGGAACCTCAGGTACAGAATTGATGGGTAAGAAACTGGGTATTCATGCTTATGGTAACGTGGGGCGTAATGTTGCCCGTATCGCCAAAGGCATCGGTATGGATATCTATGCATTCGACGCATTCTGTCCGAAAGAAGTAATTGAAAAAGACGGTGTAAAAGCTCTCGCTTCTGCCGAAGAACTTTACTCAACCTGCGATGTCGTTTCATTGCATATACCGGCAACGGCAGAAACGAAGAACTCTATCAATTACGCTTTGGTAAACAAGATGCCTAAAGGTGGTTTGTTGGTAAATACTGCCCGTAAGGAAGTTATCAACGAAGCCGAATTGATTCAGTTAATGGAAGAACGTGCTGACCTGAAGTATATGACGGACATCATGCCTGCTGCCAATGAAACCTTTGCAGCTAAGTTTGCCGGACGTTATTTCTCTACACCGAAGAAGATGGGTGCCCAGACTGCCGAAGCCAATATCAATGCAGGTATTGCTGCTGCCAAGCAGATTGTAGGTTTCCTGAAAGATGGTTGTGAGAAGTTCCGTGTAAATAAGTAATAGGATGAATAATAAAACTGCTTATAAGTTTGCATCGCTCTATCTTGGTATAGGTGCTGCTATTTTCGCATTAAGTAGTATATTCAGAAATGAATTATCAGATTTCGCCCTCGGTTTTTGCGAGGGCGTATCTGTTGTACTCATAATTTGCAGTGCAATTTATTTGATATGGCATTTTATGAGAAAGAAATCTCAATAATCCATTAAAAACACACCTTGACTTATGGCTATAATTAAACCTTTTAAGGGCGTTCGCCCTCCCCGGAATTTAGTGGAGCAGGTTGCTTCACGTCCTTATGACGTGCTTAACTCTGCCGAAGCGCGTGAAGAAGCCGCAGGAAATGAAAAATCGTTATATCACATCATTAAACCTGAAATAGATTTTCCCGTTGGTACTGACGAGCATGACGAACGTGTTTATCAAAAAGCTGCCGAGAACTTCCGTATGTTCCAGGATAAAGGATGGTTGGTACAGGACGAAAAGGAGAACTACTACGTCTATGCACAGACTATGAACGGAAAGACGCAATATGGTCTTGTAGTGGGCGCTTATGTTCCTGATTATATGAACGGTATTATCAAGAAACATGAACTGACCCGTCGTGACAAAGAAGAAGACCGTATGAAGCATGTTCGCGTGAACAATGCTAATATCGAACCGGTATTCTTTGCTTATCCCGACAACAATACGCTGGATGCTATCATTGCCCGTTATACGACTCAGAAACCGGTATACGACTTTATTGCTCCGGGCGACGGATTCGGTCATACTTTTTGGATTATAGACCAAGAAGACGACATTGATGTAATCACAAAGGAATTTGCCAAGATGCCGGCTCTTTACATTGCAGACGGACACCATCGTAGTGCTGCCGCTGCTTTGGTAGGTGCGGAAAAGGCCAAGCAAAACTCCAATCATCGTGGCGATGAGGAATATAACTACTTCATGGCTGTTTGTTTCCCTGCCAACCAGTTGACGATTATCGACTACAACCGTGTTGTGAAAGATTTGAATGGACTGACTCCCGAGCAATTCCTTGCTGCTGTCAGCAAGAATTTTACGGTAGAAGAAAAGGGCAAGGATATCTACAAACCGGCTGGTCTGCATAACTTCTCCCTTTATTTGGATAATAAATGGTATAGTCTCACCGCTAAACCAGGTACATACAATGATAACGATCCTATCGGTGTGCTGGATGTAACTATTTCCTCCAACCTGATATTGAATGAAGTTCTTGGCATCAAGGACCTTCGTTCGGACAAGCGTATCGATTTTGTTGGCGGTATCCGCGGTTTGGGTGAGTTGAAGAAACGTGTGGATAGTGGGGAGATGAAAGTTGCTTTGGCGCTTTATCCGGTTTCTATGAAACAATTGATGGACATTGCCGATACGGGTAATATCATGCCTCCTAAAACAACCTGGTTTGAACCGAAGTTACGTTCGGGATTAGTTATTCATAAGCTAGACTAAAGTATAGATTTTTTTATAGAGGAGGATGTTCTTCATTGAAGACATCCTCGTTTTGCTTATTACATTATGAATAATGCTTGAAGTATTGTTTTCTCATCCATTTGTCAAATAGTAGAAAGAGAGGGATAGCTATCAATAAGAGAATGTAAAAGAAAGGTATTTGAACGATTTCCAGTCTATCCATAATGGTAGTAGTAAATGCTTCCTTAATACTCTCTCCAAAGTAAATAACCAGTCCGGTGATACAACATCCTACCAGAAATATGGAGGCAATAACAGTTGCAAATAATATATTTTGCTCCGTTTTCTTTTCATGTAGGCGTGCAGTTTCTTCTACCTTTTGCATAGTGCGGTAGGTGAAGTTAGGAGACAATTTGAAATAACATTGTTCTTTTGCCGCCTTTTTAAGTCCATTATCATTTCGTTCGTAGTTCATTTTTTTCTTGTTTCATGAGAACATAAATCTTTTTACGTATGCGATGTAATTTTACTTTCGTATTATTTTCTGTCATTCCCAGGATAAATGCTATTTCTATTAATGATTTCTCTTCCTGGTAAAACAAACTAATTATTGTTCGCTCGTCCGGAGCAAGTTGTTTGATAGCCCTACTCAGTTGGATAAATCGTTCTTCCGTTTCATCATTCAGCGCATCGTCTACCTGCTGTTCTGATATATTGGCAAGTAATGTATCATCCATAACTAAGGTGTCATATTTCTTTTTTCGTTCATTAGAAATTGCCATATTATAGGCAATGGAATATATCCATGTCGAAAAAGAACTATTTCCTTTATAAGATGATAGATGCTGAAAGGCTTTCAGGAAAGTATCCTGTGTTAATTCTTCAGCATCTTCCTGATTGGAGACAATGCGGACAATCAGAGTAAAAACCCGTTGTCCATACGTATTTAAGAAATGTTCATAAAGAGCAGTTTCTCCGTTTAAGATACGTTGAATGATATGTGTTTCGTCGCCTTTCATTTTGTCTATTAGACGCAAGTACTTCTGCAAGGTTACACTTTTTGATAAAAAGATTTTTTCCTGCTAAATGTGTAACCTTGCAGAAGTACTTGCGTCTAAAGGATACAAAGAAACAAAATTACTAATTTAAAAGAAGACGAATATGATGGATTTTATTATGGTACCTGCGGTAATGGCAATCATTACTATAGGAATTTACAAACTGTTTGAACTGTTTGTTTGCAAAAAAGAAAGGATTATGCTTATTGAGAAATCCCTTGATCAACCAATTTTACCTAAGTTGTCTACTTCTCAATTTCTAAGTAATGGTTCTTTTTCTGCATTGAAGTTGGGATGCCTCCTTACGGGTATGGGGTTAGGTTTGTTTCTCGGATATCTACTATGTCTAACAACAATACCTAATTATCCGATTGATGGTTTTGATAATAGAGTGACTCGTGAAACTATATCTTTAATTTATGGTGCTTGCGTACTTGGCTTTGGTGGAGTAGGGCTTATCATAGCTTTTTTTATCGAATTGAAACTCAATAAAAAGAAATGAGAGTAACTAAATGAAAGGTGAAATGTATGTCTATATTTCACCTTTCATTTATTGGCATATTCTTTATTATTAGCAGAAAAATGGTGACCTTTGCAAATCAGATATTGAAAATAAAACAATGAGTCGTAAAGAAGAATACAAGTTACAGAACGAGCAATTCATGGAGACACTTCGTAAGGAAGAAAATGTAAAAGAGCTCGGAGCCGGAGTACTTTATCGGGTATTGGAAAGTGGGCAAGGAAGTAATACACCCCGTTTGAACAGTATAGTATCCGTACATTATAAAGGTACTCTTATCAATGGCAGGGAGTTTGACAACTCATGGAAACGTAATTGTCCAGAAGCATTCCGCTTGAATGAAGTAATTGCAGGTTGGCAAATCGCTTTGCAGCAGATGCATGCAGGAGACCGTTGGATTATTTATATACCTTACACCGTGGGTTACGGTACACGTGCCAGCGGACCTATTCCGGCATTTTCTACTCTGGTTTTTGAGGTACAGTTGTTGAGTATAGCTTAAACGCGTGAACAATTTTTCTTTTTTCCATGTTAGACTTTCAGTAACTTAAATCAGAGAGGTATGGATAAAGAAAAGAAGATTGAAGGGTACGATGCTCATAATGTATCTTCCCACCCGGATCAACCATTGAAAGATGAAAAAGGAACAGTCCCCGGTCAGCAGATAGGACTTTATGGAAAGGCTAATAAGAAAGATGTTCGCCAAGTCGTGAAAATATTGAATCCTGATGTGGATAGTATGGAAAGCAGAGGATAATCCTCTGCTTTTATTTTGTTCTCTGTAAAAGCATTTATAATAAATATATGTACCGGTCTATACTTTAATATCAAATTCTGCGTATCTTTGCGCCCGATTTTAGAGAAAGACAACTATGACTAATTTTCGTCTGAGAGGATTCACTTACGGCGCTATTGCAGCAGCCAGTTACGGACTGAATCCACTATTTGCATTGCCATTGTATGGGGCCGGAATGAATGTAGATTCAGTTCTGTTCTACCGTTATTTCTTCGCAATCGTGATGCTGGGTATTCTTATGAAGGTAAAGAAACAATCTTTTGCATTGAAAAAGACGGATATACTTCCTTTGGCAGTCATGGGATTGTTGTTCTCTTTCTCATCTTTCTTTCTTTTCGAAAGTTATAATTATATGGATGCGGGCATCGCGTCCACCATCTTGTTTGTTTATCCGGTGCTGGTAGCTATTATCATGGCGGTGTTTTTTCGTGAGAGAATTTCTTTCCTCACCATGTTTTCCATAGCATTAGCATTTACGGGTATTTCTTTGTTGTACGAGGGTGGTGATGGAAAAACCTTGAATATGCTGGGAGTCTTGTTTGTGATTCTTTCCTCCCTAACGTACGCCATTTATATAGTGGGAGTGAACCGTTCTTCCTTGAAAACACTACCTACGGTTAAGTTGACTTTCTATGCATTGCTGTTTGGCGTTATCATATATGTGGTACGTCTGGACTTCTGTATGGCATTGCAACCCATACCTTCTCCCGTACTGTGGATAAATGTACTTTCCTTAGCATTGTTCCCCACAATCATTTCGCTGATAACGATGACGCTTTCCATCCATTATATCGGTTCTACCCCCGCTGCCATATTGGGAGCATTGGAGCCGATAACAGCTTTATTCTTTGGAGTGGTAGTCTTCGGTGAACAACTGACTCCGCGTATAATTCTCGGCATTTTGATGGTTTTGACAGCGGTAACGTTGATTATTGCCGCTAAGCCATTGTTGGAGTTGGCAAAAAAGTGTCGTATCTTTGTAGCATGAGTGAAGATACGTACAAAACCATTGCCGATTTATCCGAAGGAATTTATACCGAGAAACGTAGCAAGTTTATTGCTATCGCTTTACCGGTGCGCACGGTCGAGGAAGTGAAGGCGCATCTGGAAACTTACCAAAAGAAATATTATGATGCCCGTCACGTCTGCTATGCCTATATGCTGGGACACGAACGCAAGGATTTCCGTGCCAATGACAACGGAGAACCGTCCGGTACGGCCGGCAAACCTATTCTGGGGCAGATTAATTCCAATGAGCTGACCGACATTCTGATTATTGTCGTCCGCTATTTCGGTGGAATCAAACTGGGTACGAGCGGATTGATTGTAGCCTATAAAGCTGCTGCTGCCGAAGCAATTGCTGCTGCCACCATTCTTGAAAAGACAGTGGACGAAACAGTGACTGTACTTTTTGAGTATCCCTTTATGAACGATGTAATGCGTATTGTTAAGGAAGAAGAACCGGAACTGTTGAAACAATCCTATGATATGGATTGCAGTATGACGCTTCGTATCCGCCAATCCATGATGCCTAAGTTGAGGGCAAGATTAGAAAAAGTCGAGACCCTACGGTTTGAGGAAGAGTAAGGTCTCAACTCCTATTCAAATAGATTGTTCCACTTTCTTCAATGATAAATCATTATAATGGATTTTTCGATGTGTGCCGTCGCAGAACGGCTGTTTGTATGAACGCCCGCATCGGCAAAGGGCTATTCTGCCTTTTTTTACTTCAGCTTTTCCCTCTCTGTCTATCAGCTTAAAATACCCTTCTACGATAAACGGACCATTGGGTGTAGCCGATATCGCTACTATTTCTTCTTCATTTTCCATGTTATTGATGTTAATGTTACACATGTATAAGGAACATCCCTTTCGAGGAAATAGTTTGTTTATCGCCTGTCTTTTATAGGGATTTACTTATCTTTGTACACTTATTAATAAAAACAAGTTGATATGGCATTTGAAGCAACAAAGCGTGAGTTGGGCGAACTCTATACATTCCTTAATTTGTTGGCGGACGGAAAAGTATCCTTGGGTACGTCAAAGCTGCAGAAAGATGAAACCAAATGTTGGCCTATTGCACTTATCCAGAGAGAAGAACACGACGGACCCCGCCGTTATTACATAGAGCGCGAAGAAGTGCGAATTGTCAGTGGAACGGTGGAAAAAGACGGTACTTTTTCTGTCTCTGATAAAGAAGAACAATCTTTTCCGCGTGAAGATTTCAGAGATGCTTCCAATATGATACTGGAATTATTGACAGGGCTTCGCGTAGCTATGACAGGTACTGATACCATTGAAGTGCCCGATAGCCTGGAGTCTTTCCTGAATGCCGTAAACATATACGACCTTGAAGCCAAGACCGATGACCGTACCGACCTTTCCATAGCCTTCTGGCATCCTGAAGCTCCGCTCACGGGGTTCAGTGTCCGTTGCCGTCTCAGTGCGATGAGTCCTCTGCTGGATGGCGGACGCACGGCCAATTTGAAGTTGGAACAAAGTGGGATTAAGTTTGCCGTGCCTACTGTCAATAAAATCAATGCCTTACCCGAATCTCCGACGGAAGTAGCCGAACGCATGTTGATGATTGAACGCCTGGGAGGAGTTTTGAAATATTCTGATGTTGCCGACCGTGTATTCCGTTGCAACCTCTTGATGATTGACCTTCACTTCCCCCGTATGCTTGCCGAAATGGTACGCCTGATGCATTTGGACGGAATAACCCGCGTAAGCGAATTGACGGAGCGCATCAAAGAGATAAACCCTTTGAAGATTAAAGAGGAACTGATAAACAAACACTGTTTCTACGAATTCAAGATGAAGCAGTTCCTGCTGGCACTTGCCTTGGGCATGCGTCCTGCTAAGATATATAACGGAACGGATTCAGCTATCGAAGGCATGCTCTACACCAATGGCGACGGTGAAGTGCTATGTTATCACCAAACGGACCGGAAAACCTTTGCAGAGTTTCTTTATCAGAACACCCGTTTTGAGAAAGGCTCCGTCGATAAGGACAAATACGGTTTCCTGGAACGTGAGAATGGAGTGTATTATTTTAAACTGAACGTGAAGATAGGATTGATAAAACGCTAATCACTGATATATAAAGTAAATTATGAACGAAGTATTGCAAACCATCAAGTCACGCCGCAGTGTGCGTACTTATACTGAACAGCAGGTATCAGCCGAAGATTTGAATACGATTTTGGAGGCAGCCGTTTATGCTCCCAGTGGAATGAATTTCCAGACGTGGCACTTCACCGCCATCCAGAATACCGCTATCCTGAAAGAACTGAATGAAAAGATAAAAGGGGCTTTTGCCAAGAGCGATGAACCCCGACTGCAAGAGCGGGGACATAGTGATACTTACTGTTGCTATTATCATGCCCCGACTTTGATTATCGTTTCCAACGAACCTACCCAATGGTGGGCGCCTATGGACTGTGCCTGTGCTATGCAGAATATCTTCCTTTCAGCTAAGTCTCTCGGCATCGGTTCCTGTTGGATTAATCAATTGGGACAGACTTGTACCGACCCTGATGTACGCGCTTTCCTGACCCAACTCGGTATCCCTGAGAATCACCGTGTATATGGTTGTGCCGCTTTGGGGTACGCTCCGGCAGATATTCCGCTGAAAGAGAAAAAACTTGCTGAGGGAACAGTGACTGTCATCAGATAACCTGTGTTTATGCCAGAATCTTCCAAATGGCGATGATGTGGCATGCAGAACCTGCCAAGACAAAGAAATGAAAAATGGAATGTGTGTAGCGCAGGTGTCGGAAAGAGTAGAACACCGCTCCTGTGATGTAGCACACACCTTCGGCAATAATCCAATAGCAGGAAACTTCGGCAACTGCAAACAACGGTTTGAATACCGCCAGTACGGACAACCCCATGAGAATGTAGCAAATCGTTTCCACGTGGCTATGTTCTTTCATCTTGCGGAAACTCACGACTGTACCCGCAATGGCGCTCAGCCAGATGAAGCAGAATAATCCCCATCCCCATGCTCCGTCCTCCCGTAGCGTAATGAGGGCAAAGGGTGAAAAGCTGCCTGCAATGTGCCAATATATAGCCGCATGATCCCAATGCCGTAACCGCGGCTTCCAGGGACTGTGGTGTTTTAATGCATGATAGAGAGTGGAAGAGAGGTACGAACTGCCCATGCCGAACAGATAGAAACAAACACCGATTGTTGTCCAGATATCTCCGCTTTCATGGCTTTTTGTCAGAAAGAGGATACCGGCAATGATGCCCATAATGATACCTATTGCATGCGAGAAGGTATTTACTCGTTCTTCTCCTTTGGTATAAAATAGTCCGCTTCGTCTTTTCTTTCCGCTTGTCTTCATCTTTTCTTATCGAGATATATTCGTTCTTAGATGCTGCGAAGGTAGACGGAATATCTGTAAAATCATCCTGTGAGACGGATAAATTTGTCCCGTGAGGTGAATTTATTTATCTCACAGGATGAAATAAATCATCTGCCGGGATGGTTCCGATGACCTATGGAGATGAAACAAATCTGTAACTTAGTGGGATATATCGAAAACATTTAAAAACGTAGCTTGTTGTTTCATCCTAACATTAAACAATGTATGGATATGGGACAGAAAGTGGCGGAACAATTGGTTGAAACGCTGGTTAACGCTGGTGTAAGGCATATTTATGCCATTACAGGCGACAGCTTGAATGAGGTGAACAATGCCGTTAGAAAAAATGGTAATTTGGAGTGGATACATGTTCGGCATGAAGAAACCGGAGCTTATGCTGCCGGTGCTGAGGCTCAATTGACAGGGAAGCTGGCTTGTTGTGCCGGCAGTAGCGGACCGGGACATGTGCATCTTGTCAACGGTTTATATGACGCTCATCGCTCAGGCGCTTCGGTATTGGCTATCGCGTCCACGATTCCAACTTCACAGGTCGGAACAGATTATTTTCAGGAAACTCAGCCCATCTATCTTTTTGAAGGATGCAGTTATTATAACGAAATTGCGGACACTCCCCAGCAATTTCCCCGCATGTTACATTCGGCCATACAGACTGCCATATCCCGCAGGGGGGTAGCAGTTATCGGACTGCCCGGTGACTTGGCTGCTTCTTCCATCGTTTCGGTCGATTCATCCGAAGACAATTTCCAGACCCAGGCTTTGACCGTGCCTTCATCCGAAGAACTGACCGAATTGGCCGGTCTACTAAATGGCATGGATAAAATTACTTTGTTTTGCGGTATCGGTTGTGCAGGTGCGCATGAGGAAGTAATGAAACTCTCGCAAATGTTAAAGGCTCCTGTTGCTTATACATTCAGAGGTAAGATGGAGATGGAATATGACAACCCGAATGCGGTAGGGATGACAGGATTATTAGGTATTCCTTCGGGATACATCAGTATGCACGAGGCTGAGGTATTGGTGATGCTGGGTACCGATTTTCCTTATTGCGCGTTTCTGCCCAAAGAGAATAAGATTGTACAGATTGACATCAACGCCGACCGGTTGGGAAGGAGAGCCAAAGTGACGCAGGGACTCTGTGGAGACGTAAAAGCAACTTTGCATGCCCTGCTGCCCATGCTGAAGCAAAAGACCGATGATAGTTTTCTTCAACGCCAACTGGATATTTACGGCAAAGTCCGTAAAGTCCTGTCGGCCTATGTACTCGATAAGGGTAGTGAGGGGAAGATACATCCGGAGTATGTTATGTCCGAAATCAACGAATGGGCGTCGGGTGATGCTATCTTTACTGTAGATACGGGTATGACCTGCGTTTGGGCGGCACGTTATCTGCAAGCTACGGCCGGCAGGTCTATGTTGGGCTCATTCAATCACGGTTCTATGGCAAACGCACTGCCGCAGTCGATAGGTGCCGCCTTGACATGCCCTGACAGACAGGTGTGGGCTTTGTGTGGGGATGGCGGACTGTCGATGTCGATGGGAGATTTGGCAACGGTCGTTCAGTACAAGCTTCCTATTAAAATAATCGTTTTCAATAACCGTGCACTCGGCATGGTGAAACTTGAGATGGAGGTAGCCGGTTTACCCGACTGGCAGACCGATATGTATAATCCTGATTTCGCCATGATAGCCCGTGCCATGGGTATGAGGGGGCTGACGGTGGGACATCCTGATGAGATGGATGTTGCTATGAAGGAAATACTGGCTACCGACGGTCCGATATTAGTGAATGTCTTAACCGATCCCAATGCACTGGCTATGCCTCCGAAGGTAGAATTTGAACAAATGATGGGGTTCACCAAGTCCATGACCAAACTGATGATGATGGGACGCACACAGGAGGTGATAGATACGATAGAGTCGAATATAAAGCATATTCGTGAAGTGCTGTAAATCAGCGGATTTTCCGGTACATAAGGACAGATGATGCGATGAGGTAAACGCATGATGTGTTGAAGTAAAACAGATGGTCTGTTTGAGGGTAATAGATGATGTATTTACCCTGAACAGACCATCTGTTTTTTTAGAGTACTTAGGTGTCTATGTGTCGGACATCTGAGTGATTATGTGAGTTGATTTTCTTAGATTATTCTATTATCTCTTTGATACAACGCATTGGCATTGTAAAGCTGGTAGAAAACATACCCGAAAAGCCTGTATTAAAATAAACCGTAATACCGTAGCCGGAATAGTAGTCTGTAGCAGACCAATAGCCTTTTTTATCAAAAGGAGTGAAGTTATCAAGTTTCTCTAACCCTTCTCGCATGGTCCATATCAACTGTAGTTCTCTTTGGGTGGGTAGACGCCAGCCGGGTCCTTTCCAATCACATTTCTTGATGGCATCATCACGGGTTGATGCGTCATTATGGTTTCTTATTTGTACTTCAAATTTATAAGCTACAGTTTGGTTTGCGGTAGCAGAATTTATTCCTTTAACGCCATTTACTGTTGCGGTGAGTGTACTTGGCTTTTCCTGTTTCGTATAACTTGCTTCGGGCATTCCTTTGCACTCTATGATAAATGAGTCTCCTTCTTTATAAACCCGTTGGGCATAGCTGCTTATAGTCAGGACACATAGCAGCGTTATTAATATAATCTTTTTCATCTTATCTTTATTCTTTAGTATAATCCAATATAGCTTATAAGTCTCTCATACAGCGGACCAATGCTGTTTGTGTCTTGGTCTTATAATCTGTAACCCCTTTATTGAAACCTACATATCTGGCGCCGGTGGATGTATCTTCTGTGGACGACCAATAATCACCGGTTGTGGGTTTAATAAATCCAGCGTTGGTGATTAGCGCGTTATTTACTATCCACATTGCTGTTAATTGGTTTTGAGCAGGGAGATACCACAGATAGTTGACGTCATCGGTAGTGATAATTTCCGTATAACCGTTATTCAGTTTGAAACAAGCGGTAGCGGCGGGATACTGATAAGTTTCATTCTTGTAAAGTTCAAGAGTGTTACTCTTACCGTCAAAACGGTTGGAAACTCCTACTGCTTCGCTACCGGTAGCCCATGCTACGGGAGATTCGCTGACATCCTTGTTTGCTACAACTGTCTTTTTGGACAAGCGCCAGATACCGCTTCCCGGAGATGGGTTGTCGTTTGCATCCACTTCAATCCATTCACCGGAGAAGTAGCCGATAACAGTTGGATCGGGTTCCGGGAAGGTTATGTCATTATCCGTATCAGCCCATGTCTCTTCGCAGGTCACGTCAAATGAGAAAGCGGATTTGGAAATGAAGTGTCCTTTAATATTGGTGGTATAGTTGGCTTGTAAGGGGATGTTGGTCACTTTAAAGGTCGGTTCGGCAGCGATACCCGGTATCTGGAAAGTAAATTCCACATCTTGCAACGCTTTTTGGTCTGCATCGGCAAATGCGTATATGGCATCACCAAACGTAGCACCGGCGGTTACTACCGTTTCAATATTCATCGTGGCAGTGCGTTCCGTTTCCGTACCGATGGCTTTGGCGGTAAGTACATTGAACCCCGGTTTCTCATTGTACTTTACCGTGAGCGTACCGGCAGCCAGTGCTTTGGTTTCTGTTAGGGTTATCTTGCCTACGGCGCGTTTCAGCGTTACACTTTGTTCTTTTACGGCCGTGGTGATGGTGGATGTTCCGTAGAAGGCTTCGGTGGTAGTCTTTTCCGTATCAAGGGTAACTGCTTGTAAATCGGAGATGGTATAGCTGTCCCCATTATCCGCCCAGAAAAGGCAGTAATATGTTTTGTTTTTATCGAGGATCATATTGAATACTCCGGTGTCGTTAGTCTCCTTGTTAGTGGTACCGTCTTCGAAAACATTGGCTGCGGTAGTATAGGCGTCATCTGCATATACTTCAATAGCAAAGCGATTGATACCATCGTGCGTAGTAGCACGAGTATTTGCTTGATTGGTGTAGACGTTGATACGGACGGGTTGCAGGGCGGAAGTGCCGTCGGTAACTTCCGATTCGCTATTACTGCACGAGGCGAGTACTCCGACGAGCACTGCACACACGATATATAGTATCTTTTTCATTTATTCTTATTTTTAAGTTAAATCTTCAATCAATGATTAGAATGCGCTAATGCAACGTGTCATGCGGTCTAAATCTTTCTTATAGGCAGACTGTTCACAGGAGCCATCGCTAAGGAAGAGGAAATTGGCCCATCCCATTACTTCGTACTCATCCGCTCTCGGCGTTTCTGTGGAAGCCCAATAAGCGTAATCTTCATTAAATGGAGTACCGGAAGCTGTTACCATTGCATCTTTAAATCTTTTAGCTGCAGTGGCATTGCCACTTAAGGTTGGCGCATTCCCATTATCATAATCCCATGTCTTAGGAGTAGATACACCCTTATAAGCACAGCAAAGATATTGAAGCTCATGCAAAGCGGGTACATACCAGCGACCGTTTATGTCCCCCTTGTTTTTAGTCTGATACACATAATTAAACATGGAATACACCGATGAGAAATCCGGATCATCTTTATGGGCATTAATCAGATTCTTGGTAGCAGTTGCACCATCTGTCTGACTGGATATACCCTGAATTGCATCGCCTTCAATAACGTTAGGATTTCCCCATAGTAAATCTTTCACTTCATCCAATGCTATTATCTTTCCGTGTGTCTTATCTGTCGGGTTTACCCAGAATACAATACCAATGCAGGGATTATCCGGTTTTGTCTTATATACGCTTCCATACGATCCGTCCTGATAAAAGAAATTGCCTACGGCAGCGGGTCTTGGGAAGTCCTCCGTATACGTGCTTTCCCAGTTCTCATCGCAGGTTATGCTGACGGCGGAACTGTATATATCGCTGTAAGCGCCGATGATATTGGTCTTATAGTTGGCGCGTAGCGGAATGTTCGTGATGCTTTTGACAGCTTCGGGAGTTGCGGTTGCGCTTGCTCTGAATACCGTAGTGATGTCCATCATAGTCTTTATCTCTGTGCCGTCACCACGGGCTATGACATGGATTGTACCCAGATTCTTGGCTGTTCCCTCGGCTGTGAATTCTACTTCACAGGGAATGGAGTTCCCGCCGCCATCCTTTATTTCTGTGACTTTGCGATCGGCTACATTGAGCGAATAAGTTTGGGGGAACTTTACCTTTAGCAGGTTACCGTTAGCTTCTGCAAAATTCATTTCGTCTACTTGTTTGAAGCAAACTTGTGCAACGGCATGCGTTAATGTGATGCTCTTGTTCTTATCTGCATCGTCAGGACCGCCGGTCGTAATTTCCTGTATTCCGCTCCATGCGGGCTTATCAGCTTTCTTAGCCGGGTTGATACTTACTTTCTTCAGGTCAGCGGCATTGAAGATGTTATTGGCGGCATCGTTCGGCTTGTCATAGTCAGCCCAGAACAATACGGTATAATCGGCATTGTCTTTCAGGAAAACGATGAACGAACCATTGTCTTGCTCAATGTGCTGTATAGGCGTGGCGTCTGTGGCAAGGGGTAGTTCCCCTTCATAGTACTCTATGATGTAGCGGGTAGGAGCTTCTGTTGCCGCACGGGATGCCGGGGCATTGGTGCGGAGGGAAGCGTCGTCCACGGTGACGGTGAATGTCGTTGATTGTTGGTTTGATGTCGGAAGAACGGCACCCTCATCTTTGCTGCATCCGGTAAGCAAGGTTATCAAGCCTGCCAATGCGATTAGATTTCTTAACTTCATATGATTGCTTGTTTTTTATTGTTTTGTTATCATTCTCCAATTATAGAATTCTCATTCATTCAGGGTACTTTAGCATACGCCCCTACAACATCGGTGTTATAGTTCTTCTGCAATGGAAGAATATCAAGTGTTTTCGCTCCTTCATTGTTGTAGTTGAATGTGAACTCAAAGGTGGTTTTTACTTGCGGAGCAAGCATATAGAACGTAGCAATCACTTCATTAGCGGCGGTTTGTGTAGTAGTTATGTTACTGTCTACATCTTTGGGAACGCTGACGGTGTTATCTGCCACATTGAACTGTGTGTATTGGGAGTATTTCAGATTGAGTATTTTGCCTGCTTCCACACCATTTTTGTCTTTGAGCGTAATCAATGCCACTGCATGCTTTAGGGTTATGGCCTGTGCAGGCTGTGCGCTGAGTACCGCTTTGGCGCAATAGGCTTCAGTGGGCTGTTTGCCATCGGTAAGTATCACGGTTTGCAGAGCATTGGCATTGTATGCGCCATCACCCATGTCCGCCCAAAGCAGACAATGGTAAGTTTGGTCTTTGTGGAGTGTCAACATAAACTCTGCACTTGCTTGTTCCTTGCGATTGGTGGCGCCGAATACATTGGCGGGAACGGTGCAAGCTTCATCTGTGTAGACTTCCATTATGTAACGAGCTATCGTTGTGGCACGTGTTTGGGAACTTGAATTTATTCTGTTATCCATAGGCTGGGTTTCGTTGGCATATTGCACGTCGGTGGTAAGGGTTAGCATCACTTGTTCCGTACCTCCTGACTGCATGTCCATTTCCTGTGTGCAGCCGGTCGCAATAGCTATGGTACACAATATTATTATATAGAATATCTTCTTCATCTTCTTGTCATTATTAGAATTCAACTTCATAAATATCTTCCCATTCGGTATCAATATTTACACCGCCACCTACACCCGCTGTGAGGAATTCGCCCCGTACGGTCGTGAGGTATCCGGCTTTGTAGTCAATCTTGATACCGCTCATGCCGCTAATTGTCTTTCCATCCTTATCGCGGAACTGTACATTTACCGTTACGGCAGATTGCGAACCGTTTACAAAGATAAAATCTTTGCCTACCGTGACGGCGTTGTCGTTTTGTTCACTCAATGCCGAAGTGTACCGATAGCCTGTCTGCGCGTCATTGGGCTTGCCTTCTATCATGTTATAGGCACAAGGCAGGAAACCTTCGTAGGAAACGATTATAGTCAGCTCGTTCAGTGGCGGAAAACCACGACGCAGACGCATTTCTTCGTATTCTGCCACATCGGTAGCTATTAAACGGTATTTAGCCAATGGGCGGTGCATGGTAATCGTTTCTTTTATGTTTTCTTTCGCTACACTGATCTGTGCGGTTTGCGCAAAGGCGTCACGTGTGTCTGTATTGGCAATGTATGCTTCTTTCGACAGGGCTTTTATCATCTTGGTGTCAGAAGTGATATAATGGTTATCAGCTTGTTGGTCTGAAGTATAGTCACTCCAGATGCGCAGATCGTAATCGCCGGGAGGAACGAGGAGGTCGGTTGTGTATATGCCCTCGGTGGCGGTAGGTGTGACAAACTTCTCTTGGCGAACGACCATATTATCCGTTCCTTTCAAGTAAGCCTCTGTCACGGTACGTAGATGTACATCTGTACCGGCAGCGCGTGAGGCCGGCATCACAAAATCTGATAAGTTGGACAAGGGGAAAGTCATTTCCAATGTAACTTGTGTTAGTTCTACGGCTTCCGAACCGGGCTTGATGTCTATCAAGATGCGTTCCACCCCTTGCGTTACTTCACGACGTACCATACCTGTCAGCAAGTCTGGATACTTGTCCGGTAGCTTATATGCCCATATCTTGAACTCTGTCAACGAGATTTCGGGTAGCTTATCAGCACGACTTTGGGTCATTGCCGCTTGTGCTGATGACGTTGTCGGCATTAGTCCGGGTTCGGTATTAAGTATGGCGAAAATAGTATAGAAACCTTCTTCAAGTAAAATACGGTCTAAAGCAAGGTTTTCCATCTTGTCGTAATAATCGTGGCGGGCGAGTTTGTCGGATGCATCAAAGAAAAACAAATGTACATCTCTGAGTGATTTGTCGGCCACAGCGTCGGTATTGACTCCTACAGTAATACCGGCACCATCTTCGGGCAGATTTTCCATTTCGTGCGGAGTTTTGTCGCAACCCGCCAGCGTCAACAGCGAAAGGCTGATAAACCAGAATGCTGTCTGTTTGAATAGCTTTATCATATTATTCATGTTTATTTCTTGTTAGTATTGGCCTTACTTTGCTGATTAATTTATCCAACCCCATGGTAATCTTTACTCCTGTATTCCATGTATAGTTACTTGTATGATCTGCTTGTTGCAATCCGTCCATGCCGTTACCGGTTAGGTAAGTTATACCGGTATATAGCCGTACGTTTACTTGATCGCACACTTGATAACCTACTCCGATGTCGGTACCTATTCCAAAGTGGAATGCAGAATTGTCATACGCGTCTGCTTTATCAGCGATGGTCTTTACTTTTGCCCATGAACCTGTGCCGTAAATAGCAGGGGAGAGCAGTGCAGACCAACGGCTGTCCGGATGGAACAGTTTCAAGAAATCCACATTCAGGTGTAGCCCTAAGCCAAAGAGGTTCGTTGAAGAATAAACATCCTGATAGTTCCATCCCTGCATCCCTGCTACGGGAGCTAAATAGCGATTGCCATCCGAACCGAGCCACAGGTGTTGGCAACAGTCATATGCTCCCAAGCCGAGATGCGTATAGCGCAGTTCCGCTTCAGCCGACAAGAATGAGTTGAGGTGATAACCACCCAATAATCCCAGCCCGAAGCCTGTACGAGTTTTATCAGCAGCTATCGATTTGAACGTTGCGCTGCCGAATGTGATTCCGATGTCACCACCGACATACCACCGGTTAAGATTACTGTCAGTACTGTTTTTCTCTTGTGCTTGCAGCCTCCCTAAAGGGTATAGGCATAGCAGCCCGAATACAATTAAAATTGTTCTTTTCATTTATATATGGTATTGGTTTGTTTGTCTATATTATTTCCTGTATCCATTCGTCAATCTGCTGATTAGAGGAGAGAGACAGCTTTTTCTTCAGTCGATAACGTGCCGTGATAACGCTATTGGTCGTTATGGATAAGATGGTAGCTATCTCTTTGTTGCTGTATTCCAGCTTTAACATCATGCATAGCATTTCATCATTGGGAGTTAACTTCTCATGAGAGTGGCGTATAAGGGCATCCATAAAGTTAGGATGGTAGATATGTATGTATTGACGTATCATTTCCATACTGTCCATGTTGCTCTTTTCTGGAGGAGCAGGGCGACGTTGTACCAACTCTTCTACTTGTTGCTTAATGGGGCATGATTGGGGAAGACGCTGTACCTCTTCTTCTATCTGTACCAATCGTGTTTGGGTGTTGCGTATATCGGAACGCCAGATTAGGGTATAGCGAATAAGCAGTATTACACTGATGAATAATATAAGCAGTCCTCCGCCGATGATTTCATTTGGTAGGTTCATGTTTGTCTGTCTATTTGAATTTAGTAATAATGGAATACCCGTTTCGTTGTCGCTAAATTAGTGCTTATACGATGAATAGGTATTAAATAGGGTATAGACAAAACTATCTACAATATAGAAAAGATATAGACAAAACATGTATAAGCCCCATACAATGTCATGTATAGGGCTTATAAAAGAAAAATGTTAACTTTGTTGTTAGTTGATATCCGTTAGTAGTCTTCTTATTTCCGTATCAAGGTCGCTTCCTTCGGGTAATTTAAGTTTCGTGCGCAATCGGTATCGGTTTTGTAGCACACTGGCTCGGCTGATACCAAGTGTACGTGAAATTTCTTCATTGGTTTGTTTCAATACGATGAGCATACAAAGCAGTTCGTCCGTACGGGTAGCGCGGGGACAGGCGCTACGTAATTGATGAAGCACCGTGGGATAAAGAGAAGAGAATGCCGTACGGAACTGTTCTTCTTCGGTGTTGGTGAGCAAGCGGGGTTGCAGGCTTTCCATAACGTGGTCCAGGTCGCAGGTTTTCTCATGGGTAGCTTGCACTTCTGCCAATTGGCGGAGGAGTTCTTCATTATGGTTGTTCAGCTCCTGTCGGGAGGCAATGAGCTGTTGCAGGCGTTCGGCTTGCTCACGTAGCTGCTGATCTGAGAGTTGCTTTTCTTTATTACGCAAGTGCAAACTGAGTTTTAAAGCATGTTGTCTCATAAATAAGAAGCTGCCTAAACAAAGTACACTGATAAAAATAATAAGACCGATGAGGAAGGTTGCTTGTAATCGATTATCTTTCAATGAGACTTCGGCAGCGAGAAGCCTATTCTCTTGTTCTTTCTTTTGGGTTTCAAAGCGAATATTGGCTGTAGCAAGTGCCCGTATCTCATTATCACGTTGCATGGAGTCTATTACCTCTTTATAATACGGATAGCTATTTATAAACTTATCTTTCATACCTAACTTTAGATAAGCTTGCATCACTTTCTCAAAACATTGACTCCTGAATTCCTTCATTCCTATTTGTATGTAACCTTGCTCTGCTTCTTCCAACAGTTTCACTGCAGCTGCTCCTTGTCCGTTTTGTAAGAGTACTTGTCCTATGTTCTCTTTCAGTTGGAGACGGAAGAATGGGGGCATTTGGACTGAATCGATGCAAAGGTTACGTGTGATAGCGAAGGCTTGCTGCATAGAATCGGGTATGCAGAGATAGACTTGAGCTAATGCCAGTCGGTTATAAGCAGCTCCTTTGAAGCTACGCAATGCTTCCGATACATTACAGGCACGTTTCAGATAGTGAATAGCCGAGTCATAGCGTCCGGTTTTCTGAAATATTTCACTTCTGAAGCGATAAAGGTCACTCAATCCGAAACTGTCTTGTTTGACGGAGTGATGACAAGCTATCTGATTTAATTCCATTGCCCGTCCATACATGTTAAGCATCATAAATAAGTTGGCTTGTTCGCCGTAAGCCATGATGATACCGTTTTTAGATTGACTCGTATAATCATTTTCATAGAAGTTGATAGCAGCCTGATTGCTTTCGGCTGCTTTTTCATAATTGTTGGACTCGCGGTAGTAGTAAGCTATACGTGAAAATATACGTCCCATATATGGAGAATCGTACCCTTTCCGATAAGTGTCTATTGCTTTCTCTAATTGTTTAATGGCTTTTTGAATATCATTACCGCAATAGAAATAGACGCTACCTACCATCTCGGAGCTCTGTATGATGCGTCCCTCATCGTCAGGAGGAGTGAGATTGGCAAAAGAGTCTGCTAACAGTATCGCTTGCGTGTTTTCACCGGCCATTTGGTGGAGGTGTGCGCGAATAGCAAGATATTCATACTGGCAGTCTTGACGGATAATAGGTGCTTGTAACTTATTGAGATATAGTAAGGCTTGTTTATATTGTTTGCTACCTAATGCCTGACTTTTATATTCAGATAGAGCGAGATAAGTATATTTCACTAATGAATCGTCGGAAATGGTTGAATTGGAAAGTTGATTAAGTGCTTTTTCAAGTGTGGCTCGTGCTTCGTCAAAGTGCTTTTCTTTATTATCCTGTCGTGCCTGCAAGTAGGTTTGAGAGAGGATGCTCATAAGTGCAGCGTTTTCGGTGTTTGGGCTATTCTTATTCCGGGTGCACGAATTGCAACTTATCCATAACACAATTGATAGCAAGAATAGTATTTGTGTGTGTTTCATGTGTTACTTTATAATTAACGATTGTCTTGTTAAAAAATACAGATTACACAAATCCACATCAATTAGATAACTATCCATGTGAATCCGTGTAATCTGTGTTGAAAAGAATTTATCCGAAGCACCCGTAACACGTCGGCATCAGCTTACGGTCGCCTAACGTATTATCCACGCGTGCCACATTTACCCAGAACTTGTTGTCGCGTACGCTTTCTATTGGGTAAGCAGCCTTCTGACGGGTATAGCTGTGTTCCCAATTATCAGCTACGACCTCATATTCGGGATGCGGGGCATTAATCAGTACATTATCTACTTTATCGGCTTCCCCGTTCTTTATTTCTTGAATTTCATTCCAGATAGTCAGCATTACTGTGATGAAGTTATCCAGTTCCGCCAAGCTCTCACTTTCTGTCGGCTCTATCATCAGTGTGCCATGAACAGGGAAAGAGAGGGTAGGAGCATGATAACCATAGTCCATCAGGCGTTTGGCGATATCATTTTCACTGATACCGGTTTCATCGTACACTTTCCGGCATTCCAGAATCATTTCATGACCTACAAATCCGGTTGCTCCCCGGTACACAATACCGTATGTGTCTTTGAAGCAGGCAGCCAGATAGTTGGCATTCAGAATGGCAATCTTCGTTGCACGCGTCAGTCCTTCAGTACCCATCATGCGTATGTAGCCGTAGGTAATTGGCAGAATACCTGCACTGCCGAAAGGAGCACCGGAAACCTGATTGGCGGGATTACCGAAGAACCCGTGGCCCGGAAGGAAGGGAACCAGATGTTCCGCCACACAGATAGGACCGACACCCGGTCCGCCACCACCGTGAGGAGAGGCAAATGTTTTATGCAGGTTCAAGTGACAAACGTCGGCACCGATAAATCCGGGGTTCGTTAAGCCTACTTGAGCGTTCATGTTGGCACCGTCCATATAAACTTGTGCGCCGCAATCATGGATAATTTTACATATCTCTACAATTTCAGTTTCAAAAATACCGTGTGTAGAAGGGTAGGTAATCATCAAAGCGGCGAGGTCGTCTTTATTTTCCTCTGCTTTGGTACGTAAGTCGTCCATATCGACATTACCTTGAGCATCGCATGCGCAAGTGATGGTGGTAAAGCCTGCCTGGATGGCCGATGCGGGGTTGGTTCCATGTGCCGAAGCTGGAATCAATACCTTGCTGCGGTGTCCCTGTCCGATGCTTTCCAGATAGGCACGAATTACGCGGAGTCCGGCATATTCACCTGCCGCACCGGAATTAGGTTGCAGACTGACACCGGCAAACCCCGTGATGACTTTAAGTTCTTCGCTGAGGTTGCGAATAAGCTCGCGATAGCCTTCCGCCTGGTCTTCGGGAACAAGCGGATGTATATTCATGAACTCCGGACGGCTGAGCGGTAATATTTCGGCAGCGGCATTCAATTTCATGGTGCACGAACCGAGTGAGATCATGGAGTGTGCCAATGAAATATCTTTGCGGTCCAGCCGCTTGATATAACGCATCATTTCGGTTTCCGTATGATACTTATTGAATACCTCATGCGTGAGATACGGACTCTGACGCTTCAAAGACTTGTTAATGATACATCCGTCGGGTACATCGCCCGTCTTGGTCGCTTCTTTTCCGGCAGCAATGGCAAAGATGGAAAGCAATACATTGACGTCGGCCACATCGGTCGTTTCATCGATGCTCATACCTACATCGCCATTCTTGAAATAGCGCAGGTTCACTTCCTTGCTTAATGCGATGGTACGTATCTGTTGTGCCGAAATAGTATCGGGCAGTGCGAAACGAAGGGTACCGAAGTATTGGGCATTCACTTGTTTGTAGCCCAACTTATTAATGTTCTTCTCCAGAAATACGCAGATACTGTGGATACGTTCGGCAATGGTACGAATACCTTCCGGTCCATGATATACCGTATAGAAACCTGCCATGGTTGCCAGTAATGCCTGAGCGGTACAGATATTGGAAGTTGCTTTCTCACGTTTGATGTGCTGTTCGCGGGTTTGCAATGCCATGCGGTAACAGGGCTTATCATACTTATCCTTAGACCATCCGATGATTCGTCCCGGCATGTTGCGCTTGAATTCGTCCCGTGTAGCGAAGTAAGCTGCTGCCGGACCGCCATAGAACATTGGTACTCCCAGTCGTTGGGTACTTCCAAAGACAATATCCGCATCCCATTCTCCCGGAGGAGTGAGCAGGGCAAGGCTCAATATGTCGGCGGCGACGGCTACTTTACAATCGGCGGCATGTGCCTTTTCAACGAAAGTGCGGTAATCTTCCACATTTCCGCTGGCATTAGGATATTGCAGGATACAGGCGAATATGTCCGGAGTAAATTCCATTTCGTTATATTTGCCGGTACGTATTTCAATACCCTGCGGGATGGCTCGTGTAGTCATAACAGCGAGCGTTTGTGCGAATATGCTTTCATCTACAAATAGGACGTTTGCTCCTGACTTTTGCATCTCTCGCGGACGCAAACTATACATCATTGCTACAGCCTCAGCAGCGGCAGTTGCTTCGTCCAGCAGGGAGCAGTTAGCAAGCGGCATGCCGGTCAGGTCACAAACGGCAGTCTGAAAATTCATCAAGGCTTCCAGACGTCCTTGTGACACTTCAGTCTGATAAGGAGTGTATGAAGTGTACCAAACGGGATTCTCGAACACATTCCGTTGGATAACCGCAGGAGTAATGGTGTTGTACCAACCCATACCGATATAAGTGGTATAAAGTTTGTTTTTAGCAGCCAATCCGGCTATGTGCTGTCCGAATTCATATTCCGTCATTGCTTCCGGAAGTGCCAACGGCTCTTTCAAGCGAATATTTGCAGGGATGGTTTTATCAATCAGTTCGTCCAGACTATTCACTCCTATTTTATGGAGCATCTGTTTTTCGTCTTTTTCGCTGATACCGATATGGCGGTTGGCGAGCAGGTCGTTTTTCATACTTATTGCTGATTTAAAAGTTTATTTATTTAAGTTCAACTCAATAGTAAACAAGGTTTTAGATACAAGTTGACAAGGAAGATAGTCAGTAAATATACTGCTTATACAGGCTCACCTGTAGTTTGCAAGAGTATCTTGCTTGTGTCTTGTCAACTCGTTCCCTTGTCAACTAACAAGTAGAGTTTATTATCTGAAGAACGGGTTTTCAGCTTTCTCAATCCCGATAGTTGTTGGGGCACCATGTCCCGGATAGACAATCGTTTCGTTAGGCAGAACGAACAGGCGGCTGCAAATATGTTCTATCAATTCGTCAAAGTTACCTCCGGCAAGGTCGGCACGTCCTATGCTGCCTTGAAACAATACGTCCCCTGAAAACATGCAGTGATCTGCTGCACAATAATACACTAAACTACCCGGTGAATGTCCCGGAACGTGGATTGCTTCGAGCGTTGTATTTCCGAAGGTGATAATGTCTCCGTCATGCAGATAGGTTCCCAGTGGTACGGGCGCTTCCTGCAATTGGAATCCGAACATACGGCTTTGTTTGGGTGCTTCGTCTATCCAGAACTCATCAGCCTGATTGGCTTCCGCTTTCAGTCCGAATTCTTTGAGCATGAAAGGATTACCAAAGATATGGTCCAGATGCAAGTGCGTATTCAGCAGATGCTTCACGTTCAGTTCGTTGTTGATGATAAAGTTCTTCAAGGCTTGCTTCTCTTCCTCGTAGAAACACCCCGGATCAATAACTACGGCCTCGTTTGTTTCGTCCCACAGTACATAACAGTTCTCCGGGAACATATTAAATTCAAATCTCTTTATCTTCATGATAAGATTTTAGATTTATGATTTATAAACTATCGATTATCAACTATCAATTGCTCACATATACCACTTTCTTCGTTTCAAAGAACTCTTCCTCGAAAATATCCTTCAAATCCCACATCGTGGTCTTATTTTTGAATGGCATAGCTTCGTGCTCCAATTCACCTCCTTTCAGGCAAATGAGCCCGTTAGGAAGGGAATTCTGTTGCTTGGGAGAGATATTTTTACGGATGATTTTCAGCAAATCGGTTAAAGGCATTACGGCACGGCTTACTACGAAGTCGAACAACTGTTTTTCTTCTTCAGCCCGAGCGTGGCGAAAAGTAACATTTTTCAACCCGATGCTGTTGGCTACTTCGGTAGCGACACGTACTTTTTTGCCAATACTGTCTACCATGTGAAACTTGACTTCGGGAAAAAGGATAGCCAGCGGTATGCCCGGGAAACCGCCACCGGTACCAAGGTCCATTATCTTTGTTCCCGGTCTGAATTGAATAACTTTTGCTATTCCGAGTGAGTGGAGAACATGATGTTCGTACAAATTTTCAATGTCTTTACGCGAAATAACATTTATTTTAGAGTTCCAATCCAAATAGAGGTCATAAAGAGCAGTGAACTGTCTTTTTTGTTCCTCTGTAAGGTTCGGAAAGTACTTTAGGATAATTTCCATGTAATCTAATTGTTTATTAAATCAAGAATTAAGAATGATAAATCACATTGCATGGTCATTTGTCATTCCTTATTTATCACTCTTTATTCCAAATTTTGAATCACTCCTGATTCGTCACTCAGCAGATGCTGCATCATTTCATAAGGTATAGTAATCTTCACCGGTCCCATTACATAAGGAGCGATGTCATATACATTATAATAAAATGTGATACCTTCTTTGCTGATATAAAAATTCTCAGTTGGTTCCAGTTCACCGGTAGTGGCGTACCCCATGTCCTCTAGTTCCTGACGGGTAGTGACTTTGTTATCAGCCATCAACTGGTTCCATAAAAGGTCGGTCAGTTGTTCTTTGTAATCGCTGACAAACAGGTCGTCTAAACGAAGAGGGGCTAATGTGCGCAAGTTCATATTGAGGAAAGTGGACATATAGATACCGTGAGCCCCGCCGGTATATTCATTATAGTCAATGCGATAAACCAGCAGATAGTCGCTATATAGCTGGACGTGGCTTTCAATTCCTTTATAATAAGAGTACCACGCTTCCATACTGGCACCGTCTTCCTTGTCCTCCTCATCCTTCTTGTACATCGTTTCCAGGTCATTAC
Organism: uncultured bacterium; assembly: GCA_905215345.1. Taxonomy (GTDB): domain Bacteria; phylum Bacteroidota; class Bacteroidia; order Bacteroidales; family Bacteroidaceae; genus Bacteroides. The sequence goes on from CAJMPR010000012.1 coordinate 76,793, forward strand.
GGTAATCATTGACGTATTTCTCGGTGTACTTCTTTACTGCCTCTTCGGGAGTCAAACTCATGTACTTTTCACCAAAACACGCCGAAAGGAAGTAAGTGTTCAGACTGTCTTTCATCTTCACATCGGACGATTTGTTTACGTATGCAAAATTGATGATGAGATTACAAGCCGGTTTGGCAGTATCTCCGAAAAGGTGTGCCGTTTCATTAACTTGTATACTGTCGAACTCCAATGCTCCGGCATTTTTGTTCATGATGTTACCACAAGAAAAGAAAAAGCCACTTGCCGCAAGCAGAAGGACAAGTAGACTGACAGTTTGCTTTTTCATATTGAATTTCGTTTATAAATCAACATTTCAATCAAAAAACTTTATCGACAAATATAGAACTAATTAACGAACTGCACGCATAAAAAAAGAAAAATTAATTCCTACTAACGGTTAAATCTCTTTATCTTTGCCTCACTTATGAAGAGACTCAGATACATATTGGCTATTCTGTTTTCTTTCCTTATAATAGTAAGTGGAGCAGGGGTATTTATTGTACAATATTGTTGTGCCGGGTGTGAGGTGGAACAAAGTTGCTGCACTTCTTTCTGTGCTTCTTGTGAACATTCCCATCATTCTCCGGAACAAAGTTGTAAAGATACGGGCTGTACTGCCGTTCACTATAAAGTGGATATGGTTAAGTATGCGTCCGAAGTATCTTCATTTATACCTTATCATACGCTGTTTTGTGAGCAACTGCCACAGTTGGATGTTTCGTTGGCTCTCAATAACCTAGTGCCTGAAAGTGTCTATTATATACCACCGCAGCCTCCCGGTTCGCGACACTATCTGGCGCTCTATTCCGTACTTCTTATTTAGTCGTTGTATATAACTGTTTTTTGTTTATATATTTTAATGAGTATGTGGTAAACTCTAGTTTATCGCATGCTCCGATCTACTTAATCCCATATTCATAAATCAGACGAAAATGAGAAATAAGATACTTATAAGTATAGGAATGCTGTTCTTCTCCTTCGTGGCTTTACAGGCCCAGGTCAGAGGAACGGTAAAAGATAATCTTGGTGAGCCGGTTGCAGGCGCCAATCTTTTCTGGCAGGGTACTACGAACGGTACAACTACTTCTGTTGACGGAACTTTTTCTTTGTCGAAACCTAAAGACAAGCATATGCTGGTAATCAGCTTTATAGGTTTCGAAAATGATACGATACATGTGAACAGCCGCAACGAGACGTTGGATATTGTTCTGCGTGAAGGGGTTGAACTGAATGAAGTAAATGTTGTCAGCCGTAAGCTCGGAACCATGAAACTACGTAACAGTGTAATGAATGAAGATATGATAAGCAGTGCCGAACTGACTCGTGCTGCCTGCTGTAATCTCGGAGAGAGTTTTACGACAAACCCTTCGGTTGATGTGACTTACTCGGATGCTGCTACCGGTGCCAAGCAAATCAAGCTGTTGGGCTTGTCCGGTACCTACGTACAGATGATGACGGAAAACATTCCGAACTTTCGCGGAGTAGCTGCCCCCTATGGTTTGGGATATGTACCCGGCCCGTGGATGCAAAGTATTCAGGTGAGCAAGGGCAGCTCGTCCGTGAAGAATGGATACGAAGCTATCACCGGACAAATCAATGTGGAATTCAAGAAACCTCAATTACCTGAGGCCGATTGGTTTTCTGCCAATCTTTTTGCCAGTACCACTAATCGTTATGAAGCGAATGCCGATGCTACGATAAAGTTGTCCAAACGTTGGAGTACATCCTTACTGGCACACTATGAGAATGAGATGAAAGACCATGACAGCAACGGCGACGGCTTTGCCGATATTCCCCAAGTGAAGCAATATAATTTGTGGAACCGTTGGGCATATATGGGAGACCGTTATGTATTTCAGGCAGGTATCAAAGCTTTGTCCGAAAGCCGGAACAGCGGACAGGTAAGTCATGGTGACGCTCATTTGGCCGATCCTTATAAAATAGGTATCGAGACCGACCGTTATGAGGCTTTTACCAAAAGTGCCTATATATTCAATAAGGAGAGAAATACTAATCTGGCACTGATTCTTTCGGGTTCCTTACATAAGCAAGATGCTGTGTACGGACGTAAAATCTATGACGTAGACCAGCATAATGCGTATGCGTCCCTCTTGTTCGAGACGGAACTTGGCAAACGTCACAGCTTGTCTACTGGATTGAGCTTTAATTATGATTCCTACGATCAGCATTATCGCCTGACGAATGATGCCGAACAACCGCTGATAAAGAAATTTGTGAAAGAGGCTGTTCCGGGTGCTTATGTGCAATATACCTATAACTGGGAAGATAAACTCATCCTGATGGGAGGTATCCGGGGGGACCATAGTAGTGAATATGGCTATTTTGTCACTCCCCGTTTTCATGTAAAGTACAATCCCAACGAATATGTCCATTTCCGGCTTTCCGCAGGTAAGGGGTATCGAACCAATCATATCCTGGCAGAGAATAATTATTTGATGGCAAGCAGCCGTCAGATAGACATTGCCTCACATCTGGATCAGGATGAGGCTTGGAATTACGGTGTCAGCACTTCTACCTATATCCCTATCTTCGGAAAAACGCTGAATTTGAATGCGGAGTATTACTATACTGACTTCCGTAAACAAGTAGTGACCGACATGGATACTGATCCCCATTCCGTTTTGTTCTATAATCTGGACGGACGTTCTTATTCGCAAGTCTTTCAGGTAGAAGCTACTTATCCGTTCTTCCGGGGCTTTACCCTTACAGCCGCTTACCGTTGGACAGACGCCAAGACTACCTATAACGGCAAGCTGATGGAAAAACCGCTTACCAGTAAATACAAGGGATTGTTGACCGCTTCTTACCAAACTCCTATGGGACTGTGGCAATTTGACGTTACTATGCAATTGAACGGTGGTGGTCGTATGCCTACGCCGTATGAGTTGACTGATGGCACTTGGTCGTGGGGAAGACGTTACGGAAATTTTGAACAACTAAGTGCACAGGTAACCCGCTACTTCCGTCGCTGGTCTGTTTATGTAGGTGGCGAGAACCTTACTAACTTTAAGCAGAGAAACCCTATTATTGATGCTTCTAATCCTTGGGGGAGCAACTTTGACGCAACAATGGTGTGGGGGCCCATGCATGGAGCGAAAGCTTATGTAGGGGTACGCTTTAATTTGCCGAGGATTTAAGCAGTGTTTTTTGCTATGCTCTCACCATAATTTAATGAAAAAATAGAAAAGGTTTGAGATAAAGCTGATATGGATAATATAAAATTGAGTATTTAATGATTAATAGAAACAATAATGAAAACAAGAAGAACATTGATTGCTCTGGTAGCAGTATTATTGAGTGTGACGACGGTGATGGCAAAAGACATCCGTACCGTTGTATTTAAGGTGTCCCAGATGACCTGTGAGAATTGTGTGAAAAAGATTAATAGTAATATTCGTTTTGAGAAAGGGATGAAAGACTTCAGTACCGATTTGAAGACCAAGACAGTGACTATTACTTATGATGCCGATAAAACAAATATTGAGAAGCTGAAAGACGGTTTCAGGAAGTTTCACTACGAAGCTGAGTTTGTAAAGGAAACTAAACAACCTGACAAAAAGTAACTGAACAAACAACTCATTCCGGTTGTTGCTTAACTGAGAAGCCATTTTGGTTTATATAATCGTCTAAAAGCAAAGTCGAATGAGTAATATATTGAAGAATACATATTCCATGCAGGACATGCCCTACATGGAATATGCTGATAATGTTGAAGAATATGACATGAAAAAGCGGAACAGGCACTATCGCAGTCTGAAAATACAGGCTGTCGGTGCGTGGTTGTTCACTGTTTCCATATTGCTGCTTGCTATTTTTCATGATCATATATCTTACAGTAACGAAATTCAAATGGTATTGACAATTCCGGTACTGCTGTTCTTTGGAGCTTCCTTTTATTCGGATGCCTGGAAACATATCCATGTGGGACATAGCAGTATGGATATATTGGTTGCGCTTAGTGCATCAGTTGCTTTTCTGTTCAGTCTGTTCAATACTTTCTTTCCTGAATCCTGGTATAGTTTCGGGCTGGAACCGGATGTTTATTATGAAGTTACCGTCTTTATTATTGCTGTAGGACTGACTGGTAAGTTATTGCACTTTCTGCCTGAAGAACTGCATAACGATGAACGGATAGCGGGAACTATACTGCCTTCCTTGTTGGGAATATCTGTCTTTGTCTTTTTTATGTGGATAATATTTGGCGGAATGGCTATGTTGCCACATGCGGTTTATTCAATTATCACCGTACTTATCATAGCTTGTCCGTGCGCACTTGGTATGGCAGTTCCTCTCGCATTGATGAGAGGTATCAGCAAGGCGGCCGAGAAACATATCTGGATAAGGAATACCATTGCTTTGGAACGGTTGGATAAAGTAGATGTAGTGGTTTTCGACAAAACAGGCACATTGACTGAAGGACGTCCTACGGTTACAGCCTGGTTATGGGCTCAAGCTCAGGAGACTTATTTTAAAGGCATACTGCTGGCTGCGGAAATGAACTCTGATGATTCGTTGGCAGTAGCTGTTACTGCTACTTTGAAAGAAGAGAATATCATACCTGTGCAGTTGGAAAGTTATGAGATTCTGAAAGGGAAAGGAGTGAAAGTTGTTTACCGAGGTATAACCTATTGGGTAGGTAGCCATAAACTATTGAAAGATTATCAGGTGTTTTTATCCGATGTATTGGGGGATATGCTTGTGGAATATGAATCCGACGGTTGCAGTATGGTTTACTTTGGACGCGGAAACGAGTTGCTGTCTATCATAGCTGTTAAAGACCAGGTGATGCCGGCTTCCCTGGCTGTTGTCAAGGAACTACGTGGGCAAGATATCGAAATCTGTATGTTGACTGGTGATGGTCAACGTACCGCTTCATCCGTAGCCGGTAGCTTGGGTATTATTCATTATATCTCCGATGCTTTGCCGGATGACAAGAAAACATTCATCCGCGAACTTCAATTACAGGGAAAAACCGTTGCCATGGTGGGTGATGGTGTTACTGATATACAAGCTTTGTCTTGTGCCAATGTCAGTATTGTCATGAATAAGGATGCCGACAGCACTAATGAGGGGGCTATGGTTGCGATGAAGTCTGCTGATTTACTACTGTTACCGAGACTTTTCCGGCTATCCCGTCACACGATTCGTTTAATGTTTCAGAATTCATTCTGGGCGGTCATATTCCATTTGGTAGGTGTCTTGATTGCCGCCGGTATACTGTATCCGGTTTATGGCGTGTTACTCAACCCACTACTGGCTACGGTAGTTATCGCCCTTTCCTGTATATCGATTTTACTGAATAGATTTTAGCTGTTTCTGTATTCCAATGGACTGATACCCATATGCCGCTTGAAATATTTTCCAAAGAATGAAGCACTGGGAAAGTTCAATGAATAGGCTATTTCCTGAATAGTCATGTCGGTGGACTTCAGCTTTGCCTTTATATCGATTATAACGACATGTGCAATGATATCCAGCACATTCTTTCCTGTCACTAATTTTATGGTAGTGCTCAGGTGCTGCAAGGTGATACCCAGTTTATCGGCATAGAATTGTGCGCGACGTTCGTAAGTGTAGTTTTCGATGACTAACTGTATAAATTCACGGCAGATTTCTTCTTTTCTGCTTTTATTTCCTTTGGACGACTGCGGGCGGTTACTGTATAAATCATTGATACCCGATAGAATCATGAGCAAGACGCTTTGCGCCATCTGTGTCTTAGGCATATAGGGACCGGTCGAAATACGTGCGAGCAGTGCAAAATAGTCTTCGAAATAAGAGGCGACCGTATCGTTTATACTGACAACGGGATTTTCCAGAATTTTAGAATAAGAGGATAAGGTAGCCTGAATCAAGTTGATACCGGTGAGACAATGTTCGGAAAAACCGGCAAAGCATATTCGTACTTTTTCTTTCAATTCGTGAAGTTGTAGGATGGTGCCCGGCAGCAAGGTTACAAAATCTCCTTTTTTAATTTCTATATCCATCAAATTGATGGAAACCGTAATGGAACCTTCGCTGCAAAGTGCAAAAATGCAGGCTTTTAGACGACATGACTGTTTATAGATATTCAGAATGTCTTCCGTTACATCTGTCCATGCAATCAAATCTACGGGGAGGTCAACTTGTGGAAATTCCATACATTGATAGTTTTGGGATCTGTGCAAAGGTAAGCTTTTTTATGGAAAAGTAGTGGAAGCGGATTATTTTTTGATATTGTAAAAGGATTTTTCTATCTTTAATTGTTATATAAGAAAGAGTGTTAATCTATCTAACAGATAAAGCTATGAAACAATATCACAAACTGGCTGTCTTATGGTTGTGGGGAAGTACTTTGACGGGATTATACGTACAAGCACAGGAAACACCGGTTATGGTTCACGATTCATTGGTGACCATTGGATATACTGTAGGAAATGCTAAGAATATTTCTTCCCTTGTAGAGAAATTCACAGGAAAACAACTGAAAGTAGATCAGATAACCAATCCGTTGGAAGCTATTTATGGCAAAGTTCCAGGTTTGAGTATTCACCGTGCCGCAAATGGTATGGCTGCATTGGATGCCGTACGTCTCCGGGGTACTACTTCGCTTACTAGTGGGAATGATCCATTAATAATTATTGACGGAGTATTTGGTGATATTTCAATGCTTACTTCTATTTATCCAACTGATATAGAAAGTTTTACTATTTTGAAGGATGCTTCCGAAGCGGCTCAGTACGGTTCACGGGGTGCGTCCGGTGTAATTGAAATTACCACCAAGAAAGGATTGAAAGGCAAGACACGGGTGAGCTACAATGGTAGTTTCGGCATTGCTTCAGTATATAAGAATTTAGAAATGCTTTCAGCAGGTGAGTTTCGCCAGGTAGCACAGCAGGAAGGAGTTCCCATTATCGACTTGGGAAACAATACCGACTTTCAGAAAGAGATACAGCAGAACGGATTTCAACAAGATCATCACATTGCTTTTTACGGTGGTGGGGATGAATCGAGTTACCGTGTATCGTTGGGGTATATGAGCAGGGAAGGTGTTATAGTCAATGAGAGTATGAAGAATTTCATTTCAAACATGAATATGACTCAGAACTTGTTTGATGGCTTTATACAGTGTGATGTCGGCATGTTCGGTTCAGTACAGAACAATCGTAATCTTGTAGACGGACAAAAGACCTTTTATTCGGCAGCAGCTTTTAATCCTACTTTTCCGAATCATAAAAATGCCGATGGGGGGTGGGATGGAGTGACAAACGCCAGCCAGATAACGAATCCTCTGGCTTGGATGGAGGTGAAAGATAAAGAGTCGACCTCGCGTATCAGTACTCACGTTAAGTTGAGGCTGAATTTTACGAACGATTTGAAATTGCAATTATTCGGTTCGTATTCTTATAATATGATTGAAAACTCCCAGTACCTGCCGGTCAGTGTATGGGCTCGCGGACAAGCATATCGGGGAGTGAGGAAATCGGAATCATTGGTGGGTAATGCTATGTTGACCTATCAGAAACATTTGAAACGTCACTTCATAGATGTACTGGCTTTGGCAGAAGTGCAACAAGAGAAGTTTTCCGGTTTTAATACGACAGTTACCAATTTTAGTTCTGATTTGTTCGGTTATGATAATTTGCAGGCCGGAGCGTTACGTCCGTGGGAAGGCACGACCTCTTATTATGAACGTCCCCGTTTGCTTTCTTTTCTGGGACGTGCCAATTATACTTATGCCGATCGCTATATCCTTACAGTAAACGCTCGTGCGGATGCATCTTCCAAGTTTGGTGACAACCATAAATGGGGATTCTTTCCTTCCGTATCCGCTGCATGGAATGTAACTCAGGAGGAATTTATGAAACAACTTCCATTGATTAATAACCTGAAGGTTCGTATAGGTTACGGTTTGGCGGGAAACCAGAGCGGAATAGATTCTTATACAACCCTCCGGCTGGCGCAACCCAATGGAGTAGTGCCTATTGGCAGTTCTCCGGTTGTTTCACTTAGTGAATTGCGGAATACGAATCCTGATCTGAAATGGGAAGTAAAGCATAATTTCAATGCCGGATTCGACTTGGCTATACTGGGTAATCGCTTGCTGTTATCCATGAACTACTATCTTTCCAAGACCACTGACATGCTTTATATGTATAATGTCAGCGTACCGCCATTTACATACAATACGCTGGTGGCAAATATCGGTTCGATGCGTAACAGCGGTGTGGAGATTGCAGTAGGAGTAACCCCTTTGAAGACGAATGATATGGAACTGAATATAAATGCCAACGTATCTTTTCAGCGGAATAAGCTGCTTTCGCTGAGTGGCGTTTACAATGGTGAATATATCGAAGCAACTGAATATAAGAGCATTTCCAGTTTGGACGGGGCAGGTTTTCACGGTGGATACAATCATATCGCTTACCAGATTGTAGGGCAACCCCTCGGTGTATTCTATCTCCCGAAAAGTACCGGATTGGTGTCGGACGGGAATGGCGGATATAAGTATGGTGTCGCTGACTTGAATGGGGGCGGTGTCAGCCTGGAAGATGGTGAAGACCGTTACATAGCCGGACAGGCCATGCCGAAAGTAGTTGTCGGTTCCAATATCAGTTTCCGTTATAAGGATTTCGATTTATCGGTGCAGATAAACGGTGCTTTCGGACATAAGATATACAATGGAACTTCGTTGACGTATATGAATATGCGTATTTTCCCCGATTATAATGTGATGCAAGGCGCTCCACAAACCAATATCAAAGACCAGACGGCAACTGATTACTGGCTTGAACGGGGCGATTATGTCAACTTTGACTATGTAACGGCAGGTTGGAATGTTCCTTTGCGGAGAACGATGAAGTATATTCAGAGCTTGCGTTTGACTTTCACCGTGAACAATTTGGCTACTATTACCAGCTATTCAGGCGTTTCGCCCATGATAAACAGTTCTACGGTAAACAATACTTTAGGATTGGACGATAAACGGAATTATCCCCTTGCCAGAACTTATACGTTGGGATTGAGTATTAATTTCTAAAGATGAATTGTATGAAAAAATATTGTACGCTATATTGGCTGATTACAGTTAGTTGTTTGTCTTTGCTTGCTGCTTGTGACGGTTTTCTGAAGGAAGCTCCCCGCGATGGAATAGATGACGAAGATGCTTATCGCACACTCTCCGGATTGTATCAGAATGCGGTGGCATCCCTTTATAATTATGTAGGCGGTTATTCCGATAGTCAGGGACTTCAGGGGACAGGACGCGGCATCTATGATTTGAATACGTTTACCACCGATGAGGCTATGATGCCTACCCGTGGAGGTGACTGGTACGATGGTGGTTTCTGGCAAGGTTTGTACCTGCATAAATGGGGTGTCAATAATGATGCTATTCAGGCTACTTGGGAGTATCTCTACAAAGTTGTGATGCTGAGTAACAAATCGATAGAGCAGATACAGAAGTACCAGACAACACATAACGATGCGGAACTGCCGGGTTATCTGGCAGAAGTACGTGCTATACGTGCCATGTATTATTATTATCTCATGGATTTGTTCGGTAGGGTACCGTTAGTACTTTCTTCATCTGTATCCATGAATGAGGTCGTACAGAGCGAACGGAAGGAGGTTTTTGATTTTGTGGTAAAGGAATTACAGGAAAGCGCTCCTCTGTTGTCAGAAAATCGCAGTAATCAGCCGGGAGATTATTATGGGCGCCTGACTCGTCCGGTAGCTTATTTTCTTCTTGCTAAACTGGCGCTCAATGCGGAAGTTTATATGGATAATGATTGGACGGACGGCATACGTCCCGACGGACGGAATATCTATTTTACGATAGACGGACAGCAACAAAATGCCTGGCAGACTGTAATTACCTATTGTGACCGCATTGCTGCAATGGGGTATAGGTTGGAACCTCAATACGAAGCAAACTTTGCCGTTTACAATGAATCGTCGGTGGAGAATATATTTACCATTCCGATGGATAAGACTTTATATACCAATCAGATGCAATATCTATTCCGTTCCCGTCATTATAACCACGCCAAAGCTTATGGGTTGAGTGGTGAGAATGGTTCCAGTGCCACGAAAGATGCCTTGCGTGTGTTTGGATATGATACCGATGAGGTTGATCCGCGTTTTGATAAATGTTATTTTGCCGGGATGGTGTGCGACTTGAAAGGAAATCTTATTAAGTTGGACGATGGGACGGTGTTGGAATATCACCCGTGGGAAGTAGCTGTTGACATATCGGATACTCCTTACGAAAAGACGGCAGGTGCCCGTATGAAAAAGTATGCGGTAGACACCAATGCCAATAAAGACGGTAAACTGATGGAAAATGACATTGTTCTTTATCGTTATGCCGATGTTTTGTTGATGAAGAGTGAGGCTCGCGTTCGTAATGGAGAAGACGGCGATGCGGAGATGGCACAGGTTCGCGGTCGGGTGGGAGCCACTTCACGTACTGCATCTTTGGATAATCTGCTGGATGAAAGATTATTGGAGTTTGCCTGGGAAGGGTGGCGCCGTCAGGATCTTGTCCGTTTCGGGAAGTTTACCCGTGCATATAGTGATCGTCCTCAACTATCGGATGAGGGGAACGGATATACTACCGTATTTCCTATTCCCGGTAATGTGCTGAAAATGAACGAACGTTTGCTGCAAAATAAAGGATACGGTGCAGGAGATAGCGACAAGTAATTAGTGATTAGAGAAAAAATAGTATCTTTGCTTATATGAAACTGGAAATATCAGATTGGAAAGTAATTCCCTATGCCGAAGCATGGGACAAACAGACGGAATGGTTCGATGCGCTTGTGAATGCTAAACAGGCGGGAGAGAAATATGTAAATCATATTGTACTTTGCGAACATCCGCATGTATATACCTTGGGACGCAGTGGCAAGGAAGGTAATATGTTGTTGAACGAAGAACAACTTAGTGCGATAGGAGCTACGCTGTACCACATAGATCGTGGTGGCGATATTACGTATCATGGCCCGGGACAACTGGTTTGTTACCCTATCTTGAACTTGGAAGAATTTTCTTTAGGGTTGAAAGAGTATGTACATCTGTTAGAGGAAGCTGTAATTCGCGTTTGTGCCTCCTATGGGATTACTGCCGGACGTTTGGAGAAAGCTACCGGTGTATGGTTGGAAGGAGGTACGCCTCGCGCGCGTAAAATATGTGCAATCGGCGTACGCAGCAGTCACTATGTCACTATGCATGGTCTGGCATTTAATGTGAATACGGATTTACGCTATTTCAGTTATATTCATCCTTGTGGGTTTATTGATAAAGGTGTAACATCGCTTCAAAAAGAGTTGGGATGTGAAGTGTCGATGAAAGAGGTACAGGACAGGCTTTGTAAAGAGTTGCAAGCTCTACTCTAAGATGCATGGCTGAAGTATATGGCAGAGTCGTAATTTAATATTTTAGATGAACTCCGCTTTTCCCGGATATACTTAGTTAACTTCGTAGTGGGAATGATGTTAACTAAATGTTGTATAATAAGTTAACTTCCTGCTGTTGCGAAGTTAACTTATTGTATGTAATGATGTTAACTTTGTTTGAGGTTTTGTCTTTTGGGGTCCGAATATACTCTCAAATATTCATAGTAAGAAAACTGAATAAATGATAGATGATAGCAGTTATTTAGTTTTAGGCGTGGCCGGAATTGCTTTAAAGAAAGTATTCCGGCTATTTTTATAATTCAATTTCTGACCCTGAATAGTAGAGTAGGGTTATTTTCTTGTTAGATAATGCCCTACCAACCAAAAAAACTTATTAACTTTGCGGGTCACTTTTGGAAACAATAAAAAAATAATGATATGAATATCTCTTATAATTGGTTGAAAGAGTATGTAGATTTCGATTTGACACCGGATGAGGTCGCTGCTGCTCTTACTTCTATTGGATTGGAAACAGGAAGCGTGGAAGAGGTGCAAACCATAAAAGGCGGACTGGAAGGATTGGTCATCGGTGAAGTGTTGACATGCGAAGCTCATCCGAATTCAGACCATATGCACGTTACTACCGTTAACTTGGGACAGGGAGAACCTGTGCAGATTGTATGTGGAGCACCGAATGTAGCTACCGGACAGAAAGTGGTTGTTGCCACATTGGGGGCAAAGCTCTATGACGGTGACGAATGTTTTACGATTAAGAAATCCAAACTCCGTGGAGTGGAATCCAACGGTATGATTTGCGCTGAAGATGAAATAGGTATCGGTACAGACCATGCAGGTATTATCGTATTGCCGGAAACTGCTGTGCCGGGCGTACTTGCTAAAGATTATTATAACATCAAGAGCGATTACGTGTTGGAAGTGGATATCACTCCGAACCGTGCCGATGCTTGTTCGCATTATGGTGTAGCTCGTGACCTGTACGCTTACTTGGTACAGAACGGAAAAACTACGAGTTTGAAGAAGCCTTCTATTGACCTGTTTGCTGTTGAAAACCATGATTTGGACATCAAGGTTACAGTAGAGAATAATGAAGCATGTCCCCGTTATGCCGGTGTTACGGTGAAAGGCGTTACGGTGAAGGAAAGTCCGGAATGGTTGCAGAATAAGCTCCGTATTATCGGTCTGCGTCCCATTAATAATGTAGTAGATATAACGAACTATATAGTGCATGCATTCGGTCAGCCGTTGCACTGTTTTGATGCCGACAAGATTAAAGGTGGTGAGGTTATTGTAAAAACTATGCCCGAAGGTACTCCATTCGTTACTTTGGATGGAGTGGAACGTAAGTTGAACGAACGTGACCTGATGATATGCAATAAGGAGGAGGCGATGTGTATTGCCGGTGTATTTGGCGGATTGGACTCCGGTTCTACTGAAACTACCAAAGACGTATTCCTTGAAAGTGCTTATTTCCACCCGACATGGGTACGTAAAACTGCACGTCGTCATGGATTAAATACAGATGCTTCCTTCCGCTTTGAAAGAGGTATTGACCCTAATATCACCCTTTATTGCCTGAAGTTAGCTGCTTTAATGGTGAAAGAACTTGCTGGTGGTACTATTTCATCCGAGATAAAAGACGTATGTGCCGCTCCTGCTGAAGATTTCAGAGTGGAACTTCCATATGAGAAAGTGCACTTATTGGTAGGTAAGGTAATTCCGGTGGATACAATCAAAAGTATTGTGACAAGTCTGGAAATGAAGATTGTTAACGAAACAACTGAGGGCTTGACGTTGGATGTTCCGCCTTATCGTGTAGACGTGCAACGTGATTGTGATGTTATTGAAGACATCCTGCGTATTTATGGATATAATAATGTTGAGATTCCATCTACGTTGAAATCAAGTCTGACAACGAAAGGTGAATGTGACAAATCTAACAAATTGCAGAACCTGATTGCTGAGCAGTTGGTAGGTTGTGGCTTTAATGAAATTCTGAATAACTCGCTGACTCGTGCAGCTTATTATGATGGATTGGAATCTTATCCTGCCAAGAATCTCGTAATGTTGTTGAATCCTCTGAGTGCTGACTTGAATGCGATGCGTCAGACATTACTTTTCGGTGGTTTGGAAAGTATTTCACACAATGCCAATCGTAAGAATGCCGATTTGAAATTCTTTGAGTTTGGCAACTGTTACTACTTTAACGAAGAGAAGAAAAATTCGGAGAAAGTACTTGCCGGATATTCAGAAGATTATCATCTGGGTATGTGGGTTACCGGTAAGAAAGTATCCAACTCATGGGTGCATCCTGATGAAGATAGTTCCGTATACGAGTTGAAAGCATATGTGGAAGATATTTTTGCCCGCATGGGATTGTGTATGCACGATTTGGTAGTCGGTAATCTTACGGATGATATTTATGCGGCAGCTCTGTCTGTACAGACAAGAGGCGGGAAACGTCTGGCTACATTCGGCATTGTAACAAAGAAAATGTTGAAGGCATTCGATATAGACAATGAAGTGTATTATGCTGATTTGAACTGGAAAGAGTTGATGAAAGCTATCAAGAATGTGAAAGTAAGTTATACGGAAATTTCTAAATTCCCGGCTGTGAAACGTGACTTGGCATTATTGATTGACAAAAAAGTTCAGTTTGCAGAAATCGAGAAGATTGCTTATGAGACAGAGAAGAAACTATTGAAAGAAGTTTCTCTCTTCGATGTTTACGAAGGAAAGAACTTGGAAGCCGGTAAAAAATCGTATGCAGTAAGTTTCTTGTTGCAGGACGAGACTCAGACTTTGAATGATAAAATGATTGATAAAATCATGTCGAAGTTGGTGAAGAATCTGGAAGATAAGTTGGATGCCAAATTGCGATAATGAACTAATAATTAATATATAATAGTTAATATTTAAAATATAATTCCAATGGGAAGAGCATTTGAATATAGAAAAGCTGCCAAATTAAAGAGATGGGGTCACATGGCTAAGACCTTTACAAGACTGGGTAAACAAATTGCTATTGCAGTAAAGGCTGGTGGACCTGAGCCGGAAAATAATCCGACATTACGTTCTGTTATCGCTGTTTGTAAGCGCGAGAATATGCCGAAGGATAACATTGACCGTGCTATCAAGAATGCGATGGGTAAAGACCAGAGCGATTATAAGAGTATGACGTATGAGGGATATGGTCCTCACGGTGTGGCTGTATTCGTTGATACTTTGACAGATAATACCACTCGTACGGTAGCCGATGTACGCTCGGTATTTAATAAGTTTGGTGGAAACTTGGGAACAATGGGTTCATTGGCTTTCTTGTTTGACCATAAATGTGTGTTCACTTTCAAGAAAAAGGATGGTCTGGATATGGAAGAACTCATCCTCGACTTGATTGATTATGATGTAGACGAGGACTTTGAGGAAGATGAAGAAGAAGGTACAATCACTATCTATGGTGATCCGAAGAGCTATGCCGCTATCCAGAAGCATTTGGAAGAAGGTGGTTTTGAAGATGTAGGTGGTGAGTTTACTTACATCCCGAATGATTTGAAAGAAGTAACTGCCGAACAACGTGAGACGCTTGATAAGATGATAGAACGTCTGGAAGAGTTTGATGATGTACAGACGGTATATACTAATATGAAACCGGAGGAAGGCGAATAATAATGACCTATACTTACAAGACTAAGGGTACGTGTAGTACCAATATTGAACTTGAAGTAGAAGACGGAGTTATAAAAGATATAGCTTTCTGGGGAGGTTGCAGTGGCAATTTACAAGGGATTTCCCGCTTGGTTATCGGTATGCCGGTAGATACGGTGATTTCCCGTCTGGAAGGTGTTCGATGTGGAACGCGCCCGACTTCTTGTCCGGATCAGTTGTGTAAAGCATTACACGAAATGGGATATTAAATCTGTTTTTATATTAAACGTCTTGCAGGATGATTTTTTTCATCTTGCAAGACGAATAAATTCATCCCGTGAGATGAATAAATTTGTCTTACGAGATGAATTTATCTGTCTCATGGGATGAATTTTTGTATGATAGGAGAAATTCTTTTTGTGGAAAATTGAAGCAGGCTCTTACTGTTTTGAACTTAAGTTGCAGTATATTTGTTATTATTTGATTATTTTTACACTCTCATATAAACGAACACAATGAAGAATATTTTTAAAGATCTGAAACGAAGAGACCATAAACGTTATTTAGGTGGACTGGACGTTTTTAAATATATCGGTCCGGGACTGTTGGTGACCGTCGGTTTTATTGATCCGGGTAATTGGGCTTCTAATTTCGCTGCAGGCTCTGAATTTGGTTATTCATTGCTATGGGTGGTGACTCTTTCTACTATCATGTTGATTGTGTTGCAACATAATGTGGCGCATTTAGGAATTGTTACCGGCTTATGTCTATCGGAAGCTGCTACGCAATATACTCCCAAGTGGGTGTCACGTCCTATATTGGGAACTGCTGTATTGGCTTCCATTTCTACATCTTTAGCGGAAATATTGGGTGGAGCCATTGCTTTGCAAATGCTGTTCAAGATTCCCATTATATGGGGCTCGGTACTAACCACAGTGTTTGTGCTTATCATGCTTTTTACCAATTCGTATAAGAAGATAGAGCGTTCTATCATTGCATTTGTGTCTGTTATCGGACTCTCTTTTATATATGAATTATTTCTGGTAAAAATAGATTGGCCCGTGGCTGTACAAGGATGGGTGACTCCTTCCTTCCCGCAAGGAAGTATGCTGATTATTATGAGTGTGCTTGGTGCGGTAGTGATGCCGCATAATCTGTTTCTTCATTCCGAGGTAATACAGAGCCATGAGTATAATAAGCAGGACGATGCGTCAATCCGTAAAGTGCTGAAGTATGAATTGTTCGATACTTTGTTCTCGATGATTGTGGGATGGGCTATCAATAGCGCGATGATTCTGTTGGCAGCCGCAACTTTCTTTAAAGGAGGATTGCAGGTAGAAGAGTTGCAACAGGCTAAATCATTATTGGAGCCTTTGTTGGGAAATAGTGCCGGCGTTGTCTTCGCATTAGCGTTGTTAATGGCTGGCATTTCATCAACTATAACCAGTGGTATGGCGGCAGGATCTATCTTTGCAGGTATATTCGGCGAACCTTATCATATAAAAGACAGTCACTCACAGGTAGGAGTAGTTCTTTCACTGGGAATTGCCTTATTGGTAATTTTCTTTATAGGTGATCCTTTTAAAGGGTTGCTGATATCCCAAATGATATTGAGTATCCAATTACCCTTTACGGTATTCCTGCAAGTAAGCCTGACTTCTTCTCCCAAAGTGATGGGACAATATGTAAACAGCAAGTGGAGCACATTTGTATTATATACGATTGCTGCTGTTGTAACAGTTCTAAATATCATGCTGTTAATATCCAGTTTATCATAGAATAAAGAAAATAGAATATACGATTTATGAAAATTATTACCTATAACGTAAATGGGCTAAGAGCTGCTGTAACAAAAGGATTCCCCGAATGGTTGGCAGCGGAACAGCCGGATGTGTTGTGTTTACAGGAAACTAAGTTGCAGCCGGAGCAGTATCCGGCAGAAGCTTTGGAAGCATTGGGGTACAAACATTACTTATATTCCGCCCAGAAAAAAGGATATAGCGGAGTAGCTATTTTGTCGAAACGTGAGCCAGACCATGTGGAGTATGGAATGGGTATTGAGGAATATGATAGCGAGGGACGTTTTATTCGTGCCGATTATGGAGATTTATCAGTAGTAAGCGTATATCATCCTTCGGGAACCAGTGGTGATGAAAGACAGGCTTTTAAAATGATTTGGTTGGAAAAGTTTCAGCAGTATGTGTTAGATTTGCAACGTACCCGCCCGAAGCTGATTCTTTGTGGAGACTATAATATATGTCACGAAGCCATAGATATCCATGACCCGGTTCGTAATGCCACTAATAGTGGCTTCTTGCCTGAAGAACGGGAGTGGATGAGTCGTTTTCTTGATGCAGGGTTTATAGATTCATTCCGTTTGCTTTATCCGGACAAACAGGAGTATACGTGGTGGAGTTACCGCTTTAATTCGCGCGCAAAGAATAAAGGATGGCGTATTGATTACTGTATGGTAAACGAACCGGTACGACCTATGTTGAAAGATGCCCGGATACTGAATGATGCCGTTCATTCGGATCATTGCCCGATGGTATTGGAAATTGCAGACTAAGAGAAAAAGTATGAAAGATAGAATAGAAAAAGCTGTTGAGTTATTTAAAAGCGGTTATAACTGTTCGCAGTCGGTAGTGGCTGCCTTTGCCGATATGTATGGTTTTACAGAAGAGCAGGCTTTACGTATGTCAGCTTCTTTTGGTGGTGGTATCGGTAGGATGCGCCAGACTTGTGGTGCAGCGTGCGGTATGTTTTTATTGGCCGGACTGGAGAAAGGCGCTATTGACGGTAAAGACCGTGAGGGAAAAGCTGCTAACTATGCTTTGGTGCAGGAGCTTGCGGAGGAATTTAAGAGACGTAACGGTTCGATAATATGCGCGGAATTACTGGGTTTGAAAAAGCCGGAAGGCTCTTCTGTTCCCGAAGCTCGTACGGAACAATATTATGCTAAACGCCCCTGTATGAAGATGGTAGAAGAAGCTGCTACGATATGGGTGGAATATCTGGAAAAGCAGCAAAAATGAACTGTTTTAAGCTGTTTTTATGACATTGTAATGAAAAAAACGGCTCTTAATGTGTTATATAACATAAAAATAACTATCTTTGCCGCAGAAATAAAATCTGATTACTTTGTTATTAGGTTTTAAAGCATGTCTAACTAAAAATAAAAGAAAATGTTAAAAGAGAAAGCTGGTGAAACTGCAGGCAAAATTTGGAGTGCACTGAATGAAACTGAAGGTTTAACTGCTAAACAAATCAAGAAAGCTACAAAATTGGTAGACAAAGATTTGTTCTTGGGCCTCGGATGGTTATTGAGAGAAGATAAAATCTCTACTCAAGAAGTTGAAGGCGAACTGTTTGTAAAGCTGAACTAAGAAAGAGATTAGAATGTTATAAAAAATGCGTTGGTACATGTCGATATGTTATCAACGCATTTTTTTTTGTCTTCTCCTTTTTGTATCTTTGCGCACCCAAATTACGGAAAACGTAATGCGGTTAAATAGTCAAGTAATAAGTAGGTGAGTAGAATAAGAACAAATGAAGAATATACGAAATTTCTGTATCATTGCCCACATAGACCATGGTAAGTCTACATTGGCCGATCGTTTGCTGGAGTTTACCAAGACCATACAAGTAACTACCGGGCAGATGCTGGATAATATGGATTTGGAAAAGGAGAGGGGTATTACCATTAAGAGTCATGCCATACAAATGGAGTACATATATCAGGGTGAGAAGTATATCCTGAATTTGATTGATACTCCGGGACATGTCGATTTCTCTTATGAGGTATCCCGCTCTATTGCTGCCTGTGAAGGTGCGTTGTTGATAGTGGATGCTTCGCAGGGTGTACAGGCGCAAACAATCTCAAACCTCTACATGGCGATTGAGCACGATTTGGAAATCATACCTGTTATCAACAAGTGTGATATGGCGAGTGCGAATCCCGACGAAGTAGAAGATGAAATCATAGAGTTGCTGGGTTGTAAGCGTGAAGAAATTATTCGTGCTTCCGGCAAAACCGGTATGGGAGTGGAAGAGATTCTGGCGGCTGTTGTCGAACGGGTTCCTCACCCGATAGGTGATGAAGAAGCACCGTTACAGGCTCTAATTTTTGACTCTGTATTCAACTCTTTCCGGGGAATTATTGCATACTTCAAGATTGTGAACGGTGTAATCCGCAAAGGAGATAAAGTAAAATTCTTCAATACAGGCAAGGAATATGATGCTGATGAAATCGGTGTACTCAAGATGGATATGGTTGCCCGTCAGGAATTGCGCACGGGTGATGTAGGTTATATTATTTCGGGCATCAAAACATCTAAGGAAGTAAAGGTAGGTGATACGATTACTCATATTGCCCGTCCCTGTAAAGAAGCTATCTCGGGTTTTGAGGAAGTAAAACCGATGGTATTTGCCGGTGTATATCCTATCGAAGCGGAAGATTTCGAGGACTTGCGTTCTTCCTTGGAGAAACTGCAACTGAATGATGCCTCGCTGACCTTCCAGCCTGAATCTTCATTAGCGCTGGGATTTGGATTTCGATGTGGCTTTCTTGGATTGCTTCATATGGAAATAGTGCAGGAGCGCTTGGACCGTGAATTTGATATGAATGTGATTACTACTGTACCAAACGTTTCTTATAATATCTACGATAAACAAGGACATATGACCGAGGTGCATAATCCCGGTAGCATGCCCGACCAAACTTTGATAGACCGTATCGAAGAACCTTATATCCGTGCTTCTGTAATTACCACTACCGATTACATTGGTCCTATTATGACTCTATGTCTGGGTAAGCGTGGCGAATTGGTGAAACAGGAATATATCTCCGGTAACCGTGTAGAGATATACTACGATATGCCTTTAGGAGAAATCGTAATTGACTTCTATGACAAACTGAAGAGTATCTCTAAGGGATATGCTTCTTTCGATTATCATCCTAACGGATTCCGCCCGTCTAAATTGATAAAGCTTGATATTCTGTTGAATGGCGAGCCGGTGGATGCTCTTTCTACTTTGACACACTTTGATAATGCTTATGAACTGGGTAGCCGCATGTGTGAGAAGCTGAAAGAACTGATTCCGAGACAGCAGTTCGATATTGCTATCCAAGCTGCTATCGGCGCTAAGATTATTTCACGCGAAACTATCAAGGCGGTACGTAAAGACGTTACAGCGAAGTGTTATGGTGGTGACGTGAGCCGTAAACGTAAATTGCTTGAAAAGCAGAAGAAAGGTAAAAAACGAATGAAGCAAATCGGTAACGTAGAAGTACCGCAAAAGGCTTTCCTGGCAGTGCTAAAACTGGATTAACTGGTAAACAAATATAACTTAGGGGTTGTTCTCTTTCCATAGGGCTATCTTGACAACCCCTATTAATTCTAACTAAATGAGAAAAGTTCTATCGTTTTCAGCCTTCCTGCTGGTGGGCTTGATTGTATCCCAATATCTCCCTCTTTGGGCAGGTGGGAACTATGATGCGGTAAAGTCCGTATCCAATGTATTGCTTTATGTTTGTCTGGGCTTCATTATGATAAATGTGGGACGTGAGTTCGAAGTTGATAAGTCCCGCTGGCAAACCTACGCTAAAGATTATTTCATAGCAATGGCCACTGCTGCTATGCCATGGTTTATGATTGCTATTTATTACATCTTTGTCCTGCTTCCTCCCGAATACAGGAATAGTTGGGAAGCATGGAAAGAAAATCTCCTGTTAAGTCGTTTTGCTGCCCCTACCTCTGCCGGTATCCTGTTCACTATGTTGGCTGCCATTGGTTTAAAGAGTAGCTGGATATACAAGAAGATACAGGTACTTGCTATTTTCGATGATCTTGACACTATTCTTTTAATGATTCCACTCCAGATTATGATGATTGGATTGCGGTGGCAGTTATTGGTTATTGTTTTCATTGTCTTTCTGCTACTCTCTTTTGGTTGGAAACAATTGGGCAAATACAACTGGCGACAGGATTGGAAAGCCATCATTCTTTATTCAATAATCGTATTTGTTGCCACTCAATCGCTATATCTTATAAGCAAACACCTTTATGGTGAAAGTGGTAGTATTCATATTGAGGTATTGTTGCCTGCTTTCGTGTTAGGAATGGTTATGAAGCATAAAGAGCATGATACGCCTATGGAGCAGAAAGTATCCACCGGTATCTCTTTCATTTTTATGTTTCTGGTGGGAGTAAGTATGCCTCGCTTTTTGGGGGTGGATTTTGCAGAGGCGACTGTAGGAGAGCATTCTGTTACAGGTTCACAGGATATGATGTCGTGGGGGATGATTGCACTACATGTAGTGATAGTATCTTTACTTTCCAATGTAGGTAAGTTATTTCCGGTCTTCTTCTATCGTGACCGAAAGTTTAGCGAACGTCTGGCACTCTCCATCGGTATGTTTACCCGTGGTGAAGTAGGGGCGGGAGTTATCTTTATAGCACTTGGATATAGCCTGGGCGGGCCAGCCCTGATAATTTCCGTACTTACTATAGTACTTAATTTAATTTTAACAGGTATCTTTGTGTTGTGGGTTAAAAAACTGGCATTGCAAAGTTATAAGGAATAGTCCTCCGGGACTTTCCTTCCCGGCAGTGTAATAAAACCTTAAATCTAAAATACTTATGATTATTCTACGTACCGTGAAAAACATTTCGTCATTGAATATTGTGGCGAGTATCCTATTGTTCCTGACAGCTATTATGGCAGCCATCATTGCCAATTCTCCTATGGCGCCTATATATCAGGACTTTCTTCAACAGGAATTACATCTGCGCATTGGTAATTTCAATCTGCTTTCGCATGGTGGACATCCGTTGAAAATGATAGAATTTATCAATGATTGCCTGATGACTGTTTTCTTTTTGGCAGTGGGTTTGGAGATAAAGCGGGAACTGTTAGTGGGTGAATTATCTTCTTTCCGCAAAGCCGCTTTGCCCTTTGTGGCGGCATGTGGCGGTATGTTACTGCCAGTTGTTATCTATGTGCTTCTGGTTACTCCGGGCACTCCTGAAATGCGAGGTATGGCTATACCGATGGCTACGGACATCGCCTTTTCGTTGGGGGTACTTAGTTTGCTGGGTAAACGTGTACCATTGAGCTTGAAGATATTTCTCACCGCCTTCGCTGTGGTCGATGATATTGGTGGTATCCTGGTAATTGCGCTTTTCTATAGTTCTGAGGTGGCTTACGGTTATCTGATAGTTGCTGCCATACTATTTATATTCCTTTACTATATGGGGAAGTTTGGTATGACACAGAAAATATTCTTCCTGTTTTTCGGTATCATTATCTGGTATCTGTTTCTGCAATCGGGTATACATAGTACGATTTCCGGTGTGATACTGGCATTTATCATACCTGCCCGTCCTCGCCTGGATGCAGGTAAATATATCAAGCGCATCCGCGATATAATGAGCAAGTTCCCTGTATCCGGCTCCGACAAGATAGTGCTCACTAACGAACAGATTGCTACGTTGAAGCAGGTAGAACATGCTTCCGACCGAGTTATCAGTCCTCTGCAATCTTTGGAGGACAACTTGCACAATGCAGTCAACTTTGTTATCTTACCGCTCTTTGCCTTTGCCAATGCCGGAGTGGTATTCAGCGGTGGTGGTAATATTCTGGGTAATGTAAGTATAGCAATAGCGGCAGGTTTACTATTGGGTAAGTTCATTGGTATCTATTTCTTTACATGGCTGGCGATAAAGAGCGGGCTGGCACCGATGCCTCGAGGTATGAATTGGCGTAATATTGCAGGTGTGGCTTTATTGGGCGGCATAGGTTTTACCGTATCCCTGTTCATTGTCAATCTTTCCTTTGCCGGTAATTATCCTGAATTGCTGAACCAAGCTAAGTTCGGTGTGTTGATGGGTACGGCATTAGCGGTCTTCCTGGGATATGTGGTACTTAATGTAGTATTACCGAAAAGGCAAGAATAAAGACATCTGGAAGCAAGCATAATAATAGTAATGCCGCTGTTTTCGTTTCTTTACTTACTATTTGCAAACCTTACAAGTATCAGGCTCGTTTTGGAGTGATGCGCAATGCCGCGTATCATATAAATAGTGAGTTTAATGAAAGCAGATGAATTAGAAACAGATGTAAGAGTCCCTGAGTTGGCTTCTTACATGGCAGTTGTGATTGAACGGTTGAAGTGCGAAGGGAAGTTTCCGGCAGTACACGGTTATCGGTGTGCGCTTCATTCTTTTCAGAAATTTGTCGGGAGCAGTACTATGCAATTACCAATGGATGAAGTGTTTACTCCGGGACGACTGAAAGCGTACGAAGAATGGCTCATGGTGAAACAAAAGCGGGAATTGAATACTGTTTCGGGCTATATGCGTGCTTTGAGGGCTATATACAATCGCTGGATGCCGCCCTGTACCTTGGGACATGATTCCAAGTTATTTAGTAACGTGTATACTAAAGTTGTATCACAAACTAAGCGGGCGTTGAACGAGAAGCAGATGGAACGATTGCTGAAGGCGGATACGTATGGTTTACCGGAATCTCTGACAAAAGAACAGCAAGCGGTATTGGCCTATTTCCTGTTGATGTTCATGTTTCGCGGAATGCCATTTATCGACTTGGCACACTTGCGTAAGTGCGATATACGTGGTAGATATATTATTTATCGCCGCCATAAGACGGGCAAACAATTAACTGTGGAGATTACTCCGGCTGCACTTCGGCTGATACAGGAATATCGTGACAAAAACTCAGACAATGCTTATCTTTTCCCTATTCTGAATCCCGATATACATAGCAGTTTAGAGCAATACCACCGTTATCAAGATGCTCTGCATCGTTTCAACCGTACGTTGAAACTGATAATGAAATTACTATTGCCCGGTATAAAAATAAGCTCTTATACTGCCCGCCATACATGGGCAACTATAGCCTATCATTTAGGGAAGCCTATAGGATTAATCAGCCAGTCGCTGGGACACTCATCTGTACGGGTAACGGAAACATATTTCAAGCCTTTCGAGAATGCCCGTATAGACGAATTGAACAGGCAACTTATTGAGGTTGTAAAAAAAGGTAAATGGAAAGATAGAGTGACTTACAATGTATTGTAGTGCACTATTTTGAGCTGAAATTACTTACCAAGTAACGGCATGATATATTTGCAAATATATGCTTATTTTTACAAACGGATGGTCTTTTGTTAGGAAAAGTTATATAAATACACGAATATCTTATAATAATGACGACATAGAATAAGAAAAACATATACTATCTACATTTTCTATTCTAATGAGCATATACTATCTACTTTCTACTTTATCTCCTTTAAAGTAGAACAGGCCCTTTATACACTTTCTCCTTCCGAAAGTTTCTTTTTCTTCTAAATTATACGGCTTGAAAACGCATTTTCATACCGTACCGGTTTGCTGTATGCCGTTACTTGGTAAGTAACTGTACAAAGAGAATTGCATCCTTCAGTCGTAGAACATAAAATTAGGCAACGATGAGAAATGGAATAATTACTAACTTAAATAAACAAATAACATGAAGAAAATTCTTGCTTTGATGTTGCTATGTGCAACAATTATGTTCACTGCTTGTAGTGACGATGATGACAAGATAATTCCGGTAACCAGTGTAGAGCTTGATAAGTCTATCCTCTCATTGGAGACAGGTAAAACAGCAACATTGGTAGCTACCATTACTCCGGAAAATGCAGAAAACAAAAACGTCGAGTGGACTACAAGTGACGTTACAATTGCTACGGTTGATGATGGCTTGGTAACGGCTGTAAAGGAAGGTAAGGCAATCATTACGGTGGCTTCGATAGAAGACCCTACTAAGAAAGCAACCTGCGAGGTGACGGTAGTAAAAACTGTAATAGCGGTAACAGAAGTAATCCTCGATGAGTCTACGGCAAGCATTGAAGAAGGCAAAACACAAATGTTGACTGCTACAATCAATCCGACGGATGCTACTGAAAAAAGCGTAACATGGACTACAAGTGACGCTACGATTGCTACGGTTGCCGATGGCTTAGTAACAGCTGTAAAAGCAGGTATAGCAACTATTACAGTGACTTCGACGGGAGATGTGACCAAGAAAGCCACTTGTGAGGTGACGGTGACTCCTGCGGAAATAGCAGTCACGAGCGTGACACTAAACAAGACTACCGCCAGTATCGAAGAGGGGCAAAAAGAGGCACTGACTGTTACTGTTGCTCCCGATGATGCAGCTAATAAGAGAGTAATATGGACGACCAGTGATGAATCCATCGCTACGGTTGCCGATGGTTTGGTAACAGCTATAAAAGTAGGTTCAGTAACCATTACGGCTACTTCAGAGGGAAACGCTGATAAGAAGGCTACATGTGAAGTATCAGTTTTCAAAAAGATTTTCAGTGATGGTTTTGAAGATATTTATCCTGGTGTAGGTTGGATGATGGTAGATAGTGATGGCGATGGTGAACAATGGAGTGGATATAGTGCTGAGGGGTGGGGCCATAATAGTAGCGGTTGTATGATAAGTGCATCATATAATGGTGTTGCTTTAACTCCGGATAATCTTCTTGTTTCTCCTCAGGTCACTCTTCCGGCATCCGGACAGTTTGAGGCGTCATGGTGGATTAGTGCTCAAGACCAAACGGATTTTAGAGAAAAATATAGTGTGTATGTCTTGGAGGCTACACAGAATCACGAAGATTTGTTATCTGATCCTCAGGCATACTTAGCGCTTGGCAATGCTATTAAGACCTCTATTCAAAGCACAACGCCTGCATACACACAGACATTGGATGTGGCTAAGACATGGACTAATCATAGTATAGCAATTCCAAGTAATTTTGCCGGTAAGAATATCTATATTATATTCCGGCACTACGATTGCACAAATATGTATTACATCAAATTGGATGATGTAGTAGTTATTCAAAAATAAGAAGGTTTTTCTATATATACAAATTTAAAATATTGCCCTGCCCTCTTTCTCTTTTTGTTGGCATCACCTGAAAGGAGAAATAGGAGCGGGGCTTTATTAATCTTCTTCAGCTTCTGCTGTTTCTTCCTCTTTGGGCAGCAATCTTGCCGATATGCGTTTCTTGGGTGTCAGGCTCATGTCTTTCAGCATTTCGGCTTGGCGCACCACGCTACCATTCCCTTCGGACAGTTGATTGATGGCTTTGTCGTAATCCCGTTGCATAGCTGTCATGCGGTCACCGATAGAGAGGAAGGTATCGGTAAAGCCAACTATCTTTTCATAAAGTGCTGTGCCGCGTTTGATGATGGCTTGCACGTTCTTCACTTGGTTCTCGCGTTTCCACAGGTCGAGTGAGAGGCGCAAGGCGCTGATTAGGTTAGTGGGATTCATAAGTACTACTTTCTTGCTGTAAGCATACTCCCAAAGGTTACTGTCACTCTGTATGGCAAGTAGGTATGCACCTTCGGTAGGGATAAACATCATCACGAAGTCGGGTGCCTTGATGTCGTAGTGGGAGTAGTCTTTCCTGCTAAGCTCGTCGATATGGTTGCGGACGGATTGCAGATGCGCTTTCAGCCAGCGTGACTGTTCTTCCTTATCTTCGGCGGAGGTATAGGAGGAGTAAGCGGTGAGCGATACTTTGGAGTCGATTATCATTTCGCGTTCATCGGGGTAGCGAATAAGAATATCCGGCTGCATCTTTTGTCCGCTTTCCTCACTGGTGATTATTTCACCTCGTTCATCTTTCAGGAACTCTTGGCGGAAGTAATGTTCACCTTCAATGAGACCTGAGGCTTGCAGCAAGCGTTCCAGTATCATTTCACCCCAGTTACCTTGCATCTTTGAATCGCCTTTCAGGGCACGGGTCAGGTTATTGGCATCTTCGCTCAAGCGGTTGTTCAGTTCTACCAAGTCCTTGATACGTTCGCCGAGGGAGAAGCGTTCTTTGGCTTCGGTGCTATAAACCTGTTCTACTTTTTCTTTGAAGTCTTTTATCTTTTCATCTAAAGGGCGTAACAGGGTGCTCAGATGCTCGGCGTTCAGTTTGGTAAAGTCTTCGGTCTTACTCTGGAAGATGCGGTTGGAGAGATTTTCAAACTCCGTGTTCATGCGCTTGTGCAGGGCTTCGGCTTCTTCCTTCTGTGCGGAGAGGCGTTGTTCCCATTGTTTTTGTTGCTCGGAAAGGCGCTCGGAAAAGGAACGTTCCTGTTCGGACAGCCGCTCATTGAAAGCACGGGCTTGCTCGGATAGTCGTTCGTTGAATAGTCTTTCCTGGGAGGCGAGATGTTCGGATGCCTGACGTCCGGCTTCTTTCAAACGTTCTTCGGCAATGGAGCGTTCACGGTCTATCCGTTCTTCCGCACTGCGGGTTAGCAGTGTTTCACGCTCTTCTGCGGCTTCTACTTGTGTTTTTAGGGCAACGGTTTTTCTGCCGACTATCAGATAGCCGATAATGGCTCCTGCGATAATTCCAACGAGTAATAGTATGATATTCATTATTGTGTATGAGGAAATAAAGTTTTAATGGCCTGAATATTCAGTTTCAGAGGGTGGTATTCTCCGTACCAATGGTTGGTACGGAGAATACCAGCGGTTGGTACAAACAATACCAAAGCGTGGTACAAGGAATACCAGCGGTTGGTACGGAGAGTACCACACCGAGGAACATCTTGCAACCTGCAGACTTACGCTTATTGCGTCAATATTTCATTCCCGTCTTCAGTAATCAGAATCATGCTTTCCCATTGTGCGGAAGGCATTCCGTCATCGGTACAAACTGTCCAACCATCGGCTTCGTCAATGAAGACTTCATAGCTGCCCACATTAATCATCGGCTCAATGGTGAACGTCATGCCCGGTACTATCAGCATGCCCGTACCACGCTTGCCGAAGTGCTCTACATCCGGTTCTTCGTGGAACTTGATACCTACGCCGTGCCCGCAGAGATCGCGCACTACACTGTAACCATTCTTTTCGGCATGTTCCTGAATTGCAGCACCTACATCACCGAGGCGTGCCCAGGGTTGTGCCATTTGTATGCCGATGTCACGGCATTCTTTGGTTACCTGTACCAGCTTCTGCATTTCCGGGCTAACTTCTCCAATCATAAACATGCGCGATGCATCGGAAAAATAACCTTTATAAATGGTCGAAACGTCTACATTTACGATGTCTCCGCTACGAAGGAACTCCTTTGTACTGGGAATACCATGACAAACCACATCATTGATACTCGTACATACGCTTTTGGGGAATCCTTCGTATTGGAATGGAGCGGGGATAGCATCGTGGTCGGTGGTGAAACAGTATACCATGTGGTCTATCTCGGCAGTTGACATTCCTTCGCGGATGTTCCCGGAGATATAATCGAGTAATGCGGTATTGATTTTGGCACTTTCACGGATACCCGCCAATTGCTCTGCGGTACGTAGCAAATGACGCGACGGCAATTTGTATCCTTCTCTTTTATAATGTTGAATCTTGGCTTCTACTTCGTCGGAATAGTTTTTAGGAGCAAACCGGACTCCTTGCATAAACTTTTTCATTTTCTCCTGTATATTTAAAGTACTGCAAAAGTACGCAATAATATTCTTTTTCTTCATGTAAATCCATAACTTTGTCTTGTTATAAATATGAAAGGAATAAGACTATGTATGAATGGGCAGAAGAAATAAACAGTGCTGTGACTGTATGTGATACGGAAGGTATCATACTTTATATGAATGAGAAAGCTCGGGCTACGTATGCCAAGCATGGCAATCTCATCGGTAAGAATTTGTTTGATTGTCACAATCCGCAATCACAAGCTAAGATACGTGAACTGTTGGAGACAGGTGGTGCCAATGCTTACACCATCGAGAAACGTGGTATCAGGAAGATGATATACCAAACCGCATGGAAGCATGGCGGAGTAGTGGGAGGATTGGTAGAAATATCTATGGAGATTCCCGGGGAAATGCCGCATTACATCAGAAGATAACATGTTAATAATCAAGATATGAACACTCTTTCGAACTCAGAACTTTCTATTCAGGTATCTCCACACGGGGCTGAATTGTGTAGCATCCGTTGCAATGATAAGGAATATCTTTGGCAGGCAGATCCTGCTTACTGGAAACGTCATTCGCCTGTACTGTTCCCCATTGTGGGGAGTGTGTGGGAGAATACTTACCGTGTAAACGGCAACGAATATTATCTTACTCAGCACGGTTTTGCCCGCGACATGGACTTTCTGTTGATTGCGGAAAGCCCGAATGAGTTGCGTTACCGTCTGACGGATAATGAAGAAACCCGTGCGAAATATCCTTTTCCTTTCTGTCTTGAAATAGGGTACCGGATAGAAGGGAAAAAGATTACGGTACTTTGGAAAGTTAAGAATACGGGTACAAAGGAAATGTACTTCCAGATAGGGGCACATCCTGCTTTTTATTATCCCGATTATGATGCTGCAACAACAGACAGAGGCTATTTCGGCTTTGGCAAAGCGGAAGGCTTGCAATATATTCTTATAGCTGAAAAGGGTTGTGCCGATCCTGATGTGAAATATCCTTTGCACTTGATTGATGGTTTATTTCCTATTGATACTCATACTTTCGACAAGGATGCGTTGATAATGGAGGATAGCCAGGTAAGGGAAGTGACTTTGTACGACAAGAAGAAGAATCCTTATTTGAGCTTGCATTTTGATACTCCGCTTGTGGGATTATGGTCGCCTCCTGCCAAGAATGCTCCTTTTGTTTGTATCGAACCGTGGTATGGTCGTGGTGATCGTGCATATTATACCGGAGAGTATAAGGATAAAGACTGGATGCAACATTTACAATCAGGGGAGGTCTTCAAAGCTGAATATACTATTGAAGTCAGATAGCGGTCAGTTATAAACGAGAATGGGATGTATCTAAAACACCACAGATTACGCAGACTAATACAGATTGAAATATAATTCATTGATTATAATAGAAGAAATTTGTGTTAATCTGTGTAATCTGTGGCGAAGAAGAATTTTATCTATTAGAATTCATAGTGGAAACCAAATGACAGGTCTTCGCTGGTGAAAGCAAACCCGTAACCATTTTCTCCAATCATATAGTCGTCTCTGTAACCGAGGAAACCACATTTAGCAATCAAACTGAATTTGTCGTTCAGTTTGATAGCGATACCCGGTTTGAAACCCAATTCAAAACCGTTTACTGAATCTAAACCTTTTTCCTTTACAGTAGAAAAACCGAATCCACCGTCAACGAACAAACGGACAATCTTATTTTCGTAATAAGAGTAGCGTGCATAAGGAGCAAGACCAAAAGCGTTCAGTTTTGTACCGTCATCTTTGCTATGTAGGAATGTCAGTACACCACCGATAGCCCATTTTTCACTCAAGTTGTATCCAACTTCCGGCTCTATAGCGAAAGAAGTTGCATCGGCATCGTCATTGTGCCACAAACCTACTGTTCCACCTACATAAACCTGTGCATTCATTGATATAGCTGCCATAGCTACAAATAAGAAAACTACAATCTTTTTCATTTTACTTTTACTTATTTTAGTTATACATATTGTTTAAGCATAGGGCGTATCCTTTTGCTTTTCGGGGCGCAAAAGTATATTTTAGGTTTGGAATGAACAAATTTTTAGTTAGATTTTTATAAAATAAAGAACTTGAAAGCGGACAATGTATTACTTTTGCAGCAGGTAAAAAGTTTGATTTAAATAGGTTGTCTTTCTATATGAAGAAGAGTCTTATTGCATTGGCATTCGGTACGTTGGGATTAGGAATTGCCGAATTTACAATGATGGGTATATTGCCCTATGTCGCTAATGATTTGAACGTCAGTATTCCGGTTGCAGGGTATCTTATTTCTGCCTACGCATTGGGCGTTTGTGTGGGTGCTCCTATATTGCTTCTGACACGTAAACGTCCTCTGAAACATATTCTGTTGGCTTTGATGGCTTTGATGATGGTGGGAAATCTTGCAGCTTCCATTGCACCTAATTATTGGGTACTATTATTAGCTCGTTTTGTTTCCGGTCTGCCTCATGGAGCATACTTTGGAGTAGCTTCTATCGTTGCGGCTAAGTTGGCCGACGAGGGTAAATCATCGGAAGCCGTGTCTATCATGATAGCAGGAATGACGGTGGCTAACTTGTTTGGTGTACCATTGGGCACTTCGTTGAGCCAACTGGTATCCTGGCGTATTACTTTTTTGTTAGTCGGTTGTTGGGGTGTTATCATTCTCTATTATATCTGGCGGTGGGTACCTGCTGTAGAAGGATTGAAGGATACAGGCTTCAAAGGACAGTTCCGTTTCTTGAAGAAACCTGCCCCGTGGCTCATATTAGGGGCAACAGCATTAGGGAATGGTGGTGTATTCTGTTGGTATAGTTACATTAATCCGCTACTGACGAATGTATCAGGTTTCAGTGTGGAAAGTATCACGGCATTAATGGTATTGGCAGGTTTTGGTATGGTGGTTGGTAATCTGGTGAGTGGACGCCTTTCCGACCGATATACTCCTGGTAAAGTGGGTACGGCTGTACAGGGAATGATATGTGCTATCTTATTGCTCATATTCTTCCTGTCTTCTAATCCGTGGTGTTCGGCCATATTAATGGCACTCTGTACGGCAGGCTTGTTTGCTGTATCGAGTCCGGAACAAGTCTTGATTATCCGTGTGGCTCCTGGTGGAGAAATGTTAGGAGGTGCCTGCGTCCAGATGGCTTTTAACTTGGGGAATGCTATTGGAGCATATGTAGGTGGTTTGGCACTTGCCGGAGGATACCGCTATCCAGCACTGGCAGGGGTTCCTTTTGCGCTGGTTGGTTTTGTTCTATTCCTTATCTTTTACAAGAAATATCAGGCTGAATATTAATTGTTTCATAATTTTTGTGTATGTTTGCCCGAAATATTAACTAAACTTGATAATTATGAAGATTTTGAATTTTGTGAAAATAGTCTTGTTATGTGTGATGACTATAGGAATGGCTTCTTGTGGGGACGATAACTATTATACAATACAAAATAGTGATGAAAAACTGTGTAGTGATACTTGGATGGAAGAGTATACGACAGATGAGGGAGAATGTAGGCATATATTGGAATTCACAAAAGGAAAGCAGAATGGCAAGGAAGTTCTTTCCGGAAAAGAAACATTGATAGTTTACAAAATTGGTAAAATGGAAACTACGGAGAAGGATTTCACATGGCAGTGGATTGATAATTCAAAGGAGGGGTTTATTATGCGTTATGGTGCCGGTGATGTAAAGTACTTTGAGAATGTCTGGGTACGCGAACATTATCTTTCCGGAAAACTGGATGGGGAAATTATAATGTTGACCGCTTCTAAACATATGGTTAATCAGAATTAGAAATAAAAAGGTAATGAGAAAATATTTAAGTATACTATTTTTGGTAATACTGACTTTAGGCCTTACATCATGTGAGGAAGACGATGAATATGATTTAGAATCTATTTTTATAGGTCGTGCATGGACGGGTGATGTTGGCATGAATGCGGATAATGGTGAGCCTCTTTTTAGTACATTTACCTTTGACGGGGATGGATTTGGTGAGGAATATCAGTATTATCTGTCTGATGGATTATTATATGATCATTTTCGTTTCCAGTGGTATTGGGAAGATAATTTCAATCGGAATCTTGTATTAGATTATGGCAGAATCGGAATATCTTATATGGATGATGTAAGAATCACTGGTAATCGAATGTACGGAATATTTTATTTATCAGATGATGCTGTCCCATTTGATTTTAGATTAGAAATGGAATAGACAAAAAAGAAAGGTTGTTTCAAGGTATGAATGAAACAATCTTTCTTTTTTGTTTATTTATTTTGCTTCTCCTCCACTGCGTCTCAAAAACAACTTCTTGAAATCCGAAGGATAAGGAGTCTCAAACTGCATTGATTCTCCTGTTACCGGGTGATAGAAACAAAGTTTAAAAGCATGCAATCCCAAACGTCCGATAGGATTTACATCTTCAAAACCATAACGCCCGTCTCCAATAATGGGATGTCCCAAATCCTGCATATGCACACGGATTTGGTTCTTACGTCCGGTTTCCAGAACTAATTCAACAAGAGAAAATCCATTGCCTCGTTTGATTGTGCGATAATGAGTAATAGCTTCTTTACCGCCGTCATCTGTCGGACTGGATGCTACATAAAGCTTACGATCGGTTAACCATGAGCTTACTCTACCGGCATCTTTCTCCATTTCTCCAGTAACGACGGCTACATAGCGGCGGTCGTATACAATTTCCTGCCAATTGTCACGCAATGTATTTTGCGTTTTTTCGTCTTTGGCAAACATCATTAAACCGGAAGTATCCCTGTCGAGACGATGAACGATATATACGCGATGTTGTTTTCCTGAACGTTGAACATATTCATTTAGAATTGTAGAAGCCGTACGTTCCTTTTGCCTGTCGGTATTTACGGATAATAAACCCTGCATTTTTTCAATGACGATAACATAAGCATCTTCATACACAATTTTTATCAGTTTGTGATTGAATTCCTTTCGGCCTTTTTCACGGCTGATTTGTACCTTCATGCCCGGTTTCAAAGGGAAGTTGTATTGCGTAGTGATGACACTGTCTACATACACTATCCGCTTACTCAATAATGATTTCAGCTTTGTACGGCTGGCATCCGGCATTTTAGACGCCAGAAACTCCATCAGTTCCATTGGCTCTTTCACTATATAGTCTGTATATTGCGTGCGGGCTCTTGCTATGATTTTCTGTTTTGCCACTTTTTTAGTGATTAATGGTTAGTGATTAACTTTCAATTCCTAAACCTCAGCTTTAGGCTTCTAAACCTCAACTTTAGACTTCTAAACCTCAGCTTTGAGTTCCAGAAGTACTACGTTCTCTACATGATGTGTGTGAGGGAACATGTCTACCGGTTGGACGGCTTTTACTTTGTATTTCACGTCAAGCAATTGCAAATCCCTTGCCTGTGTAGCAGGATTACAACTTACGTATACAATGCGTTTGGGCTCGGCAAACAAGATAACATCGATTACATCCTGATGCATTCCGGCACGAGGAGGATCGGTGATAATTACATCCGGACGCCCATATTCGTTGATAAAGTCTTGAGTTAACATGTCTTTCATATCACCGGCAAAAAATAATGTGTTCTCAATACCATTTATTTTAGAATTAACTTTAGCATCTTCTATCGCTTCGGGCACATACTCAATACCGATAACCTGGCGCGCCTGTTTCGATACGAAATTTGCGATGGTTCCCGTACCGGTATACAAGTCATAAACCAGTTCTTTACCTGTCAGCCCGGCAAAGTTACGTGTTATTTTGTACAGATTATATGCTTGCTCTGAATTGGTCTGGTAGAATGATTTGGGGCCTATCTTGAAGCGTAAGCCCTCCATTTCTTCAAAGATATGGTCTTTACCTTTAAATGTATATACATCAAGGTCTGTGATAGTATCGTTACATTTATTATTAATAATGTATAGTAAAGAG
This sequence comes from uncultured bacterium, assembly GCA_905215345.1. GTDB lineage: Bacteria > Bacteroidota > Bacteroidia > Bacteroidales > Bacteroidaceae > Bacteroides. The sequence goes on from CAJMPR010000012.1 coordinate 111,366, forward strand.
GTTATTTCAGGGAAGGTATCAGCGATGTACTGTAACAATTGCTTGAAGAGTTCCATTTCTTCATCCTTCTCAATTTTGCAGATAAGAATTACCATAAGTTCACCGGTACTTGAGGTACGGACAATCATATTGCGCAACATGCCTTCTTGCGAACGTAGATTGATGAACGAATAGTTGTGTTCATATGCATAATCGCGTACTGCATTACGGATACGATTGGAAATATCATCCTGTAGCCAGCATTTTTCTATAGCAAGAACTTTGTCGAAAGCGTTAGGTATGTGAAAGCCTACTGCATTCATCTGCTCATACACCACATTTTGCTGGACTTCTTCTGAAGTCAGCCAACGTTTGTTCGAAAAAGTGAATTCCAGTTTGTTTCTATAAAATTGAGTTTTCTCGGAACCAAGTATAGGTAATATATCGGGAAGTTCTATTTTTCCGATACGGGTCAGATTATCCGTTACCTGTTTTTGCTTGAATCTTATTTGTTCCGAATAGGGGAGTATCTGCCATTTGCAACCACCGCATACACCATAATGCTGGCAAAACGGAACGGCTCTGGCCGGCGAATATTCATGAAACTTCACAGCCTCTGCTTCGGCATAATGATGCTTTTTTCTCTTAATTTGCAGGTCAACTATGTCACCGGGAACGACATATGGTACAAAAATCACCAAATCATTAACCTTTGCGATGGCTTTTCCTTCGGCAGCCACATCCGTAATTTCCACCTTTTCAAGTAGGGGAAGCTCTTTTCTCTTTCTTGCCACTTTTACACCAATCTAATAAATTCTGTGGCAAAAGTAAGCATTTTTTCGGGAATTCTCTCTATGAATTGATATATTAAATTTTGCAATGTCGAAATTGCATTTTACTATAAAGTTTTTTCCAAAAAAGTTTTATAGTCTGTGAAATATAATTAGATTTGCGCACAGAAAAAGGAAAAAAATCACAATCAAAAACTTTAAGTTTGTATTATGGAGAAGAAAAGAGTTTATACCTTTGGTAACGGTCAGGCAGAAGGAAAAGCCGACATGAAAAATCTTTTGGGGGGTAAAGGAGCTAACTTGGCAGAAATGAACCTCATTGGAGTTCCGGTTCCTCCGGGCTTTACAATTACGACAGATGTTTGTACAGAATATTACGAAATGGGGCAGGATAATGTAGTTGCTCTATTGAAGAAAGAAGTTGAAGATGCTATTGCGCATGTAGAAACATTAATGCGCTCTAAATTTGGTGACGTTGAGAATCCGTTATTGGTTTCGGTACGTTCCGGTGCACGTGCTTCTATGCCTGGTATGATGGATACCATCCTTAATCTTGGATTGAATGATGAGGTGGTGGAAGGTTTGACACGTAAGACCGGCAATGCCCGTTTTGCATGGGACTCTTATCGTCGTTTTGTGCAGATGTATGGTGATGTCGTATTGGGTATGAAGCCGGTAAATAAGGAAGATACTGATCCGTTTGAAGCTATTATAGAAGATGTGAAACATTCCAAAGGTGTGAAATTGGATAACGAACTGCAAGTAGAAGACCTCAAAGAGCTTGTAAAGAGATTTAAGGCTGCCGTGAAAGAGCAAACCGGAAAGGATTTTCCGACTTGTGCATACGAGCAGTTATGGGGTGCAGTTTGTGCCGTATTCAACTCATGGATGAACGAACGTGCTATTTTGTATCGTAAGATGGAGGGAATTCCTGATGAATGGGGTACAGCAGTTAGTGTTCAGGCAATGGTATTCGGTAATATGGGTGAAACATCTGCTACAGGTGTTTGCTTCAGTCGTGATGCTGCTACCGGTGAAGACTTGTTCAACGGTGAGTATTTAATCAATGCACAAGGTGAAGATGTAGTAGCCGGTATTCGTACACCCCAACAGATTACGATTATTGGTTCCAAACGCTGGGCTCAACTGGCAGGTGTAACTGAAGAAGACCGTGCTACTAAATATCCTTCTATGGAAGAGGCAATGCCGGAGATTTATAAACAACTGGACGCCTTGCAAACCAAATTGGAAAATCATTATAGAGATATGCAGGATATGGAGTTCACTGTGCAAGAAGGTAAACTTTGGTTCCTCCAAACACGTAATGGTAAACGCACCGGTGCTGCAATGGTAAAGATTGCTACAGACTTACTCCATCAAGGTATGATTGATGAAAAGACGGCTATCATGCGTTGTGAACCGAATAAACTGGATGAACTGCTGCATCCTGTATTTGATAAGGCTGCTTTGAAACAGGCAAAAGTTTTGACTCGCGGTCTTCCGGCTTCTCCGGGTGCTGCTTGCGGTCAAATTGTATTCTTTGCTGATGATGCTGCTGACTGGCATGCTGCCGGTAAACGTGTGGTAATGGTACGTATCGAAACTTCTCCCGAAGATTTGGCCGGTATGGCAGTTGCCGAAGGTATTCTGACGGCTCGAGGCGGTATGACTTCACATGCAGCGGTAGTTGCTCGTGGTATGGGTAAGTGTTGTGTTTCCGGTGCAGGAGCATTGAATATCGATTATAAAGCTCGTACGGTAGAAATAGACGGTGTTCTTTTGAAAGAAGGTGATTATATATCTTTGAATGGTAGTACAGGTGAAATTTATAATGGACAGGTAGAAACGAAAGCTGCTGAGTTGTCTGGTGACTTTGCCGAATTGATGAGTTTGGCCGATAAATATACCAAGTTGCAAGTACGCACGAATGCGGATACTCCGCATGATGCGGAAGTTGCCCGTAACTTCGGAGCAGTAGGTATCGGTCTTTGCCGTACAGAACACATGTTCTTTGAAGGTGAAAAGATTAAAGCTATGCGTGAAATGATTTTGGCAGAAAATGCCGAAGGACGTCGCAAGGCTTTAGCTAAAATCTTACCTTACCAACAAGCGGATTTCAAAGGTATCTTTGCAGCAATGGAAGGTTGTCCGGTGACAGTTCGTTTGCTCGATCCTCCTTTGCACGAGTTTGTTCCCCACGATTTGAAAGGGCAGCAGGAAATGGCTGATACAATGGGCGTAAGCCTTCAATATATCCAGCAACGTGTAGAAGCTCTTTGTGAACACAATCCGATGTTGGGTCATCGTGGTTGCCGTCTGGGTAATACTTATCCTGAAATCACTCAGATGCAGACCCGTGCTATTCTTGGTGCAGCCCTGGAGCTGAAAAAAGAAGGTGTGGAGACTCATCCTGAAATAATGGTTCCGTTGACCGGTATTCTTTATGAGTTCAAGCAACAAGAAGAGGTTATCCGTGCCGAAGCAGCTAAGTTGTTTGCTGAAGTAGGTGACAGCATTGATTTCAAGGTTGGTACAATGATTGAAATACCACGTGCTGCCTTGACTGCTGACCGTATTGCTTCTTCTGCTGAGTTCTTCTCATTTGGTACGAATGACTTGACGCAGATGACATTCGGTTATTCACGTGATGATATTGCTTCTTTCTTACCGATTTATTTGGAAAAGAAGATTTTGAAAGTAGACCCGTTCCAGGTTCTCGACCAAAATGGTGTAGGACAGTTGATTCGTATGGCTACAGAAAAAGGCCGCGCCGTTCGTCCGGACTTGAAATGCGGTATTTGTGGTGAACATGGTGGTGAACCTTCTTCAGTTAAATTCTGCCATAAAGTAGGATTGAACTATGTGAGCTGTTCTCCTTTCCGAGTGCCAATCGCACGTTTGGCTGCGGCTCAGGCAGCTATTGAAGGCTAAGATTAAAGCAATCATAAATAAAATATTAGGCTGTATTCTCCTTTTGTGAGACTACGGCCTAATTTATTTGAAAATATACGAAGCAAGTTCATAAAGTTATATTTTCTTTGTTATATTTGCACCAATATTATTTATCCAAACAGACAAATTACTATGAAATCATTGGTTGCAGCAATGTTAGTAGATTGGGGGACTGATTTTTACCAAAAGAATGAGATTTTATTGATATGTTTCGCAGTGATTATTCTATTACTATTAGTGATAATGATCATTGTATCTATTAGTAAGTCCAGACGTCTAAAAGCGTTGAAGCAGTTGAATGAAGTGGCAGAAGAAAGCATGCAACTTAAAAATGCTTTTATTGCCAATATGACTCATGAGATACGAACTCCCTTAAATGCAATTGTAGGTTTTACAACAATTCTTGCCGAAACTGATAATTTGGGTAAAGAAGAGCGTATGGCTTTTCTGAATGAGATCAATGAAAACAAGGATGTACTGTTGCAAATGGTGAATGATTTGCTGGACTACTCCAAGATAGAAGCAAATACATTAGAGTATAATGATACAGAGGTAGATGTGAATGCGTTGATTATGGAAACTTGTGTTGCGGAAAACATGCATACCCGTACTTCCGGCATTCAGGTTGAGTTTGTGGAAAAACTGCCTCAATGTCGTCTGAAGATTGATCGCATACGCTTTTGTCAAGTGGTCGGTAATCTGGTGAGAAACGCATTAAAGTTTACGGAACATGGTAGTGTGAAGGTTGGATGCAGAAGACTAAGTAATCAAAATTTTTATTTCTATGTAGCAGATACCGGATGTGGCATTGAAGAAGAAAGTCGTCGGGCTATATTCGAGCGTTTTGTAAAGATGAATTATAATATACGTGGTACCGGTTTAGGTCTTTCCATTGTAAAATCCATTATAGAGCATTATGGAGGAGGCATTGGAGTGGAATCGAAGAAAGGAGAGGGTTCTACTTTCTATTTTACTCTGCCCGCGAAACTTGAATATAAGGAATATGGCAAATTTTAATCGGCCATTTCTTTCAACCTTTTAAAGTGTCTAATGACTTCCAGGTAATCATGATCTGTACGGGCATTAAACTTGTTCCATAAATCGCCCAATATAACAGCGCCACCAAAGCCATAGTCTTTGATTTCCAATATGTTTTCGGGGGTTATTCCACCTAAGGCCATTACTTTATTATCTATAATTTTGGCTTTTCCTGCCTGCCTAAGTTCTTCGGGTGCATATCCTGAAAGAGTTCCTTGTTTAGTAATACAGTCATATATGGGACTCATAAACAAGTAGTCGTAGAAATGTTTTTTATTTGGTACGTCTTCTATTGAGTGACAAGTACAACTGATGTGCCCGAAATAGTCATGAGGTTCTTGAGGATTGCGGGCATTTAAGTGAATACCCATCAAATTAAATTCTTCTTTCAGATAGAAATGCTCATGAGTCACAATGCGTTTGTGATATTTTTCAGGAATCAGTGTCAGAAGTCGTTCTGCATACATCGCCGGAGTTTCCGGCTTTCTAAGATGCAGAATATCCAACCCTTCTTCAAAGAGCGCCGTGATAATTTTGTCTTCTTCCACAAAGAAAGTGGGTGCTGTGACTACAATAAGTTTCATTTCTTTTATTGAGCTGTTACGATTAGCAAAGTTAAGCAATCATAGCTTCAGATGCCAATGTTTTTCTTTAAAATATGTTAGATTATTCTTTGATGGGATGAGAGAATACAAATCTCGCTCCTTCTTTGTAGTTCTTGTCTATCCATATTTCGCCACCCATAGATTGAATGATACGTTGACAGATGGGCAGTCCTAACCCCGTACCCTGTACAAATTCATTTACTTTCTCAAATCGTTCGAATACTTTTCTTTGTGCTTTTTCTGGAATACCGCAACCTGTATCGGTAACCGAGAATACCAACTGCTTATGCTGTGTGTCTTTCTCGATAGCCAGAGTGATAGAACCGTCTTCCGGAGTAAACTTCAAAGCGTTGTTCAGCAAATTAGTAATAATCTGCTGTAAACGCAGCGGGTCAGTATATAATTCGTAATATTCTATGAAAGGCTTGAATATAAGCCGGGCATTTGTATTTTTGTTAGTATCGGTAGTCTTGATGATATTCCGGCAAAACTCAATCACATTACATTTTTCATAATTGAATTGCATTTTCCCGGATTCCAGACGGGAAATATCCAGAATATCATTGATAAGTTGTAGTAGTAAGTTGGAGTTTGTTTCAATGATTCCGGCGAATTCTTTCTCTTCTGAGGTGGCATGTTTCATACCTACCAGCAAACTGGAGAACCCGACAATGGCATTAAGAGGAGTACGAATCTCGTGGCTCATGTTGGAGACAAATGTACTTTTCATTCTGTTGGCTTCTTCTGCACGCTCTTTGGCGGAACGCAACTCTATTTGAGACGCTTCCAGTCGTGCCTTGTCCTCGGTGAGAACTTGAGCATAAGTTTGCAGTTTATGACTGAGGATACGTATCTTGAAATAGAAATACATGGAGATGCAAAAACCTATCAATAGAAGAGTGAAGACTATAATAGCAATGGTCACTTCAAAACGGTAAGCTTCGAAGAAACTGGGTTTTTTATTTATGAATATGCTGTTGGCGGGTAAGTTATGTTCTTCAAATTTCAATTCTTTGATTTTCTGCATATCAAATTGATAACGATTGGGCAATAATATAAATTCATGTTGGTTCTTTCCTTCGTTCAATAATTGATATGCCTTTTCTCCCAACATGCTTCCTACTCCGTCGTATTGCGGAATAAATCCACCGATAGCCCAATAACCGATAGCCGATCCTGTAAGGCTGAATGTCGGTATTGTGTCATTTACGCGTATAAAAGCAATTGAGGCATTGTTCATATAAGTATTGTCATTCTGGTCTATTCTCCAAGTACCTAGTATGTTGACGGTATTTGGTGGTAATTCTTGATATAACCGGCATGCCCTGTTTAAATCTAGTACTCGTCCGTCTATAAAGATAGGCGTTAATTCGTAATGGTCTTTCAGCATTTGTTGCATATATACCTTTTGACTTACTCCATTATAAGTATTATCTGATATAAAAGATATATGGCGGGTGTCAGGATAAAAGTCCTTAATCAGCTGAATACTTTTATCCACATGGTAATCATAAGCAACGGCACATTTTACATTCGGCCTTTGCTTCATCTCTTCCAGTAAATTGACCGGTACAGGATTATATGAAGAAAGTGTATCATTTTCTGTGGGTAATGGGATGCCGTATGTAAAGGTCATTGCACACATCACAGGAATCTGCTGATAGGTTGCATCAGTCAGCGAGAGATAGCTGGACCAAGCTTCGCCACCTAATAATATGATAAGTTTTACGTTGCTATGCTTCTTTAGTATCTGAATAAACTTACTTTTCCAGGTGTGCGCCTGTGAAAAGGTAGTAATATTCATGTTTTCTATTACAATGTTGCCATTACCGCCAACACTTTTATGTTTGCTGATAAATTCATTTATGAAATTATAAACATATTGTGTATCGGATGTGTACGAATTGATAAATAGAATTTCTTTTTTAAGGTCATCGGTTTTTTGAGCATAAGAAAAAGGTATAGATAAAAAGAGAAAACCGAAGAACAATAAAATGACAATTCTGAAAGTTTCGTATGTATATCTACGTTTCAGCATATTTACTCGCATTTTATATTTGTACAAAAATAGTAATTGTGTAAGGAAATAGCAATAAATATATAAATACAAAGCGCACCTGAAGCTTTATATGGCTTACAGATGCGCTTCTAACAAGCTTTATGAAGGATTTGCCTATTTCATTCGTTTACCTACTACATCCCAATCAACAATGTTCCATAAAGCATTCACATGATCGGCACGTTTGTTCTGATAATCCAGATAGTAAGCATGTTCCCAAACATCGAATCCCAGTAGTGGAATTAATCCGGCACGGACAGGGTTGCTGCCGTTGGGTTCTTTGGTGATATGCAACTTACCATTCTTATCAACGGAAAGCCATGCCCAACCGGAGCCGAATAAACCGACAGCAGCAGCATTGAATTCTTTCTTGAAATTCTCAAAGCTGCCGAAGTCGCGATTAATCGCTTCTGCCAGCTTTCCTGTCGGCTCGCTATGAGACGGTTTAGGAGAGAATTGCAGGAAATATAAGGTGTGGTTCAGCGTTTGCCCGGCATTATTGAAGATAGCACCGTCCGGTGCAGTAGCCACGATAGTAACTAAATCTTTGTTTTCATACTCTGTACCGGGAATAAGGTTATTGAGGTTATTCACGTACGTTTGAAGATGTTTACCATAATGGTAATCTATTGTTTGCTGACTGATTACAGGTTCCAACGCATTGTTTGCGTAAGGAAGTTTTGGCATTTCGTGTGTCATAATCATTATCATTAAAGACATTAATAACGTATTCATAAGTTCAATTATTAAATTTTGAAACTTTATTATACTAACACGATAACCTATGGAAATGTTCGCCCGTGTCCGAACCTTTTTCTATCTTTGCGCAAAGTTTATCGTTTAGATTAACAAGAATATGCCCGATTATATAGAAGAACTGAATGAAGGACAACGTGCTGCCGTGCTCTACAATGAAGGACCGTCATTGGTGATAGCCGGTGCCGGTTCGGGAAAGACACGTGTTCTGACATACAAGATAGCTTATCTGCTGGAACATGGATATCAACCGTGGAATATTCTGGCATTGACTTTTACCAATAAGGCTGCCCGTGAGATGAAAGAGCGTATTGCCCGTCAGGTGGGAATGGAACGTGCCCGCCATCTGTGGATGGGAACATTTCACTCTATTTTCTTGCGTATACTTCATGTTGAAGCTGGGCAGATAGGATTTACTTCCCAATTTACTATTTATGATACGGCGGACAGTAAAAGCCTGATACGTTCTATTATTAAAGAAATGGGGTTGGACGAAAAAGTTTATAAGCCCGGAACGGTACAGGCACGTATATCTAATGCCAAAAACCATTTGGTCTCTCCTGCCGGTTATGCCAATAACAAAGAGGTTTATGAAGGAGATCGAGCTGCCAAGATGCCTGCAATCCGTGATATATATAACCGCTATTGGGAGCGTTGCCGACAGGCGGATGCTATGGATTTTGATGATTTATTATTTTATACTTTCTTGTTGTTTCGTGACCATCCCGAAGTGCTTGCACGGTATCAGGCACAGTTTCGCTATATCCTGGTTGATGAATATCAAGATACTAATTATGCCCAACACAGTATTGTGCTTCAGTTGGCTAAGGAACATCAACATATCTGTGTGGTTGGGGATGATGCACAAAGTATTTACTCCTTTCGTGGAGCAGACATTGATAATATACTGTATTTTACTAAGGTATATCCGGGGACAAAGGTCTTTAAGTTGGAACAAAATTACCGCTCCACACAGACTATCGTTTCTGCGGCCAATAGCCTGATAGAGAAAAACCAGCGCCAAATACGTAAAGAAGTTTTTTCAGAGAAAGAAAAAGGAGAAGCCATTGGAGTATATCAGGCTTACAGTGATGTGGAAGAGGGGGATATCGTAATTAATAAAATTGCGGAGTTACGCCGTCAAAACAACTATGCTTATTCTGATTTTGCCATACTTTATCGAACCAATGCTCAAAGCCGTGTATTCGAAGAGGCAATGCGTAAGCGTGGAATGCCTTACCGCATCTATGGCGGTTTGTCCTTTTACCAACGTAAGGAAATAAAGGATGTGATTGCCTATTTCCGCTTGGTTGCCAACCCGAATGATGAGGAAGCTTTCAAACGTATTATTAACTATCCGGTACGCGGGATAGGCGATACGACAGTACGTAAAATTATTACCGCTGCTACCGGGAATAATGTAAGTCTTTGGGCTGTACTTTGTGAACCTCTGAGTTATGGGCTGAACTTCAATAAGGGCACTGCCGCAAAATTACAAGGGTTTCGTGACCTGATAATCGGCTTTATAGAAAATGCTTCCGAAAAAAATGCCTATGAAATAGGAGCGGATATTATCCGCCAATCCGGTATTATTAATGATGTATGCCAAGACAACTCTCCGGAAAATCTTAGCCGGAAAGAAAATATTGAAGAGTTGGCAAATGGTTTGAGCGATTTCTGCGCCCAGCGTCAGGAAGAAGGCAATACTAATATTTTCTTGGGAGATTTTCTTTCTGAAGTTTCTTTGCTAACCGACCAGGACTCGGACAAGGATGGAGATGATGAGAAAATAACTTTGATGACTGTGCATTCTGCCAAAGGATTGGAATTTAGAAATGTATTTGTAGTCGGCATGGAAGAAAATCTATTTCCAAGCGGTATGGCAGGCGATTCGCCACGTGCATTGGAGGAGGAACGCCGCCTGTTCTATGTTGCTATCACGCGCGCCGAAGACCATTGTTTCCTGACCTATGCCAAGAGTCGCTATCGTTATGGAAAGATGGAGTTCGGCAGTATGAGCCGTTTTTTGAAAGATATCGATGTACGTTTCCTCCGGTTACCTCAAGATGCCGGATTAAGTCGTAGCATAGATGAGAATGCTGATTCGTTTCGTCGTGAGAATAAAGGAGGATTTTCTTCTTTCCATGAAAAGAGAGAAGAAGACTTCTATAAAAAGAAGGAAGAAAGTTTCCATTCCAAACAGCAGATTATTGCTCCGACTGTTCCACGGAACTTGAAACGGGTAACGCCTTCCGTGGGAAATGCCGTCACTCCCACTTCCGGGATTTTGGGAGGTACGCATGGAAACAGTGTGCAGCAAGGACAACTTATCGAACATGAACGTTTCGGTTTGGGGGAAGTCTTGAAGGTAGAAGGAGAAGGTGACAATGCTAAAGCCACTATTCGTTTCAAAAATGCAGGAGACAAGCAACTTCTTTTGCGCTTCGCGCGTTTTAAAGTAATAGGGTAGGTTAAACATGTTTACATAAATACCTGCCATTAATAAATTCATCTATTTGTGTTAATAAATTCATTTGGAATTTTACTAAAAGTTAGAGAAGAGTTTTACTAAAATTCTATTGGAATTTATTAATAGCTTTGAAACCCTTTATAGGTGGGAGGTGCAGAAGGATGAATATTGATTAGGAAAAGTTTATATAATACGAAAATGATTGACAATGATTTTACCCTGTTTCCTTCTCCCTGTTATATTATGGAAGAAGAACTTTTGAGGAAGAACCTCACGCTGATAAAGAGTGTTGCCGACCGTGCCGGTGTGGAAATCATCCTTGCTTTCAAGTCTTTTGCCATGTGGCGTTCATTTCCTATATTCAGAGAGTACATCAATCATTCCACGGCAAGTTCGGTGTATGAAGCACGCTTGGCATTGGAGGAGTTCGGCAGCAAAGCGCATACCTATTCTCCGGCATATACGGAAGCTGATTTTGGAGAGATTATGCGATGCAGTAGCCATATTACCTTTAATTCGTTGGCACAATTCAACCGCTTTTATCCCATGATTCAGGCAGAGGGGCGGGACATATCCTGTGGCATACGTGTTAATCCGGAATATTCGGAAGTGGAGACGGAATTGTATAACCCTTGTGCTTCCGGAACCCGTTTCGGCGTGATGGCAGAGCAACTTCCCGATGATTTGCCTCAAGGTATTGACGGTTTTCATTGCCATTGCCATTGTGAATCGAATTCCTATGAATTGGAACATACATTGGAGCATTTAGAAACGAAGTTCTCCCGTTGGTTCTCGCAAATTAAATGGTTAAACTTGGGCGGAGGACATCTGATGACACGCAAGGATTACGATGTAGAACATCTTATTCGTTTGCTTCAAGGGCTGAAGGTCCGTTATCCCCATTTACGTATAATCTTGGAACCCGGTTCGGCCTTTACTTGGCAAACGGGTGTTCTTACTTCCGAAGTAGTGGATATTGTAGAAAACCGTGGAATAAGTACTGCTATTCTCAATGTCAGTTTCACCTGCCACATGCCCGATTGTCTGGAAATGCCCTATCAACCGGCTGTACGCGGAGCTGAAATGGGGAGTAATGGTCCATACGTCTATCGTCTGGGAGGAAATTCCTGCTTGAGTGGTGACTATATGGGAACTTGGAGTTTTGACCATAAATTGAAGCTTGGAGAGAGAATAGTCTTTGAGGATATGATACATTATACAATGGTCAAGACGAATATGTTCAATGGAATTCATCATCCCGCCATCGCCATGTGGACGAAAGAGGGGAAAGCGGAAATCTTCAAAAACTTTTCTTACGAAGATTATCGTGACCGAATGAGTTGATAATCAAAAGTCTGCTTTCATTGAGTATTTGAATGTACATTTTTATGTGTGAAAAAAACATGCGGAATGTTTGCAGGTTTAAGGAAAATATCTACCTTTGCATCCGCAATCGCGGAAATAGCTCAGTTGGTAGAGCATAACCTTGCCAAGGTTAGGGTCGCGAGTTCGAGTCTCGTTTTCCGCTCAACGCTTAGATTGCAATTACCTATGCCCAGGTGGCGGAATTGGTAGACGCGCACGTTTCAGGTGCGTGTGTCGAAAGG
>CAJMPR010000013.1 GCA_905215345.1 uncultured bacterium
CTTCACAGCAGCGGGACTGTCCGGGATTTACACCCGATTCCCTTTTAATCCGGATGGCAGATACGTCCACCCGAAACCGATTCGGGGGCAAAGATAAAGGAAAATCTAAATTAATTAGGAATAAAAGACAAAATAATGTATAAAAGTCTTTATCTTTGTCCCCGGAATTGGCAATCGGGAAGGCATATCCGCCTACCGATGTAAGGGAATCCGGTGCAAAACCGGAGCTGTACCTGCAGCTGTAATCCTCTATAAAAGATGTTTGTATCTACAAAAGCCACTGTCGCAGCAATGCGGTGGGAAGGCAATACAAGCAGAGGAGAGCCAGAATACCTACCAACATCCACAACTTGAGCACTGAACTTCCAGGATTAGAAGCGATGTCCCCCATACTGATATAATAGGACTCCTATTTTACTCTTTCGGGCCATTACTCTTTGTGTGTAGAAGCAACGTGCCGTGATATATTTATTTATATAAATAAAATCGGTAAGTAATGAAATGCAAGTATTTATTCGGAGTCGTATTCTTATATACGATGCAGTCCGCCACAGCACAAAGCATTCTCGAAAACAAAAGTGAAAAGGAACTCTCTCTTATGTTGCAGGAAGTAGTGGTAACCGGCACCGGAACGGAACATTATCTGAAAGACGCCCCTGTACAAACGGAAGTTATCAATCGAAAGACACTGGACAGCTACGGCGGCGCCTCTCTTGAAGAAATACTTACCGGACTTTGTCCCTCATTCGACTTCAACACCAGTGATATGGGCTCGAACATGCAGTTGGGCGGACTGGGCAACGGCTATGTGCTGCTGCTTATAGACGGCAAGAAAGTGCATGGAGACGTAGGCGGACAAAATAACCTCGGACTGATAGATCCCTCACGCATCGAACGCATCGAGATTGTGAAAGGTGCTTCGTCAGCGCTCTACGGAAGCGACGCGATGGCAGGCGTAGTCAACATTATAACCAAAAAACACCGCGATGACATTCTCATCAAGAATACTACCCGCGGCGGCTCTTATGGTGAAATCCACCAGTCCAATACCATTCAATTCAAGTTCGGGAAGTGGACTTCTTCAACCAATTTCCAGTTGAAACACTCAGACGGCTGGCAGAATACGATGAACGAAGATCCTAACCGCTATGAGTATCCCGTTACAAACTCCATTAACAAGACAGTAAATCGCTATACCGACTGGCAAGTATCCCAACGCTTTGACTATCAGCTTTCCAAAGCTATCAGCCTTTATGCAGACGGTGACTTCTATCGCAAACGCATATATCGCCCTTGCGGGATACCCGATTACAAGACTTATGATTTCTTATATCGCAATGCCTCGGTGTCGACAGGCGGTAAACTCAAACTAAAAAACAGTAACAGTATCATGCTGGACATTCATTATGACAGCCATGCCTATTATTACGCCTATACCCGCGAAACCTGGGATAAGGAGTTCGACAACAACGGCAAGGAAATCAGTTTTCCCTACTTTGCCGGAGACAAAGGTTTGCAAAGCAATCAGAGCCGCCTGCTCATCCAAGCGAAAGGAGTGTTCAACCTTCCGTATTTCAATCGGCTAAGTGTAGGTAGCGACACCGAAATAAACTGGCTGGACGCTCCCCGACGATTGGACGAAGAGAATGTGTCAGACTACACGACTTCTGTTTATGCCCAAGACGAGTGGTCTCCTACCAACCGGTTTAATATTACGGCAGGAGCACGGTTAACCGTCAATAAAAACTTTGGAACCCGACTGACTCCCAAGGTTTCCGCGCTCTACAAATTGGGCGACTTTAATCTGCGTGCCACCTACTCCGAGGGATTTAAGACTCCTACCTTGAAAGAGTTGCATTACCGCTACATCCGCCAAATGTCTCTCGTTATACTGAATTTAGGGAATAGAGACCTGGAGCCACAGACCAGCCGTTATGTATCCGGAGGCATCGAATATAACGGCAAGAAATTCAGTATCAGCGCCACTGGTTACTGCAACTGGCTGGAGAATATGATAACGCTTGTCACTATCCCTACATCCCAGGCTCCGGGTGACCTTGTCATCACCTACGATCCTGCACGGGTACGGCAATACCAAAATATGGATGATGCACACACATACGGTGCAGACGTGAATGTGAAATGGATGCCCGGAAGGTCACTCATTTTTACGGGTGGTTACAGCTATCTGGACACCAAAGCCAATCAATATGACGAAGAAGACGAAGTAATGAAGCACGTAATAATCGACGGCATGGCTCATCATCGCGCCACAATAGGCGCCACGTGGTCGCATGACTGGAAAAGAAGGAGCTATCGTCTCGGTCTTGGCGTATACGGACGCATCCAAAGCAAACGATACTATCAGGACGACGGAGACGGAAAAGGCTACAACACATGGCGGCTCAACACTCGTCATCAATTCAGTCTGGGACATCGGTGGGATGCAGAAATCAACGCAGGTATCGACAACCTATTCAACTATTACGAGACTACCTATCATGGCCTGCATTATGGTACCACCACCGCCGGACGAACATTTTATGCATCGTTGATGATACAATTCGGACAGAAAAAGACAAAGAAGTAAACAACAACTATAAACATTAATATTAACCTTTTAAAAAAGTTAGAACATGAAACAATTCAAACTAATGATGATGGCAGCGGTCGCTGCTTTGATGTCTTTCTCCGCAGTATCCTGCTCGGACGATGACGATGTGGCACAATCCAACCACGACAAAAAGATGGATGCAGTAAGCGCTGAGGTAAAGGCAAACAAGAAACATGACACAGCCTTGCTGCTCGTTACCTTCGGAAGTACCTGGGATGCACCGCAGGAAACCTTCAAAAGCATGAAGAAGCAGTTTGCCGATAAGTTTAACAACATGGACGTATACTTTTCCTTCACTTCCGAAATCTGTATGACACGTTGCGCTGCAAAGGGCTGGAACTATTACGCTCCTTCTTTCTATCTGGAAGCTATCGGCCTTGCCGAATACAAAACCGTTTGCGTACAGTCGCTCCATGTCATTCCGGGTGAAGAATTTCTACGTGTTCAAAGCGTAGTAAAAGACTTCCACAACAGTGGCGATCACCCCGAATTTGAAGACGTAAAAGTCTATCTTGCCGGTCCGTTACTGGAATCGGAAGAGGATGTAGAGACAGTAGCAACTATCTTGAACAATACCTATAAAGACAAAGTTGCAGCCGGCAAACTCGTCACTTTCATGGGACACGGCAATCCTGAAGGCTGGAACTACGGCAACGGTAACTCACGTTATACTATGCTGGAAAATGAGTTGCAAAAACTCAACAAGAACTACTTTGTAGCTACCGTCGATATGGAAGACAATTTTGTAGACAATATGATTGCACGTATGCAGACTGCCGGTAAAACGTCCGGTGATGTTATCTGTCATCCATTGATGTCCATAGCCGGCGACCATGCCAACAATGACATGAAAGGCGGTACAAGCGAAACTGCTCCCGAAGAAGGAAGCTGGCGCTACGAACTTGCTAAAGCCGGATATACCTGTCCGCTTGCCAACTGCGACATCAAGGGATTAGGAGACTATACGGACATAGTAAAAGTATGGATCAGTCACATGGAAACTGCATTGAAGAACGATCCGATGTACGATCCGAATGCCAAAGAATAATCAGCATCTATTCCCTATAATAAATAAGCGGCACATATTCCGATTTCATTCGGATATGTGCCGCTTTTTAAGGTCAGGCTTTTTTAACTAAAGAGAGAATACGTTGCCTTACCGCCAAAAGCGATAAGTAATATCATTCATTTTTCCATTATCAATGCGATACAATCGCTGGTTGGTTTGCTCCGACTTCAAGCCGCCCAGATTTTCCACATAGGGCCCCAACTTGATGTACTGGAAATACCGCATATCAAATCCTGCCGGTAAATCCTGCCTGCCGGAATACCATCCCACCTTCACCGAAGCGGCAGAACGGCAACGAAGGAACTCCGCCAACCGCCCCACTTCATCCGGCGCGGCATCTCCACCCATAAAGCAGACGCAGGTCACCGCTTTTCCGTACCTGTCGAGAAGCCCTGAAAGGCTTTCTTCCGTCAACGGCTCTCCTACATTTCCCATCAGATAAGGACTATGACATCCCTTGCATCCGTTGGGACAGTTGGAAAGGTTAATAGCGAGCGTCACCTCATCCGGTATCTCCTGAAAAACAATGTCATAATCAGCATACCGGAGCATAATACCTGCGGGCGGCCTCCTGTTGCCGGGGTTGAGAGAAGTTGCTGACACGCTTCATATAGCCGATAATACGGGTGAGATAATCCACATTCTTACTGTGGCAAACGGGACACTCTTTCAGGTAACGTTTGTCTATATGGTTGCAGTCATTGCAAATAGTATTCGGAATATTGAATGTAAAGTAGTTACATCCCTCAGTGGCAGCCACACGAAGTAGCTGGCGGTATTGCTCCTTGCTCAAATGTTCTTCCATATTCATATGCAGAGCCGAACCGCCCGTAAGATGCTCAATATAGCGATGTCCGTGCAGGCGGAACTTATCCACGACATTCAACGACGTATCTTCAACAATATAGAAGTAGCTGTTGTAGCAATCGCGGAAAGTCTGGAAACCGGCTTCCCTATCCCACTTGGCATGCTTCACACCGACGTTTTCAGCAGGTATCATTTCACAGTTGAAGAGCAGGTCTTTGGTGCGGTACTTCTTGTTGTACTTCTCTACAATGCCCAGTATTTCCTGAACGAATTCTTCATACTTCGGGTTGTCGTTAATCTCTATGCCCATAAACTGCGCCGCTTCCACCAGCCCGTTTACGCCGATAGTAAGATATTGGCGTCCCAGGTTGATATAGCCTGCGTCGAACAGAGGCAGCATACCTTTGCTTTGAAGCTGTTTCAGATTCTCGTTGTAGGCCATTTGCACTTTATGCACCAGGTCTACCACTTCTTCAAGGAAGAAGTGGTACAGCATACCGGACTTCACCGCATGCTGTATGCAACGGTTCAGATTGATTGTCAACACACTCTTTGAACCGGTAGACACACCGCCCGCTCCCAAAGTATAACTAAAACCGTTGTCCTGTATCTCATTGCGCAAGCGGCAGCAGCTACTCAAAGAGTCGGCATTGTCGCTCATATAGGTAAAGAACGAATGTCCTTCGGCATACATCTCGGCTGTGAAATCACCGTATTCCTTATCCAACACGTCACCGTCCTTGGTCAGCAGTGCCATAGTCTCCACCGGGAAAGTAAGCACAGTCTTGGTACGTTCCTTATTGAACCATTTCATAAAACGCTTTTGCAGCCAGCTCAATGACTCCCAGTCGGGCTTGCTGCCGTCGGGAAAGACGAAGTGCTCGAAAAGGCTGTTGAAGTAATACTTGTCATAATAGGCCACGTTCCAGAATACCGCCTGGAAGTTCCTTGCTCCCGTAGGCTGGTTGATGGAATAAACCACTTGCTCGAAGCAATCCGTAATCACCTTGTCTATGGTCCGCTGTTTGGTGGAAAGGTCTACTATCTTGTCGGAATGCAGATAGTAGTCTTCGCCAAACTCCTTGCCGACAAAATGGTTCATATACATCAGGAACTCCGGCGTGGCACAAGCACCGCTCAACATACTGGACACGATAAACACCATATTGATAAATCCGCCGCAGAAAGACTTCAAGTTGGTAGGCGCGGTGGAATTGCCGCCTATAGAAGTCGTTCCG
Organism: uncultured bacterium; assembly: GCA_905215345.1. GTDB lineage: Bacteria > Bacteroidota > Bacteroidia > Bacteroidales > Bacteroidaceae > Bacteroides. The sequence continues at coordinate 5,729 of CAJMPR010000013.1, forward strand.
CCTATCAGCCAGGGATACATGGTGATGCTGGCGCAATAATTGGCAAGACTTGTTTCGTCATTCTTATAGATATAGTGATGATTCAGTAGTTCCAGATACCTGTCGGACACTTCTTTGCCATACATATCTTTCAGGCGGTCGGTCAGCAGACGGCGGTTCAGACGAATAAAATTGGCTTTCGGTAATTCGCCTATCAGTGTAGCAACATTCTTATTCTCCACATTGGCGTTGGCATCATACTTGCTGCCTGTAGCCGGATTGGAAGCATCGCAATAATCCAGCAGAAAACGGAGTTTGTCGCGCACTTCGCGGTCTTCCAGATGCTTCTGCCGATACAGCATAAACGATTTTGCCACTGCATAATAATGCTCTGCCATGAGAGCAACTTCCACTTGATTCTGAATATCTTCCACACTTGTTTCGTCACTGACGCTCACCCGGCTAAGAATATTGGTGATAACATCCTGAGTAGCAAAACTCCCTACCGATAAAAATGCCTTGCTGATTGCATTTTTGATTTTGTCAAGCGAAAACACCTCTTTCTTGCCGTCCCTCTTGACGATAAAAGTCTCTGAATTAATCATGTCTATAATTTAAGATTTAAATAATAACCAACGATTATTCACACAAAACAATGCACAGAATAGTAAGGAATAAAATGAATCTTCAACGGACTCGTTCTATAGCTTTTCACCCGAAAGCACTGAATGAATGATTATGAACGATGGCAGGTCTTCTGACTCGCTTCTGCTGCAACGCCTTCCCGGTCTTGTATTTTACATAACCAGTGGCTATGGAGTGTTGCAACATTTCCCTCATGAAAGAGACAAAACTTACAGCTACGGGGATAGTTCCTGACTTGCACAGGATTCCCTTTTAATTCCTCGTCACGCCAAGATGATTCGGAAACCATATTCGCTGACAAAGATAGAAAGAAATTCGGCAACGCAATGAAAATGCCAAGGAAAAAAATGGCAAATCCATAAGATGAAAGAATCCGTCTCATGAGCTAAAAAAAATCATCCCGTGAGATGAAATAAACCATCTCACGGGATGAAAATATTCATCTCACGAGACAAAATAAACCGTCCTGCAAGATGATTTTTTTATTATTTGCGCCTTTTACAGCTACGCTTTATATATCTCACCCCCAGCCATATTCCGGTAAAGGAAAAAGCAGCTCCCACTATGCAAACCAGCCAAATTGCAATAGTCCATAATACAGGGCGTTCTATCAACCATTGTATATTCAGATAGTGAATACCGCTGAACAACCACTTCCTCACAATTTTATTATGGTTCAGAAAACGAACGTATCCCGTCTCCGGACTGATATAATAAAGTGTTTTGTCCACATCGTCCACTTCCACCTTATACACAGGCAAAGGGAGCGAATTATCACGGTCGAGGTAATAATTGTCGTAATGCTCCATTAGCGAAATATGAAACTGTACGCTGTCTCCATGAAGGCGTTTCATCCCTCCTATAATAGTCGTTTCCGGGATGAACAACTCACGCACTTCTTCTTTGGAAGCATCTATCAAGCGTTCGTTTTCCCCTTCTATTATGGTATAGACAGGAATCTCTCCATAATGAGTCCACGCCACTTCTTTCAGTTCCGGATAGGTTTCTTTCAGCTTACGGTAATCCAGTTGATAGGCTTCAACAGCCAGAGGTTTCTTACCCCACATCTTGGAATAACTGAAGAAATAATCTCCCTTCATTGGTATCATCCACCTCGGAACCCTCTGCATGGAGAAAACTCCACTGACACTCCATGCAATCAGAGCTATGCCAAACACAAGACCTATCAGATAATGCCAGCGATACCAAAATCTTTTATACGGAACTTCCCATTGTCTTTTCTTTTTATACCGTTTCAACAACAAATATATTCCAAGATAAAACCCGGTAAGAGAAGCTATCAGGCACAGAAATCCGCCTACGGTAATACTCGTCTGCCAGATAGAAACATCTTTCCTGATAAAAGGAAGATAAAACTTATGCGGAATAGCTCCCATCCACGCCCAGAAACGCCCGGAAGCATCCGTCAGTTGTTGCACCTCTCCCGTACGTTTAGCGACAAACAATTCATGCTTTTCCGCATCATCAAAGTAGAAACGATAAATAGGAAGTTCACGCTCATAACGGCTATATAGAATCCATTGTGTACGTTCATAGAGCGTATCTACACGCCGGATAGGAGCATCCACCCACTCCCGGGCAATCTGTTCTATCGTAGCGTACGTCACCGGCTTTACTTGTTGCAGGGTATCTGCACACAAAAGCCGGGTAGTGTCTTTTGTTTTCAACTCCACAAGCGTCTGTCCCTGAAACTGACGGACACGTATGTTTTTGACAGCACCGGGAATACGTTCCGTATACTCCTGTATGCAAGGCAGGGAATCGGGCAATGTTTCTTTCATCGCATAAACCTCACTGTCCGACAAACGGGGATATGGATGATAAATCAAGATAAGTCCCGATACGAACCACATAAAAAAGAACAATGCTATAACTGTTCCGAAAATGCGGTGAATGGAGAAGGTATATCTATTTATTCTCTTCATAAATACTGATATTTACAGACTGACAAACTTATAATAAGACAAAACCGGAACAGCGGGCATCTTACAATCCCCTTTGTCCCGGCTGTCTTTACAATTGTCAAATGATTAGTATTTAATCTGCAATATATACAATACGGCTAAAGTCGTAACCTTCCTGGATAGTGATTCCCTTCTTCATATTACCACTTTTGATGTCATATACATATACACACGGAGCAGAATGTTCAGGATTGACACCGATATATGCCTTTCCATTTAAGATAAACGAACGTTGAGAGAAAGTACCGCTGCTATAAGGCAATTTCTTGCCATCACAAGTAAATTCCGTCACCTCATCTGTAGTCAAATCAAGCAAGGCATAATAACAGTTATAAGCGTTACCCCAGTTCTTATCCTTTTCATATTTGGAATTATCATCACCACAACCCGTAAATTTAGGATCTTGTATGTAAATCAATGCCTTGTTGTTTCCCAGATAATCTACGGTTACCAACTTGCCCTGATCAGCCTCTTTATTCGCATTCTTATGAAAGCCGGTATAAGACTTATCAAATTCCGTTTCTCCTTTATTTATGCGGAGCAAACGACCATATTGACAAGTGCTTGCTTCCGAATTCGGAATGCGGCTATTACAAGCAATATAAAGGTTTTCGTTGTTATCAAAGAACATCTTATTTTGTAGCAATTCACCATAGGCAGTACCTGCCATTTGCTCTGCACGCTCTTCCTTCACATATTTTTCAACCTTCATGGTAGCTGCATCAATAAACGCTACATAGAAGCCGGTATCGTCACTTTTGTCTTGAAAAGCATAGATAATCTTATTATCCGATTTACGATATCGTGCCAAACCGGAAGTACTGTATTTTTTAATCCCGGTCAGTTCGGCCAATCCCAAATCGCCTTCTCCCTCAATCTTCATCGTACCGGCATTGATTTTAGTCCAAAGGACCTCATTGGCAGAACCGTTGGCAGCTATTATCACGAAAGAATCATCGTTCAGCCAAGCAAATGAATAACGGCGTTCTTTATAGGTATTCGTTTTGAAAGCCTGTTCGGCAACTGTTGAAATAGCCGCATTTGAAATCTGATATTTACCGAAACGGTCTTTTTCCTTCGGGATCTGATAATAATATTGTCCCTTAATAAGGGATTCCTGATAGAGTTTAGATGTTACATCACAACCAGAATTCTTAAAGTTAATAGTTTCGTCACCTTCAAGGGAGTTGACACTTTTTACCAACAATGCCTCATCTGATCCCATACCACTGGAACCAAGCGAAACCCAAATATCATAATGCACCTTATCAATTGTTTCGCCACCGATATCTCCGGAGTTATCATCGTCATCACTACAAGCACTGAAAGACACGGTTGTCATAACAGCGGCAAATGCCCATACTAAGAATTTAATTTTTTTCATTTCCTTTTTTATTTGAATGATTAATGAATGAATATTCTGAACTTACACAAGAAAGAGCGTCCAGGTTTCTGGAGCATATAATTATCATATATTTTACTGTCAAAAAGGTTATTGCACTCCAACGTTACATTATATCTTTCCTTATGCCATGAGTAGGTCAAAGTAGCGATATGCTGGTGCTGTGTCGGGATTTTAGACTTACTATCTAACGAACCATACCCTTCCCATGTCAAGTAAAACCAATGAACGTATTGATATAAATAGCCGAAACGTACTTTATCATTTCTTTGGAAAAGATTCCTTTGCGTCAGAGTCAGTTCGGTGTTACTAAACAGCCACGGTCTGTTAGGTATCTTATTCTTATAGGTCACAGAAGGTTTCCCGTCTTTCTTCAACGGATTCATGTCACGCGCCTCCTGATAACTACAGTTAGTTGTTAGTTGCAATATATTATCATAAGTATAGCGCAATTCTCCTTCGGCTCCTTTCATTGTTACATTAGAGATATTGTCATACTGCATCATACCTTCTACTTCCGACACCACAGCATGTATATAATCCTCTACTTTTCGATAAAACGCATTTGCTTCGTAGTAAAGAAGATGTTTGGATGCCAAACGGATATTTCCAAAAGCACCCACATTAAAGTTATTGCTATGTTCAGGTTTTAAGGCGAGATTGGCATATATAGTTGTCCCATTTCCCAATAACTCCCTGGCTAATGGAAGGCGAACGGTATGTTCGTAGGATGCTTTCAAGGCAAAAGGTTCGCAAAAGTTATAGCGCACACCCAATCCGTAGCCCGGATTACTTTTCGTAGTGCTTCGGGGCATATTGGCAGAATTGGTTATCCAGGACAAGTCTGTCTGTTCTATCTTGACGTGATTGATATAGTCTTTCAGAAAAAAGGTATTCACCAACTTATCGTTCAAGAACGACTGATTATACGAAAGACCGACAATATGTTTTGCCAGTACATCATTCGACGGGACAAACTCATCATCAAAATCATCGTAGCGTTTGTTTCCCGTACGTGTCAGCAAATAGTTAAAATTAAGAGAGTGATGCTTATTAAAATCATAATTTAAATTGGCACGCACCACTGTAAGCGGACGTTTGTAATGACGCAATTGTTTGCCATATCCGGTTATCTCATTTCGTGCACTTTCAATATATGCTCCATTCCAGCTATATTTACGGAAAGTAGTATCTATAGTGAGTGCATGATCCCATGTATGGGAAACAAGCGCATTCATAGCCAGTTTCTCAATCAGAAAGTCCTTTTTGCGGTAACGTGCTGACATATTCCAAGCATCCTGCTGCCTCTCTGCCATACCATAAACAATGCTTTGCATAGCCCCTGTCTGTAATTCCTTGTCCACCTTCGAGTAAGAACCGGAAACATAGAAAGCATCAGCCCATTTCTTATTTTCCACTCCCACTTCTACCTGAGCCAGCACTGAAAGATAATCATCATGAAAACGCTTAGCATTAGTCAGCTGGTATTTACCTGATTCTTCATTCCACAGTTCAACATCCTTTACCGTATAATCATTCTTGGAATAATTAAAGCCGACTGTCGGTTTCAGGATAATACCTGTTTTTGGGAAATAGACTTGTGCATTCAAATCTGCGAGATAAGTATGGAAAGAACCTACACTGAAAGAAGCATCCAAGAAGTTCTTTTTTTCTTTTTTAGTGATAATATTGATAGCACCTCCTAAAGCATCAGCGCCTAAATGAGCAGGGACAACCCCTTTATAAATTTCAATATGGTCAATTGTATTCACCGGAAAGTTTGCCAGCGAAATTTCTGTCCCCTTGGTATCCATAGGTACTCCATCCACAAAGTAACGAACTGCATTACCGGACATTCCATTCAGAGAGAGTTCAAAATCAGCCCCCAGTCCGCCTTCTGTCCGTACCTTGATACCGGTAGTACGATTGATGATATCATTCAGGTTAGTAGTAGAGTTAGCTATGGACTTTACATCAACGGCATTAACCGTATAAGCCCCTTCGCGCAACTTCTGTGTCTGGCTCTTCCCATACACAGTTACAGATTGCAAATCCACCGAATTTTCTTCCAGCTTAAAATTAAGGATTTCATTCTTGCTTACATTGATCTCTTTCTTAACGGTATTGTACCCATATAATGAAACCACAAGTTTGTGTTTACCGGATGCGACCCGCAAAGAATATTCCCCCTTGTCGTTTGAGTAAGTGCCCGTTGTGGAATTTTCAATAGCTATCATTGCTGCTGATAGAGGATGCTTGTTTGCGTCCGATACTATTCCGGAAATAGTGACTGTGCCTTGTGCTGCCAGAAAATCAGAAAGCAATAATAAGGATACAAATAATAATGTACGGAATAAGTAGTTGATGTTTCTTTTGTATGCCATTCTTTAAAATTTATTTTTCGAGAAAAGCACAGAAACAAACAGAGGTAACAAATCATAGAAAGGTCCTCGTGAATACTGTTTTCAGCCTCATTCCCCGAAAGCTTTAAAAACACGAATAAATTGGCAGGTCTTCTGACTCGCTCCATTACCGAAACCTTCCCATCTTAAAACAGACAGTGGCGTATATCTTCGGCAATATAGTTAAGAGCTTACAGCAGCGGGACTGTTCAGGAGTTTCACCTGATTCCCTTTTAATCGTTCTTCATATAATGAAGAAAGCGAACCAATATATATAACAATGTTATAACCAAATCATTAAGGGTTGTAAGACATTAGACTCGTGCCCTAAAGATTTGATTTTCGGACGCAAAGGTACAATGTTTTTTCTTTTACGCAATACATATTCAGCATAAATTAATCATTAACTTATTATCTCAAAATATAAAATTAATATCTATCTTTGCTTCAATTTAGATGATATGGCAACACATTCCGTCTGCTATATAAAAGTAATCCGGTGAAACTTATCAAGTTGTAAAACCCAAATTCAGTCACATTATGAGAACAAGTTTATTATTAATATTAACCATGTTTTCTATCTTCTGTTCCGCAGTCGAAGAGGGAAACTTTGTAGCAAGCGATATGTTGGCAAATATGAAACACGGTGACAAAGCTGCTCTGCTCATGGTGCACTTCGGCACTACATACGATGACACTCGTGCATTGACGATTGACGCCATTAATACAAAAGCACAAGCCATTTTTCCCGAACTGAAATTTAAAGAAGCATATACATCGCGTATCATCATCCGCCGCCTTAAGGCACGGGGTATCGACAAAATGACTCCACTGGACGCATTGCTCCAACTGCGCAGTGAAGGATACACACATATCATTATTCAAAGTACCAATATTATTGAAGGAGTAGAAATGGAATCACTCCGTCGCGATGTGGAAAGTGTACTTCCTTTCTTTAAGGAAATCCGTGTGGGTACTCCGCTGTTCTATTCAACAGGGGACACAGAAAAGGTAATCGGTATTTTGGGAAATCGTCTCAATATCCCTGCAAACGGAAAGAAAAGCCCCAAAGAGCACATCGTTCTTGTAGGACATGGAACTTCTACTCCCAGCACAGCCATATACAGCCAGATAGACTATATGCTGAAAGCTAATGAACTGACAAATTTCCATGTAGGTACTATTGAAGGCTATCCTACTTTTGAAACCATGCTGACACAACTGAAAGCTGCCAAAGCAAGGAGCATAACACTCGTCCCATTAATGTTCGTTGCCGGCGACCATGCCAAAAACGATATTGCCGGAGAGTGGAAAGAACAGCTCGAAAAGGAAGGTTATACCGTCCATGTACACATGGAAGGTTTGGGACAAGTGCCCGAAATACAAGAAATATTTATTGACCACATCCGCTTCGGTTTGAAACATCGTATGCAGGGTATTATGGAGAAGAAAGCTGCATATGCGGCAAGTAAAAAACCGGAATAAAATTACTTAGAGAATATATGAAACAGCCCAAAATAATCGTTGCCGGCATCGGTCCGGGCAATGAGCAAGACATTACGCCCGCCGTAATTGCCGCTTTGCAAGAAGCGGATATAGTAGTGGGATATAAATATTATTTTCAATTTACCACTCCCCACCTCCGCCCCGGAACGCAGTGCGTGGATACCGGGATGAAGCGGGAACGTACCCGTGCCGAGCAAGCATTTGAGCTGGCGGAACAGGGTAAGACAGTATGTGTTATCAGTTCGGGCGATGCAGGGATTTACGGCATGACACCACTTATCTATGAAATGAAGCGGGAACGACATAGTAATGTAGAGATTGTTTCTCTGCCGGGTATCAGTGCTTTCCAGAAAGCGGCTTCCCTGTTGGGTGCGCCGGTGGGACACGACTTCTGCGTCATTTCCCTCTCAGACCTGATGACACCGTGGGAACGCATCGAAAAACGTATCATAGCCGCAGCAGCCGCTGATTTCGTAACGGCTGTCTATAATCCTAAAAGCGAAGGACGCTACTGGCAACTGTACCGACTGAAAGAGTTGTTCTTGCAGGAAGGACGTGCACCGGAGACACCCGTAGGATATGTACGCCAGGCAGGACGTCCGGAACAGGAGGTGCACATCACGACACTGGAAGCGTTCAATCCCGAAGAGGTGGATATGTTTACCGTGATACTAATAGGCAATTCACAGTCGTACGAGTGGAACGGAACGATGATTACTCCACGGGGATATTACAGGGAAGAGGTTGAGACTGCTAAACCTCAACTTGACGCTGCTAAAGGTCAACTTGACGCCGCTAAACCTCAACTCCAGAGTTCTAAAGGTCAACTCCAGACCAACAAAGGGCAGGACATTATGATACGGAGTTTCCGTACCATTGAGAAAGAATTGACAAACAAGAATATCCCACTCGACCATAAATGGGCGTTACTGCACGCTATCCATACCACCGCAGACTTTGAAATGGAGAAGTTGCTGCACACGGACGAAAGAGCCGTGGAAACGCTGTATCAAGATATCATTGAGGGGCGCATACGGACAATCATCACAGACGTAACAATGGCTGCGAGCGGTATTCGTAAAGGGGCTTTGGAGCGTCTGGGCGTAGAGGTGAAATGCTATCTCGGCGACCCTCGTACCGCCGCAATGGCAACAGATAAAGGTATCACCCGTACACAGGCAGGTACGCGCCTCGCTGTTGAGGAGCATCCCGACGCGCTATTCGTCTTCGGCAACGCACCGACGGCATTAATGGAGCTGTGCGACCTCATACGCAAAGGTAAAGCACATCCGGCAGGGATTGTAGCTGCTCCGGTGGGCTTTGTACACGTACAGGAATCCAAGCATATGATAAAGCCTTTCACCGAGATTCCGAAGATAATCGTGGAAGGACGCAAAGGCGGAAGCAATCTCGCCGCAACATTGGTAAACTCTATTTTGTGCTACAATGATGCGGAACAGCTAAGGCCGGGACGGGACGTGTGAAATAGTGATTAGTGGTTAGTGATTAGTGATTAGCTATTGGTGATGCAACGGAAATTTATCATAATAGGAATGGACGATAACCGGACTCCTTTCTTTCTGCCGGAAGTATTGGAACAGATACGGCATGGAAAGGTCTTTTCGGGGGGAGTACGGCATAAAGAGATTGTCAGAGACTTGTTACCGGATGATGCGGAATGGATTTCCATTACCGTGCCGCTGGATAATGTATTCGCACAATATGAAAGAGTTTTCGGTAGTGACGAAGCCGAACAAACTAATTCCGGTCTCAGGCAAATTATTGTTTTCGCTTCGGGCGACCCTTTGTTCTTCGGCTTTGCCAACACAGTGAAGCGGAAATTGCCGGATGCGGAAATCAAGCTCTATCCGTCTTTCAACTCACTCCAGACATTGGCGCATCGCCTTGTAATGCCTTACGATGATATGCGCACCGTTTCGCTGACAGGACGTCCCTGGCATGAGTTCGACCGCGCCCTGATTGAACGTACCCCAAAGATAGGCATCCTCACCGACCGGGAACATACGCCCGCCACAATCGCTGCCCGTATGCTGGAATACGGCTATAACTGCTACACAATGTATGTAGGAGAACATCTCGGCAATCCCGAAAAAGAACGTATCCGACACATGACATTGAAAGAAGCGGTACAAGGCAAGTTCGAACATCCCAATAATCTGTTGCTTTGCGCCACCACTTTTCCGGAAGATGCAAACAAACAAGACCGTCCGAAGGACACACATGGTTTGACAGTCCGTCCTTTCGGTATCCCTGACGAACAGTTCGCCCATTTGGACGGCCGTACCCGCATGATAACCAAAGCCCCTATCCGTCTGCTTACGTTACAGGCATTGGAGCTGAACCGTCACCAGGTATTTTGGGATATCGGCTTTTGTACAGGTTCGGTATCCATCGAAGCCCGCTTGCAATTTCCGCACCTCACTGTTATTGCATTCGAAGTACGTCCTGAAGGCGAAGAACTAATGAACATCAACAGCCGCCGCTTCGGAGCACCGGGCATCACAGCCATCATCAGAGATTTCCTGCAGGAAAAAACCGATAATCTCCCCCGCCCCGAGGCAGTGTTTATCGGCGGACATGGCGGACGTCTGCAAGAGATGCTGGCACATATCAAAGAGGTGTTACAACCCGGTGGATGTATTGTCTTTAACTCCGTATCGGCAGAAAGCAAAGCCGCATTTATCGAAGGAACCGAAGCTGCCGGACTGGTGCTGCAACCTTCCGTACAGGTTACCCTGAATGATTATAATCCCATTGAAATTATGAAAGCTACGCTTTCTTAAATATACATCAGTTATGAAAACAGCTATTATCCTTATTTCCGAGGCCGGTCTGAGTACCGCACAATTACTGCTTAGTGAACTTGCGGATTCCCAATCCGAAATATTCACTCCCCGGCACGAAGGCGGATGTACGCATATAGACGCCATCGGTAGTTTTACGGTGGAAAACTTCAACCGCTACGATGCATTTATCTTCATCGGCGCTATGGGAATATGCGTACGGTCTATTGCACCTTGTACGAAAAGTAAATATACCGATCCGGCGGTAGTCTGCGTAGACAGTACCGGAAAATATGCAATATCCGTCCTTTCGGGACACATCGGCGGAGCCAACGAACTAACCAACCAGGTATCCGGCATCTTAGGCGCCGAGCCTATTATTACCACTCAAAGTGACCGTACCGGATTATGGGCACTCGACCTGTTTACGAAGCGTTTCAACTGGTTTCCGGTGGTCAATGCCGATCCGGCAGTTCTTCTTATGACCAAAACCGCCAAAACTCCCGAAGAAGAGTTAAGAGCTTGCATGAATGAGCACATCAACCTCTTTGTAGCTGAAAAGCCCACTGCCTTGTTGCTTACACTCCGTGACCGGGGAACCGACTGGCTGGAAGCCCACCTTCCTCCACACGTAGAGGTGTTCTATCGTATACAAGATATTGATTTTTCCCGCTTCAAACTGCTCCTATGCGTATCATTGAATGCATTCCTAATCCCTCGTACCATTCCCTATATTTGCTATGTTCCGCAAGTGTTGCATCTTGGTATCGGCCTTGCACGCCAGGCCGGTCCCACCCGGAAAGTACGCGAAGCCATTTTCGAGGTTTTAGATCAAAATAACATTCTATCTCCCGCTGTTGCCTCTATTTCTACAATAGATGCCAAAAGTGGCGAGCCGGTAGTAAAGGCACTCAAAAAGAAGTATCCCGTCCGGTTTTATAGTGCGGAAGAATTGGAAAAAGTAACTGTACCCCATCCCAGTAAAACCGTGATGAAGCATATGGGAACACCCAGTGTCAGTGAAGCTGCCGCGATTCTCTCCTCAGGAAATACGGAATTGCTGATACCGAAAACGAAAGGAGAAAACTATACGGTAGCCGCAGCAATTGATATTAACGCAATACGCCGGGGACATATCGAAATTGTAGGTGCCGGTCCGGGTGATCCTGACCTGATATCCGTACGTGGCAGACAAATGCTGGAAAAAGCAGACCTTATACTGTATGCAGGCAGCCTCGTTCCACGCGAGCTGACGCTTTGTGCCAAACCGGGCGCTACGGTACGCAGTTCGGCTGCCATGAATCTGGAGGAACAGTTTGCCTTGATGAAGGAGTTTTATGACAGAGGGAAATTCATTGTCCGCCTGCACACCGGTGATCCGTGTATCTACGGTGCCATTCAGGAACAAATGAACTACTTCGACCAATACGGCATGAGCTATCATATCACGCCGGGTATCTCTTCTTTCCAGGCGGCTGCGGCTGCTTTAAAATCGCAGTTCACCATTCCTGAGAAGATACAAAGCATTATTCTTACCCGTGGTGAAGGACGTACGCCCATGCCCGAGCGGGAAAAACTTCACCTTATGGCACGCTCACAAAGCACCATGTGCATCTTCCTTAGTGCAGGTATTGCTGAACAGGTACAAGAGGAGCTTTTGCAGGAATATCCCAAAACGACTCCCGTAGCTATCTGCTACCACCTGACGTGGAAAGACGAACGTATCTTCCGGGGAGAGCTGAAAGACCTTGCCCGCATCGTGAAAGAGAATAAACTGACTCTTACTACGATGATTGTAGTAGGAGAATCCATTGGCAACCGTGAAGGACTTTCACGCCTTTATGCGGATGAGTTCAAGCATTTGTTTCGCAAATAACTCATAACTTATAACTCGTAACTTAAATGGTATTAGTATTAGGTGGAACTACCGAAGGACGAGCAGTCGTCAAAGTACTTGAAGAAGCCGGGAAACCGTTTTATTATTCTACCAAAGGCGACGAACAGACTGTTACCCTGCACAACGGTATCCGCCTGCAAGGTGCAATGGACGTGACCGGGCTGAAGACTTTCTGCCGGCAACAAAGTATCAATCTATTGGTGGACGCCGCCCACCCCTTTGCCGAACAACTGCACCGGAACGTGGGTGAAGTGGCGGAGAAACTCCACATACCGGTTATCCGTTACGAACGTATCTTCCCGGAACGAGAGGATGAAAACATCATCTGGTGCGATGATTATTCCGACGCTATCAGCAAGATACAAGAAAATAAAGTTTCTGCGCTGCTGGCACTTACTGGAGTTCAGAGCATCGGCAAGCTGAAAATATTGTGGCAGGAAGAAAGCCGTTGTTACTTCCGTATTCTCGACCGGGAAAGCTCCCGTGAACTGGCACGACAGGAAGGTTTCCCTGAAAAGTGTTTGTATTACTATCATACCGGTGAAGACGAACGCACGCTGATGCGTCAGCTTCATCCCGAAGCGATTCTGATAAAAGAAAGCGGTCTGTCAGGAGGATTTACAGAAAAGGTGGAGGCCGCCGTGGAGTTAGGTATTCATATATTTGCCATCCGCCGTCCCACAATGCCGGGCAACTTCCGGACGGTCAACGGTGAACACGGTTTGCGACGAATGATCGAGAAGTTTCTACCTGACTTTTATCCGTTACATAGTGGTTTGACTACCGGTACTTGCGCCACCGCTGCCGCAGTAGCTGCTACGTGGGAGCTTTTTAATGCTACTCACCAACCACGTCCCCAAGAGTTTCCGGTTGTACTGCCTTGCGGCGAAACGATTACAGTAGCCGTTGGACAGCGTGAAATTCTTCCTCTCAACGATTCTATGAATGGAAATTGTATGAGGGAGGCTGAAGCCTGTGTCATCAAAGATGCAGGCGATGATCCCGACATCACCGATGGTATGGAAGTAAGGGCGAAAGTTGCCATTCCGTTCCCAATAGATAATCCCGGTAGTAAAAAGATGCCGCTAACGGATGATTACAATATTATTATCTCCGGTGGAGAAGGTGTAGGTATTGTCACCATGCCGGGGTTGGGAATCGAATTGGGAGCGCCCGCTATCAACTCTACTCCACGTAAAATGATTGAAGATAATGTAAAACGATGCCTTGAACAGCTTCGTATCCCCAAGCAATCCACCCCGTATGTCGTTACAATCTCCGTACCCGGTGGGGAGGAAATAGCCAAACGTACGTTCAATCCGCGCCTGGGCATAGAGGGCGGTATATCCATCATTGGAACGTCGGGCATTGTAAAGCCTTTCTCTACCGAAGCATTTGTAAGTTCCATCCGCAAATCTATGGAGGTGGCACGGGCTACCAACAGCCCGCGTGTAGTTATCAGTTCCGGAGCCAAGAGCGAACGGTATATCAAAGCCTATTATCCGGGCATGCCGACACAAGCATTTGTGCACTACGGTAATTTCATCGGAGATACTCTGAAGATTGCCGCCGAACTTGGTATATCGCATGTTACGCTCGGAGTGATGATAGGTAAAGCCGTGAAACTGGCGGAAGGTTATCTGGATACCCACAGCAAGAAAGTAACCATGAACAAAGATTTCATTTTGGAAGTAGCTCGACAGGCAGGATGTACGGAAAGCACGTTTACAGCTATCAGGCAAATGAATCTTGCCCGTGAGCTTTGGGAACTTATTCCTGCCGGTAGAGTTGAAAGTTTCTGCAAACTATTAATCGAACATTGCCACCGTATTTGCAACCCATTGTTGCCGGACGGAGAACTTACCATTTTATTAATTACAGAAAACGGAAAGATATACGTATGAGAAAAATCGTAATCACCCTATATTTAGCAATGATTACCTTAACAGGTATAGCGCAAAATCCATTGTCCTTCCATGCCAAAGCAGGCATCGGTACATCTTGTTTCTATGGGAAACATTCGAGCAGTGAAACCAGGATTGCCTATAAAACAGGAATAGGTGCAGAGTATGTACTCAACCCAACATGGGTGTTGCAATCTGCTTTGGAATTTGTCTCCATAGGCGGCAAGGATGAAATAGAGTATGTAGGCAAAGCTACCATGAACGAATTATACCTCCAGCTACCGGTAATGGTAGCCGCCCGTCTCAACTTAGGTAAAGATTATCATGCATCATTGAGTTTCGGCCCGTATATCGCTTGCGGTGTGGGTGGAAAAACATCCGGAGAAGTTGAATACGGTTACGATAGCCACTACTCCGAGGCTTATCGTTTCAGGATAGATACCTTTGGCAGTATGGCACACAACAACATGGGAAATAAACGTTTTGACGCAGGCGTCAATATCGGCCTTTCATTTGAATATCACAAATTTATAATCGGCGCTGAAGCCCAGGTGGGATTGGTAAAGATTAATAAGCAACTGAATCAAATGATAACATCGACAGAACGGGGTAATTATCTGCCTAAGAATTTCGCTTCATTCTTTACGGTGGGATACAGAGTTTATAAGTGATTAGTGGTTAGTGATTAGTGGTTAGTGATTAGTGGTAAAATTGCTACGCCATAGCAGTAGTATCACACTAATCACTAATCACTAATCACTAACCAATTACCTCGTCCGTGTAGCCCACAAACGTTCTTTCTCGCTCATGGCTGCCAATTCTTCCACGTGTTTCAGGTCCAGGTGAAGTCCTTGGGCAAGCCGTGTACCGTAATCCTTGTCTGCCAGATAGCAATGTGCCGCATGACGGTACTTCACATTGTCCGTTACAGGCATAATATCCGCTATGGTATTACTGATAAGGGCTTGTTTCTTATCTTCCGTCATCAGGCGATAAAGGTCACCCGGCTGATAGAAACAATTATCTGTTTTGTCATCATAAGGACTATAATGATCTATTGCACCGTCAACGGGTAAAGCCGGATGGCGATATTCCGATTGTTCTTCCCATTCGCCAAAGCCATTGGGAGCATAACCTTTAGTTGCTCCGTAATTACCATCCACCCGCATCAGTCCGTCACGATGATAGCTGTGTACAGGACAATGTGCCCTATTGACAGGTATCTGGTCGTGGTTTACTCCTAAGCGGTAACGTTGCGCGTCACCGTAAGAGAAAAGGCGTCCCTGCAACAACTTATCCGGTGAAAGTCCGATACCGGGTACCAGGTGTGTAGGTGCAAAAGCAGCCTGCTCTACATCGGCAAAGTAATTTTCGGGATTGCGGTTCAGCTCCATCACTCCCACCTCAATCAACGGGAAATCTTTATGGCTCCACGTTTTAGTTATATCAAACGGATTTTCCTTATAATTCCGTGCCTGTTCCTCAGTCATAATCTGGAAATATAAAGTCCATTTGGGGAAATCCTTGTGTTCGATGGCTTCAAACAAGTCACGTTGATGGCTTTCACGGTCTTTTGCAATGATAGCCGCAGCTTCTTCGTTAGTCAAGTTCTTGATACCCTGCTGAGTGCGCAAATGGAATTTTACCCATACACGAGTACCCTCCGCATTAATCAAGCTGTATGTGTGGCTACCAAAACCATGCATGTGGCGATAGGATGCCGGAATACCACGATCGGACATCACGATTGTAACTTGGTGCAACGCTTCGGGAAGCATCGTCCAATAGTCCCAGTTGTTCTGTGGAGAGCGTAAATTGGTTTTAGGATCACGTTTTACGGCATGGTTCAAATCAGGAAACTGCATCGGATCACGGATAAAGAATACCGGAGTATTATTCCCTACTAAATCCCAATTGCCTTCTTCGGTATAAAATTTCATGGCAAAACCACGGATATCACGCTCGGCATCAGCCGCTCCACGTTCACCGGCTACCGTAGAAAAACGAACAAACATCTCTGTTTTCTTACCTATCTCCGAGAAAAGGTTGGCACACGTATAATGGGTTACATCCTGTGTAACGGTAAAAGTGCCAAAAGCACCGCTACCTTTGGCATGCATACGTCTTTCAGGAATGACTTCGCGATCAAAATGAGCTAACTTCTCCATTAGCCATGTATCCTGCATCATAATGGGGCCACGAGAGCCTGCGGTCTGTGAATTACGATTGTCCGATACGGGAGCACCCACTTCCGTCGTTAATTTCTTTTGTTTATCCATAACATTACATTTAAAGTTGAAATGATTACAAATATAAAATAAATTTGCAAATGGGTAGACAAAAGACTTTGCTTTTAATGATATTTAACCGGGTAATACTATTGATTATCAGGCCAACACACCCCTTATTAATCTTAGAAGCTGCTTTGAATTTTATTTGGAACAGCTTCTCTTAATTTACGGCAAGAACAAGCTCTAATAACTTTTCAATGCTTTCAACCGTTTCAGGTTCTTTATCCGGTCGATGAAATATAAAGCTACCATCTCCCTTCAAATCTCCCGTTTCAATATAAATATCCGATTCGACATTACGATTTGCCAGAATACCATTGCGCTGCAATGCTTTACGCACCATAGAATACTTCTGCCCATGTCCCACCAAGCGTATGCGGGAAGTATAGTCATTATCTACCCGGAACAAACCGGTTTCCAAATCAAACACGATGCCCTTACGGGCAAAGAAATTACTAAGACTGCCATTCAGCGAAAGGTCTTCGGGAGTACCTATCGTTACTCCGTTCACCTTGTCCATAAGCCAAATCTTATCGGCTATCTGCAAAGCCAGTTCAAGATCATGTGTAGAGAGGAAAATGGTCTTGTCTGTCTGTCTGCTGAGGTGGTGTAAAAGTTGCATCATCTCCACCTTGCTGGGGAAGTCAAGGAAAGCCGTCGGTTCGTCCAGATAAATAACGGGAGTTTCCTGAGCAAGCGCCTTGGCTATCATCACTTTTTGCCGTTCACCGTCACTCAACGTATGTACCATACGCTGCTCCAGATGAGGAATACCCACCAAAGAGATAGCATGGTCTACCACCGCCTTATCTTCTTTCGACAGCGTTCCCCAGAAACCGGTATAAGGACTGCGCCCCAAGCCTATCAGCTCTACCACGGACATATTGCGTATATCACACTTTTCTGTCAGTACCACACTGATGACTCTTGACAGTTGTTTATCCGTATATTCTCCTATTTCTTTTCCCTGAATACGGATTGTGCCACCCAACTTCGGCTGAAAAGCAGATAAAGTACGGAGTAAAGTAGACTTTCCTACTCCATTAGCGCCCAACAAACACGTCAGCTCACCACTGTTAATTCCCGCACAAATACCGTCTGCAACTACTTTCACATCTCCTTTTCCGGGATAGCCGATGGAAAGATTTTCTATATGTATTGTTTCCTTATTCATTCAATTCTCCTTTTCGCTTTTTAAATAATACGGAAGCTACCACGGGAGCACCTACCAGTGCCGTAACCGAATTGACCGGCAAAGCTCCCTCAAAGCCCGGCAAACGAGCAATCAAATTACAAACCAATGCTAAAGCAGCCCCTACCAACAAAGTGGCAGGCATCAATATCCGGTGGTCGGAAGTATGGAAAATGGCACGGCACAAATGGGGAACAGCCAATCCGATAAACATAATCGGGCCGCAATAGGCTGTTACAATAGCTACCAGTACACCGGAGCAGGAGATAACAAGCAGGCGTGCCCGTTTGATATTCAATCCCAAATTACGTGCATAGCCATCACCCAGCAATAACAGGTTCATAGTCTTTATCAATAGGAAGGACAAAGGCAGCAGTACAATCATAATGCAGACAAACAATATCATCTGGTCACCCGATACGCGAGCGAAACTACCCAGTCCCCAAATAACATAAGCGCGTATATCTTCTTCCACGCTGAAATACTTCAATACCCCGATAATAGCACTTGCCACATAACCTATCATCACACCAATAATCAATAAGGTTACATTTCCTTTCACTTTCTGGGAAACATAGACGATAAGTGCCATCACTGCCAAAGCGCCGATAATGGCGGCAATAGACAAAGCAACTTCTCCCATATACCCCAAACGGCTTAAAGCGACACCGCCCATAGCACCGGACAATAATACCACACAAGCCACCCCCAGACTGGCCCCCGAACTAATACCCAATACCGAAGGTCCGGCCAGCGGATTGCGGAACACGGTCTGCATCTGCAAGCCACTAACCGATAATCCGGCCCCTGCCACCAACGCCGTCAATGCCTGCGGCACACGCGACTTCCAGATAATATTCTGCCAGATGACAGATTCATCCCCATTATCCCACAGGATATTCCATACCGAACCCACAGGGATATGAACCGACCCCAACAACAGATTCAGCAAGAAAAAGAAGAAAATGGATGCCAGCAGCAATATCATCAATAACAGAACAGGTCTTTTCATCATTTCAGGCGAGCGTAGTATGTCGGTTCATAATCGGGTAACAAAGCGGGATGAAAAGCATGAATCAAATCTTCCAATACAATTTCGGGCTGCATGGGCATACTCTCATAGAAAGGTTTTTCACGCATATTGCAGTAAATCACTCCTTTGTCGCGAAAAGCACGGAAATCGGCATAACGCGGGTCCAGGGATTTCAAAGCATCGTAAGAGAATGTACCGTCATAACTGTTGACTATACGCCAGAAATCCGCACTCTCCGCTTGGCTATAAACTGTTTCAAAGTCCAATGTAACTCCACCAGACCGGGGGTCATCCTTCATGAAATAATCAGCACCGGCATCACGAAAGAGTTCAGCAAGAAAGCTTTTTCCACCCACCGCATACCAGTTACCGCCACGTATCTCACCACTGAACACTACCGGACGCTTCTTCACATCAGCAGCCAATTCCTTTAATTCATTATACCGCTTTTCTATCCCTGCAAATTTAGCATTGGCTTCCGCCTCCCGTCCGATAAACATGCCGATGAACTTAATCCATTCGGCTTGTCCTAAAGGAGTCATTTCCTTATATCCCAAATGGGGTACCAGCGGAATACCGATTTCACGCATGGCATCATATCCGCCACGTTTAAAAGGAGAGATAAAGATAACATCGGGATTCATACTCATTATCACCTCATTATCAAAGTTACCTTCAATCCCTATTTTTGCAGTTTTTCCGGACTTTAGCCGTTCCTTCATCTCTTTATTGAAAAGATGGCGGGTACTGGTTATTCCTACTACACGGTCACAAGCACCCAAATGAATAAAATTGGAAAGTTGTAGGGAAGTCATGCAAATAACTTGTTCTGCAGGAGTCTCAATGACTGTATAATCGGTAGGAATATTGGAAGGCTTTGTACCTTTAGGCACTAATGCGTAATGGAATGTATTGCTACTTTCTTGTTGGGGATCCTGTATATCTACCAAACGTACATTTTCAGGAAGATATTTCACAGTATAACCTTTGGCATAAACAGGTACAATAACCGTACCTGTATCTGTTACAGAATAAGAAGATGTGGAAGTAGTCTCATCGATTGCCTGTTTTGACTTTGAGCTACAAGAAGTTATAGATAACACACATAGGAGTGCAAAACCTATGATAGGTAATCGGGTCATGATTATTTGAGTTTTACAAAATTAGAGTACAATATTCGGCAATTTTGGGGAGATACGCAAAATATTGCACCACAGATTACACAGATTAACACAGATTGTAAATACAAAGAACGGAAGTGCTATCCTAATCTGTATTTACAATCTGTGTAATCTGTAGTGGGAAATTTAAAAACTCATTAAATCATTCAGGGCCTCGCTCATACTGGGATGGGTAAAGATAAAATCGCGCAAGAAAGTATATTCCTGTCCCGTCTTCATTGCCATTGCTACCAGATTGATTACTTCACTCGATTCAGGACCGAACAAAGTACATCCCAATATCTTGTCCGTATTTGCATCTACTATCACCTTGAACAGTCCCTTTGTGTTACCCAAAGTCCTTGCACGGGGAATAGCAGCCACTGGTAGCTTGTTGACTTTTATACCCAGCCCCTTCTTACGGGCTTCTTCCTCGCTCATGCCGATGCGAGAAAGCGGTGGATCGATAAATACCGAATAGCTCACAGGCTCACGGTCGGATACCTTGCGTTCACCGGCACCAAACAAATCTTCCCGCAAAATACGGTAGTCGTCCAAAGAGATATAAGTAAACTGCAAACCTCCTTTTACATCACCGATAGCACGAATATTGGGATTTGTGGTTTGTAAATTTTCATTCACGATAATAGCTCCCCGTTCATTCACTTCCACCCCTGCCGCTTTCAGGTTCAGTCCTGCTGTATTGGGGCGACGTCCGGTAGCCAGCAGAATCGCATCCGCTTCTACCCGCTGAACATCTCCTGTCAACGCATCTTGATATACAACAGTAGAATCTTCTATGGACTGTACACGAGCATTCAGACGGAAAACTATACCTTTCTGTTCCAGCACTTCCTGAACACTGGCGGCAATATCACGGTCTTCACGAGAAACCAGTTCCGAATAACCCTCAAGTACTGTTACCTGCGAACCGAAAGAAGCATACATGGAAGCAAACTCCAAGCCTATATAACCACCACCGACAATTACCAAATGATTCGGCAATTCCGTCAGCTCCATAATAGAAGTACTGGTATATACCGTTGGATTGTCTTTTATTCCCTCAATGGCCGGGATAATGGTCTCGGCTCCCGTATTCACGAATATCTGCGGAGCTTGCAATAGCAATGTTTCGTTCGCCATGCGTACCTCCACCGTATCGGGGCCGGCAAAAGAACCGATGCCCGTATATACCGTTATATTGGGATTGTCCGCCAGATTATGATAATTCTTCTGTCGCAAGAAAGAAGTAACCTCTTCTTTCCGTGCGATAACCTGACGATAGTACGCTTGTTTCTGTTCCCAAGATGCATTCTTATCCGCCAACTCCGCAAAATGTACCAATGTTTTAGTCGGGATACAACCGATATTGATACATGTACCGCCGTACATCTTATCCGAACGTTCTATCATGGCAACACTTCTGTCCCGCTTTGCCAGCTCGGCTGCCAGCGTTTTACCGCCTTTGCCGAATCCGATAATAATGGCATCATACTGTTTCATAATTCTATTTTTTTAGTTGGTTCAATACTCTTTTAGCACTGTCGGACAGCACTACAATAGCTCCTGCAAGGATAGCCGTATCTTTAATAACCAGACGTCCGGCTCCCGTCAACAATGGAAAGCCGTGTTCTCCGCTTCCTAAATCGGGTACCCATACCTCCGGAGTGGTGACAAGGAAAGACAATGTGCCGATAGTCATAATAATTGCCAGCACCGCCCCTATCAATCCGATTTTCGGAGAGAAGATGCCGAGAAAAGTGAGAATACCAATGGCCATAATAAGAATACCTAAACCCCGAGAAAAACCATATGTATTATTCTCCATGTGCCATTGATATTTCACTTCATTGAATTCACCTTCTTTCAACTTATATTCCTTATATTCGGGTGCGCTCTTGGTATAAAAGAAACTCATAAAAGGACTGTTCGCAACAAAAGGAACGATTCCTTCGGCTTCATAATTCCAGAACTTCAGCCCCCCTATCCATACAAAGATAACTAAGATCGCCACACGGATTAAATTAACACCTAACTTTTGAGTTGAAGCGGCAATCGTTAATGCTTCCACAAACAGATTTTGCAATTTCGTTTTCATTTTCGTTTTGTTTTAATGAGTTATGTAAAACTACTTGTTTTTCGTTTTGCAAAGTTCCCTGTTTTCGACCAACTACGAAATGGCAATTATTCCGCAACAGTTGGCAATTATTCCCGTTGTATCCTTTTTCGATAATCCGTGACGCTCTCTCCTGCCATTTTCTTAAAGAAACGGCTAAATGTCGCCAAATCTTCAAAGCCTAAAATGGAACTGATTTCTTTGGCACTCTTTTGTGTATATAACAATAATCTTTTCGCCTCCGCTTCCGTACGTTCGTGAATAATCCGTAATGGAGAAGGCAGCCCGCAAGCCGAAAACAGATTGGATAAGGTTTTGGGTGAGCGGCAAAGAATTTCAGCATAATCCTGTACCTGCTTCTTATCCCGGAAATTCTGATCTACCAATACATAAAACTGGCGGATAATGTCGAAACTCTTTTCGTTCTCCTCTCCTACGCCAAATTTCCCACGGGCTATGCGTGTACAAGTAATGATGAAACGCTTCAGAACAATCCGCAACATTTCTTCCTGTAAATTATCATGGATGGCAGACTCCTGGCGAAAGATACGTACTATATCATGCAGATTGGAAGATTGCTCTGCCGATAACTTCAGTTGCATCACCTTGGATGAACCATAAAACAGGAAACCATTACAGGAAACTTCATTATCATGCCCGTAAATGCAATAAAAGTTACTGTTGAACACAAAAGTAAGGTATTCTCCCTCTATCTCTTTCACATCCAGATGATGCAGAGGGGTTAACGTTATGATTTCATCTTTTGTCAGTTGCATGGGGATATGATCTACCTCCAAAGTCAGCGTACCATCTTGTACCCAGATAAATTTATAAAGGGTTTTGTCCCGTTGTAACAAAGCACTTTCATGAAAGCGGGAAGTCATTGCTATATTTCCATTCAAACGAGTATTCAGTTGATAATCCATAAGCATTAATTTATAACATAGAAATACACAAAGGTAAGTAATATCTTGTTTCCTACCGATTATTTCCCGACTTTTGCACCCGTATTACTCAATATTAATTTATACTTATGTCTTCTGTCCTATTCGTATCCCTCGGTCCCGGTGAAGCGGAACTGATTACTGTGAAAGGTTTAAAAGCCTTACAGTCTTCCGATTGTATCTTCTGTCCCGCAACAACCACCAAAGATGGAAGAACTCTTTCACGAGCGGCTGACATCATGCTTCAGTTGGATATTCCCGAAGACAAGATCTGCCGTTTTTCACTTCCCATGAGCAAGCAGCGTGAAAAAGCATTGAGTGCATACGACCGCATTTACATGGAAACACTGTCCTTATATAAGGATAATAAAAAAGTGGCTATCGTAGCCGAAGGTGATGCCGGATTCTACTCTTCTATACATTATATATATGAAAAATTACAAGCAGATAATATTCCTGTGGAACACATTGCAGGTATTCCCGCTTTCATTGCCGCCGGTGCGATGGGCGGATTACACATAGCCAATCAGGAAGAACGGCTGACCGTAATACCCGGTAACACCACGGCCAAAGAGATTGAAAAACTGCTACATGAGAAAAGTGCGATTGTCATTATGAAGCTATCCCAATGTACCGATGAAGTCCACCGGTGCATGCGTCTGCATCCTGAGTATGCCTATCATTATTTTGAGAATATAGGTACCACCAGCGAACGGTATCTTAATGACATGAAGCAAATCGAAATCCTCCGTTTTCCTTATTTTTCGCTTCTAATTATTCGTTCAAATAGCTTCTAAGACCGATTTAATACATTTTCGCACATGGTAAGAGATATTTTACCGAAAATGGATTACCTTTGCCCCTTGTGTAATTAAAAAAGGAAAGAACATGAAAAAACTTGCTTTTTATATGGTGATGCTGGTTATGAGCATCGGTTATGCCTACGCACAAGGACAGGCAGACATCAAATTTGATAAGACCTCGCATAATTTCGGAACTTTCTCCGAGAACAATCCGGTAGTAAGTTGCACGTTTACATTTACAAACGTAGGTGATGCCCCGTTGGTAATTCATCAGGCAATAGCGTCTTGCGGATGTACAGTGCCCGAATATACCCAGGAACCGATTATGCCTGGAAAAACAGGAACCGTAAAGGTTACATATAACGGTACCGGCAAATACCCAGGACACTTCAAGAAGTCCATCACCCTGCGTACTAATGCCAAAACAGAAATGTTAAGACTGTACGTTGAAGGAGATATGACTGAAAAAGACGCGAAATAAACGTTTTTATGATATAGAATAAAGGAGAATTTTTTAATTCTCCTTTTTTTTTGCTTACTTTGAAGCTTAATTTTGATATACTTGATAATCTGATAGGATATACTTGAAAAATCTTTTGGATATACTTGAAAAGACAGTAAGATATATGAGAAAGAATTATCATAAACATAAAACAATAAACTATCTATGAAACAGGAAGAAGATAAATTCACCGGCTTGCCCGAGAATGCATTCCGTGAGTTGAAACCGGGTGAAGTTTATAATCCGTTAATGAGTCCCGATAAGAAATATCCAGAAGTTAACCTTTGGTCCGTGCTTTGGGGCATCGGCATGGCTATCCTCTTCTCAGCCGCCGCAGCCTATCTGGGGCTGAAAGTAGGACAAGTATTCGAAGCAGCAATCCCTATCGCCATCATAGCCGTCGGTGTGTCGGGTGCTGCCAAACGTAAAAATTCCTTAGGCGAAAACGTTATTATCCAGTCTATCGGTGCCAGTTCCGGCGTCATTGTAGCGGGAGCTATCTTTACATTACCCGCCTTATATATCTTACAGGAAAGCTATCCCGAAGAAATTACCGTCACTTTTACACAAGTATTTATCAGTTCCCTCCTTGGAGGTGTGCTGGGTATCCTCTTTCTTATTCCATTCCGTAAATACTTCGTAAGCGATATGCATGGTAAATATCCTTTCCCCGAAGCTACGGCAACCACACAAGTGCTTGTATCCGGTGAAAAAAGCGGCAGTCAGGCAAAGCCACTGTTAATGGCAGGTATTATCGGTGGCCTTTATGACTTCATCGTGGCTACATTCGGATGGTGGAACGAGAATTTCACCACCCGCGTCTGTGGTTTCGGTGAAATGCTGGCAGATAAAGCCAAATTGCTATTCAAAGTAAATACGGGTGCTGCCGTACTCGGTCTGGGATACATTGTAGGATTGAAATATGCTTCTATCATTTGCGCCGGCTCTCTGGCTGTATGGTGGGTTATCATTCCCGGCATGTCCATGATTTGGGGAGACAGCGTATTGAACCAATGGAATCCGGAAATCGTAGCAACCGTAGGTAGCATGGCTCCGGAAGACATTTTCAGATATTATGCCAAGAGTATCGGTATCGGCGGTATAGCCATGGCAGGTATTATCGGTATTATCAAATCCTGGAGTATTATTAAGAGCGCCGTAGGACTAGCTGCCAAAGAAATGGGCGGAAAGTCGAATGCGGAAGCCAGTGTAAAGCGTACGCAACGCGACCTTTCCATGAAAATTATCGCTATCGGCTCTATCATTACACTGATATTGGTGGTATTGTTCTTCTACTTCGATGTAATGCAAGGCAATCTGTTGCATACGGTCGTAGCTATCCTACTGGTTGCAGGTATCTCTTTCCTCTTTACCACAGTGGCAGCTAACGCAATCGCCATAGTAGGTACAAATCCGGTTTCGGGCATGACGCTGATGACATTGATTCTTGCTTCCGTAGTAATGGTGGCCGTAGGGCTGAAAGGTCCCGAAGGTATGGTAGCCGCACTTGTAATGGGCGGCGTAGTTTGTACGGCATTATCCATGGCAGGTGGTTTCATCACGGACTTGAAAATAGGTTACTGGCTGGGAAGTACACCTGCCAAACAGGAAACATGGAAGTTTCTGGGAACCATTGTTTCTGCTGCAACCGTAGGTGGCGTAATGATTATCCTGAACAAGACATACGGCTTCACCAGCGGTCAGTTGGCTGCTCCGCAGGCTAATGCAATGGCGGCAGTTATCGAGCCGTTAATGAATGGTGTAGGTGCACCGTGGTTGCTTTACGGAATTGGTGCGGTACTTGCCATTATCCTGAATTTCTTTAAAATTCCGGCACTGGCATTTGCACTGGGTATGTTTATTCCGTTGGAACTGAATGTTCCGTTGGTAGTGGGCGGTGCTGTCAACTGGTTCGTTACCAGCCGCAGCAAAGACGCTTCTCTCAATGCAGAACGTGGAGAAAAAGGAACATTACTTGCATCCGGATTTATTGCCGGCGGTGCATTGATGGGTGTGGTAAGCGCTGCAATGCGTTTTGGTGGCATTAACCTTGTCAACGACGCCTGGGTTAACAATACATGGTCGCAAGTGTTGGCACTCGGTGCTTATGCCATCTTGATATTCTACTTCATCAAGGCATCAATGAAAACAAAATGAACTTCGAAGGTTCTGAAAGAAATTACAGGGGAAAATAAATAATTAATGTAGCTCAAACAGGAATATCATGAAAAGAATTTTAGTTTTGTCTCTTTTATTCGTAACGACCATGCTATCAGCACAAAAACCCGTAGAGCTGCTATTATGGCCCAACGGAGCACCTAATACGAATGGTCTGACCGGCGCTCAGGAAGACTTGGAAGGAGGGCGTGTTGCCAATATCGTCAATCCGTCCATCACTGTTTATCGTCCGGCAAATCCTAACGGTATGGCTATTATCATGTGCCCGGGTGGTGGATATGGACGTCTGGCTATGCAACATGAAGGACATGATATGGCTGCCTGGCTCACCGCACAAGGTATCACATACGCAGTGTTAAAATACCGCATGCCGAACGGGCATAACGAAGTACCCCTCTCTGATGCCGAACAAGCTATCCGCATAGTACGCGAGCATGCTAAAGAATGGGGTATCAATCCGCATCGCGTCGGTATCATGGGAGCATCGGCAGGCGGACATCTTGCTGCTTCTCTCGCTACTTTATACAGCAGTGACGCTACCCGTCCCGATTTCCAAATTTTGTTTTACCCTGTTATTTCCATGATAAAAGGGGTTACTCACGAAGGGTCCCGCAGGAACCTAATCGAAGAGAATCCTTCAACCGAACTGGAACAGAAATATTCCCTCGAACGCCAGGTATCTCCACGCTCACCGCAGGCCTTCATCATGCTTTCGGGTGATGACGGTGCAGTACCTCCTATCAATGGAATCGGCTACTACCTTGCCCTGCTCGAACAAAAAGTACCTTCAACCTTGCATGTCTATCCTACCGGTGGACATGGCTGGGGATTCCGTGATAATTTCATCTACAAACGCCAGTGGACTGAAGAACTGGAGAAATGGCTGAGGGAAGGACTGAGGCTTTAAAAGTGATGAGTGATTTGCTTGCGCTTTTCGATAACTCATAAAAAATAACTTATCACTAATCACTAATCACTTAGATAGATACTTATGAAAAATCTCTCTTTACTTTGCGCTCTTGCTCTGCTGCCTCTCACCTTGATTGCGCAAGAAGACCGTTACGGACAAATCACAAACCCAAAGTTGACCAATATCAATAAAGAATCGCCCCGTAGCACCTTTACATCCTATACCACCGAGGTAGACGCGATAATCAATGACCGCAAAAATGGTACATTACGTTTACCACTCAACGGTAAATGGAAGTTCAACTATGTAGAAAACTTTGCCGACCGCCCTTTGAACTTTATGGATACCCATGTGGATGTCAACAAATGGGCAGACATCAACGTACCCGGGAACTGGGAACTGCAAGGTTTCGGCACTCCTATCTACGTCAACCAGCCATATGAATTTTGTTCTCCCGGCTATCCTCCTTACTGGGATAAACCCAATCCGCCCTATGTCCCTAAAGAGTGGAACCCAACCGGAACATATCGCCGGACCTTTACCCTCCCCGCCGATTGGGAAAACAAGGAAATCTTCTTGAGTGCCGATGGAGTACGAGGAGCAGCTTTCTATTATTTGAATGGTAAGTTTATCGGGATGAACAAAGATTCCAAAACTCCCGCCCGTTTCAATGTTACTTCCATGGCTCGCAGAGGAGAAAACATAATTGCCATACAGGTACATCGCTTCTCTGACGGTAATTACCTGGAATGTCAGGACTTCTGGCGTATCAGCGGGATAGAACGGGATATTTATCTCTACGCACAGCCTCAAATCCATCTGACTGATTTCAAAGCAGAAACTCCACTGGATGGCGACTATCGGAATGGAATATTGAAACTCAGAGTCAACTTCACTAACGAAAGTAACCAGAATACTCCGTTTGTTGTCGGCTATCGTTTGCTGGACAGTAAAGACCAGATGATAGCCCAATCCTCAATCAGCGTCAGCAGCCAACAAACCGAGGTGGAATTTACGCCTAAACCGATTAATGCACCTTTGCAATGGACAGCAGAAACGCCTGACCTTTATACGCTTGTTATAAGTTTGAAACAGACCAACGGTAACATTATTGAAGCCACCAGTTGCAAAGTGGGGTTCCGCACCGTAGAAATTAAGAATAAGCAACTGATGGTCAACGGAAAGCCTATTCTTGTGAAAGGTGTCAACTATCATGAGCACAATGAATACACCGGACATTACGTGCCCGAAGAACTCTTGTTGAAAGACTTTGAACTTTGGAAAAAATATAATGTAAATACCGTACGTACCTGCCACTATCCACAACAGGAGCGTTTCTATGAACTATGCGACCAGTATGGCATCTACGTCATTGATGAAGCTAATATTGAAAGCCACGGAATGGGATACGACCTGCGCGTAGGCGGTACTTTAGGAAATAATCCGTTGTTCATGAACGCCCATATAGACCGTACTATGAATATGTACGAACGGGATAAGAATCATCCTTGTGTCATTACCTGGTCACTGGGAAATGAAGCCGGTAACGGTCTGAATTTCTACGTTACCTACAATGCGTTAAAGGCACTCGACAGCCGTCCGGTACAATATGAACGTGCACAATTAGAATGGAACACAGATATCTATTGCCCCATGTATACCCGTCCTGAGAATATTGAAAAGTATGCGCAAAACCCAGACATGACACGCCCTCTTATTCTCTGCGAATATGCCCATGCCATGGGAAACAGCCTCGGTAACTTCCAGGATTACTGGGATATTATAGAAAAGTATCCTATCCTGCAAGGCGGTTGTATCTGGGACTGGGTAGACCAAGGCTTTGCAGCCAAAACCGATGACGGCCGTAAATATTGGGCTTATGGCGGTGATTATGGTGAATATGGTACTCCGTCTGACGGTGACTTCTGTATCAACGGTGTGGTATATCCCGACCGTAGCGTAAAACCGCAAACCGAAGAAATGAGGAAAGTATATCAGAATATCAAATTCCTGAATTTCGACCGGGTTGCATTCGTCGTAAATATACGCAATGATTTCTCCTTTACCAATCTCGATAAATATGATTTCCATTATATCGTCCGCAAGCATGGAAAGGAAATATACCGGGGACGTATGAGGGATGTCAAGGCTAAACCGGGAGAAACCGTAACCAGTCCTTTCCTGAACGGTATTCCTGTAGTAGATAATCTCACAGGAGATGTACGTATCGAGTTCTATGCTACCATACGTAATCCGGAACCATTCCTTCCGGCAGGAACAGTAATTGCCTGCGAACAAACATACGTACATACTTTCAACAAGGAAGATGCACCGAAACTGTCATTCGCCACCCCGGAAGAGAATGACTCTCTACTTATATTCTCTGGTGCTGACTTCAAGGCGACCTTCAATAAACAGAGTGGTATATTAGCTTCCTATCTGTACAAAAAACAGGAATTCATCCAGAAAGGGCAAGGTCCCCGTCCCTTCTTCTGGCGTGCACCTACCGACAATGATTATGGAGCTAAATTACCCGTCCGTTTGAAAGCTTGGAGAGAAGCCAGCTATCAGGAACCGAAAGCCGAAAGTTTCGAGGTTATCAAAGGCAGCGACTCTACAGCCATTAAAGTAACTTATCGCTATCCGCAAGCAGATGCTACCTGGAACATTACCTATAAGATTTATACCAACGGAATCATCAAAGTTGATAACCGCTTTGTAGCCGCAGACGACCAAGTCCCGATGATACCACGCGTGGGATTACGTATGCAGCTTCCCGGTGTTATAACGGTTTTAACTTATTACGGACGTGGGCCATTGGAGAACTACCGCGACCGCCGTACTTCCCAGTTCTTCGGAGAATATACAGCCAATATTAAAGACTTGTACGAACCTTATATCCGTCCGCAAGAAAACAATCATCGTACGGATATCTACTGGTGCGCTCTTACCAATAAATCCAAAGATGGTTTGTTATTCGTAGCCGACCGCACGTTTGAAATGAATGCATCCAATTATCCATTAGAGACCTTGGATAGCGGTGAGTCGATTGCAAACGGAGCTCCCCGTACCGAAAAGACCAATCATCGCCACCTAACTGATCCGCAAGCAAATAACTTGGTGGATTTCTTCATTGACTATCGCATGATGGGTGTGGGTGGAGACAATAGTTGGGGAGCCACTGCACACGAGCCTTATTTAATTCGTCCGGGAAAAGACAAAACCATTGAATACGGCTTTACTATCGTTCCATTCGACAAAAAGACCGATTACAAGAATCTGATTTATAAATATTAAAACCGGTAGACTATGAAAACCATATTCGGCCTGTTCTGTACATTAGCAATAGCATCGTCCGTTTCTGCCCAAAGAACGGACAATGCTATGCTAAAATACGGATTACAATTTCTCAATACCCCATACGTAGCACATACGTTGGAAATAAATAAAGAAGAAAAGCTTGTAACCAATCTTAATGAAGTAGACTGTACTACTTTCGTCGAGTATGTACTTGCTTTAGCATATTCGCCCGTCAAAAACAAAGAGGTGTATCTGTTGACCGACTTCAACAAAGACCTGCAAAATATCCGTTACCGTAACGGTAAAATCAACGGTTATACTTCCCGTCTACATTATATTGCCGACTGGATAAATAACGGAGTAAAACTTGGCTATATTGAAGATATAGCAGCCGTCAATAGCCCTGACACAATTGTACTGTCTCTTAATTTCATGTCTTCCCATCCGGAATCTTATAAACAACTGGCATCCTCCCCTGAGAACGTTAAGAAGATGAAGGAGATTGAAAAATCACTGTCCGGGCAAGTATTCCATTACATCCCCAAAAGCAAACTCCCCGACGAAGGATTTACTTGGATAAAAGATGGTGATATCATAGCAATCACTACAAATATTCCGGGATTGGACGTTGCCCATTTAGGACTCGCTTACTACAATAATGGTCAGCTCAAACTGTTACATGCCTCTTCCACCGACAAAAAAGTACTAATCTCAGACGGTTCATTATCCCGGATGCTGAAAAACAATAAGAAGTGGACAGGTATCCGGGTATTGAGAATGAAGAAATAAAATATATTTCTATTAAAACGGCAATGGTCCGTCCGAACCCACCCCACCGAACGGATTATCCGTCTGAGGCATATAATCGGCAGCGGAAGGGGGCGGTGGTGTTGAAGGACTACCGATAGGCGCATTCATTCGGGAGCCGAAAGTCCCTCCTGCACCCTCCGTAGGAGGTGGAATAACCATATCGTCTTCCGGATTCTGGAAACGGGTGTACTGACCGATAAATCGCAAACGTACATCACCTACGGCACCGTTACGGTGCTTGGCAATAATAATTTCCGCCATACCACGTAAGTCGCTACCATCAGCAGATGTAAAAATCTTATAATATTCGGGACGGTGAATGAAACATACCATATCGGCATCCTGCTCGATGGCTCCGGATTCACGAAGGTCACTCAACTGAGGACGCTTGCCTTCTTCACCCTCACGATTCTCCACACCACGATTCAACTGTGACA
The DNA here is from genome assembly GCA_905215345.1 of uncultured bacterium. Classification (GTDB taxonomy): domain Bacteria; phylum Bacteroidota; class Bacteroidia; order Bacteroidales; family Bacteroidaceae; genus Bacteroides. The sequence goes on from CAJMPR010000013.1 coordinate 37,929, forward strand.
AGGCGATAATAGGTACATTCAACTCCTTAGCCAAACCTTTTAATGAACGGGAAATTGTACTTACCTCTTCCTGGCGGCTACCAAATGCCATACCGCTGGCATTCATCAACTGAAGGTAGTCAATAATAATAATCTTCACCCCATGTTCGCGTACCAGACGACGAGCTTTAGTTCGAAGCTCAAAAACGGAAAGTGAAGGCGTATCATCTACATAAAGCGGTGCATCCAGCAGGTCACGTAATTTGTAATCCAGCTGTTGCCATTCATAATCGGCAAGTTGTCCGCTCTTAATCTTTTCACTGGGAATTTCGCACGTGTTGGAGATAAGACGGTTCACCAACTGTACGTTACTCATTTCAAGAGAGAATAAAGCTACCGGATTACGGAAGTTGACAGCAATATTCTTTGCCATGGAAAGCACGAACGCAGTTTTACCCATAGCAGGACGGGCGGCAATAATGATAAGGTCGGACTTTTGCCAACCGGAAGTCATCTTATCCAATTTGGTGAAACCACTTTCAAGACCGCTCAAACCGTCGGTACGGGCAGCCGCTTTCTGGATAAGGTCATACGCTTCGGCAATTACCGGATTTATCTGCGTATAATCCTTCTTCATATTCTGTTGAGAAATCTCAAACAGCTTGCCTTCGGCCTCTTGCATCAGGTCGTCTACATCGAGTGTCTCATCGAATGCTTTCGACTGAATATTGCTGGTAAATGTAATCAATTCGCGCGCCAATGCTTTCTGAGCAATGATACGGGCATGGTATTCAATATGTGCGGAAGACGCTACCTTACTACTCAGTTGGGTGATATAGAACGGACCACCCACCTCTTCCAACTCTCCACGTTTGGACAGCTGCTCTTTTACGGTAAGGATATCCACCGGCTTCTGATTGATTGCCAAATCAGTAATTGCAGAGTACAGCAATTGATGCCGGTGCTCATAGAATGATTCGGGACGGAGAATTTCACTTACCAATGAATAAGCGTCTTTCTCAATCATCAAAGCACCGAGCACAGCTTCTTCCAGTTCAGGCGCTTGCGGTTGGATACGTCCGTAATCGTTAACGGGTTGCGGTGTTTTGCCTTTCGGAGTGCGAGAGGTTCGTCTTTGTTCTGCCACGAGGATAAATATTAGGTATTAAATATCAATCGTAATTTCTTCCTTTTGAAAAAGGGAAAGCAAAGATAGCTCATTTATTCTTTTGCAAGTCAACAAATAGTCTTTAAGTTTTCATTTATTTATTAACTTTGCACCGTTAGCTGAAGCTAATAATTAATATTTGATAATTAATAATTGAGTTCATGATTACTTTTCCTAATGCCAAGATAAACCTGGGATTGAATATCACCGAAAAACGCCCGGATGGATACCATAACCTGGAAACAATCTTCTACCCTATTCCCGTGGAAGATGCACTGGAAATCCATGTATTAAATGAAGGAAACGAAAAGTATCGCTTGCACCAGGCAGGGCTGGAAATTGCGGGAGAAGTGGATAGTAATCTGGTAGTAAAAGCTTATAAATTATTGGAAGAACAATATAATCTGCCACCGGTAGACATCCATTTGTTCAAGCACATTCCTTCAGGAGCGGGTTTGGGAGGAGGTTCGGCAGATGCAGCCTTTATGCTGAAACTACTGAATGATAAATTCAATCTCGGATTGAGCAATGAGGTTTTAGAGGAGTACGCCGTCCGTTTAGGAGCTGATTGTGCATTTTTCATTCAGAATGCTCCGACGTATGCAAAAGGCATCGGTAACATCTTCTCCCCTGTTTCTTTATCACTGAAACATTATCAACTTTGGTTGGTAAAGCCGGATATATTTGTTTCTACACGGGATGCGTTCTCACAAATAAAACCCCACCATCCGGAAAAGTCTCTGAAAGAAATCATACAAATGCCCGTTACGGAATGGAGAAAATATATGAAGAATGACTTTGAAGAAAGTGTCTTCCCCCAATTCCCCGCTATCGGTGAAATTAAAGAGGAAATGTACCGGCATGGAGCAATCTACGCTTCAATGAGTGGTTCAGGCTCATCGGTCTACGGGCTATTCGCCACAGACGCAGTGCTACCGGACATTGACTTCGGAGAAAAAGCGTTCACTTACAAAGGAAAACTGACGGTATAAGAACGCATATCAATGTTGCATACAAGAAGGAGGTTAATGCCTACCCCACACTTCTACTTTAGCCTTCTTGTTGCGATTTCCGGGACGTTTTCCTTCAGATTTATAAAACACTGTGATTTGCTTGATAATACGCTTGTTACCACGCAAATCCAGATAACGTGAAGTGCCTCCGGCAGGTACTAAGCGATTGAAGTTCAAGTTATCGCTACTACCATTTGCATATTCTACCACTACACGCAGAAAGTTGACCGGAGCCTTTTCTACATGAAAGCGGATTGCCGTGAAGGTTCCTTTGTGCGCACAACGAAATACATCCCGGTCTATAGACATATCTACAGTTCGTTCACCTAATTTTTCCCAAGGGTCTTTGTCCCGTGCTTGGATACCGAAGGTTACAAACAACATCAAAAGCACAACCGTAAAGGTTGAAAAATTGCTCTTACTTAAATTCTTCATTGATTAAAAGTATTTATTACCACAATAATGCCTAATAGTCCTTTTTTGTTCATGGAAACAAGTGCTTTTAGAAAGCTCACAAGATAGTTGACAGTCGCAACAAATCGGGTTGGAAATTTGTTTCAGGTAATAAAATTAAAACCCTAAAACAACCTTAGTTATGAAGAAAAATAGATTTTGTTTAGCATTTAGTCTGCTTTTGTTTTTTACCGTATCTGCTTTTGCCGAAGGACTTCCCGCAAATATACAGACCGCTTTTCAAAAAATGTATCCGCAAGCGACGGATGTGGAATGGAGCCAAATGGCAGGTTGCTATGTAGCAGAGTTCATCAAAGACAATCAGGAAATTGACGTTTGGTTTGCCAAGAATGCTCAATGGGTAATGACTGAGAATGATGTTGAATCATTGGAAAAAGTACCGGTTCCCGTTGCCGAAGCTTTTATGAGCAGTACAATGGCCTCTATGAGATTGAGGGATATAAGAATCATCACTTTTCCCAAACGTCCTGCGGTTATCGTCATAGAAGTAGAAGAATATAATTCCGACGAAGAGTTCCAGTTATTTTATTCTCCGGATGGCAAATTGCAACAAAGTCTGGATGTAAGTGAACTTGGAGGAGAGATTTATCCCGGACTTTTTGAGTGATTAGTGATTAGTGATTAGTGATTACCATGCGGCATGATTGCAAAGCGCACTAATCACTAATCACTATCCACTAATCACTTAATACACTTCTACTTTTGCAGCGATACGTTTTGCCTTGTCGCGCAAAGCATCCAAGTCGCTATCAATCGGTGCATAGCATAGTACAACACCCATACGGCGATTGACACGGGTAGTCGGTTTGCCGAAGATACGAAGATAAGTATCTTCCTCTTTCGTAACTTCTTCAAGTCCACGGTAATTAGGACGTTCCTGGCTGGTAATCGGTGAAAGTATAACAGCACTCGCTCCTATCCTTTCCTGCTTGATACCCGGAATGGGTAAACCGAGGACAGCACGCAGATGTAGTTCAAATTCATTGAGGTTCTGTGTTCCTGCTAAAGTTACCATACCCGTATCGTGCGGACGTGGGGACAATTCAGAGAAATAAACTCCGTTGTCATGGCTTAGGAAGAATTCCACTCCCCACAGACCGGCACCGGTCAACGCACGGGTTACCTTTTCCGCCATATCCTGAGCTTCTTTCAGATGAGCCGGATCAATGTGCGCAGGTTGGAAACTCTCGCGATAATCACCTCCCTTTTGTACATGCCCGATAGGTGGGCAGAACAAAGTAGGCCCGTTCTTTTGAGTAACCGTAAGCAAAGTTATTTCACTGTCAAACTTAATAAACTCCTCAATAATAAGTTCCTTTATATCACCACGGCTACCATTGCAACCATATTCCCAAGCGTGCTCCAGTTCATCGGCACTCTTGACAAGTGACTGTCCCTTACCGGAAGAAGACATTAATGGTTTTACTACACAGGGGAAGCCTATTTCATTGGCTGCCGCCTTGAGTTCATCCAATGACTTGGCATAAAAATATTTAGCGGTTTTCAGTCCCAATTCTTTAGCGGCAAGGTCACGAATCGCTTTACGATTCATTGTAAAGTTTGCGGCACGTGCACTGGGAACTACCTGAATTCCTTCTTTTTCGAAATCATATAAACGTTCGGTACGGATAGCTTCAATTTCAGGAACGATAATGTCCGGTTGATGCTTGTGTACAGCGCGTTCCAACGCATCGCCATCGAGCATACTGAACACTTCATATTCATCGGCTACTTGCATGGCTGGTGCTCCGGCATATGAGTCGCAGGCTATAATATATTGACCTTTGCGTTGGGCGGAAATCACAAATTCCTTACCCAGTTCACCGGAACCTAATAGTAAAATCTTCTTCATTTCAGTATCAGTTATAAAATTGACACAAAGATAGGCAGAAAAAACGAAATAAAAGAAAGACGGGAAGTTAACTTCATTAGCAGCATGAAGTTAACTAACTTGCATTATTCATACTAAGTAGTAATAAGCTAAGTAGTTAGTTAAGTAGAATACATCAGATAAGTCATTTCTACTTACTACTTGAATACTATATATAAATAATTCAGGCTAAATTAAGTTTCCCTTTATTGATGTTGTTCTCTTAACAAGTCATTCACCGTCTTGACCGGGTTAAAAGTCGTCAAAGGTACTTCTACAAAAACTGTATTCCAGTCGCTCATCGCACCGTTCCAAAGTCCCGGAAGCTCCAAAGCTTTAAGCTCTTTACCATTCTTTGACTTATATGAAATAAACCCTGTCGCCTTATCTACATATTTAACAAGATCAAATTTATGTCCTTTGTAATCACGTACAGCACAAACCAGATCAACCGGATTGAAGTGCGTACCGTTTTCGAACATCTCTTTCTTCTCCGCATCGTTCATATCAATCTGTGAACTTTCAAGGATTTGTAAAGAGATAGTACCGTCGCTGTTATAAGCAAGGAACGGACCTCCACCCGGCTCACCTACATTCTTCACCATACCGCAGACACGCATTGGACGGTTTAGTTTTTCTCTCAGATAAATAACCAGTTCTGCATCTTCCAGGTTCTTTGTTTCAGGATTCTTACAGAACAGTTTCTTCTGCAGGAATTGCAAGATTTCAAGGATTTGTTCATGCGTATATTTACCGCTGTCCAGCAGCTCAAGATAAGCGAACGCCTGTTGTTGCAGAGCAATCAATACACCTGCTATCAGCTTCTTATATAATACAGTATCACCTTTCAATTTATCCGGCACTACATTATCAATATTCTTAATAAAAATTACATCGGCATCGAGATCGTTCAGATTTTCAATCAGTGCGCCGTGACCACCGGGACGGAATAACAGTTTATCATTATCACGGAACGGCTGATTATCCATACCGGCAGCAATGGTATCAGTACTCGGCTTTTGTTCGGAGAAACTGATGTTATAATCCACACCATATTTCTTGGCATAAGCGGCAGCCTTTTCATCGACCAATGCTTTAAACAACGCACGATGTTCGGGTGATACCGTGAAATGCACATTTACCTTACCATTTTTATTGGCAGCATAAAGCGCACCCTCTACCAGATGTTCTTCTAATGGGGTACGACTACCGTCGTCATATTTATGGAATTTCAGCAAACCTTTTGGCAATGCTCCGTAATTCAATCCGGCAGCTTCAAGCAATGCAGCAACAATAGCTTTATAATTTCCGGCAGCCAATAATGCAGGAATATCTTTTCCGTTATTTTTCTTACATGCAACGTTCAAGTCGTCATAAAAAGCGAATTTATCAATCTTTTCAAAGAATGTTTTCTCAAAACCTGTTTGAGGAACATCATAATCTGCTCCAAGAAACTCAAACAGGTTCTTGAACATACGGCTTGCCGCACCCGAAGCTGGAACAAATTTTACGACAGTCTTATCTGTCTGGGTATAATTCTCCCACGCATTCAGATATTTCTTCTGCTCATCAGCATCCGGAGCCAATATACCTTGTTCTACGGCAGCGGCAGCAAACAATTTCAAATATGGAAAGCCTTTCTCGAAACAAGCCAATTGCTCAGCAATCTGCTTTTCTGATATACCTTTTTGGGCAAGCAGTTCTTTGTCTTGAAGTGTTATCATAATATCTAATTTTATTAATTGATGCCCAAAAATACAAAAAAAGCGCAACCACCGTCAAGAAAAAGAAGAAAAAAACTACCTTTACAGCATAAAATACGGACGATTATGGAAACAGATGAATTTTTCACAACCGAAGAGAAGCGTTTACTTTTCTTGCTCTACCGGAAATTGTTGCAACTCTCTGGAGATACGCTCCAGAAAGGTGATTGCAAGAAACTGAAAACACATCTTGTCAACTCTATACAAGACAACCGCATCCAGCGGGATATATTCGGTTTGAACCCGATTATCAAAGACATGCAGACCGCTGTAATTGTAGCGGAAGAAATCGGCATGAAGCGGGCTTCCATCCTGGGATTAATGCTTCACGACTCTGTACGCTCCGGTACTTTCAAGCCGGAAGATGTGGAACGAAACTATGGAGAAGATGTGGCAGGTATCATACGCGGACTGATTCGCGTCAACGACCTTTACTCCAAAAGCCCGATTATCGAGTCTGAAAACTTTCGCAACTTCTTGTTGTCGTTTGCAGAAGACATGCGCGTGATTCTCATTATGATTGCCGACCGTGTAAACGTGATGCGGCAGATTAAGGATTGTGAGAACGACGAAGCACGCAAGCAGGTTTCCAACGAAGCCGCCTATCTGTATGCACCTTTGGCACATAAGCTCGGCTTGTACAAGCTGAAATCAGAGTTGGAAGACTTGTCGTTAAAGTACACCGAGAAAGATATATACTACCACATCAAAGAGAAGTTGAACGAAACAAAAGCCTCCCGCGACAAATACATCGCCGCTTTCATTGCGCCGGTACAGAAGAAGCTGGAGGAAGCCAAGCTGAACTTTCACATCAAAGGACGCACCAAGTCCATCCATTCCATCTATCAGAAGATGAAGAAGCAGAAATGCTCTTTCGAGGGTGTTTACGATTTGTTTGCCATCCGCGTGATACTTAATTCTCAGGTGGAAAAGGAGAAGTTGGAATGCTGGCAGACCTACTCCATCGTAACCGATATGTATCAACCCAACCCGAAACGTCTGCGTGACTGGTTGTCCATGCCCAAAAGCAACGGATACGAGTCTTTGCACATCACCGTTATGGGTCCCGAAGGCAAATGGGTGGAAGTGCAGATACGTACCGAGCGCATGGACGAGATTGCTGAACGCGGTCTGGCTGCCCACTGGCGCTATAAAGGCGTGAAAGGTGAAAACGGGCTGGACGAATGGCTGACTTCCGTTCGCGAAGCGTTGGAAAATTCCGACAACAACGGACTGGAGGCAATGGATCAGTTCAAGCTGGATTTATACGAAGACGAGGTATTCGTCTTCACACCGAAAGGTGATTTATTCAAGTTGGGCAAAGGCTCTACGGTACTCGACTTTGCTTTCCACATCCACAGCAAGTTGGGCAGCAAGTGCATTGGTGCCAAAGTGAACGGTAAAAACGCACAGTTGAGGCAAGTGCTGCAAAGCGGTGATCAAGTGGAGATTATGACATCCAATACTCAGACACCAAAGCAAGACTGGCTGAACATCGTAACCACCTCCAAAGCCCGCAACAAGATACGTCAGGCCTTGAAGGAAATAGCCGCCCGACAGCATGCATTTGCCAAAGAAACCTTGGAGCGCAAGTTCAAGAACCGAAAGATGGAGTACGACGAGGGCACGATGATGCGCCTCATCAAGCGTCTTGGCTTCAAGGTTGTGACGGATTTCTACCAAAGCATTGCCGACGAAGAGCTTGATGTAAACGATATTATAGACAGATACCTCGAACAGCAAAAGCGAGAGACCGATTCGCACGATGATATTATCTATCGCAGCGCAGAGGGCTACAACTTGCAGCCCACTACGGTGGAAGATAAAAACGCCAAAGAAGACGTGCTCGTCATTGACGAAGACCTCAAAGGGCTGGACTTCACGTTGGCGCGGTGCTGCAATCCGATTTACGGAGACGATGTGTTCGGCTTTGTCACCGTAAGCGGTGGTATCAAAATACACCGTGAAGACTGTCCCAATGCAAGTGATATGCGCTCGCGATTCGGCTATCGGATTGTAAAGGCACGTTGGGCAGGTAAGTCGGTAGGAACGCAATATCCCATCACCTTGCGCGTGGTAGGCCATGATGATATTGGCATCGTAACCAATATCACCTCTATTATCTCCAAAGAGACCGGTATTACGTTGCGGAGCATTGGCATTGACTCGCATGACGGGTTATTCTCCGGTACACTGACGGTGATGGTGGGCGACACGGGACGATTGGAAGCACTCATCAAGAAACTGAGAACGGTAAAGGGCGTGAAACAAGTAACAAGAGGGTGAAAAGAGAGAGTCGTATACAAAAAGCAAAAGTGCTTATCTTCAGAGAGCTTGTATTTAAAAAACAAAATATAGCTGTGTTATCTTATACCTGCATTTTTTAAAGTAAAAATACATTTTTTTGTTGCATATCAAAAATATATTATATTTGCACCGTAGAATCTAATTTTACAACAAATTTATTAATAATTTTATTTGATATGAAAAAAGTAATTTTGACTTTTGTAGTGCTTTGTGCCGCTATTTTCGCTAACGCTCAAACAGAAAAAGGTAAGTGGGTACTTGGAGCAGAGGTACCATTTGGTGTTTCAGTAGGCGCTCCTTCTGCCGGAATTGAGTTTGGAGATGGTTATACGCAGTATGCTATTTCGCTTAAGGCGGGTACATTTATAGCAGATGACCTTTTGGTGCACGCATCATTAGGATTCCAGGGCTATAAACCAAAAGATGTTGATGCCACTACAGCTTTCAATTTCGGCCTTGGAGCAAAGTATTACATCATGTCTAAAATTCCCGTAGGTATTTCTTACGAATTGTCTAAAGTGAAAGACGTCGATTTAGCACACGGTATGAACCTGAATGCAGGTTACGCATTCTTCATCAAAGAGTGCGTTTCTATTGAACCGGGTGTTTATTACACACTGCCTTTTGAAAGTGGAGCTAAAGGTGCTTTTGGAATTAAAGCAGGAATCAACTTTATCTTCTAATAAAGTAGGTTGACTAAAATAAGAAAGAGGCTGTCTCTTATTGCCAGAGACAGCCTCTTTCTTATTTTAGTCAACCTACTACGCACACTCTGTGTGTCTCTCTATCCATAGACGATAGGGGCGAAAGGACTTGTATTATTACAAACAATTCACTATTTTTGTAGAGAACAAATTGAATTAAAGCAAACCACATGAATAAAAGAATAGCAAGCTTTGGCTACGCCTGGACAGGTATCAGGAGTTTTGTCAGCAAAGAGCCTAATGCCCGGATACACTGCTCGGCAATTGTACTGGTGACGATAGCCGGATTCTTCTTTGGCATCACGCGCACAGAGTGGGTTATCATCATTCTCTGTTTTGGCCTTGTACTGGCAGCCGAAGGTATAAACACTGCCATCGAGCGGCTGGTCAATCTGGTTTCACCCGAATGGCATCCGTTAGCAGGCGATGTAAAAGACATTGCCGCCGGAGCAGTGCTGATATGCGCTGCCGCGGCGGCAATTATAGGATGTATAATCTTCGTTCCTTATCTTACCCGTTTCTTCTTATAATACGGATAAGTCAGCAGAACAAATACAAACAGTGAAAGAATGGTTGCTACGGAAGCTGCATGATACTGCAAGGAGGCATCCACTAAGTTGCAAGCTACTACAAGACCTGTCAGAATACCGACTTCCATTGCCAGATGGCAAGTTGTATTAGCCGTTCCGCGTTGACAATGATGGGATAGCTTTACAAACATGCGTGTAAACGGAATGGTGAGCAACGCCAATACCACCAATGCACCAAGCGCAATGTAATCTCCGGTAAACAACAGTGGCAACAATACTCCCGGCACAAAAGCTATCAATACCATGTTAAGTGCCGGCAACCAAGCGCGCAACAATATAAAACGGTCCATGTTGCACCTCGTCATACCGATAGGCGCGCGAAAAGCAACATACACTCTTGAAACAAAAAGCATACTGAAAAGTCCGGCTGCTATAGCTATATAGACCACCGTGCGAAAATCGTAAAGACGATAGAGCAATATCCCCAGTCCGACTCCAACCAGCATACCCAGTCGTGCAGACCACGCATACACCATATTTCCGGCACTACGTCTCGTAGAGGCTGTTATGTCGATGGCCACCGTAATACCTGCCGTTGTTGCCAGTCCGAAGCATGCTCCCTGCACCAATGCAAGCAGCAGCAACTTCAGATAACTATGCACGAAAACAAAGCCCAACACAGTTGCCATTAAAACAAGTATGGAGTAAAGAAGCACGTTCTTCCGTTTGTATTCATCGCCTAGATAGGCATGAAACGGCCCAACTATAAACATTGCCACCGCAAATGCCACGTACATGCCGCCGATTTGCGAAATCGGAACCTCCAGTTGCTCTGCCATAATGAAAGGAAGCAACGGAAACAACATGTAGACGGATGTAAACAATAGCAAGTTAGCCATACACATCCGCCAAAAGTTCAGCGTCATAAGTCCGTTAGTACTGTTCTTTTTCATTAGGGAAGTCTAAATTCTTCACATCGGATATATAATGACTGATAGCATCGGTCATCACAGTATGCAAATCAGCATACCGACGCAGGAAGCGAGGACGGAAACCATTATTCATTCCCAACATATCCTGAATAACAAGCACCTGACCGTCTACCCCCCCACCGGCACCGATACCAATGATAGGAATAGTAAGTTCGCTTGCCACACGTTCAGCCAAAGCAGCAGGAATCTTCTCCAAAACAATGGCAAAGCATCCGGCTTCTTCCAACATATGTGCATCGCTTATCAGCTTCTCCGCCTCAGAATCATCTTTGGCACGTACTGTATAAGTTCCATACTTATTAATAGACTGCGGCATCAGCCCAAGGTGTCCCATTACAGGAATACCCGCACTGAGAATACGTTTCACCGTACCAATTATTTCTTCTCCACCCTCCAGTTTCAAAGCATCGGCATGACTCTCCTTCATGATGCGGATAGCAGAAGCCAATCCTTCCATTTCATTCCCCTGGTAAGAGCCGAAAGGCATGTCTACTACCACCATTGCACGTTTCACCCCACGAACTACGGACTTTGCATGATAAATCATCTGGTCAAGGGTTATAGGAAGTGTAGTGACGTTACCCGCCATTACATTGGAAGCAGAGTCACCTACAAGAATCACATCCATACCGGCACCATCTACAATTTGTGCCATAGTATAGTCATAGGAAGTCAACATTGATATCTTTTCACCTCTTTGTTTCATTTCTACAAGACGATGTGTAGTAACTTTCCGAGTGTCGTCTGAAATATATCCAGCCATAATGTTTAATTAATTAATTTGATAATATGGTAATATGCCACATTAAATTTTGCCGCAAAGGTAACTCTTTTTCCTATTACTTGTGCACTTCGAGCATTTTATCGTAAGTGAAGCCTTTAAAATCATCTAATATAGCATGGCATAACGGAGCTATATCGGCATGGCTATTGGTTGTAGCCAATCCGATAACAGTAGCATCGGATGCAATACCCGCTTTCAGACCATTAAAAGAGTCTTCGAATACGTAAGTAGTATCGGCTGTGGTACCGAAAACTTCCATACCAAGCAAGAAACAATCAGGGGCCGGTTTGGAATGAGCAAACATCTCCGCAGTAAGAATACGGTCAAACATTGTTTTTACTTCAGGATGGGCACGATAAACGGCAGCCATCTTTTGATCGTTAGAACTGGTAACGACAGCCATCTTTACTCCGTGACGTCTCAGGTCGGCTATAAAATCGAGTACACCGGGAATATACTCATACTTCATCTCTTGCTCAAAGCGATTAAGGGCAACGGTTATTTCATGTTGCTCTTTCAGCTTTCCGGAAAAGAAAGTGTCGTAGATATACACCAAGGTTTGGCCTTTCACGCGGCTTTCCAAGTTTTCCATTCCCAAATAATCTACACCTACCTTATGCCAGAAGATAGAATACTGCGTCTCGGTATCCATGATGACACCATCAAAATCAAAAAGAACGGCAATTGTTTTAATTGTATTCATAAACAATGTTTTTTGACTAAATACATCCGTATAATATTTAAGTTTCACATGCTGTTCAACTTCTTAGTATACAAGGTCTCAGTTAACAAGTTGACAAAGAAGATAGAGCTGAAAACGATTCTCGTACAACCTATTCCCATTGATAAGCTGACATCCTTTTCTCATCAACTTGTTCCTTATCCTCTTGTCTACTAAGAAATCTGAGTTTGCGAAACTTGAGTTAATAAATAGAGCGCAAAGTTCTGAAATCTCATCGAACTGCGCAAATATTTCTTATCTTTGCAGATACTTAATTGACGTATATCAAATGAATAATCCCCATATCTTAGGAACAGAACCAATAGGCAAACTACTGATACAGTACTCTATCCCTGCAATTATCGGCATGACAATCACTTCGTTGTACAATATAATCGACAGCATCTTTATCGGTCACGGTGTAGGAGCTATGGGTATTGCCGGACTTGCCATTACCTTTCCGTTAATGAATCTGGTGGTGGCATTCTGTACACTTGTATCGGCCGGTGGCTCTACAATTTCGTCCATCCGCCTGGGACAGAAAGACTTGGACGGGGCGAAAGAAGTATTGAATAATACATTTATGTTTTGCCTGATTAACGCATTCGTATTCGGTTCTTTTTCCTTTATCTTTCTGGATGACATCTTGCTATTCTTCGGTGCCAGTAATGACACCCTGCCATATGCACGTGATTTTATGCAGGTGATATTACTGGGAACCCCCATAACCTATACCATGATTGGACTGAATAACATAATGCGTGCTACAGGATATCCCAAGAAAGCAATGCTGACTTCCATGGTAACCGTAGTTTGCAACATTATACTGGCTCCCATTTTTATCTTTCATTTCGACTGGGGTATCCGTGGAGCTGCAACGGCAACGGTGATTTCACAGTTCATCGGTATGGTATGGGTGATACATCATTTTATGCAAAAAACAAGTATTGTCCGGCTGCAATCAGGATTCTGGAAGATGAAGAAGCGTATTATCAGCAGCATCTTCTCCATAGGAATGTCACCGTTCCTAATGAATGTAACGGCTTGTGTCATCGTTATTATCGTTAATAACAGCCTGCAACATTACGGCGGCGATATGGCTATCGGCGCTTACGGTATTATGAACCGCTTACTGGTGCTTTATGTAATGATTGTTCTAGGCTTGACAATGGGGATGCAACCGATTGTAGGCTACAACTTCGGTGCGCAGAAACACGACCGTGTAAAAGCGACATTACGATTGAGTATCATCGCCGGAGTGTGTATCACCAGTTCAGGCTTTATTATTTGCGAGTTATTTCCGCATGCAGTATCGGCTATCTTTACAAGTGATGCCCAACTTATAGACATGGCGTCCAGAGGTGTGCGAATTGCAGTAGCTATCTTCCCGTTAGTAGGAGCACAAATCGTAATCGGTAACTTCTTCCAAAGTATAGGAAAAGCAAAAATCAGTATATTCTTATCCCTTACACGACAACTGATATACTTGTTACCGGGACTACTTATTTTTCCCCGTTATATGGGGTTGGATGGTATATGGACTTGTATGCCGGTATCGGACTTCTTCGCATTTGTAACGGCAGTCATCGCCCTGTGGATTTATGTAAAGAAGTTGAAGAGACTGTCGCCTCCCCAACTTCCTTCTTAATCAAAAACTTTTGTGGTTATTCGCTCTTGATACTGTTTACTGGGTTCTCATTGGCAATGTGCCATGCTTTGAACTCCACCACCAGCACAATGAACATCAGCAGCACGATGCCCAGTAATACGAACCAAACGAGAGAAAGCTGCGTACTGTCCGGGAACTGCTCCATCCAAATGCCGGAAACGTACCAAGCGGAAGCAATGCCTATCAGCACCGCACCGACTGCCACCTTCAAGATATTAACGGACAGCATCCACAGGATAGAAGATGCCTCCGCTCCATTCACTTTGCGGACGGCAATCTCTTTAGAGCGCCGTTGCGTCTCGTCACTGACGTAGCCTATCAGTCCCATCAGAACAATAAGAAGGATACAAGTGGAAGTCACTATCACGATGTTACGGAAGCGCGATACACTTTCGTTCATCTGCTCGCGGACGCTTTGATAGGTAGTGAATTCTATGGCCTTGTCGGGATAGACCTCCTTGACAAAAGCATTCAGTTTCTTCAGATTTTCCTCTGCCGGTTCTTTCAGGCGCACGTTGAAAGTACGTGTGCGGTCGCTCTGGATAAAAGCCGTACAGGTCTGTTGGCCGAAGAACCCCATGTTGCGCACGTCGTCCACCACACCCACAATCGTAGGCTGTTCCGGCAGGTGTGCCCATGACGGTTCCACTGGTAGCTTACGTCCTATCACATCATGTTGCCACTTCATTGTCTCCACCGTTGTTTTACCTACCACAGCCTCACCGGCATGTTGCGTCCAAGAACCTTCCAGTAGTTCCATTCCTGTCACTTTGGAGAAATCCTTGTCCACGAACATGAAGTGAAGTGGACAGATGAAGTTGCCCTGCACATCGGTCAGGCGACTCGTATTATAGTGCTGCAACAAGCTATGGCTGCTGCACGTTATTGCCTCTATGTAAGGTTGCCTCCTGATAGCATCAGCTATTTTCTCACTGTTCTCTGACGCTCCGTTTATCGTACCCACCGCAAGCCGTTCGGAACGGAAACCCACATTCCGGTTCATTACCTCCCGATATTGCCATGCCGTGGTGAGTAGCATCCCCAAAATGAAAGCCACCCCCGCAAACTGTAAAAAGAGCAGACCACGCTTCCATGAACGTTTGCCCTCGGTGTAGCGACGGAACACTTGCGTTACTGGGATGCGGGCATACATACGTCCGGGCAGTACGCCCCCCACTACGAAGAGCAGCAGCATCGTGAGCAATGGTACGTAGAGATTCTGTCCTGTAAACAAGTCCGATAAGCGCGAGCCCAGCATATCCTCTATTTGTTCGCTGAATAGATACATCAGCAACAAGCATAGTACGCTGGAAGTGAGTATCAGCAATCCCGTTTCCCATAAGAACATGCCCAGAATATGTCCTTCACCGGCACCGCTACACTTATGTACTCCCACCGCTTTGGCACGACGACTAAGGGAGGCAATGGCTGCCAGCACATAGTTCATCACAGATACAAAGAAAATAGAGAAACCCAGCACGCCCATGATGACCAGCTTGCGCCGCGTGTCGGGCATACTCCGGTAAACCTCATGCAACGGAGTCACACTATATTCGGTCACTACCGACTCACCCAAATGAGGATCGGTATACTTTTCCACGGCCTGCTGTATCCGTTGGTTCATTATAGCACCGTCCACCGTCCGTTTCAGACGAAAGAGAATACTATATATATTATTCGTCCCCCACGTACCCAATCCATAAGCCCAGTCCATCACCGCAATGGAGAGCAGGATATCGTGGTGCAAGATTGTATTTCGCGGTACATCCTGATAGATGCCCCGAATGGTGACATTGAACATCTTCTCGACAGAAAGCTCCTTGCCGATGGGATCTTCGTCACCAAAGACCTGCCGCGCCATACTTTGTGAAATAAAGGCGTTCTGCATCACAGCCAGGTCATGCGGGTTACCTTTCAACACCTGCACACCGGTGGTGCGGAAGTAGAGCGTATCGACACACAGCACACTCATTGCTCCTAACTTCTCACCCTCCTTGTAGAATTCGGGTTGCCAGAAATCGGAAGTCAAAGAGGCACATTCCACCTGTTCGGGCAAGGCCTCCCACAAGTCGGCTGCTGCAGGGCGGTAAGTACCATAGTTGTATTCCTTGTCAGGAATTCCTTGCTTGACATCACGCATTCGGAGCATTACTAACCGTTCCGGATTCTTATAGAAGTTCTCGTAACTCAGTTCGTAAGCTATCTGCGAGAAGAGCAGAATACCTACCAGCAGCCCCAATGTAAGGGAAACCAGCTTGACAAGATTTCCACTGCGCCCGCGCAGCAAGGTCTGAATAATATAATGTAAATGCCTCATAAGTATGTCTTTACAATTACTTTATAGTATGAGAGTATCTTGTGCGGTAGCCACACTTGCTACCACACTACCGTCAAACAGATGTACCGTGCGGTGTGCAAACGAAGCATCATGCTGGCTGTGTGTCACCATGATAATGGTAGTTCCTTCTTTATTCAGCTCCGTCAACAGATTCATTACTTCAGTACCATTCTTGGAGTCGAGGTTACCGGTAGGTTCATCGGCAAGTATCAACTTAGGATTAGTCACTACTGCACGGGCAATGGCAACACGCTGCTGTTGACCACCGGAAAGCTGTTGCGGGAAGTGCTTGGCACGGTGGCTAATATTCATACGCTTGAGAATATCTTCTACCATTCGCTTGCGTTCCGAAGCTTTCACACCGAGGTAAGTCAACGGCAGCTCCACGTTCTCATACACATTCAATTCGTCTATCAGGTTGAAGCTTTGGAAAACAAATCCTAACTTGCCTTTACGCACACGGGTACGCTCTTTCTCTTTCAGACCGCCCACTTCCTGTCCTATCAGTTTATAACTGCCTTCAGTGGGATTATCAAGCAAACCGAGTATATTTAATAAAGTGGACTTACCGCAACCGGACGGTCCCATAATAGCTACAAACTCTCCCTCTTTCACTTCGAGGTTCACGTGATTCAGTGCTACCGTTTCTACTTCCGATGTACGAAATACTTTGCTGATGTCATTAATTTCAATCATGATGTTTATTCTTTATTTTGTTATTTATTTTATTACTAAAAAACAGATTGTTTGTGATTTCAAAACGCATCATCTGTTTGCCCTCAACACATTATCCGTTTTGGGCGAACAGATGATGTATTTCACCTACTCGCTTTTAATGCTATTCACGGGGTTGTCATTGGCTATCTTCCAAGACTTCCAGAGTACACAGCCTACGATCACCATCAGGTTGGCTATTACCACCAATACATATACCACCCAACTGAGAGGAATTTGCTCAGCAAACTGCTCCATCCAAATACCGTTGACATACCATGACGCTATAGTTCCAATAATAACTGCCGGAACCGCTACAACAAGTACATCTCTTGATAACAATTCCAATACAGAAGATGCTTCTGCTCCGTTTACCTTGCGGATAGCAATCTCTTTCGAGCGGCGACGCACTTCATCGGTAGTATATCCTATCAATCCCATCAGCATAACAAAGAACATCGTCACTGCCGCCATTAACGTGGCGTTACGGAATACGCGAACGGGATTATACTCATTGGCAACTTTCTGTTCATAACTCATGAAGTCAATAGTCTGGTTATGAAAAGCCTCTGCTACATCCCGGTTCAACTTACGCAGATTGTCGGCAAAAGGCTCTTTCAGGCGGATGTGTATCGTACCGGTAAAATATTTATTGCCTCTTGCAATAAAAGGCATCATCTCTTGAGTAAAATCTTCTATCTGAAAATCTTTCAATAATCCCGTCACCCTGTATGACTTTCCATCTATACCTACCATGCGCCCAACAACATTATCGTCCCAGCGCATCATCTTTGCAAAAGTTTCGTTTACTACCACTTCATCCTTCTCACGTGCCATACGTCCCGCTTTGAAAACAAACCCCATCAATTCCGGATAATCTTCGCGCATGTAGTAGCTGGCACGTGAAGAGAATAAACTTTGTCCGGCTTCGTTCTGAATCATAGAGCCACTATATCCGGTTATAGGGGTATTATTGGCACTGGACACCGCTTCCACATAAGGCAGTCCTTTAAAAAAATGATAGGCGGCATCACTCTCCGTATCCGTCTCCCAAAAAGCATTTCCTAATGCAATACGTTTAGGATTATATCCCATATCTTTGTTCAGCACATAATTATATTGCGCCATCACCACACACATCAATCCACAAATGAAAGCAACACCTGCGAACTGGATAAAAAGCAATGGACGCTTCCAACCCTTCTTTCCTTCGGTATAACGCCGAAACACTTGGGATACAGGAATACGGGCAAACACTCGTCCAGGTAATACACCACCCAGAACAAAAAGCATAGCAACCACCGAAAATGGTACCCAAATACGTTCCGGAGCCAGCAATAAAGAAAGTTTTGCTGCTGCCGTATCCTCAAAGAACTCGCGAAAATTCAACAGTATCAACGCCATCAATAATAATGCTGCTACGATAACAAGCCCAGTCTCCAAAAGGAACATCCCGAAAATCTTGCCACTACTGGCACCGTTACATTTATGTACGCCTACTGCTTTAGCACGATAAGTTAAAGAAGAAATAGAAATCAGTACATAGTTCAATGCTGCAATGAAAAGAATAGCAAAACTGAGAATACTCATGATAACACGCATCCGTTTCACGTCGGGATAGTTACGAAACGTATCACGAATAGGTTGCACAAAAGCCGTATAACCATATTCTTTCTTATCTTCCGCAGAGCGATATTTTTCTATCATGGCATCTATACGCGCATTTACTATACTCTTGTCCACACCGGGGCGAAAACGAATATACTCCGGAAAACTATCTCCTCCTTTCCATGAGTAACGCCCCATTCCCCGATTCAGGACGGTAGGCATGGAAACCACAGCCTCCGGATTCACGGTCGCATTCTCCGGCAATGTGGCATACGTACCTTTCACGGTAAAATCATACTGATGGTCGTAACTGATAACTTTTCCTATCGGATTTTCGTTATCAAACATTTTTCGTGCCAATCGTTCACTCAAATAAATAACATCGGGTTGCTGAAGGTCTTGTACCGGATTACCACTCAGCACCTCAATTCCCATAGTTTGAAAGAAAAGTGAATCCGCTACAATTTTCTTTTCATCAAAACGCACACTACCATTGTATAGTGGAGAATACACCCAGTTACAAGTACTGGTAGCAGCTTCTACCTGTTCGGGAAAATTCTCTAATATGGCTCCAGCCACCGGTCCGCAGTTAAATTCCTGTGGCTTGAATGTCTCACCCTTAACGGTAAAGACAGAGAAAATCTGATAAAGATTATCGTAATCTTTATAACACTTATCATAACTTTGTTCATAGGCAACACGGGAAAGCAGCAGGATACTCATCGTTAAACTCAATCCCAAAGAGATTACTTTGATAATATTGGAACCACGTCCCCGTAGTAAAGTCTGAATTACATAATAGATTTGTTTCATACTTTATATAGTTTGTTTTATTGTTTTCTTACTTGAATAATGCAGAAAGCATGCCAAAAAAGTTATTACTCTGATTTACAATATTTAATTAATTAGCTGCCCCCATTCAACTGTCTAAATTTTAGACACTGCTGTCTAAGAATTGGACAATAGTTGCACTTTCTTTCGTCTTGATATGAAAGAAAAAGTACACACAATTTCTCATATATCGAACACAAAATAAGAAAATAAGGAAACTTTTTATAAAAAGGAAAACTCTAACTTTGTCCCCAGTTTTCAACTGACTGAAAATACAAATATATGATAAAGCTAAACAAACCATTAATACTCTCGCTCTACTGTCTGCTTATGGGCAGTTGCGATATGATAGATTATCATCCGTATGACGTGCGTATCAGCGGCGAGACTGAAGTAAACGCCCATAACATTGCAGAAATAGAGAAAAACTGCAAAGACAAAGCAACGATTAAATTCGTTACGATGGGTGACTCACAGCGCTGGTATGATGAAACGGTAGATTGCGTTAATGATATCAACAAACGGAATGATATTGACTTTGTTATTCACGGCGGAGATATGAGCGACTTTGGAGTTACGGACGAATTCTTATGGCAGCGGGATATCATGAATAAACTTCGTGTACCCTATGTAACGCTTATTGGTAATCACGATTGTCTGGGTACAGGTGAAGATACTTATCGTGCCGTATTCGGCAATCCAAATTTCTCTTTCATTGCCGGACGGATAAAATTTGTTTGCCTGAATACCAATGCCCTGGAATTCGATTACTCCCGCCCTATACCGGATTTCACTTTCATTGAAAAAGAGATTACCGACCGGCAAGATGAGTTTGACAAAACAGTAGTATCCATGCACGTACGCCCCTACGCCGACCAATTCAACAATAATGTGGCACGCGTATTCCATCGTTATGTAACCGAGTTTCCCGGAATACAATTTTGCACCGCAGCCCACGAGCATCATTTATTTGAAGAAAATCTTTTTGATGACGGCATTATCTATTATATGAGTGATTGCATGAAAAATCGCAATTACTATGTATTCAAAATAACACCTGACGGATATGAGCGCGAAGTGGTTTATTTCTAATCGACTGATATTTATCGTCATCTGTACAACGTTACAATTAGGATGCAGTGCAGCATTCGCACAAGAAAGAGATACGGTAATCGTTGTAAAATATGATACGGTCTATCTGCATCATAAACCAGATACCATTGGCATAAGCCATGCACAGCCGAATCGTTATGACATCCGCATACGCCGCTATCGTAAACGGTGGGAAGCATTGATCCCCACCCATACAAAAATACAGTTTGCCGGTAATATGGGGTTGATTTCATTCGGTACCGGATGGGATTACGGAAAACAGAATCAATGGGAAACCGATGTTTTCTTTGGTGTCTTACCTAAATACCAGTCCGACCATACCAAGCTTACATTTACCTTAAAGCAGAACTATATCCCGTGGAGCTTTCAAATCAAAGAAAGCCGTTTCTCGGCAGAGCCCCTGACTTGCGGTATGTATTTCAATACCGTCTTTGGTAATGAATTTTGGGTGAATGAACCCGAGCGTTATCCCAAAGGATATTATGGCTTCTCATCCAAAGTACGTATCCATGTCTTTCTGGGTCAACGCTTCACATACGACATTGATCCACGTCGTCGGTTTACGGCAAAAGCAATTACTCTGTTTTATGAAGTAAGTACTTGTGACCTTTATGTAGTAAGTGCTTTTACCAATAAATACTTGAAGCCGAAGGATTATCTAAGCCTATCGTTCGGAGTGAAACTACAATTGTTATAAATCCTATGCCATAATTTATCGGAAATACTGTATATTTGTCCATGTAATCAAGGACTCTGAAATGAAAAAATCCGGAAACATTCTTATTGTCGATGACAATCGAGGTGTGCTTACCGCTTTGCAACTCCTGCTAAAGCCATACTTTGATAAAATAATTACCCTATCCTCACCTATCACTCTTCCAAGTGTATTGCGTGAAGAAACCTGGCAGGTTGTACTCCTCGACATGAATTTTACTTCCGGTATTAATACCGGTAACGAAGGACTTTATTGGCTGCACGAAATAAAGAAACAATGTCCTGCCCTGCCCGTTATTCTTTTCACCGCATACGCTGACATCGACCTTGCCGTACGGGGAATCAAGGAGGGAGCCACAGACTTTATTGTCAAGCCCTGGGATAACCAAAAACTGGTAGAAGCTCTGTTGAACGCAACACAAAATGCCGGTACTTCTTTCAAGAAAGAAGCAAATCACAATAAAAAAATTGAGGCTACATCAGCCATGTATTGGGGTGAAAGCGCCATTATGCAGCAACTCCGTATGCTGGTGGAAAAGGTCGCTATCACTGATGCCAATATTCTCATTACCGGTGAAAACGGTACGGGTAAAGAGATGCTTGCCCGTGAAATACATTATTTATCTACCCGCCACAAACAAGAGATGATAAGCGTAGATATGGGTGCCATTACGGAAAGCCTCTTTGAAAGTGAGCTTTTCGGACACATGAAAGGTTCCTTTACCGATGCCTATGCCGATCGTGCGGGTAAATTCGAAGCAGCCGATCATAGCACCCTCTTTCTCGATGAAATAGGAAATCTACCCTATCACCTGCAAGCCAAACTATTGACTGCTATTCAACGTCGCAGTATAGTTCGGGTAGGCAGCAATGTTCCTATTCCGGTAGACATCCGTTTGATCTGCGCAACTAACCGTAATTTATCTAAAATGGTGACAAAGGGAGAATTCCGTGAAGACTTACTTTACCGTATCAATACCATTCACCTGGAAATACCACCATTAAGGGAGCGGCCGGAAGATATTATTCCTTTGGCAGAACTTTTCATTTCTCGTTTCTGCAAACAATATGATAAAGTTCTTCTCTATTTGGATGATTCCGCACGTGAGAAATTAAGACTACATCCCTGGTTCGGGAATATTCGTGAATTGGAACATGCTATTGAAAAAGCAGTCATCATCTGCGATGAAGCTTCCCTTTCTGCGGGATTATTTCAATTACCCCGTCAAAATGCGGCACTTGAAACCACTGCATCCACTCTTGAAGAAATGGAAGTGCAAATGATATGCAAGACATTGGACAAGTGCAACGGAAACCTTTCAGCAGTTGCCGCGCAGTTGGGAATTACCCGGCAAACACTATACAATAAGATGAAAAAGTTCGGACTCTAAATTAAGACAAAATGTATAAGCTCAACCAATATTATTCCTTCCGTATCTTTATCAGCTTGCTGGTAGCTTTTTTTGCCGGAATAATGTGGACGCTCTTTTTTTTCAAAGTATCCTTCTCTAACGGGTTTGGCGATCCTCTGTTCTGGGCTATCCTCACTACTCTACTCCTCCCTTTGGCAATCTATTGGCAACAATTATTTTACAGCCGGCAATCACGACAGGTTCTCTTTATGCTTGATGCCATTGAAAACAACGACAGTGCTATCCACTTTTCCGAGACAGAGTGTACTTCTGAAAATCATGCCGTAAACCGTGCTTTGAATCGTGTAGCTCGTATACTATATAACGTAAAGAGTGAAACTGCCCAAAGAGAGAAATATTATGAATTAATTCTTGACAGTGTCAATACCGGAATTATCGTATTGAATGACAACGGCGCCATTTATCAGAAAAATAATGAGGCCCTCCGTTTACTCGGACTGGATGTCTTCACTCATGTCCGCCAATTATCCCGTGTCGATAAACATCTTATGAATATAATTACTGAATGTCACCCCGGAGATAAACTACAATTAGCGTTCAGTAATGAACGTGGCACAATCAATCTCTCCATCCGTGTCAGTGACATTACCATTCGTCAGGAACATTTGCGTATCCTTGCTTTAAATGATATCAACAGCGAACTGGATGAAAAGGAAATCGATTCATGGATACGACTGACACGTGTACTAACCCATGAAATTATGAATGCAGTAACCCCTATTACGTCTTTAAGTGATACATTGCTGGGACTTACCGAAGAAAAAGCGTCAAAAGAAGAAATATGCAACGGGTTACAAACAATTAGCAGCACAGGTAAAGGACTCCTTGCCTTTGTGGAATCTTACCGGAAGTTTACCCGTATTCCTACCCCTGAACCTTCTTTATTCTATATCAAAGACTTTATCAATCGTATGGTTGAATTAGCACGACATCAGTACCCTGACGCTCCAGTAACATTTCATATCGACATCACGCCTGATGACCTCATACTCTATGCCGATGAAAATCTAATCTCACAAGTTATCATCAATTTACTGAAAAATGCAATACAAGCTTTTGAAGTATCTCCCTCTCCAATTAAAGAAAGGCAAATCAATATACGCGCCTATTGCAATGAAGCCGAAGCTATCTTAATAGAAATATCCAATAATGGCCCCGCCATTCCATCCGATATCGCCGAACATATATTTATACCTTTCTTTACGACTAAAGAAAACGGTAGCGGTATTGGTCTGAGTATTTCACGTCAAATCATGCGTTTATCCGGTGGCAATATATCCCTGATACCCGGAAAAGAAACAACTTTTGTGTTAAAATTCAATTGAACTAATTAATAGTTTTATTTGTTAAGAAATTGAGGATCTTTGCATATTTAAGATACAAAACACATTCTATTTCAAACCTTATAACACACTAATTATGTTATTTACAGCAGAAAACATTTTACTCGTAGGTTCCGTTTTACTTTTTATCAGTATCATCGTTGGAAAAACCGGTTATCGTTTCGGAGTCCCCGCTTTGCTACTTTTCCTCGTCGTAGGTATGCTTTTCGGTAGTGACGGACTTGGACTGCAATTCCATAACGCCAAAGAAGCACAATTCATCGGTATGGTTGCCTTAAGCATCATTTTGTTTTCCGGTGGTATGGATACGAAGTTTACTGAAATCAAACCGATTCTTAGTCCGGGAGTAGTGCTTTCTACAGTCGGCGTCCTGCTCACAGCGTTATTTACCGGATTATTTATCTGGTGGCTTTCCGGTATGAGCTGGACTAATATCCATCTACCACTTATCACCTCGTTGTTACTGGCTTCCACGATGTCATCTACGGATTCTGCCTCTGTATTCGCTATTCTGCGGTCACAAAAGATGAATTTAAAACACAACCTGCGTCCAATGTTGGAGTTAGAAAGCGGTAGTAATGATCCAATGGCTTATATGTTGACCATCGTGTTGATTCAGTTTATACAGTCCTCCGGCATGGGCGTTTCCCAAATTGTACTTTCTTTCGTCATACAATTCATCGTTGGTGCCGGTGCAGGTTATTTATTGGGGAAAGTGGCAATTCTGATGCTCAACCGGTTAAATATCGATAACCAATCTCTTTATCCTATTTTGCTGTTATCTTTCGTTTTTTTCACTTTCTCAATCACTGATTTGATGAAAGGTAACGGCTATCTGGCTGTATATATCGCCGGCATGATGGTTGGTAACAATCGTTTTATGTATCGCAAAGAAGTTTATACCTTTATGGACGGGCTGACGTGGCTCTTCCAAATCATCATGTTCCTTTGCCTCGGCCTGCTTGTGAATCCTCACGAAATGCTGGAAGTAACGGTCGTCGCACTGCTTATCGGTGTATTTATGATTATCATCGGACGTCCGCTCAGTGTTTTCCTTTGTCTGTTACCTTTCGGTAAGCGAATCACTCTAAAATCCAAGTTATTCGTTTCTTGGGTAGGACTACGTGGAGCGGTTCCTATCATATTCGCTACTTATCCGGTAGTGGCAAACGTACCCGGTGCAGATGTTATTTTCAATATTGTGTTCTTCATCACCATTGTCTCGCTTGTAGTTCAGGGTACCACTGTTTCGTATGTAGCGCGTTTGTTGGGGCTTTCAACTCCAATGGAGAAAACCGGAAATGATTTCGGAGTGGAATTACCTGAAGAAATAGATTCTGATTTACGGGATATGACTGTAACTCAAGAAGTACTCGATAAAAAAGGTGATACATTAAAAGACATGAATTTACCGAAAGGAACCCTCGTAATGATTGTAAAACGCGGTGATGAATATCTTATACCCAATGGCACACTGAAACTTCATGTGGGAGACAAACTACTCCTTATTTCAGAAAAGGCCAAAGAATAAGAAATATAGGAAACTATTCTCTTATGAAAAAAACTCCAAACCGCTTGGTTTGCATCGCTATAAGCCCTATATTTGCGCAGTTTTAACTAAAGTGTGCAGAAATACGAATGAAACAGGAACAACGGTTCATTGACTATATAGAACAAAGCATCATTAAGAATTGGGATAAAAATGCCCTGACAGACTACAAAGGGGTTACCTTACAATACAAAGACGTAGCTCGTAAAATAGCAAAGTTCCACATCGTATTGGAAAGTGCCGGTATACAACCCGGTGACAAGATTGCTGTATGTGGACGTAACAGTGCTCATTGGGCTGTATGTTTTCTGGCTACAGTAACCTATGGAGCAGTTATCGTTCCTATTCTTCACGAATTCAAAGCAGACAATATACATCATATAGTCAACCATTCTGAGGCAAAGCTCCTTTTTGTGGGCGATCAAGCTTGGGAGAATCTGAATGAAGAAGCCATGCCCCTATTAATGGGAGTTGTATTGATGACCGACTTTACTCCAGTGGTCTGCCGGGACAATCGGTTAATGGAAGCTTTCGAACATCGTAATGCCATTTATGGGAAACGCTATCCTGAAAATTTCCGTCCGAAGCATATTTGTTACCGTAAAGAACAGTCACCTGAGGAATTGGCAGTTATCAATTATACCTCCGGAACAACGGGATATTCAAAAGGTGTAATGCTTCCATACCGTAGCTTGTGGTCTAACATTGCCTACTGTCATGAAATGCTGCCGGTACAGCCCGGTGACCATATGGTATCCATGCTTCCTTTAGGACATGTATTTGGTATGGTATACGATTTTCTGTACGGATTCTCTGCCGGTGCACATCTGTATTTCCTTACCCGTATGCCTTCACCTAAGATTATCGCACAGTCCTTTTCAGAAATCAAGCCGCGCGTCATATCGTGTGTACCTCTTATTGTTGAGAAAATAATCAAGAAAGATATTCTTCCCCGTGTAGACAACAAGATAGGGAAACTGTTACTACGTGTACCCATTATTAATGACAAAATAAAAGCCGCTGCCCGTAGGGAAGCTATGCAAATCTTCGGTGGAAACTTTGACGAAATCATTATTGGCGGTGCACCGTTTAATGCAGATGTAGAACGTTTCCTTAAAGAAATAGGATTCCCCTACACAATTGCCTATGGTATGACCGAATGTGGTCCCATCATTTGTTCCAGTCGTTGGGAAACCTTGAAACTTGCTTCATGCGGTAAGGCAACTACACGTATGGAAGTAAAGATAGATTCTCTTGATCCTGAACATTTAGCAGGTGAAATCATCTGCCGCGGTACTAATTTGATGTTAGGTTATTACAAAAATCAAGAAGCTACTTCCCAGATTATCGATACTCACGGTTGGCTACATACAGGCGACCTTGCTACAATGGATAGCGACGGCTATGTTACCGTACGTGGACGCAGTAAAAATATGCTTCTCACTTCCAGTGGACAAAACATATATCCAGAGGAAATTGAAAGCAAACTAAATAATATGCCTTATGTATCTGAATCATTGATTGTATTGCAAAAGGATAAACTTGTCGCCCTCGTATATCCCGACTTTGACGATGCTTTCGCTCATGGCTTGCAACAAACAGATGTGGAAAAAATGATGGAAATTAACCGGAATGAACTTAATCAGCAATTACCGGGTTATTGTCAAATCACCAAGGTAAAGATACACTTCGAGGAGTTTGAAAAGACGGCAAAAAAGAGTATAAAACGCTTTATGTACCAGGAAGCAAAGGGATGAAATTCTTAAAAAAGATATAACAAAGAACGGTAATTTATAAGAAGTGTTATAAAACATACTTTTTTTCTTGGATAATTTGCAAATATCTCAATTGTCCGTATCTTTGCAATGTGTTTTTCATAGTATTAGATTTAAGGTTAACAAAGGTTGGAGTACAGCGGTACTCCTTTTTTTATGTCCATATCTCAGCAAAATGAATGATAGTACTCTGTATTCTCTAAGAGCACTCACAATTATTTCTTACACAGAAAAACGGAAATTCCAGATTATTACTAACTTTACGAAAAAATAAAAAGGTATGGATACACACACGTTCACCAATAATTATCAAGAAGCATTTGGTCAACAAGCCGAACTTCCCATCGCTTTTTGGTATTCGGACCAACAGGAGGCTTTAACTGAAAAAATAAACGGTTGTTTCTTTAAAAGTATGCAACTTGTGAGAGAGGGAAAAATAATCAGCTTCAATGCCGAGACAATTGGTTGTGGAGGTGGCAAATTCTATACCGGATTTACAGAAATGCCGGAACATGTGCCCGGTTTTGTATCCTTGAAAGAGAAATACAAGAAAACGCCTGAGATGGTAATTGATTTTATCAGGGAAACTCAAGTACCCAAAGCTAAGAAAAATTACCTGCATTTTGCACGAATAGACCAAATACCCTCATTTGACGAGGTAGAAGGTATATTATTCCTCGCTACTCCAGATGTGTTATCCGGGCTGACGACTTGGACCTATTATGATAACAATTCACCGGATGCCGTCTCATCCCCATTTGGATCAGGATGTTGTTCTGTTGTGACACAAGCTGTTCTCGAAAATCAGAAGCAGGGACAACGAACTTTCCTCGGGTTCTTCGATCCATCTGTTCGTCCCTATTTTGAGGCAGACATATTGAGTTTTACTATCCCGATGTCACGATTCAAAGTGATGTATCACACCATGCGCGAAAGTTGCCTGTTCGATACTCATGCGTGGGGTAAAATCAAAGAGAGAATACAAAGTACTCGAAAAGAGGAATCATTTCCTAACCGTCCTATCACATCGTTCCAGATTTTTCCGGATATTCTGTTACGCGAAGTGAGAATAGAAGACGCAGCAGCTATTTATCATGCAATTGATACTCACAGGGATTATATGCGCATTTGGTTGCCATTTGTTGACAACCTAAAGTCTGTAACTGACGAGGAGGACTTTCTAAAAAGTATCCTTTCTGCCCCTGATGATCGCTATGAACCAATATTCTGTATCTGGAACGAACATAACGAAATTTGCGGATTAATAGGTTTCCATTTCTCTGATTTTGCAAATCATCGTACAGAGATTGGGTACTGGTTATTACCTGAATATCAACATCGCGGTATTATGACCCAATGTGTTCACCGCTTATGTCGATGGGCAATTGAAGCCAAAAATATAAAACGTATACAAATCCGTTGTGCTACAGGCAATGCAGCAAGCAACGGTATTCCTCTTCGATTAGGTTTTCAACTCGAAGGAACAGAACGTGCCGGTGAATTATTAGTATCAGGAGAGTATGCAGATATACATGTTTACAGTATATTGAAAGAAGAATTAGAAGCATTAGTTTAAAAGCCTCTCCATAAGAGAAACTTAAAACATTAATAGATGAATAAATTAAACTTAATCCTCGTGTGTTTATTCTGTGCTACAAAACTTCATTCACAAGATGTAATAACAGACAGGTAGATACTTCTATGTATACAGCAAGTTTAATATAACCAGAGTAATTATATACTTCCTAACGAAAACAAGATGCACAATATATCCCATACTAAAAAAACATTTAAAAAATTCTTTTCAAGAAGGAATATTCTTATATCATGTATATTCCTTCTTCTATGTACTATCAGCATCATTGTTTATTGTAACCAAACAGTTAAGAATACGATTTTTAATAAGACGTATAATGAAGTAAGTGAAATTCCATATTGTAAAACTGCTCTTCTTTTAGGCACTTCTCCCAAACTGAAGAATGGAAAAGACAATCCTTATTTCAGCTATCGTATAGAAGCTGCTGCCCAATTATACAAAGCCGGAAAAATAAAATATATTATTATCAGCGGAGATAACAGCAAACTAAATTATAATGAGCCCGAAGCCATGAAACAAGCATTAATCCAACAATCCATACCCGAAAACATTATTTATCTGGATTATGCAGGATTCAGAACATTGGACTCTGTGGTACGTACCAAGGAAATATTCGGGCAAGATTCCATAATCGTAATCAGTCAGCTATTTCATAATGAAAGGGCTATATATTTAGCCCAAGAATATGGAATTCATGCAATAGGTTATAACGCCCAAGATGTTCCAAAACATTTCGGATTGAAAACCCAGCTTCGTGAATATCTTGCCAGAGTCAAGATGTTTATGGATGTATTATTGAATAAGCAACCTCATTTTTTAGGAGAAAAAATAGAAATCAAATGAATCAGGAACAGCAACCTCAACTCAACGAACACAACAAGCAGGAATACCCTCCGATGCATACAACCGAACATATCATCAACCAGACAATGGTAAGATTGTTCGGGTGTGGACGTTCCATCTCGGCACATATAGAACGTAAAAAGAGTAAACTGGACTATCGGCTTGAGACATGCCCTACAGAAGAACAAATTAAAACTTTGGAAGCAACGGTAAATCGGATAATAACGCAACAGCTTCCAGTTACTATCGAGTTTGTCACTCAAGAGGAAGCTAAAGGACGTTTTGACCTGAAACGACTACCGGAAGACGCATCGGAAACGGTACGCATAGTAAAAGTAGGTGAATACGACGAATGTCTTTGCATTGGCACACACGTCACCAATACTTCCGAAATAGGAACTTTCAAAATCATCAGCCATGACTGGGATGAAGATAATAAGCGCTGGAGAATGCGATTTAAATTAATCTGAAATTCAATCAAATTTAAATAAAAAGACAGTAATAATGACATTATAATTGCAAAATAGTCAGTTGTACAATGACAATTAGTCAATAAAGTCAGTATAATCTATTTGGCACACGGTTTGCGATATAGTAAGTGAACGACGGTTTAAGAAATTGACGGTGAATATATAAAACAACCACCTGAAAATATATGAGCCGGTGTTTAGAACTAAACAGATTGTATAACTTTTAAATGATAGGAGATTATAATTATGATGCCTGTAAGAAGAACTCAGAATTGGTTACCAAGTATCTTTAACGATTTCTTTGATAATGATTGGATGGTAAAAGCCAATGCAACTGCTCCTGCCATCAACGTATTTGAAACCGAAAAAGAATATAAAGTCGAGTTAGCTGTTCCGGGTATGACGAAGGAAGACTTCAACGTACACATTGATGAAGAAAACAACTTGGTTATCACCATGGAAAAGAAGATTGAAAACCACGAAGAAAACAATAAGGACGATAAGAAAGAAGGTCGTTATCTGCGTCGCGAGTTTTCATATTCTAAATTCCAACAGACCATGATCCTTCCCGATAATGTCGATAAAGACAAGATTTCCGCACATGTAGAAAACGGTGTATTGAATATCAATCTACCCAAATTCACAGCAGAGGAAAAAGAGAAAAGCAAGAAATTCATTGACGTAAAATAAGATAACTGGTAATTAACAAAATGCCCTGATGCAATAAGTTGTATCAGGGCATTTTATTATAACTCAAGTTTCGCATGCTGCTAAACTTGAGTTATAAAGCATATCTACTTGTGAACTTACAAAACAGATTACTTTTCAGATAACTATTTCTTTCTCAGAAAACGGTCTGTCAACCATTTGCGTACCGGTTCGTCGTATAACTTTAAGCAAAGATAAGCCAGCACAAAAGCACCAACGAAGGTCAGTATCATATATGGAACCCCTTCAGCCATTGTTGCATTATGATTGCAAACCCAAGCTGTATAAGTATATACCAACGGATAATGTGTGATATATACCGGATAGGATATATCTCCCAAGAACTTACACACCGCAGTAGAACGTTTACCACTTACCTTTCCGCCCGCTCCCATTGAAACGATTATCGGGAAGATAAATAAGATACATAAGGCTTCATAAAGCCCGTTCATCCAAAAGTTGTTTTCACCACCGATACGGGGGACGGAAAGAACTACTACAATCATCAGGCTACACCACCAGAAAGCACGTTTTTCCATACGGATTAACCAACCTAAACGTGACAAAAGCAATCCACCGAAGAAAGGATACATCAACCGGACCATTCCTACATATTGTTGCTCCCAGTTCAAAGCCCATCCACCTACAATGTCACCTGCCGGAGCAGTCAGGCAAAGATGCACCGTAAAGCACCCAGCTACAAATACCAGAATAGACAAAGCTATTTTATTAAACTTACGGATAAACAACCCATATAGAATATTACCGATATATTCATAGTAAAGCGACCATGCAGGACCATTTAAAGGATGCATTTCCGTCCAGCCACGAATATCCCATTTCAACGGAAGAGGCAGTAATGTACAGCCCAGCAACATAATCAGTAACATTGTACCTATAGGTGTATTTTCTATTGCAGGAAAACAGGAAGACTTTTGAAAATAAAAGAATGCTGCTCCTACAATACTGCCTATAATCACCATGGGTTGCAGACGAATGATACGACGTTTAAAGAATGTTCCTACCGACATTCGATTCCAACGGTCATCATAAGCATAACCGATAACGAAACCTGAAAGCATAAAGAAGAAATCGACTGCCAGATATCCGTGATTGATAAACTGTTCCAAGTGATTACCACCTGAGTGCGCCTCTAAAAGATGAAAAGCTACCACCATAACGGCGGCTACGCCACGAAGTCCGTCAAGTATCTCATAATGCGGTTTGGAGGCAAGATAAGAGTTCTGTGTGTTCATTAGGGTATAAGATATTCATTAATTTGCCTGCAAAGATAATGAAAAAATGATAAAATGGTAGAATGATAGGATGATAGAATAAGTAATAAGGTGATAAAATACCGGAATAATCCTACCATCTTATCATCCTCTTCTCAACTGCTTTTGCGATAACTTTTTACCGCCCACAAATTAAACACAAAGGCAAATGCAAGTAATGCGTACAACTGGGGAAGCAAATCGCTAAAGCCACCTCCACGAAGATAAATAGTACGCATCACCTCTACGAAATATCGCAACGGATTAAACCGGGTAATCCATTGTGCCCACCCGGGCATACTGTGAATCGGCGTAAACAGACCGCTCATCAGAATAAGAATCAGCATAAAGAACCACATGACAAACATAGCCTGCTGCAACGTAGCCGAATGATTGGATACCACCAGCCCCAATCCAGATACTACGGGTAAGAACACCAACGCAAAGCCGTAGATAGTAAGAAAATGTCCGGCAGGCAGAATGCCATAAAGCAACCAGGCCAGAACAAAGCAAATGGTAAGTACCGTAAATCCAATCAGCCAGTAAGGTATCAATTTTGCCGCAATAAAAGTAAACTTGTTGACAGGTGTCACATTAATCTGCTCAATAGTCCCCACTTCCTTCTCCGCCACTACATTCAATGCCGGCAGAAAGCCGCAAATCATAGTCAGCAACATAACCATTAAGGCAGGTACCATAAAGAGTTTGTAATTCAATGTCGGATTAAAAAGGTTCTGCGTTGCTACACTCGCTTGCGGTAGCGGTTTACCTGCTAACGAAGGTGAAAGAGATTCCACCTGTAATTCACGTGTATAATCATTAATGATAGAAGACAGATAAGAACCTCCCATACTTCCCTTTGTCCCGTTTACTGCATTGGCGGCAACCAACAGCCGGGGAGCTTTCCCACTAACCCAATCTTTCTCAAAGTCGCGGGGTATCTCCAATATAACATCAGCAGTTCCCGCCTCAACAGACAGCAAACCGTCCTCGTAAGTACCAGGAAGATCTGTCACACGGAAATAGGTAGATGCACCGATTTTATCAACTAAACGGCGGGAGACGGTGCTATGGTCATTATCCACGATATTCAGGTTGATATTCTTTATCTCCAGGTTGGCAGCCCAAGGCATCAGTATCATAATCATACAAGGAAATATGAAGATCAGCTTAGGCAAAAAAGAGTTGCGCATCAACTGTTTAAATTCTTTTTCGATGAGATATTTTATCATAATTACTCTAATTTGTTTTTAAACTTCTTAAAGCTGACTGTTATCAGCAATACCGCCATTACCGCCAATATACTTACTTCCGTCAATACAAAGGAAACATCCACTCCCTCAATCATCAATTTCCGCACCGCCTGAATATACCAGCGTGCCGGAAGTACCGCTGAGATACCTTGCAGAATAGCAGGCATACTTTCTATCGGAAATATCATACCTGAAAGTAGCATAGTAGGCATCATCAGCATTAAGCCTGATACGAGCATGGCCGCAACCTGTGTCCTTGTGACTGTGGAAATCAGTAAGCCCAGAGCAAGGGAAACAAAAATAAAAAGCAGTGATACCAAAATCAGCCAAAACAAACTGCCCGCCACAGGTACATTCAAGACATACACTGACAGCAATAAAATAGTAATCAGATTGACAAACGACAACACAAAATATGGAACCGCCTTCGCCAGTATGATGAAAAGCGGCTTTACCGGTGATACCAATAGGACCTCCAGCGTACCTGTCTCCTTTTCACGAACAATGGATATGGAAGTCATCATAGCACATATCAGCATTAGGATAAGCCCCATCACACCGGGCACAAAGTTATAAGCACTCTTCATTTGCGGATTATAAAGCAACTTGACCTGAGGCACAATCGTAGCTGCATGTACACCCGGTGGCAGCATTTCCTGTTGTACAGCCGCCATTATATTACCGGCATATCCGGCTTGCATAGCTGCCATATTCGGATCGGTAGCATCAGAAATGAGTTGCACACAAGCCTCACCCGTATAAAGATTGCCGGAGAACTGCTCACTAAAAACGAGCGCCATGTCAATCTCTCCTGCCCTGAACGAGTTTTCCACCTCTTGTGGCGAATGTAACCGACGGGTTACGGAGAAATATTCACTTGCATCCATACGGTCGATGATACGGCGGGTTACCATATCATTCGACGGATCGAGAACAGCCACACGAACATTCTTCACTTCCGTAGTAATGGCAAAGCCGAATAGGATAATCTGCACAATAGGCATACCAAGCAGTATCAACATAGTACGCCGATCACGAAAGATGTGGAAGAATTCCTTGCGGACAAAAGCTATGAATTGTTTCATTGTTATATTTATTATTTAATCTGCTGTTCGTACCGCCTGCCGTGCCAACCGCTGAAACACATCGTCCATTGTATCGGTATTGAACAGTCTTTTCAGTTCAGCAGGTGTATCGAGGGCACAAATCTTACCATCCACCATAATCGAAATACGGTCACAATATTCTGCCTCATCCATAAAGTGGGTAGTGACAAAGACTGTGATACCCCTATCCGCCGCCTGGTAGATAAGTTCCCAAAACTGTTGGCGGGTAGCAGGGTCCACCCCGCCTGTCGGTTCATCCAGAAACACAATCTTAGGTTCATGAAAGATAGACACAGAAAAGGCAAGTTTTTGTTTCCACCCCAGCGGCAAACTTTTCACCAAAGTATCACGTTCGTGTTCCAGCCCCAAACGAATAAGGAGTTCGTCAGTCTTGGGAGCTATCTCGCTTTCGGGCACTCCATAGATACCGGCAAAAAGACGAATATTCTCCCAGACCTTCAAATCTTCATACAACGAGAATTTCTGACTCATATAACCGATATTCTTTTTTACTTCCTCACTTTCAGCGACAACGTTAAAACCTGCCACGCGAGCCTTACCTTCCGTGGGATGGCTAAGTCCGGTCAACATACGCATAGCGGTAGTTTTACCGGCACCGTTTGCACCGAGAAAACCGAAGATTTCACCCTGATGCACCTTAAAGGAAATATGGTCTACGGCTGTAAAGTTACCGAAACGCTTCGTCAGTCCGTCCACTTCGATTACATAGTTCTCCTTATTCTCAACCCGGTCATGTTGTAATCCTGACGGGCAAAGTATATCGGCAAACTCTTTCAGGATATGTTCAGGAGTATCAATCCCCCGCACCTGCCCTTCGTTGATAAAAGCGATACGGTCACATTGGCGTGCCTCGTCAATGATTGGAGTAGAAACCACAATAGTAATACCCTGTTCCTTTAACCGGCTCAACATTCCCCAGAACTCTTTACGCGATACGGGGTCTACTCCGGTGGTTGGTTCATCCAGAAAAAGGACATCCGGCTTATGGATAAGTGCGCAACTTAAAGCAAGTTTTTGTTTCATTCCACCCGATAAAGCCCCGGCACGACGCTTACGAAAAGGTTCTATCTGCTGATAAATATCCTTCACCAAGTCGTAGTTCTCTTCAATCGTAGTATGGAAAACAGTTGCAAAGAAGTTCAGGTTTTCCTCCACTGTCAAGTCCTGATAAAGGGAAAAACGCCCGGGCATATATCCTACTCTTTCGCGTATAGCCTTATAATCCTTCACCACATCCAGCCCACAAACCATCGCTTTACCCCTATCGGCTAGCAACAAAGTAGTAAGTATCCGAAAGAGTGATGTCTTCCCCGCCCCATCCGGTCCGATGATACCGAATAATTCACCGGGATTAACGGATAGAGAAACACCCCGTAAGGCTTCTACCTGTCCATAACGCTTGGTGACATCACAAACTGTAACAGCATATTCCATAACAAATCATTTATCACTGAACACTAATCACTAAAATCCACTCCTCCGTACATCCCTATTTTCAGCAACCCGTCATTCTTCACGGCAATTTTCACCGCATAAACCAGATTGGCACGTTCATCCTTTGTCAAGATAGTCTTTGGCGTAAACTCGGAAGTATCGGAAATCCAGGTAACGACTCCCGGATACTCTTTCCTTATATCCTTGCCATAATCGGAATAAACGTTTACTTTTTGTCCGAGCTTTACCCCGGCAAGTTGCTCGGAAGTAATATAAGCACGCAGGTAAATCTGTTCCATATCCGCTATCTTAAACAGCGGTGTCCCCGGTGCAGCCAACTCGCCCGCTTCAGCATATTTGGCAAGAACAGTTCCAGTCAAAGGAGACGTGATATAGCATTTCTTCAATTGGTCTTCAACCTGTGCCACTTGTATGCCCACGGAAGAACTCTGCCACGTCAGGCTTTGGTCACTATTCCTCAGGGTAGAGTTCTGTGCAGCAAGTTGCTTGTTAAGGACTTCAAGCATGGATTCAGCATCATCCAACTGTTTTTGGTTGGCAGCACCTACACGAAGCAAGTTTGTCACACGGTCACGTTCGCGCTTTGCCTGTACAATCTGTTCTTTGGTTGCAGCTACCTGCTTCAAGATGTCAGGACGCTGGCCTTCCACGGACTTTACACTGGCTTCCAGTTGCAGCTTTTTCAAATAGAGTTGAACCGTATCAATAATGCCGACCTCTTCTCCAGCTTTCAGTAAAGCGCCTTCTTCTATATCCAGACTGAGCAATTTGCCCGATGCTTCTGCAGAAACAATCACCTCGGTTGCTTCAAAAGTTCCCGTAGCATCATATTTGGGAGTGCCACTGTTGCAGGCAGCAAACACAAACAGTAAAGGGAATAAATTGAATGATTTCATAATGAGTTATGAGTTATAAGTTATGTATTATTTATTGAGCGTATACTTCAACTGCCATATATTCATCAGCAACTGCACCTCGTGCAATGCTTTTGTCTGTTTTGCCATACTCTCGGCAGTAATCTCGCGGAGCATATCGGTAACGGTCATTGTTCCATTCTCCACTTTCGCCTCAGCAGCCCGGCGGATATTAGTACGTAGCCGGATAATCTCGTCGTCATCCGTCATTTGCCGACGCATAGACAGTACATTCGCATCCTGCTGTGCAGCTTGCAGACGGGTATTGAAAAGAAAGACATTCCGGTTAGTCTCTATCTGGCGACGAGTGTTACCTATCTGTCTGCGGTCGTTCTTCAATGTATACAGACTGCCGAAGTTCCACGACATACGTACACCCGCCATATAATAAGCGCTGAATTCATCCTTCAACATATTCAGCCCCGGATTGCCGTAAGCCCCCTGTACAAACAACCCCAAACGAGGCATCAGGCGCGTTTTGAGAGTTTCCTCCTGAATATTCAAACGCTCCCCCTGCGCATCGAACCAGCGAAGTTCGGGACGAAAGTTATCCCGGCTGTCCATATCTGCGGCAGCCTCTAAAGCAGGTTTCGCTAAAACAGTTCCCGGTGAAAGTTCCTTGCCTATAAATGCAGCAAGCATGTACATATATGCCTGGCGTGACATTTCCAACCCCACACGTTGCTGCTTGGTATTCAACTGTTCCACACTCACTGCATCCAGGTCACTTTGATTGGCAATACCATTAGCCATATAGTCCGAAACTTGTTTATGCGTTCGTCCAAGCTCATCCAGCAGAAGTTGATTTTGCATCAGTTGCTCATCCAATAGTAAAATACCGAAAAACAGTTGGTTCACCCGGTCGTTCAGGGCATACATATCCACATTCTGCTTTTCCAACTCCACTTCCGATGCCGCACGTGTCAGGCGTTTTCTGGAACGAATATCTCCGCCGTCCCAAATGGTTTGTTGCAATTCCAGCATTATCTGATACTGGTCTTTCGGAGCGGTTTTGATGTCTACTCCGGGAATCGTAACGGGCAACTGGGTAATATCACTTTGATAGGTTGCTTTGCCTGAAAGTGCGAACTGAGGTAAATATCCTTTTCCTGCATTGGCAAGATCGTATTCACGCGCTTTCTCAATCAGTCCGTATTGGCGTACCAACGGATAATTGGCCTGCGCCTGGCGTTGGCACTCCTCCAAAGTGAGTTGCGCATGCACCAACGTCACCACAAGAAACAAGGAAAAAGAGAGAATTATTCGTTTCATATTCATTGT
This sequence comes from uncultured bacterium, assembly GCA_905215345.1. Taxonomy (GTDB): domain Bacteria; phylum Bacteroidota; class Bacteroidia; order Bacteroidales; family Bacteroidaceae; genus Bacteroides. Next base: position 76,243 of record CAJMPR010000013.1, read on the forward strand.
TATTTCTATTTCGTTTCACACACTGCAAAGATAGACCATAAAGCTATACAAATACTTTCTATTAATCGAATGATATGTTCTATTTGTTCGATTATCAATACAGACTAACCGTTTAATTCTGTTTTATTCCTATCTTTGAATACAGATTAATAATATATTTAAGTTTCGCATACTGTGAAACTTGAGTAATATATAAATGAAGATTATGGAGAAGAACAAGCCGGTAAATCTCGGACTTGATGATTTGATACATAACACGGATATTATTACCAATGAAAAGTTCCGTATTATAAACTGCGATATCGGAATGGTTATCAGTTTTGCATGTATGGAAAGCATACTGTTTCGTAGCGGGCAGCCTTATCGTACTAAAGAAGGTAGAATAATCCGCGTATTACAAGGCAGAGGACGAATTTCTATCAATCTTATAGAATATACGGTTGAAAAAGGAATGATTATCATAAGTCCTGCAGGCTCATTGATAGAATTATTGGAAATCAGTTCGGATTATGATTTTCAAGTAATTGTTCCCGGCACTAACTTTCTACCGGTAATGCAAGGCAATTTCCTGAGCGATTCGTACATGAAGAATGGTATCCTGCTCAATTTGAATACGGAAGAATGGGAATATACCGGTACCTTTTATTCCTTGTTATGGGATACTATGCATAAAACACCTTTCCAACGTGAAGTGGTGCAACACTTGGTAGCCGCCTTGCTATATTATATAAGGTATACATACCAACAGAAACAAATTATCTCTCCTCACCACCTCTCTCGTCAGGAAGATATCTTCCGTCGTTTCATCACCCTGGTAAACGAACATGGAAAACATGAACACACCGTAGGTTTCTACGCCGATAGACTTTTTCTGACTCCACGTTACCTGAGCACAGTAATCCGCGAAGTAAGCGGACAAACGGTCGTACAATGGATTAATCAGGCCATTATCCTCGAAGCGAAAGTATTGTTGAAACATAGCGATATGCTGATATTCCAAATTTCAGATGAACTCAACTTCCCCAATCCTTCCTTCTTTTCCAAATTCTTTAAGCGAAATACAGGAATGACACCGGTGGAATATCAGAAAGGATAAGCCCCTTTGCAATACATAAATCATCCCGTAAGATGAATAAATCCGTCCCATGAGACGGATTTATTCATCTCACGGGACGAATTTATAGAATACTGAAAAGGTGTGTTTTCGTCTTATAAAGAAGAACCTTTAAACACTCCCGACTGATTATAAGGCAACACACGTCCTTTCAAAGTCAATCTGTTGGAATGAAAGTTAGGACTAATGTCTACCGTAGCATCATTACTTCCTCTATAAAGAGAAATACGTACCGAAGCAGAGATTCCTCTTCCAGTTACACTCATCGAGAAGTACGTATTCCCTTTTTTATCGGTTTTCATCTCTATTTTCGATGCACGTCCTTCTACTGTAATTCCACCGATTCCGTTGGGACCACCGCCACTGTAAGAAGCAACCTGAACCACAGCCTCATCCCCCTTCAAAGAAACAAAGTTCGTTGTAGATGAAACGAAAGCAGTCCTCCCACGCTTAAATTGAAGCTGGTCTGCCTCCAATACAAAGTTATGTTCTTCCATAGCTCTTACAGCTCTCACATGTCTCATTGAATCCTGTGCAGCCTCCATCTGTTTCTGCGCTTTTCGCTGCGCAGCCCTATCTGTTTGTGCATTGGCAGCTATAGCTCCCATCAGCACCATTACTAAAATTAGAAATCTGTTCATACTTGCATGTCTTTTAATTGGTTAATTAGTTTAGTTCATTCTAAGAATGCATCCAATATAACAGATTGAAGTAAAAGATGTTTCGTGAATTTATAATAAAATAAAAACCGATGATATTTTACTTCTTTACCTGCTGTTTACAAACATTACGGGAAACAAGCCCGTTTGAGGGTGACACACACCGTTTTGTACCACTAAAATAATAAGCTTCCTACATACCCGGCACTGAGGTACTCAAGACCTGTAACACTTAATAAAAGTGCATAAAAATAAACCGGAGTGGCAGATTATATATAACCAACCACCCCGGTTTTAAATTTAAAAAACAACTAATTATTTCATCATTTATACTCCTCCCACGACTTTATCGCCAAATCGTCCGGTGTCATTGTGCAGAACGCATTAATGAACGCACTTGCCAGACGTGCATTCGTAATCAGCGGGATATTGAGGTCGATGGCTGCACGGCGTATCTTATAACCGTTATTCAATTCCCCTGCCGTGAGGTTCTTGGGAATATTCACCACCATATCAATCTCCTTTTTATGCAACATGTCGAGTGCCTGCGGCTGCATGCCGGATTCACTGGGCCAGTAGACGCGGGTATTCTCCACCCCGTTCTCTGTAAGGAAGTTGCTGCTGCCGCCCGTAGCGAATATCTTGTACCCTTTTTTCTGAAGCATACGGGCAGCGGAAAGCATATCCACTTTCTGTTTCGGAGTTCCGGTAGAGAGCAGGATATTTTTCTTCGGAATGCGATAGCCCACGGCAAGCATAGCCTTGAGGATAGCGCAGGAAGTATCGCTGCCGATACAACCTACCTCACCCGTAGACGCCATATCCACGCCGAGCACAGGGTCGGCCTTTTGCAAACGGTTGAAAGAAAACTGGCTCGCCTTGATACCTACATAATCGAGGTCGAACAGGTTCTTGTCCGGCTTCTGCACAGGCAAACCGAGCATCACCTTGGTGGCAAGTTCGATAAAGTTTATCTTCAATACCTTGCTGACGAACGGGAACGAACGCGATGCACGCAGGTTACATTCTATCACCTTGATATCATTATCCTTAGCCAGATATTGGATGTTGAACGGACCGGAAATATTCAGTTCACGGGCTATCTCGCGACTGATACGCTTGATGCGGCGCACTGTCTCAACGTACAACTTCTGCGGGGGAAACTGGATGGTAGCATCACCGGAGTGTACACCGGCAAACTCGATATGCTCGCTAATGGCGTATGCAACGATTTCACCGTTCTGCGCCACAGCATCCATTTCCACCTCTTTGGCGTGCTCTATAAACTGGCTCACCACTACCGGATGCTTCTTGCTGACGTTTGCCGCCAGTTGCAGGAAGCGTTCCAGTTCTTCCTGGTTGGAACAGACGTTCATCGCCGCACCGCTGAGCACGTAAGACGGACGCACCAGTACGGGGAAACCTACCTTGTCGACGAAAGCGTTGATGTCTTCCAGTGAAGTAAGGGCGCTCCATTCGGGCTGGTCTACACCGATACGGTCGAGCATGGCGGAAAACTTGTCACGGTCTTCGGCATTGTCAATACTCTTGGCGCTCGTACCGAGGATAGGTACATTCTGCGCATCGAGGCGCAGGGCGAGGTTATTGGGTATCTGACCGCCGGTAGAGACAATGACACCATGCGGATTTTCCAGTTCGAGGATATCCATGACACGCTCAAACGTCAGCTCGTCAAAGTAAAGGCGGTCGCACATATCATAGTCCGTAGAGACAGTTTCCGGATTGTAGTTAATCATGACGCTGCGGTAACCCTCCTTGCGAATGGTGTTCAACGCCTGCACACCACACCAGTCAAATTCTACCGAGGAGCCGATGCGGTAGGCGCCGGAACCGAGGACGACGATACTCTTCTTATCTCCCATATATTTCACATCGTTGGCGATACCGCTATACGTCAGGTACAGATAGTTGGTCTGTGCGGGATATTCAGCGGCAAGCGTATCGATTTGCTTTACTACGGGCAGGATACCGACGCTCTTGCGATGATTGCGAACATAGAGGATACCGTCTTCCATATCTCCCTCGTAGCCAATGGCACGGGCAATCTGGAAGTCCGAGAAACCTTGTACTTTAGCTTTACGCAGCAACTCGACGGGCAGGTCGGCAATCTGCTTGTGGTTCTTGCTCCACTGTTCCAGTCCTTTCGAGGTGTGCATAATATTCATCAGCTTTTCGAGGAACCAGCGGTCAATCTTTGTCAGCTCATGCACTTGGTCTACGGTATATCCGGCACGGAAGGCTTTGGAGATAACGAAGATACGTTTGTCGGTAGGTTCGCGCAGAGCTTTGTCTATATCGGAGATTACAAGCTCCTTATTTTCCACAAAACCGTGCATCCCTTGTCCTATCATACGCAATCCTTTCTGAATGGCTTCTTCAAAAGTACGACCGATAGCCATAACCTCACCTACCGACTTCATGCTCGAACCCAATTCCTTATCTACACCATGGAACTTACCCAAGTCCCAACGGGGAATTTTACAAACCACATAGTCCAGTGCAGGTTCAAAGAAAGCACTCGTTGTTTTGGTTACGGAGTTCTTCAGGTCGAAAAGACCGTAGCCCAATCCTAATTTGGCGGCAACAAATGCCAACGGATAACCCGTTGCTTTAGAGGCTAATGCAGATGAACGGCTCAAGCGGGCATTTACCTCGATTACACGGTAATCTTCGCTTTCGGGGTCGTAAGCATACTGCACGTTGCACTCACCCACAATACCGATATGACGGATGATGCGGATAGCGAGTTCACGGAGTTTATGGTAATCACGATTGGTTAAGGTCTGTGACGGAGCGATGACAATGGACTCACCCGTATGGATGCCCAGCGGGTCGAAGTTCTCCATATTACAAACCGTGATACAGTTGTCGAAGCGGTCGCGCACTACTTCGTACTCCACTTCTTTCCAGCCGCGCAAGGACTTCTCTACAAGTACCTGCGGAGAGAAGGAAAAGGCTTTTTCTACAAGCACGTCCAGTTCTTCCTCATTGTCGCAGAAGCCGGAACCCAGTCCGCCAAGCGCATAGGCGGCACGAACGATAACGGGATAACCAAGCTCCTTAGCGGCACGACGTGCATCCACAACGTTTTCTACCGCTTCGCTTTGGATGGTCTTTACGTCAATCTCATCCAGTTTCTGCACGAATATCTCACGGTCTTCGGTGTCGATGATGGCTTGTACAGGAGTACCGAGTACTTTTACATTGTATTTATCGAAGATACCGTCTTTATAGAGTGCCACACCGCAGTTTAGTGCCGTCTGTCCGCCAAAGGCAAGCATAATGCCGTCGGGACGTTCTTTCTCGATAACTTTCTCTACGAAATAGGGAGTGACGGGCAGGAAGTAAATCTGGTCGGCAACGCCTTCCGAAGTTTGTACGGTAGCGATGTTCGGGTTGATGAGAACGGTATGGATACCTTCTTCTTTCAACGCTTTGAGTGCCTGCGAACCGGAGTAGTCAAACTCTCCCGCCTCACCGATTTTCAGTGCGCCGGAACCGAGCAGCAGGACTTTCTTTATATTGTTTTCTTTCATTTGTCTTAAATTGATTATATCAATAATCTGTTTTCACAGGTATCAAAATTTGTTTCGATGTACATCAAACGAAATTATGACATATATCAAACGACTTTTTGATACCGGTCAAAATTATTATAACAGCTTCACAAACTCGTCAAACAGAAACTCCGTATCCGTTGGTCCGCTGGCAGCTTCCGGATGGAATTGTGCCGAAAACCACGGATTGCGTTTATGGCGGATACCCTCATTAGAACCGTCGTTCATATTGATAAAAAGCGGTTCCCAATCTTCGGTAAGTGTATTGTTATCTACCGCATAACCATGATTTTGCGAGGTAATGAAGCAACGTTCCGTAGCCACCATGCGCACCGGCTGGTTGTGGCTGCGGTGTCCGTATTTCAGTTTGTAAATCCTGGCTCCTCCGGCTTTACTCAGCAGTTGGTTGCCCATGCAGATACCAAAGATTGGTAACTTCTCGTTCTGCATCGCTTTACGAATGTTCTGCACAGCGGCATCACAAGTATCGGGGTCACCGGGACCGTTGGAGATAAACAGTCCGTCAAACTCCAACCCATTGAAATCGTAGTTCCAAGGGACGCGGATAATTTCCACATTACGCTTCAGCAGGCAACGAATAATGTTGGTTTTGACACCGCAATCAAGAAGAACGACTTTCTTTAATTGACAATTGACAGTTGACAATTGACAATTAAGCTGCGCTGCGGGGGTGGCGATGTCAAAACGACGGCTTTCTGTTCCGGCATATACAATGATGTCTTTGCAACTCACCCTGTCCACATAGTTTATTTCACCATAATTGTCAATTGTCAATTGTGAATTGTCAATTTCGTTTCCGGCATCGTCGAAAACGATGCGCCCCATCATCACCCCATGTTCACGCAACACCTTCGTCAGTTCGCGGGTATCGATACCCGTTATTCCCGGCACCTGCTCACGTTTCAGCCATTCGGCAAGGCTTTCCGTAGCGTTCCAATGGCTGTAATTCTCCGAATAATCACTTACGATAATGGCCTCGGCATGGATGCGTTCGCTTTCCATGAAAGTAGCCAGCCCGTTCGATTCGGTAGTGAAAGGCGGCACACCATAATTACCCACCAACGGATAAGTGAGCGTCATTAACTGTCCGGCATACGAAGGGTCGGTCAAGCTCTCGGGATAACCCGACATGGCTGTGTTGAAGACCACCTCTCCCGCTACCGACTTTTCGTAGCCAAACGACTTGCCGTGAAAACAGCTCCCGTCGTCGAGGATCAGAGTTACATTTCTCATATTTACTACTTGTAAGTGATGAGTGATTAGTGATTAGTGATTTGTTTATCATTGAATTCATGCCTTCATGATGCAGGAAAACATTAGCAAATCACTAATAACCAATCACTAATCACTAAAATTGATATACTTCTTCGATATAATTAATAAACGCCATATTCAGCAGCTTCACACCACCCGGCGTGGGATAATCACCGCTGAAATACCAATCGCCCTTGTGCCTGGGACATGCTTCGTGTAACCCTTCCAAAGGCTGATATACAATCTGCACTTTGGCTTTCGTACCTTTCGGCGTCAATAGTTCCACCATTTTAGCGGAGATTTCTTCATCGGTGAAAGGTGCATAGATATCCTTCACGTAGTTCACCATCTGCTCTTTAGGCAGACCGACCTGCTCCTTCGACTTGCGGTAAGCGGCGGCGATGACATCTTTCATATCCCGCTCTTTCAGCAGTTCGACGGCTGCCTTGAAAGCGATAAACTCGCTCATCTTCGCCATGTCAATGCCGTAATAATCGGGGTATCGTACTTGCGGTGAAGAACTCACAATCACGATTTTCTTCGGATTGAGACGGTCAAGAATACTAATGATACTCTGCTTCAAAGTCGTGCCGCGCACGATGCTGTCGTCAATGATGACAAGATTATCCACATCCGGTACAAGGCTACCGTAGGTAATATCGTACACATGGGCGGCAAGGTCGTTGCGGCTGTTTCCCTCAGCAATGAACGTACGCAGTTTAATATCTTTGATAGCCACCTTCTCGCTGCGTATGCGGCGGGACAGGATACGTTCCAGTTCCTCGTGGCTGGGGTTACGCCCCAATGCCGCAATCTGCCGCACCTTCTCCTCGTTGAGATACTCGTCCAATCCCTGCAACATACCGTAGAAGGCAACTTCCGCCGTATTGGGGATGAAGGAGAATACCGTATGGTCAACATCGTTATCAATGGCTTTCAATATATTAGGCACCAACTTCTCACCTAACAGTTTACGTTCCTTATAGATATCCACATCACTGCCGCGACTGAAATAGATGCGCTCGAAAGAGCAAGGCTTCACTTCGCGCGGCTTGTTGATTTGCACTGTGCGCAGCTTGCCCGCTTTGTTGATAAGTACCGCTTGCCCCGGTTGTAGTTCCTTGATGGATTCGGCAGAAACATTCAAGGCTGTCTGTATCACGGGACGTTCACTGGCAAGTACTGCTATTTCATCATCCTGATACCAGAAGGCAGGGCGGATGCCCCACGGGTCGCGCACGGCAAACGTCTCGCCGCTCCCGGTAAGCCCGCACATCACGTATCCCCCGTCCCACTCCTTACTTGAGGTGCGCAACACGTTGGCAAGGTCGATGTGGTCTTCAATATAATGGGTTACATCCATGCCCGTCAGCCCTTCGGCTTCGGCAAGGTTGAAGAGGCGCTCCACTTCACGGTCAAGGCGATGCCCCACCTGTTCCAACATGATATAAGTATCGGCATACTTGCGCGGATGCTGGCCGATGGCGGTGATACGTGCAAAGATTTCATCCACATTCGTCATGTTGAAGTTGCCACAGAGGGCAAGGTTCTTGGCACGCCAGTTATTTCTCCTAAGAAACGGATGTACGTACGAGATGCCCGACTTTCCGGTAGTGGAGTAGCGTAAATGCCCCATATAGACCTCTCCGGCAAAAGGCAACACACGTTTGGCATAGTCAGCATCGTGCAACTGCTCTTTCGTCAGGTCTTTAAAGTTGCTCTGCACCGTATCGAATATCTCGGTAATGGCACTGGAACCGAGGGCACGTTCCCGGAACATATATTCCTCGCCGGGATTGGCTTCGAGCTTTACGCAAGCCAGTCCGGCCCCTTCCTGCCCACGGTTGTGTTGTTTCTCCATGAGAAGATAGAGCTTATTCAGCCCGTACATCCACGTACCGTACTTCTTTTCATAGTACTCCAGCGGTTTCAGCAGGCGTATCATGGCCACGCCACATTCATGCTTTAATTGTTCCATTGACAAATTTACTAATGAGTAATTACTTCCTTTAAAAACACATTATTTATTTCTTAAAAATACATCATCTATTTTTCAGTCATTCTACTGTCACCGACTTTGCCAGATTTCTCGGCTGGTCTACATCCATACTCTTGCACACCGCAATGTGATAAGCAAGCAGTTGCAGAGGTACCGTAGTTATTAACGGGTCAAGGCACTCCAATGTTTCAGGAAGTTCGATACAAGTATCAGCAATCTTGCTGATAACCGTATCCCCCTTCGTCACAAGGGCGATGACTTTACCCTTACGGGCTTTGATTTCCTGTATATTGCTCAATACTTTCTCATACAATCCGTTTTGCGTAGCAATCACCACTACCGGCATTTCGGCATCCACCAAAGCGATAGGCCCGTGTTTCATTTCGGCGGCAGGATAGCCCTCGGCATGGATATACGAGATTTCTTTCAACTTCAACGCGCCTTCCAACGCCACGGGATAACTATAACCACGTCCCAGATAGATAAAGTGGCGCGCGTATGTGAATATCTTGGAAAGCTCCGCGATACGTTCATTCAGCTTCAATACCTCTTTCATCTTGCCGGGAATCTGTCCCAGTTCCCTCACTATGGCGAGGTATTGAGCCTCATCAATCGTACCCTTCTCCCGCGCAAGCGTCAATGCCAGCATAGTGAGCACAGTTACCTGACCTGTAAAGGCTTTAGTGGACGCCACGCCTATTTCCGGACCTACATGGATGTAAGATCCCGTATGCGTAGCGCGCGGAATGCTCGAACCGATGGCATTGCATATACCATATATAAATGCCCCACGACTCTTGGCAAGCTCCACGGCAGCCAGCGTATCAGCAGTCTCGCCACTTTGCGAAATGGCAATTACTGCATCGTTGCTATCAATCACGGGATTACGGTAACGAAACTCACTAGCATATTCCACCTCCACAGGAATACGGCAGAAACTTTCAATCAGGTGCTTGCCGATAAGCGCAGCATGCCAAGATGTACCGCAAGCCACAATGATAAAGCGTTTAGCATTCAGCAAACGTTGTTTATAATCAATCACAGCCGAAAGTACGACGTTCGTACCTTCCACATTGATACGTCCGCGCATACAGTCGTGAATACAACCGGGCTGTTCAAATATTTCTTTCAGCATAAAATGCGGATAGCCGCCCTTCTCCAACTGACCGAGATTAAGCGCCACCGTCTTTACTTCGTGCAGACACTCTACATTCTTCAGATTCACCACTTTCAATTTCTCACCCCGGTGGATAACGGCAATCTCCTCGTCTTCCAGATACACGACCTTATCCGTATATTCCACTATCGGAGTGGCATCCGAAGCAAGAAAGAACTCGTCCTCACCGATACCCACTACAAGCGGACTGCTCTTGCGTGCCGCAATAATCTCCTCCGGGCGTTCACGGTCGAGCACCGCAATGGCATACGCACCGATTACTTCCTTCAAGGCAAGTTGCACTGCCGTCAGTAAATCTATCCCGTTTGTCACTTGGATGTATTCAATGAGTTGCACCAATACTTCAGTGTCCGTACTGCTTTTAAATGTATAACCTTTAGCTTGAAGTTTTTCTTTGAGAACGGCGTAGTTTTCAATGATGCCGTTATGGATGAGAGCGAGACGTTCAGAAGAGGAATAATGAGGATGGGCATTAGCGGAACAAGGTTCTCCGTGAGTAGCCCAGCGGGTGTGTGCAATACCAATATTACCGGAAATATCTTTTTGAGTGACGAAAGTTTCTAAATTCGAGACTTTTCCTTTCGTCTTGTACACGTTCAGTTGTCGGTCATCACTGATTAATGCTACCCCTGCACTATCGTATCCGCGGTACTCCAACCGTTTCAAGCCTTTGATAAGAATGGGGTAGGCTTGTCTTTGACCTATATAGCCTACTATTCCACACATAATATATCAGTATTTGATTTGCGCTGCAAAGATACATATTCTTGGGAACATAAAGTTAATCTTTTCACTATTTATTTATCAAAAGAATAGAAAAAATATGTTTTATCATCAAAAAGACAAAGAAAATAATATTTTAAAAGCAAAAGGTCGAATTTACAATCTTAAAGTAAACAGGCAGAATCTGATTTGAGATTAGAAGAAAACAAAGGGAGTTTTCTATCAGATTATAACTTCAGCCTCCGGTACAAGTATTTAATAGGACACAAATCAAAGCACATCTATATCAATTTGAAATTAAATATATATTTTTGCCGAACATTTTGATATATAAAATAAGAATTACGCAAAATAAAGTAAACCAAAAATGAAAAAGAAAAAGCTTTTTAACAACGAAACAAAGGAACAACCCGCACAACGACAGCCCATGCAGTTGGGCCTGTACGATGCATCCAATGAGCACGACGCTTGCGGTGTGGGAATGTTAGTGAACATTCACGGCGGCAAATCACATGAATTGGTTGAATCTGCATTGAAAGTATTGGAGAATATGCGCCACCGTGGAGCGGAAGGCGCCGACAACAAGACCGGAGACGGTGCCGGAATCATGTTGCAGATACCGCACGAGTTCATCCTGCTGCAAGGAATCCCCGTTCCTGAAAAAGGAAAATATGGAACGGGATTGCTTTTTCTTCCGAAAGAGGAGAAAGACCGGGCAGCCATCCTGAGCATCATCATTGAAGAAATAGAGAAAGAAGGGCTGACACTGATGCACCTGCGCAATGTGCCTACCTGTCCCGAAATACTGGGTGAAGCCGCACTTGCCAACGAGCCAGACATCAAACAAATCTTCATCACCGGATTTATGGACAGCGAAACCGCCGACCGCCGTCTCTATATAATAAGGAAAAGAATAGAAAACAAAGTACGCCGGTCAGATATAGTCGCACGCGAGGATTTCTACATCGTGTCGCTGTCTACAAAGAACATTATCTATAAAGGTATGCTCTCTTCCCTGCAACTGCGCAACTACTTCTCCGACCTGACAAACAGTTACTTCACCAGCGGGCTGGCTCTGGTACACTCCCGTTTCAGCACCAATACCTTCCCCACGTGGGGGCTGGCACAACCGTTCCGCCTCTTGGCGCACAATGGTGAAATCAATACCATACGCGGAAACCGCGGCTGGATGGAAGCACGTGAAAGTGTCCTGTCCTCTCCTGCCCTAGGCGACATCAAAGAACTGCGTCCCATCATCCAGCCGAGCATGAGCGACAGCGCCTCGCTGGACAACGTACTGGAATTCCTCGTCATGTCCGGCCTCAGCCTGCCGCATGCCATGGCGATGCTCGTACCGGAATCCTTCAACGAAAAGAACCCTATCAGCGAAGACCTCAAAGCCTTCTACGAATACCACTCTATCCTCATGGAACCTTGGGACGGACCTGCCGCACTACTCTTCAGTGACGGGCGCTATGCGGGCGGTATGCTCGACCGTAACGGTCTGCGCCCCGCGCGCTACCTCATTACGCACAACGACATCATGGTAGTGGCCAGCGAAGTCGGCGTAATGGACTTCGAGCCGGGCGACATTAAAGAGAAAGGTCGTCTGCAACCCGGTAAGATACTCCTGATAGACACCGGAAAAGGCGAGATATACTACGACGGCGAACTGAAAAAGCAACTGGCCGAAGCCAAACCCTACCGCACTTGGCTCGCCAACAACCGCATCGAACTGAACAAACTGAAAAGCGGACGCAAAGTACCCCATAGCGTGAACAACTACAACAGTATGCTGCACACCTTCGGCTTCTCCAAAGAAGATGTCGAGAAAATCATCCTGCCCATGGCATCCAACGGCGCCGAGCCTATCAGCGCAATGGGTAATGACACCCCGCTTGCCGTACTTTCCGACAAACCACAACTACTCTACAATTACTTCCGCCAACAGTTTGCGCAAGTCACCAATCCGCCTATCGATCCTATCCGCGAAGAATTGGTAATGTCCCTCACAGAGTACATCGGCGCAGTGGGCATGAACATACTGACGCCCAACGAAAGCCACTGCAAAATGGTACGGTTGAACCACCCCATCCTGACGAATACGCAATTGGATATTCTCTGCAACATCCGCTACAAAGGCTTCAAGACCGTAAAACTGCCGATGCTGTTCGAAGTATCCAAAGAGCGTGCCGGATTACAGGAAGCGCTTGACCGCTTGTGTAAGGAAGCCGAAGAGTCCGTCACCGAAGGCGTGAACTACATTGTACTGACCGACCGTAACGTAGATGCCGCCCATGCCGCCATACCCGCATTGCTTGCTGTATCGGCGGTACACCACCACCTCATTTCGGTAGGAAAGCGCGTACAGACCGCATTGATAGTGGAAAGCGGCGAGATACGCGAAGTGATGCACGCTGCGCTACTCCTCGGTTTCGGTGCAAGCGCACTGAACCCCTACATGGCATTTGCCGTACTGGACGAGTTGGTTGCCAAGAAAGAGATACAACTGGACTATGCCACTGCAGAGAAGAATTACATCAAAGCCATTTGCAAAGGCTTGCTCAAGATTATGAGCAAAATGGGTATCAGCACCATCCGTTCCTACCGGGGCGCAAAGATATTCGAGGCTGTCGGGTTGAGCGAGGAACTGAGCGACGCTTACTTCGGCGGATTGAAATCGACTATCGGCGGCATCCGTCTGGATGAAGTGGCACGTGACGCCATTACATTCCACGACGAAGGGGAAGCGATGAAGAAGGAAGAAGCGCATACGAAGAATGACGGCGGTGAAACTCTCTTATTGCCGAACAAAGGATTGTACGCATACCGCAAGGACGGCGAGAAGCACGCTTGGAATCCGGAGACTATCAGTACCCTGCAAATAGCCACCCGTCTGGGCAGTTACAAGAAATTCAAAGAGTTTATCCGCTTGGTTGACGAGAAAGAAAAGCCTATCTTCCTGCGCGACTTCCTCGACTTCCGTCACAGCCCCATTTCCATAGACAAGGTGGAACCGGTGGAAAGCATTCTGAAACGTTTCGTTACGGGGGCTATGTCTTTCGGCGCTATCAGTCAGGAAGCGCATGAGGCAATGGCGGTTGCCATGAATAAGCTGCACGGGCGAAGCAATACGGGCGAAGGCGGTGAAGACGCCGCACGCTTCGGAACGGAAATGCGCAGCGCCATCAAACAGGTGGCATCCGGACGCTTCGGTGTCACTACGGAATATCTGGTGAATGCCGACGAAATACAGATAAAAGTGGCACAAGGCGCCAAGCCGGGTGAAGGCGGCCAATTGCCGGGATTCAAAGTAGACCAAGTGATCGCCCGCACGCGCCACTCCATTCCGGGCATTTCTTTGATTTCTCCCCCGCCTCACCACGACATCTATTCCATCGAGGACTTGGCACAGCTCATCTTCGACTTGAAGAACGTCAATCCGCAAGCCAAAATCAGCGTGAAGCTAGTAGCCGAAAGCGGTGTGGGAACTATCGCCGCAGGCGTAGCGAAAGCCAAAGCCGACCTTATCGTCATCTCCGGCGCCGAAGGCGGTACAGGCGCATCACCCGCAAGCTCTATCCGATATGCCGGCATCTCGCCCGAACTCGGACTGAGCGAAACGCAACAGACACTGGTACTGAACGGACTGCGCGGGCAAGTGCTGTTGCAAGTGGACGGTCAGTTGAAAACCGGACGCGACGTAGTGCTCATGACCATGCTAGGCGCGGAAGAATATGGTTTCGCCACCACCGCCCTCATCGTACTGGGATGCGTGATGATGCGCAAGTGCAACCAGAACACCTGTCCCGTAGGTGTAGCCACCCAGAACCCGGAACTACGCAAACGTTTCATCGGGCGCAGCGAATACCTTGTGAACTACTTCACCTTCCTTGCCCGCGAAGTACGCGAGTATCTGGCAGAGATTGGAGTGGAAAAACTGGACGACATCATCGGGCGTACCGACCTCATCATCCGCAAACCGGACGATGACATCAAGAAGCATCAGCTCATCAGCTTTGACAAAGTACTGGCACGGGTGGACAACGGAGCTGCTATCCGCCACATCATAGACCAGCAACACGGCATTGACCACGTAAAAGATGTGGAAATGCTGCATGCCGCCGCCAATGCCGTAAACGAACAGAAGGAAGTTTCCCTTGAATATACCATTGCCAACACCGACCGTGCCTGCGGTGCGATGCTCTCCGGAGCTATCGCCGCCAAGTACGGCGCCAAAGGCCTACCCGAACATACACTGAACGTCAAGTTCAAAGGTTCGGCCGGACAGAGTTTCGGAGCATTCCTCGTGCCGGGCGTCAACTTCAAGCTGGAAGGCGAAGCCAATGACTATCTGGGCAAAGGACTGAGTGGCGGACGCATCGCCGTACTGCCCCCTGTACGCAGCAACTTCGAGGCTGAGAAGAACACAATTGCCGGAAACACCCTTCTGTATGGCGCAACCGGTGGCGAAGTATATATCAACGGGCGCGCAGGCGAACGCTTTGCCGTCCGCAACTCCGGTGCGATAGCCGTTGTAGAGGGCGTGGGCGACCATTGCTGCGAATACATGACCGCCGGACGTGTGGTAGTGCTGGGACAGACGGGACGTAACTTCGCAGCCGGTATGTCGGGCGGTGTGGCCTACGTCTGGAACAAAGACGGCAGCTTCGACTATTTCTGCAACATGGAAATGGTGGAACTAAGCCTCATCGAAGAAGCCTCGTACCGCAAGGAACTGCACGAACTCATCCGCCAACACTATCTCTACACCGGTTCTAAACTGGCGCGTACTATGCTCGATGACTGGACGCACTACGTAGACGAGTTCATCCAAATAGTCCCCATCGAGTACAAGAAAGTGCTGCAAGAGGAACAAATGAAGAAACTGCAACAGAAGATTGCGGATATGCAGAGAGACTACTGAAAAACTATCAACTGTCAACTAATATAAGATTATGGGTGATCCAAAAGCATTCTTAAATATTCCCCGCCAAGAAGCGGGCTACCGTCCGATACACGAACGTATCACAGATTTCAGTCAGGTGGAACAGACACTGAACAGTCACGATCGCAAGCTCCAAGCCTCACGCTGCATGGAGTGCGGTGTACCTTTTTGCCACTGGGCGTGTCCGTTGGGCAACAAACAACCGGAGTTCCAAGATGCACTCTACAAAGGAAAATGGCGCGAAGCCTACCAAGTGCTGAACGAAACGAACGACTTTCCCGAATTTACGGGACGCATCTGTCCCGCACTTTGCGAGAAGTCATGCGTGCTGAAGCTCTCCTGCGACGCTCCCGTAACCATCCGCGAGAATGAGGCAGCCATTGCCGAAGCCGCTTTTCGTGAAGGTTACATCGTGCCTGTCCATTCCGAACGCAATGGCAAGAAAGTAGCTGTCATCGGTGCAGGGCCTGCCGGATTGAGCGTTGCCGTACGGCTGAATGCCCGTGGCTACGAAGTCACGATATTCGATTCCAAACCGATGCCGGGCGGACTGCTTCGCTACGGTATTCCCAACTTCAAACTACCCAAGGAAGTGATAGACCGCCGCATGGATGTGCTGAAAGCCGAAGGTATCCGGTTTGAAATGGGTGTCCGCATCGATATGCAGAAGCTGCCTGCAGGCTTCGATGCTTACGCCGTCTGCACAGGCACACCCACCGCCCGCGACCTTACCATCCCCGGTCGTGAGCTGAAAGGCATCTACTTTGCCCTCGATATGCTGGCGCAACAGAACCGTATCCTCGACGGAGAGACATTCCCGAAAGAACAGCTTGTCAATGCCCGTGGCAAACGGGTACTCGTCATTGGTGGCGGCGACACAGGTTCGGACTGCATCGGCACGAGCATCCGCCAAGGAGCGACGAGCGTGACGCAAATAGAAATCATGCCACATCCCCCCGTAGGTCACAATGACGCTACGCCCTGGCCGCAATGGCCTGTTGTCCTGAAAACCACCTCCAGTCACGAAGAGGGATGCACACGCCGCTGGTCATTGGCTTCCAACAGGTTCATCGGCAAAAACGGAAAGGTTTGCGGCGTAGAAGTGGAGGAAGTGGAATGGCTTCCGGCAAAAGACGGCGGCCGCCCCACTATGAAACCTACGGGTAAGAAAGAAGTCATCGAAGCTGATATGATACTGTTGGCTATGGGCTTCCTCAAACCGGAGCAGCCGACGCTGGCGGAGAATGTGTTCGTGGCGGGAGACGCCGCCAATGGCGCAAGCCTCGTAGTACGTGCATTGGCGGACGGTCGAAAAGTAGCCCAAGCCATCGCCCGTTATTTGTCTTAAGCATTCATGCTTAGCAAATTCATAATTCATAACTTATAATTCATAATTATCATCATGTGTGGAATAGCAGGTATTTTCAATATAACCGTCCAAACCCCGGAACTCCGAAACAAAGCCCTCAAAATGGCACAGAAGATTCGCCACCGCGGGCCGGACTGGAGCGGCATTTACGTAGGCGGATCCGCAATCTTGGCGCACGAGCGTCTTTCTATCATCGATCCGGAGTCCGGCGGGCAACCTCTGTACTCGCCCGACCGCAAGCAAATCCTTGCCGTCAACGGTGAGATATACAACCATCGGGACATCCGTGCCCGTTATGCCGGAAAGTACGCCTTTCAGACAGGTTCGGACTGCGAAGTTATTTTCGCCCTCTACAAAGACAAGGGCATCCACTTCCTCGAAGAGTTGAACGGTATCTTCGCCTTTGCCCTTTACGATGAAGAGACGGACGATTACCTCATAGCCCGCGATCCTATGGGAGTGATACCTCTCTATATAGGCCGCGACAAGGAAGGCCGCATCTACTTCGGCAGCGAACTGAAAGCCCTCGAAGGCTTCTGTGACGAATACGAACCTTTCCTGCCCGGACACTATTACTGGGGACGCGAAGGCAAAATGCACCGTTGGTACACCCGCGACTGGATGCAGTACTGTGCCGTAAAAGACAACTACAACGCTGATTACTCTGACATCAACTCTACCAACGTAAAGGTCAACTCTGCAACGCTAAAGGGCAACTCTGCAACCGTAAACGTCAACACTACAACCTACCAAGCTCAAGTCTCTGACGTACACGATGCCCTCGAAGCCGCCGTGCAACGCCAACTGATGTCGGACGTGCCCTACGGTGTGTTGCTGTCCGGAGGGCTGGACTCTTCCGTAATCTCGGCTATCGCCAAGAAATATGCAGGAAAGCGTATCGAAACAGACAATAAATCAGATGCATGGTGGCCTCAACTTCATTCCTTTGCGGTAGGACTGAAAGGCGCTCCCGACTTAATCAAAGCGCGTGAAGTGGCGCAATACATCGGTACGGTTCATCACGAAATCAATTATACCATTCAGGAAGGACTGGACGCCATTCGCGATGTTATCTACTTCATCGAAACCTACGACATAACTACCGTTCGCGCATCCACCCCCATGTATTTGCTGGCACGTGTCATCAAGAGCATGGGTATCAAAATGGTACTTAGCGGTGAAGGGGCGGACGAGGTATTCGGCGGTTACCTGTACTTCCACAAAGCGCCTACGCCGCAAGCCTTCCATGAGGAAACGGTACGCAAGCTCTCCAAACTGCATCTTTACGACTGCCTGCGCGCCAACAAGAGCCTTGCCGCCTGGGGTGTGGAAGGACGTGTCCCGTTCCTTGACAAAGAATTTCTGGATGTAGCCATGCGGCTGAACCCCGCCACGAAGATGTGCCCCGGCAAAGAGATTGAAAAGAAAGTGGTTCGCGAAGCCTTTGCGGACATGCTGCCCGAAAGCGTTGCATGGCGTCAAAAGGAACAGTTCTCCGATGGTGTAGGTTACAATTGGATTGATACATTAAAAGCTGCCACAGCCGCTGCCGTCAGCGATGAACAGATGCAGAAAGCCGCAGAACGCTTCCCTATACATACACCGCAGAATAAGGAAGAATATTACTATCGTAGCATCTTCGAGGAACACTTCCCCAGCGAGAGCGCAGCAAAGAGCGTGCCCAGCATACCCAGCGTGGCTTGCTCCACCGCCGAGGCGCTGGCATGGGACGCTTCTTTCCAAGGCAAGAACGATCCCAGCGGACGTGCCGTGGCGGGAGTGCATGAGGAGGCGTATCAGTCTTTGCATTCAGCTTCCGTTTGCCATCCATAAACCATTATCTACTCTGTATATAGTTTGAGAGGCTCTCTTAAAATAGGAAAAAGATAAACTTGTCCTATTTTAAAAGAGCCTCATTTCAACGGACACGAAAAACCGCAATATTTGCAAACTTTACTTTACGCCATCAGATAAAGTATGTACTTTACTTCTCATGTCGTCAGCCTTTTCGGCTACTTTATCCGCCACTTTCGTACCGGCTTTCAGAGCCTTCTCTTTCGCTGTGTCAAAAAAATCTTCTGCTTCTCCGCTTACTCTGTGCAAGGCATGGTCTACTTTTATTCTCAACTGTTTGGCTTTCGCGGAAGAAGAAAAACGATAAGCCAACGCTCCCAGAACTGCACCTACTCCCAGGCCAATCAGAAATTTTGAACATCTTTCCATAATCAAGTATTTGTTTAAAGGTTCAATAAATAAAATTTTTCAAAGACAACAGAGCTGTCGGGATATGGTTCGGAAGTGGAATTTATTATTAACAACTATTCATTATTCAATAAAACATGGTAAGTTGATATTAAAAAAAGTAGTGATACTACAAATACAACTGATTTTTAATATGCTTTCTATTTCATATTCATTGTGCTTATACTACCTTTGCGAAAAGACGAAGAGAATAATTAATCCTAAAACCAATGAAACTGAAAAACCTTATCATCACTTCCGTCCTGTCAGTTGCCACTTATGGATGCGTACAGGCACAATCCACCCAAGTTATTGCCCATCGTGGTTTCTGGAAAACCACCGGTTCGGCACAAAACTCCATTGCCTCGCTGGTGAAAGCCGATTCCATAGGCTGCTACGGCTCCGAGTTCGACGTATGGCTCACCACCGACAACCAACTGGTAGTAAACCATGACGGCACTTTCAAAGGAGTAAACATGCAAAAATCCACTGCACAGCAGTGCACCGCCATAATACTGGATAATGGAGAGCAGCTCCCCACCCTGCAACAATACTTGGAAAAAGCAAAACAACTGAAAACGCGCCTCGTCTTGGAACTAAAGGCTCACAATACTCCCGAACAGGAAACACGTGCCGTAAAAGGTATAGTGAAAACAATAAAGGACATGGAACTGGAAGACCGTACCGAATACATTACTTTCTCCAAACATGCCACCAAAGAGTTCATACGCCTTGCCCCGAAAGGAACTCCGGTCTACTATTTGGAAGGCGACCTTTCTCCTAAAGAACTGAAAGCATGGGGCTGTGCCGGAGCCGATTATCACTATAGCGTATTCCGGAAGCACCCTGAATGGATCAAGGAGTCTCATGACCTCGGTATGAAAGTAAACGCATGGACGGTGAACGATGCCAAAGATATGAAGTGGCTTATCAGCCAGGGAGCGGATTTTATCACTACCAACGAACCGGTTCTATTGCAAGAAACACTACGGGAGAAGCAATAGAAAGAAATGCATTTAGAAACTAAATACAACAAAACCGCTTTATTATTTACACAATAAAGCGGTTTTGCTATTTCAAAAAGAAATAAGTAAGCAAAATTTAAAAGCATTTTATCATTTCCGTTTTAAAACAATTTCTATTCTAATTACAATCTCTACGAAGATAAGATTATATACTTTTAAATTGAAAGTGAAACTGCCTATATTCACACCAATTGAAAGATGTAATAATAATAAAGAGAAAATAGGCATAAATTCTGCTATTATATAGAACAAAACATTATATATTTGCAGAAAAATAAGACAAAAGGATACAATAATCCGTTTAATAAAGTACAAAATGACAAAAACCATAAGATTCACCAAGATGCATGGCGCAGGGAATGACTACATTTATGTAGACACCACCCGTTACTCCATCAAGAATCCGGAGGAACTTTCAAAAGTATGGAGTGAGCCGCATACGGGAATAGGTAGTGACGGTCTGGTACTTATAGGGCACTCCGGCAAAGCAGATTTCAGCATGCGCATTTTCAATGCAGACGGTTCGGAAGCCAAGATGTGTGGAAATGCCAGCCGGTGCATTGGCAAGTATCTTTATGATAACAAACTGACTTCAAAAACCGAAATCACTCTCGATACTTTATCAGGAATTAAAACTTTAAATTTGCGCGTAGCTGACGGAGAAGTGGATACCATAACAGTAGATATGGGTATACCCGCCGACGAGCCGGTAGATTATAACGGTAAAGGAAGCAAACCAATGAAGGAACAGCCTATTGAGGTAGAAGGTACAAGGTATGTGGCTACTACGGTATCAATGGGAAATCCACATCTGGTTATTTTCGTGAACGACCTTACTGAAATCAACTTGCAGAAAGTAGGCCCCCTATTGGAAAACCATCCTCTTTTCCCCGGACGTATCAATGTGGAATTTGCCCAGATATTGGGGGAAGGACGCATAAGAATGCGTGTATGGGAACGTGGCTCCGGAATTACAAAAGCCTGTGGAACCGGAGCTTGCGCCACTGCCGTAGCTGCTTTCCTCACGGGACGAGCCGGAAGAAAATCAATCATCATCATGGATGGAGGAACCTTAAACATAGAATGGGATGTGGCTACCAAACATGTCCTGATGACGGGAGAAGCAACGAAAGTGTTCGAGGGAGAAGCGGAAATAAATGATGAATAATTCATAATAGACTTACACTTAAAACAACAAAGAATATGGCATTAGTTAACGAACATTATTTAAAGCTACTGGGTAGTTATTTGTTTTCAGACATAGCTAAAAAGGTAAATACTTTCAGGATAACGCACCCTAAGCAAGATGTCATCCGTCTGGGTATCGGAGACGTTACCCGGCCACTGCCACCAGTTTGCATCGAAGCGATGCACAAGGCAGTGGAAGAGATGGCTGATGCTAAAACATTCCGTGGTTATGGACCGGAACAGGGATATGATTTTTTGATTGAAGCCATCATCAAGCACGATTATGCGCCACGCGGCATTCACTTCAGCCCGACAGAAATCTTCGTAAACGACGGAGCAAAAAGCGATACGGGAAACATCGGTGATATTCTCCGCCACGACAACAGCGTAGGAGTAACCGATCCTATTTACCCGGTATATATTGACAGCAACGTAATGTGCGGACGCGCCGGGATTTTGGAAGAAGACGGCAAATGGAGCAATGTAACTTATATGCCCTGTACTGCCGAAAACGATTTTATTCCGGAAATTCCTGACAAGCGTATCGATATTGTTTATCTTTGTTACCCGAATAACCCAACTGGCACGACCTTAACCAAACCAGAACTGAAAAAATGGGTGGACTATGCACTTGAAAATGATACACTCATCTTGTTTGATGCCGCTTACGAGGCTTTCATCCAAGAAGAGGATGTCCCCCACTCCATCTATGAAATAAAAGGAGCAAAGAAATGCGCCATCGAGTTTCGCAGTTTCTCGAAGACTGCCGGATTTACGGGAGTGCGTTGCGGCTATACCATAGTCCCCAAAGAACTGACGGCTGCCACGTTGGAAGGAGAACGAATCTCACTCAACAAACTGTGGAACCGCCGACAGTGTACCAAGTTCAATGGTACCAGCTACATCACCCAACGGGCTGCGGAAGCGATTTACACCCTTGAGGGCAAACAACAGATTAAAGAAACGATTAATTATTATATGAATAACGCCCACACCATGAAAGAAGGTCTGGAAGCTGCCGGATTGAAAGTATATGGCGGTGTGAATGCTCCTTATATCTGGCTGAAAACGCCGAATGGTATAGGTTCCTGGCGTTTTTTTGAACAGATGTTATACGAAGCCAATGTAGTGGGAACTCCCGGTGTGGGATTCGGACCGAGCGGCGAGGGATATATACGTTTGACCGCTTTCGGCAAATACGAAGATTGCGTGGAGGCGATGAAACGTATCAGGAATTGGATGATGTGAGTTTAATGATGAATTATAAAAGTGAGTTTAAGCGCAAAACTATAAAAATGAGCCGGACTGATCATCCGCAATATTTCTAAATTTAAAAGGTAAATAGGTATGAAAACAAGAAACGCAAAACTGAGTGCAACAGCAGTAGTATTTTTAGCAATGGCAATGCCTTTTACGGCAAAAGCGCAGGATAAAGTGGAAGCATCGGTAGGTGTAGATTTGGTAAGCGGCTATATATGGCGTGGCGAAGACTGCGGTAACGTCAGTATTCAACCAAGTTTGTCTGTAGCTTATAAAGGTTTATCGCTGACGGCTTGGGGATCGGTAGGCTTTGAGAAGACTGATACGAAGGAACTCGACCTTACTTTAGGGTATGAAGCAGGTGGTTTCAGTGCCGCCATTACCGATTATTGGTTCTCTCCCTATGAGGATGCTGAGAAAGTGGGTTACTTTAAATACGGTGCACACAACACGCAACACACTTTTGAAGGCACTTTAGCTTATGACTTCGGAGTGATAGCCTTGAGCTGGAACACTTATTTCGCAGGAGCCGATTATACGAAAGAGAATGGCGACAGGGCTTATTCCACCTATGTAGGCATCAGTGCTCCCTTCAAGCTCGCCTCTTTGGACTGGACGGCGGAAGTCGGTTTCACTCCTTGGGAAGGTGCTTATTCAGACAAGTTCAATGTAACCAACCTTAGCCTGAAAGCTGCCAAGGATATTAAAATTACAGATACTTTCGCCCTGCCTGTCTTCGCCCAGTTAACGTTTAATCCTTATACACAAGGTACGTACTTCGTATTTGGACTAAGCTTTTGAGATTTTTAATTTATGCAGAAAGGCGTTAGTCAGTGGTAATCAAACAATAAAAAGATTAAGGTATGAAAAAGATTGAAGCTATTATCCGCAAGACCAAATTCGAGGAAGTAAAGGATGCACTCCTCGAAGCGGACATTGAATGGTTCTCTTACTATGATGTAAGAGGCATCGGGAAGTCCAGACAAGCCCGCATTTACCGTGGCGTGATATACGACACCAGTTCTATCGAACGAATATTAATCTCCATCGTGGTGCGCGACAAGAATACGGAGAAGACTGTACAAGCTATTATTAAAGCTGCACAAACAGGCGAAATCGGTGATGGCCGTATCTTCGTCATTCCCATTGAAGATGCCATCCGCATCCGTACTGCCGAGAGAGGCGACATTGCCCTCTATAATGCCGAACAAGAAAGATAAGTTACTCCCGTTCAACTATAGGCAACAAAAAACAAGTACAATTTAAAGTCAAAAAACATTATGGACAAATATATGAAACGCAGTCTCACAAGACTGTGTATAGCCACTGCTATATTCATAGCTCTGGGCTCCGCAACAGAAACTTATGCACAAGATAC
Organism: uncultured bacterium; assembly: GCA_905215345.1. Lineage (GTDB taxonomy): Bacteria > Bacteroidota > Bacteroidia > Bacteroidales > Bacteroidaceae > Bacteroides. Next base: position 100,177 of record CAJMPR010000013.1, read on the forward strand.
CGCAGCAATAGACAGTGCAACGGTTGCCGTCACCGAGGTGGTGGCCGCCGTAGAAGCCCCTACGGAAGAAACAACCCCCGATACGGTAGGAGAATTGGTAAACGGACTGAATACCGTATGGATGCTGCTTGCAGCAATGCTGGTATTCTTCATGCAACCGGGTTTTGCACTGGTTGAAGCCGGATTTACCCGCACCAAGAACACTGCCAACATTTTGATGAAGAATTTCGTAGACTTTATGTTCGGCAGTCTGCTCTACTGGTTCATCGGTTTCGGACTAATGTTCGGCATAGGTGGATTTGTGGGCATGCCTCACTTCTTCGACCTCTCATTCTATGACGGCGGTGGACTGCCCTGTGAAGGCTTTCTCGTATTCCAGACCGTATTCTGCGCCACTGCCGCCACCATCGTATCAGGAGCTATGGCAGAACGTACGAAGTTCTCCATGTATCTGGTTTACACGATTTTTATCAGCGTATTGATTTATCCCATTTCCGGTCACTGGACTTGGGGAGGCGGCTGGCTGATGAATGGTGAAGAAGGTTCGTTCATGATGAACACTTTCGGCACTACGTTCCACGACTTTGCCGGCTCCACCATTGTACATTCTGTTGGCGGCTGGATTGCTCTGGTAGGTGCAGCTATTCTAGGCCCCCGCATTGGTAAATACAGCACAGACGGTAAATCAAGAGCCATTCCGGGACATAATCTCACGATAGCTGCATTGGGTGTATTCATTCTGTGGTTCGGGTGGTTCGGCTTCAACCCCGGCTCTCAATTGGCGGCAGCATCTACTGACGATGCAACGGCAATCTCGCATGTATTCCTCACCACAAATCTGGCAGCTTGTGCAGGAGGGTTCTTCGCACTGTGCGTCAGTTGGATGAAATATGGAAAACCCTCTTTATCACTGACACTGAACGGTATTTTAGCAGGTCTTGTAGGCATCACGGCAGGTTGCGATATGGTATCTCCTACAGGTGCGGTGATTATCGGTACGGTCTGCGGTATAGTAATGATATACTCCGTAGAATTTATAGACAGGGTACTTAAAATAGACGATCCTGTCGGTGCATCTTCCGTACACGGTGTCTGCGGTTGCTTGGGAACGATACTTACCGGTTTATTCTCTACCAGCGAAGGACTTTTCTACGGTGCGGGCGCAAGTTTTCTCGGTGCACAAGTGTTCGGTGCGCTCGTTGTAGGTGCATGGGCGGCAGGCATGGGATTCATCATCTTCAAAGGGCTTGACAAAATACACGGTCTCCGCGTATCCAAGCGCGTTGAGGAAGAAGGACTGGATGTCTACGAGCATGGAGAATCGGCATATAACTAAATATTCAAGAAGTTTTTTTACTCTAACAATAGTTTTATAAACCAACAAATTACAATTTAAGGTATTATGTCAAAATTGAGATTCAGAGTAGTAGAAACGGCGTTCAAAAAGAAACCCGTTGCAGTGGCAGTCCCGGCGGAACGTCCGTCAGAGTACTTCGCCAAGTATGTATTCAACAAAGAAAAGATGTTCCGGTATTTGCCGAGCAAGGTATATGCCAAGTTGATTGATGTGATTGACAACGGCGTGCCACTGGACCGCAGCATTGCCAACGAGGTGGCGGCCGGGATGAAGAAATGGGCGATTGAAATGGGTGCTACCCATTATACGCACTGGTTTCATCCACTGACCGAAGGCACTGCCGAGAAACATGATGCTTTCGTGGAACACGATGGCAAAGGTGGTATGATGGAAGAATTTACGGGAAAACTGCTTGTACAACAAGAGCCGGACGCGTCGAGCTTTCCTAATGGCGGTATTCGCAACACGTTCGAGGCTCGTGGTTATTCTGCATGGGATCCCTCTTCTCCTGCGTTCATTGTGGATGACACACTCTGTATCCCAACTATTTTCATCGCATACACCGGCGAGTCTCTGGACTACAAAGCACCGTTACTGAAAGCTCTGCGCGCAGTAGACAAAGCAGCGGTCGATGTATGCCATTATTTCAACCCGGAGGTAAAAAAGGTAGTTGCCTATCTGGGGTGGGAACAGGAATACTTCTTGATTGACGAAGGTCTTTACGCCGCCCGTCCTGACCTATTGATGACCGGACGTACACTGACCGGACATGAAAGCGCCAAGAACCAGCAACTTGAGGACCACTACTTTGGTGCAATTCCGCCACGTGTAGCAGCCTTTATGAAAGAGTTGGAAATCGAGGCATTGAAGCTCGGCATCCCCGTCAAGACACGTCACAACGAAGTAGCTCCCAACCAGTTTGAGTTGGCTCCCATCTTCGAAGAATGCAACTTGGCCGTAGACCACAACATGCTCATCATGGCTTTGATGCGCAAGGTTGCCCGCAATCACAGTTTTCGCGTGCTGTTGCACGAAAAGCCGTTCAAGGGTGTTAACGGCAGCGGTAAGCATAACAACTGGTCGCTGGGGACAGATACCGGCATCCTGCTCCACGCTCCCGGCAAGCTGCCCGAAGACAACCTGCGTTTCATCACCTTCGTAGTAAATACCTTAATGGCTGTTTACAAGCACAACGGGTTGCTGAAAGCCAGCATCTCCAGTGCAACGAACGCTCATCGGTTGGGTGCCAACGAAGCGCCTCCCGCCATTATCTCCAGCTTCCTCGGCAAGCAGTTGTCACAAGTGTTGGAGCATATTGAGGAGAGTACGAAAGATGACCTTATAAGCCTTAGCGGTAAACAAGGTATGAAACTGGACATTCCGCAAATACCGGAATTGCTCATCGACAACACAGACCGTAACCGTACCAGCCCATTTGCCTTCACAGGCAACCGCTTTGAGTTCCGCGCCGTAGGTTCGGAGGCAAACTGTGCCAGTGCCATGATTGCCCTGAACTCCGCACTTGCCGAACAATTGACAGAATTCAAAAAAGATGTAGACGAACTTATCGAAAAGGGTGAACCGAAAGTTTCGGCCATCCTCGATGTTATCCGCAAATACATCAAGATTTGTAAACCTGTCCACTTCGACGGCAATGGTTACAGTGAAGAATGGAAGGCGGAAGCATCACGGCGTGGTCTGGATTGCGAAACCAGTGTGCCCATCATCTTCGATAACTATCTGAAACCTGAAAGTATCAAGATGTTTGAGTCCGTCGGCGTCATGACTATGAAGGAATTGAAAGCCCGCAATGAGGTGAAATGGGAAACCTATACCAAGAAAATCCAGATTGAAGCCCGTGTACTCGGAGACTTGGCGATGAACCACATCATCCCCGTAGCTACTCAGTATCAAACAGACTTGGTGGATAACGTATACAAAATAAAAGACCTCTTCCCTGCCGAAAAAGCAGCGAAGCTATCTGCCAAGAATCTGGAACTCATCGAAGAGATTGCCGACCGCACTACCTTCATCAAAGAGCATATAGATGCCATGATTGAAGCCCGCAAGGTTGCCAACAAGATTCTATGTGAACGAGACAAAGCCATCGCCTACCACGATAATATCGTGCCGATGATGGAAGAAATACGTTATCACATCGATAAGTTGGAACTCATCGTCGATAACCAGATGTGGACGCTGCCGAAGTACAGGGAACTGCTATTTATAAGATAAGGGAAACATTTCAGATTTATGATTTTAGATTTATGACGAATGGATATTACAGAATATACAGCGCAGTAAATTTAAAATCTAAACTCTGAAATCAGAAGTTATCTATTTCTTTTGTTGGTTGTTTTAAGTTTGCAGAGGGAGAGATGCCGTGAGGTAGTTCTTCCTCTATTTTTTGTACGACCGATGGTTGTCCAAATAGGGAAATGGGTTATCTTTGTCCCAATTTCAAATAAACACATTATGAAAAGCCTACGTATACGTTATACAGCATTCCTGCTGTTTGCATTATTGCTGGCATCAGTGTCTCTATCCGCACAGACCGATTTGCAGCAAAAGTTAAGTAAGATTTCCGCCATTACGGAGACCAGACCTTTAGAATCAAGTGAATTTTCCGAGAAGTATGTAACCTACTTTACCCAACCGTTAGACCACCGTAATCCGGAAAAAGGAAGTTTCCGCCAACGGGTAATCATTGCTCACGTGGGTTTTGATCGCCCTACGGTAATTGTGACCGAGGGTTACGGTGCTGCCTACGCACTTACCCCCAAGTATCGTGAGGAATTATCCAAACTACTCAACGCCAACATGATATTCGTGGAGTATCGTTACTTCCTCGAATCTACTCCCGAACCCAAAGACTGGCAATACCTGACGGCTGAGAACTCTGCTGACGACCTGCATGCCGTTACCACCGCCCTTAAATCGATATATCCCGGCAAATGGATTGCTACGGGTATCAGTAAAGGCGGACAGACTGCATTACTCTATCGTACGTTTTATCCGGACGATGTAGATGTATCCGTTCCTTATGTAGCCCCGCTTTGTTATGGAACAGAAGACGGCCGGCACGAACCTTTCCTCCGAAAAGTATCCACTGCCGGAGACCGCAAAAAGATTGAGGATTTCCAACTGGAAGTACTGAAACGGAAACCCGCATTACTGCCCCGCTTCGAGAAATACTGTACAGAGAAAGGTTATAAATTCCGTGTTCCCTTTGAAGAAATATACGATTACTCGGTACTGGAATATTCGTTCGCCCTTTGGCAATGGGGTACTCCCGTTAGCAGCATTCCGGCAACAACGGTATCGGATGATGAACTGTTTGCTCACCTGCTGGACATCAGCGAACCCGGATATTTCATCGAAGACAGCCCCACCGCCTCGTTCTTTGTACAGGCAGCCCGCGAACTGGGATATTATGGTTATGACATCCGTCCTTTCAAGAAATACCTTTCTATCAAGTCAAGCAAGAATTATCTTCACCGTTTGATGTTGCCGGAAGAATTGAAGGATATGCCTTTTGACAAGACATTAAGTAAAAAGATTACTAAATTCCTGAAAGAGAATGATCCGAGAATGATATTTATCTACGGAGAAAATGACCCGTGGACGGCTGCCGGAGTAACCTGGCTGAAAGGAAAAAAGAATATACATGTATTCATAGAACCCGGAGGAAGCCACCGGGCACGTATCAATACTCTGCCCGAGAAGGAGAAAGAAGAAGTGATGAATCTGCTGAATGAATGGTTGCAGTAAATATTCACATCTGATATTCCTTACTATTACAACCTTGTAATAAAAGAAGATGAATAAACGATAAAGCTCGAATCTTTAAACAGATTCGAGCTTTATTGTTTATCCAGTTACCATTCCAGAAACTTACCTCTTTCCCGACGTTTCTGTAACTCGTCTCTCAGGAAATGTTGCCTGTCTTTGGCGATATAGCGGCGGGCGAAAATATTGGGAACAGCTACACCCAATGCAATACAAAGAATTATCAACGAAGCATTGATACCATTTGATACGGCAACCGTCACCTCACCTACCACTCCGTGCATATTGATAAGAGCAACCAATGCACGATACATCAACACACCCGGAATCATTGGAATGACAGAAGGAATAGTAAGCACGTGGTTAGGCACATGAAACCAATGTACAGCCTTCACCGCTACCAGACTCACCACCATAGCCCCCGTGAAAGAACCTATTACAGGACCGAGTCCCAGCTCGAAGTTGACAAAGTTTCGCGTACATACGGCAAGGATTCCTCCAACAGCAACCACCCACAACAAGCGGCGTTGAATGTTGAATATCATTGAGAAACCAACAGCAGATATTGCTGCTGCAATAGCATATATATAATAAGGATCATGGGGAACCATACTCAGTTCGCTGAACTTCTTGTCAATCACCAAATCTTCCACCGTCAGCAGACGCATGGCTATTACAATACCGAAAGCCATGGCACATACCATCAGCACCGTATTGACAGCACGTACAATACCCACCTGTATGTAGTTGTCAATCATGTCATCCACAAAATTGATGATAGGAACCCCCGGGACAATGAACAACGCACAAGCCAGCAACGGATGATACGGAGTAGTCGAAAGTCCGGTAAGAGTAGCTATATAAGCAAGACAAGTCGCTACCAATGCTGCAATGGCTATACTCATATAAAGATTGATACCAAACTCTATACAGCGCACACGCACGCGGAAACCGGCAAAAGCCGCAACAGAAGCAAACAAAAAAGCAATCCAGTCGCCACCAAACAGTTTACAGAAACCTCCGCAGGCAAACCCCGCCCCGATAGCTACAAGATAAGGAGTATAATTACGTTTCTTATTCTTTATCTTTTCCAGTTCTTCCTCATATTGGTCGAGTGAATAGTCTTCTTCAATAGCCCGCCAAGAGAGCTTGCTGATTTCAGAAATAGCCGTCATGTTGATGCCATGTTTCTCGCACTTCTGAAATTTGGAATAAGAATGGGACTCGTCACTCAGGTTCACTACCAGCATGGTATAAGTCACGTCAATATGAAGATTTTCTTCGGGCAATCCCAAATAGGCTGCAACACGATTCATATTACGTACAATGCGATTGGTATCGGCAGCACTCTCTACTAAAATTTTCCCTGTGCGAAGCAATAAATCGAGCTTCCTACGCAAGATAATTTCTTGCTCAACAACTGTTTTTCCCATCAAACTTTTTACTTACTATGTATCTTATTTACCTGTCTTCAAAAAGGAGTGCAAAGATAGGCAAAATGCAGAAAAGAATTTAATATCTCAGCAGAAACCTATACCTTTGCACGCATTTTCAGGAAATCTTTTTAAGATACTCAAAACAGAACTATAACATATATGGAAATTTTTTGGAATACGATTGCACAATATAATGAAGCTACCTGGTGGGCACAGATTATCATCACTATCGCAGGCATCGCACTCACCATCCTACTTTACCGTAAACCCACCGTCCGGGTGAAACGTTCAATGAAAATCTATATGGTGTTTCTGAACGGGTGGATATCCGTCGTTTACTACATGATGTATTGCGATGCACGAAGTTACAATTATATTCTCACAACCTTCTGGGCTGTCATTGCACTGATATGGTTGTGGGATTTGATTACCGGCTATACTCCCTTTGAGCGTAGCCATAAATACGGAGTATTAGTGGGCATACTGTATGCAATGCCTTTCCTTTATCCCTTGCTTTCATTTGCGCGCGGCATGGAGTTTCCCATGATGACCACGACCGTGATGCCTTGTTCCGTAGCTGTATTTACAATCGGATTATTATTGGCATTCTCACGTAAAGTGAATTTACTCGTCATCCTGTTCCTGTGTCATTGGGCTCTCATCGCATTTTCAAAAGTATATGTTTATAAAATACCCGAAGATTTATTGCTGGCAAGCGCAACCGTACCTGCCATATACCTGTTCTTCAAAAACTATTTAGACCAGAATTTACATAAGGAAACAAAGCCAAGGGCACGTTTCATAAACTGGTTTTTGATACTGATTTGCATCATTATCGGTATATTCTTAAGCATTACTCTTTTCCAGGGATTAGCACAATAAGCAAAACCACGATAACTTGCAATCGTCCTACGGGATAAAATAAATCATCCCGTGATATGAAACAAATCATCTCACGGGATGATTTATTTAGTCTCGCGAGACAAATATTTCCATCCTGCGGAACGAATTTCGGTGCCCGTTTATATCATTTCTTCTTACCCTGATTGGCTACCGCTTCCATCAATTTCCTGATTTCTTCGGGATCACCGAGAAAATAATCGTTTGTAAGATTCAATTCATCATCAAATTCAAACACATACGGTACGGCAGTAGGAAGATTCAGGTTTACAATATCTTCATCCGAAATATGTTTCAGATGCTTGATAATACCACGTAAGCTGTTACCATGAGCCACCACAAGCAATTCATCGGCTGTCTTCAAATTCGGAAAGATAACACACTTCCAGTATGGCATGATACGTTCAATCGTATCTTTCAAAGACTCGGTACGTGGCAATTCAGCATCAGGAACTTCGTGATAACGATCCTCAAAACGAGGATTACGAGGATCATCCTCCGTCAATGCATGAGGGGCGATATCGTAACTACGTCGCCATATCAACACCTGTTCATCACCATATTTGGCAGTGGTTTCCGTTTTGTTCAGACCTTGTAGCTGTCCGTAATGCTTCTCATTCAAACGCCATGATTTCTCTACCGGTATCCAGTCCTGGTCAAGACGGTCCAGTACACAATTCAATGTCTTCACGGCACGTTTCAGATAAGAAGTATAAGCTTTTTCAAAATGAAAGCCTTTTTCTTTCAGTAGTTCACCTGCTCTTACGGCTTCGGCAATACCTTTTTCCGTCAAGTCAACGTCTGTCCAACCTGTAAAACGGTTCTCCTTGTTCCATGCGCTCTCACCGTGGCGGAGCAAAACTATCTTTTTCATATCCTATAAATCTCCTTTCTATTTATAGGAGAAACAATTAATCGCTCCGCTTGTTCACATAATAACGAATCATATAAACCGATAACATGAGTAAATATCGGGAAAGGAAGATTACACATAAAAAAACAAACCATCTGTTTACCTGAAACAGATGGTCTATTTGCATCAAACGCATCATGCGTTTATAGTGAACAGATGATGTATTTCAATCGAAAACATCATCTGTTTTTATATCATCTTAGATGAACCAGCGAACGTAGCAGAAGTCCTGACGGTGAGGCAGGTCTGCATTTTTCGGGAACATACGGTAGGATACCTTGAAACTACCTGCATTTTCCAATTTGTGTTTCGCTTGGAATGTATAGAGATTACCCTCTTTCTTCACTACACTGAACGGTTCTACAGAATAGATATGTTGCTTACCGTCCTGAGCCGTATAAGTAGTTACTAATTCCAGACCGATGGCGTCATTCAAACCTTTCTCATCAATCACGTAAGTAATAGTATATTCCTTACCGCTTTCGATAGAGCCGATTTCCATTTCTTCAGTCTTTTCGCAAGATACTACTTCAATGCTATCCCACTTCGCAGCAACTTCTTCCTTCCAGGCTGCAAGTTCTTTAGCCTTGGCATTATCATTGGCAGACAATGCTTTGAAACGTTTTGCCTCTTTATTGTAGAATTTGCTAAAGTAATCGTCCAACTGACGCTTCATTGTATAATGAGGAGCAATCTGTGCAATAGAATTCTTAATGGTTCTTACCCAGCCTTCTGAATATCCTTTCTTGTTACGTGCATAGTACAACGGCAAGATTTCTTGTTCGAGGATACTGTAGATAGTAGCTGCATCCAACTGATCCTGATATTCCTGATTCTGATAAGTACGTTTTTCTGTCAACGCCCAACCTGCGCCTTCGCGATAGCCTTCCAGCCACCAGCCATCAAGTACGGAGAAGTTTACAACACCGTTCATCAGCGCTTTTTCACCGGAAGTTCCGGAAGCTTCGAGCGGACGGGTCGGAGTATTCAACCAGATATCTACACCGGATACAAGGCGACGGGCCAACTGCATATCATAATTCTCGAGGAAGATAATCTTACCCAGGAACTCCGGACGACGGGAAATCTCAATGATTCTCTTAATTAACCCTTGACCGGCACCATCATGCGGGTGAGCCTTACCGGTAAACAGGAACTGTACCGGATAGTCAGGATTGTTAACTATCTTAGACAGACGCTCCAAGTCAGTGAACAACAAGTGTGCACGTTTGTAAGTGGCGAAACGACGCCCGAAACCGATTAGCAACGCATTGGGGTTAATCTTATCCAGAATAGACACTACTCGTGAAGGATCACCCTGATTGTTCAACCACGTCTTACGGTATTCCTTGCGAACGTAATCTATCAACTTATTCTTCATTGCCATACGGGTCTTCCATATCTCTTCATCGGCTACGTTATAGATAGCCTCCCAAATCTTAGGATTAGACTGATCGTACAAGAAGTTTTCGTCGAAATATTTAGCGTACAACTGTTTCCATTCCGTAGCACTCCATGTGGGGAAGTGAACACCGTTAGTAACGTAACCTACATGGCTTTCTTCAGGGAAATACCCTTTCCAAATAGGAGAAAACATTTCCTGAGATACTTTCCCATGCAACCAGCTCACGCCGTTTACTTCCTGGGAAGTATTACAAGCAAAGATTGACATACAGAAACGTTCGCCCTTATCACCCGGATTGTTACGGCCGAGATCCATCAAATCGTCCCAGCTGATACCCATCTTTGACGGATAACCACCCATATATTTGCCGAAGAGTCCTTCGTCAAAATAATCATGACCGGCAGGAACCGGAGTGTGTACAGTGTACAGGGAAGAAGCGCGTACCAACTCAATAGCCTGGTCATAAGTCAAACCTTCGGCTACATAGTCGCAAATACGTTGTACATTAATCAAAGCTGCGTGGCCTTCGTTACAGTGATAGATATCTTTTTTCACACCCAACTTCTTCAAAGTCAGGATACCACCGATACCCAACAGGATTTCTTGCTTCAAACGGTTCTCCCAGTCACCACCGTAGAGTTGGTGAGTAATAGAACGGTCGAACTCGCTGTTCATTTCGTTATCCGTATCAAGCAGATATAGAGAGATACGGCCTACATTAACCCTCCAAACAAACGCGTGTACGTAGTAATCCAGATAAGGAACATCTACAACGACTTGTTGTCCGTTTTTGTCCAATACACGGTCGATAGGCAACTGACCAAAGTTCTGAGCTTCGTAGTTGGCAATCTGTTGTCCGTCCATAGACATTGTTTGAGTAAAATAACCGTAACGATACAGGAAACCGACCGCACACAAATCTACGTTACTATCGGAAGCCTCTTTCAAATAGTCACCGGCAAGTACACCCAGACCACCGGAATATATCTTAAGTACATGATTCAAACCATACTCCATGCTGAAATATGCTACGGAAGGACGTTGCTTGTCAGGCTCTACATCCATATAAGCGCGGAACTTGGAGTATACATCTTCCATTCTGCGCAAAATAACCTTATCATTTGCAAGCGCTTCAAGTTTGGCATAACTCATACGTTCCAACAAAAGAACAGGGTTCTGTCCCACTTCTTTCCAAAGTGCAGGGTCAAGGTCTCTGAACAATTCAGTAGCTTCATAATTCCATGACCACCAAATGTTACGTGCCAGTTCGGATAATTTCTCCAATTCAGCAGGAACGTGAGATTTCACATTCACATCTTTCCAGTTCGGAGTGTTTACATTACTAACTTTAATCTTCATTATATAATACTTGATTGATTAATAATTCTGTTAATTTAATTGACGCTTCATTGCATTGCGCAACGCAATGTCGTAAGCCTCATAATAATATTGTATAAAGTGCTTCCATAATGCCTGCTCTGCCACTTGGCCGGCACGCTTACGGATTTCCTTAATTTCAGCATCTGTTTTCGTAGAGAACAATGCTATCGTATCCTTGATGCCGTCCGCTACTTCGGAATAATTATAATCTGAACGGTGCAACACCTCTACTCCGTCGTCAATACCATGCTGGTTTTTCAAGCTGTTTACCCAAAGTCCAAAGCCGGCAAGGTCGGTAGTGATAGTAGGTACACGGAACGCTACGCTCTCCAGCGGAGTATATCCCCAAGGCTCATAATAAGAAGGATAAACACTGAGGTCTTCTCCCAATAGCAGATCATAATAATGCTTATTAAGAATTCCGTCTTTACCATCCAGATAACACGGAACGAAAATCACCTTCACTTTATCCTTGGGACTATTATTCATACCGAGGTATTTCAACATGTCCAATACTTGGTCGTGCGTCATATTATGCAGCCAGTGGGTAATGAAAGGAACCTCAAGCGGAGTCTTGTAAGTCTCCTCTTTCTTCTTCAGGCGATTCTGCAAGTCTTCACGAGGCTCTCCTACCCATCCCGGAACATTAACAAAAGCCAGAACTTTTTTCTTTAGGTTCCTATCCCGATTAAGACGATTTAATGATTCTAAAAAGACATCAATACCTTTATTCTTAAACTCATAACGGCCACTGGTACCAATGATGAGCGTATCCTCTCCAAACTCTTGGCCCAGAAGACAGTTCGCCACGCGCAGCATTGTAGAGCGTGCACGTTTACGCTTACCGGTAAATGTAGCTCCTTTCGGAACAAAATCGTCTTCAAAGCCATTCATAAGAATTACATCGGCAGGTTTGTCGAGCAACTCTTTACATTCATTATTCGTAATTTCACTCACTGTGGTGAAACAGTCTACATAGTGAGCCGTCTGTTTCTCTATGGAATGTTTAGACTCCATATTCAGTTCCTGTGCCATCTGGTCGCCATTATAAGCGAAAAGATAATCGTATAACGGCTTATTATTTCCTGCAATAGAGCGGCCTATAGAAGTGGCATGAGTAGTGAATATCGTAGCAATCTCAGGGACGGCAGTCTGCAAATAGAGTGCGGCCATTCCCGTCATCCATTCGTGTGCCTGGAATACAACCTTGTCCGTTTCCGTCAGATTATAGCGATAGAAACTCTCTACTACCTTTCCGGTAGCATAAGCAAACATGGACGCTTCATCGTAATCGCCATATCCATGCAGTGAATCCACCTGATAGTGGTTCCACATTTCTATATAAATCTCATTTTTTTCCTCGAAGAACGGTTGGAAGTCAACCAGAATAACGATAGGCTCACCCGGAATATTCCAGCGCCCTACACGGACAGAAAGATTCTCTTTTTCGGCAGCGTGTTTCTTCCATGCTGCACAGAGGTTATCGGACTCAATGAATAAGGGATTCTCTTTTCCTTGCCAGAAATCCGGCCCTACAAAAAATACTCTATCACGGAATTTTGCCTGCAAGGTGTTTGCTCGCGTTGACAAAACTGTATAGATGCCGCCTACTTTATTACACACTTCCCAGCTCGCTTCGAAGATGTAATCGGGGGTAAGTAGTTCTTTAACCATATAATGTTATAATCGCTTTATCTTAAATTACGGCTGCAAAAGTACGCATTATTCTTTGAAAAATAGCCTTTTAATCGAAAAAACTGATTAAATATGCATAAACAATCGTTTGCAGAAATGTTACAGATAACGAGCAAGTGCCGATAAATTCTAAGTTCTACGACTATCGGACGAAAAATAATTACTGATAAAATCTGAGGATATAAAGATATATTTTCATGGAGCATATGAGAAATCCCAAGGAAAAAGGGAAATAAAAAACTCCGGAGCACTCATTTTTATGAGAGTCCGGAGTCCTTTTTAAGTAAAATATGTTTTATGCAACCAATGCACTACCAATCAAGAAGGTAGCAGCCAAAGCCACAATAGCATAAAGTTCGGGGAATACAGCAAGAATCAGCGTATTACTGAACACATCATGTCCCTGACCGATAGCTGCAATACCATTCGCACAAACCTGTCCCTGACGGATAGCTGAGAACAAAGCTACCAAACCTAATGCAATACCTGCACCCAGGATAGCGGCCGCTTGAATTGCAGTCATTTCAGGAGTAAGAAGACCAAAAATAGTCTGGAACATAAAATAACCTGCAAATCCGTACAAACCCTGTGTACCGGGAAGAGCTGTCAATACCAGGAAGTTACCGAACGCACTGTCATTCTTCTTCAATGCACCGATAGCGGCGTTACCGGCAATTGTAACTCCATAGGCACTACCGATACCCGACAAACCAACCATCACTGCAATGCCAATATAGGCAATCAATAAATTCATTTCCATAATCTTATTCTTTTTTTATTGTTTATATTTTTACTTATTTCTTAATTGAAGCAGCACAAATCCTATGCGCAGCCTTAATTTTCAAATCACAATTCTTAATGCTCAATTCTTAAACGGCTTATATTCTTTACCTCCTCCTTCGTAACCGGAATTCTTAAAGAACTCTACGAAGGTCAGACGCATGGGGTGAACCATCGCACCGAGTACATTCATAAAGATGTTGATAGAATGTCCGATAACGAATATCAATACCATAATAAGAGGACCGAGTATCACATTATCAGGACTCATACCCACCGCCAAGCTATTGAATACACCGGCAAGGATACCTCCCGAAAGACCGAGGGCAAACAAACGAACGTACGACAATACATCGCCCAGCAAGCCCGTAGCCATGTTGTAAGAATCCCAAAATCCAAGACCGATATTGAGGAAAATATTCTTTCCGGGACTGTTAAAGAGAAAAATCATAGCTGCCGCTACTCCAAGGATACACAAGTGTACCGTACCGCCTAAAGGCATAATCTCCGGTAACAAAGCTCCTATACCACAAGAAATCAGCAGAACAATCCAGCCAATCGTAGCCACGGCATACTTGAATCCGAACTGTATTCCCTGGTTCACAGCTTTTAATACCATACCGAAGAGAATCTGTATAGCACCAAGAATCAAAGACAACTGGAACATATCGTTATTATCCAGGAACAGATGCGCTTTCATCTCTTTAAAGAACGGTATGTCGAGGTCGTAAAGACTGAAACCGAAGAAAGTACCTGTCAGCATACCACAGAAGAACGTAGATGCCGCCAACACCTGTATCAACGAAAGAATAGGCTTTATCGTCGCACTGATATTCTTGGCAAACATACGATAGAGTGTTGCTCCGAGGAACAGGAACAGTCCATATCCGGAGTCACCCAGACACAAGCCGAAGAACACCATAAAGAAAGGCGCAAAGAACGGAGTCAAATCCAATTCATTGTATTTCGGCAACATATAAAGCTTACAAATCGGTTCGAACCAGGCAAAGAATCCTTTGTTATTGAGCTGAATAGGCACGTTATCACCCGGTACGGGAGATGTAACCTCATAATATACATGCTGTGCATCCAGCCATTCGGAGATATCTTTTATTTTGGAAGCGGGTGCCCAGCCTTGCAGCAACATCAGCTTTTCTCCTGACGCAGACTCTGTATTCAGCATCACCTTAGAGAATTCCATTTCACTGTTTACCTCTTTCAAAGCGGCACGTAATGAGGGAAGTTCTTTCTCGGCCAGTATCTTCAACTTTTCTTCATTGTCGGTCAAAGCCTGTTCGGTCTCGTCACAAAGCGTTTGTACACGCTCTAACGAATAAGGTGGCAACTTGGCCTGTTCTACATCCAGGTCTACTTCTTCCGCGTTCTTAGTTACAGTAATGAAATAGACACGGGAAGATATACGATTGATAACCATCGCATTATAGATTTCCTCCCATGCTGCGTCATAATTGCCTTCCGAGCAACTGTAAAAGCCTACCTTCAGCCCGGATTCAGACAAGCGAATCAGGTTTTCGGGATCAAAATCTCCCCAAGGTTCCAATGCAGCCTTTTCCTTCTGATAGGTCTGCAACTGCTGTTGCAACTTATTCTTCTCGGTTTGCAGCATATCCACCTCGTCCAACACTTCCAATCCTCGTGCAGAAGAAGCAGGTACTTCCGCTACCGTCGGCTTGGCAGGTTTCAGGGCTTGCAACATCTTTTCCGTTGCTTGTAAACGGGCAGACAGGCGAATACTCTCCTGTAATTCCGTATTATCGGCAACACCTTGCTGCTTTTCAGCCACATGTACCACACCGAGTTCACGCACACCGTTCAGAAACGCTTCGTACTCCTTATGATATACAAGGAACGTGAGCTTCTTCATTTTTGTAATCATGCCTCTGCCTCCTTCCTTTGTTCTTGATGGGACTTCATAATCTTCTGCGATGACTTGGAGAGGTTCTCTTCATCCTCCATAAACCGTTTAATCTTACGCAGAGCATCCTGATAGCCCGGAATCTGTACTTTCTCAAAAAGATTCACCTTCTGGGTGGTCTTCTTACGTGCATGTTCCAACAAGTTCAGCTTGGCGACGGTAAATTCCCGCTCAATAGCCGTATGTGCCAGTTCCTTAAGCAAATGCAACCCATCAGCATACCATTTGGGGGCATTGAACAAACTGTAAGGCCGTATCTCGAAATCTATATTTTCGAGCAGAGGTACCCGCACGCCGGCAATCTTCTTCACACCGAGATGAACATCGTTAACCTTTATCAATGAGGCATCAAACTCATTCCAAAGGGCGAACATGGCTTCATAAGCTTGGATTTCCTTTTCCAACTTCGCATCCAGCGCGGCAGCATCTTCCTTGCAGCGCTTAACTTCCATACGTAGGGCGCTCTCCTTATTTTTGATAATAGGGAGCGTACGCACACGCACTTTCAGTTGCTTTTCCAGTAACTGGAGCGAAGTTTTGTTATATTGAAACTTAATAGCCACTTTTTTAAGTTATTAGTTATAAGTGATTAGTTATTCTCTTTCGGCCAGAATTCATCCACCAATTCTTTCTTCATATTTACTTCTTCCGGCCGGAAATACTTACCGAACAGGCTCCATGCTACATCAAGCATCTCTGTCGTATCGAGATTTACGTCGATAGCTAACAGTTGGTTAGAATAGTCTTTGGCAAAAGCCAACGTACGTTCGTCATAGTTCGTAAGGTCGAAACCATTCTCCAGTTTGGTCTTGGCATTGGCAGCATCGGCATACAGACGTACGGCGGCGTTCATTACCTGTGGATGGTCTTTACGAGTCTTTTTACCCGTAACAAGCTGTTTCAAACGGGACAATGAACGGAACGGGTCAACAATAACTTTACCGATGTCACTGTCACGACGCAGGAACAACTGACCTTCCGTAATATAACCCGTATTATCAGGCACAGCATGCGTAATATCACCGCCTGACAAGGTAGTTACGGCAATAATTGTGATGGAACCACCACTTGGGAACTGTACCGCCTTCTCGTAAATCTTCGCCAAATCCGAATAAAGAGAACCCGGCATAGAGTCTTTCGAAGGAATCTGGTCCATACGGTTGGATACGATAGCCAACGCATCGGCGTAAGAAGTCATATCGGTCAACAATACCAGTACTTTCTCATTATTGTTTACTGCAAAATATTCGGCAGCAGTCAATGCCATATCCGGAATCAACAGACGTTCTACCGGAGGATTCTCGGTTGTATTCATAAAGCTGACGATACGGTCAAGCGCACCGGCATTGGAGAACACATTCTTAAAATACAGGTAGTCATCGTTCGTCATACCCATACCACCGAGGATAATCTTGTCAGTCTCCGCACGCAAAGCCACGTTTGCCATCACCTGGTTAAAGGGTTGGTCGGGGTCTGCGAAGAACGGAATCTTCTGTCCGGATACCAGTGTATTGTTCAGGTCGATACCCGCAATACCGGTTGCAATCAGTTCGGAAGGTTGTTTACGGCGTACCGGGTTTACAGACGGACCGCCAATTTCCACTTCCTGACCTTCAATAGCAGGGCCGCCGTCGATAGGATCGCCAAATGCATTGAAGAAACGTCCGGAAAGCTGATCGCTCACTTTGATTGTAGGAGCCTTGCCCAAGAACACTACCTCTGCATTGGTAGGAATACCTTCCGTACCCTCGAAAACCTGCAAAGTCACCTCGTCACCGGCAATCTTCACCACCTGGGCCAGCTTGCCGTTTACGGTTGCCAACTCATCATACCCTACCCCGGTTGCTTTCAACGAGCACGTGGCTTTCGTAATCTGAGTAATCTTAGTATATATCTTTTGAAATGCTTTTGTTGCCATCTTATTATTTATGCTTTACGTTCTTCAATCAATTCCTTCAACTGCTTGTGGAACTGGTAATACTCTTCAGATTTGAACTTGGAGTAGTTCATCTGCTTACAGATGTTAATCATCTTCTTGAAGTAATCCATAACCTCATTAAAGTTATCGAACTCAAATTCCGTATGGCAGATGTCGATCACCATATTCAGGATCTCTTCCTGACGTTCCATCGGAGTTACGGCATCAATTTCGTCAAACGCATCTTGTTGCAAAATAACGAAGTCAATCAATTCTGATTTCCAGAAAGTCACGTGATATTCCACAGGTACACCGTCATCACCCAAGATATTGATCTGCTCGGCAATTTCCTTACCGCGCTGCAAACGGGTCTTGACTTCATTAACCTTGCCAATCCACTCACCATTAATACGTTTGGTGATATAATCCTCAAATTCAGGATATTCAATGTATTTGGAATAAGAATCAATCGGATTTACGGCAGGATAACGTTTCTTGTCCGCACGGTCTTGTTCAAGAGCATAGAAACAACGTGCAACCTTTTTCGTATTCTCAGTTACCGGCTCTTTCAAGTTACCACCCGCAGGAGATACCGTACCAATAAATGTAATAGAACCCGTTTCACCGTTATTCAGTTCCACATATCCGGCACGACCGTAGAAGTTGGAAATGATAGAAGACAAGTCCATTGGGAATGCATCAGGTCCAGGCAACTCTTCCATACGGTTGGACATCTCGCGCAAAGCCTGCGCCCAACGGGAAGTAGAGTCCGCCATCAACAATACCTTCAAACCCATGCTGCGGTAATATTCCGCAATCGTCATGGCTGTATATACAGAAGCCTCACGGGCAGCCACCGGCATGTTAGAGGTGTTAGCGATGATAATGGTACGCTCCATCAGCTTACGCCCAGTATGCGGGTCAACCAGTTCGGGGAACTCGGTAAAGATTTCCACTACCTCATTGGCGCGTTCACCACAAGCTGCGATGATTACGATATCGGCTTCCGCCTGTTTGGAAATAGCGTGCTGGAGCACTGTCTTACCCGTACCGAACGGGCCGGGAATAAATCCCGTACCGCCTTCCACAATCGGATTTACAGTATCAATTACGCGTACACCGGTTTCCAACAGTTTGAACGGACGCGGTTTCTCTTTATAGTTCGTCATGGCACGCTTTACAGGCCACTTCTGAATCATATTCACATCAATATCATTCCCTTCTGCATCAGTCAGCACGGCAATGGTATCTTCAATACTATATTCACCTTCCGCAACGATAGACTTCACGGTACATACTCCTTTCTGCTCGAAAGGTACCATGATTTTCAACGGTTGGAAGTTTTCGTCTACCTGTCCCAACCACGCAGCGGCTTCCACCTGGTCGCCTACTTTTGCCAGAGGCACGAAATGCCATTTGCTTCCTTTTTCCAACGGATACGTATATTGTCCGCGTTTCAGGAAGACACCATCCATTTTGTCAAGGTCGTTTTGCAGACCGTCATAATTCTTAGAAAGCATACCGGGACCCAAAGTTACTTCGAGCATGTGTCCGGTAAACTCGGCTTCAGCCCCTACTTTCAGTCCACGAGTGCTTTCAAACACCTGTACATAGACCTGGGTACCTACCACCTTAATAACCTCCGCCATCAACTTGTCTCCACCGGTCGAGATATAACATATCTCGTTCTGTGCCACAGGTCCGTCAACGATGAGGGTTACCATGTTGGCTATTACGCCACTAACAGTTCCTTTTGTTGCCATATAATTATGTAGTTTATTTTATCTGAATTCTGCGGGTATTTGTACCTCGTCCTTCAATGCAGCGATAATACTGCGGAACAGTTGGCTACCCTTTTCCTTATCCAATGAAATCCAACGCTCTATCATTTCCAGTTGTAACAAGAATACGAACAGACGTTCAACAGTGAAATAATCGAAGAAAGTTACTTCTTCCATCCAGTTCCAACGCAATTGGTCTATTTTCTTCTCCCGCTCTACCAGTTCCTCGGTTTCACTGATTTTCACCAGTTGCTCCAGCCATTCCACCTCACCGGTCAGACCAAAATCACGGGCACTGGATGTTCGTAAAGCCTCACAGACCTCCGTATCGCCCACAATTAAAGGAGCTATGTCCATCTTGAATTTCCGTGCAGTCAATGCAACCAGTACATTATTTATAATAAGGTTGAATCCAAACCATGCAGACACAAACTTATTCTTACACTGCATGGCATAAGCATAGTAAAGTGCTGCCAGACGATCTTCATGCAAGAAATCGTCTTCGGCAGGAATACTGAAATATTCGGAAATAAAAGCGGAAAGATAAGATGGAAATACACAGTCGGACACCTCACCGCCTTCTTTTAGCAACGAGATATATTCCGCTAATTCTTCGGTGGAATAATTCCCACGCGAATCAATAGCAGCATCCTTGTCTTTCAATAATTTCAAGACATTTGCATTGTCAAATTGAAGATAGAACAAATCCATCAACTTCTTATCCTCCTTTGACAGTTCGGGATACAATTCCGTCTTAAAATCAGCTACCGTATAGCTCAGCTTGCTGTCCTCCAAAGTAAGTTCGGGCAAACCGGCTACCAAGTAATAGTATTTACTCATAATCCTGTGGGAATTTAAAACAGCATTTCCACTAATTGCGGACGCAGGAATTCTTTGAAGTAGTTCATAAATTCATCTTCACCGAAGTTCACTTTGTACGAACCATCGGCGGGTGAAACAGAGAACAGCGTCTTGATGCCATTCACCTGCTCAATCTTTACACCTTTATCCAATAAATCTTTAGCTTGGGCAGCAAAATATTTTTTCAAACCTTCAGCATCCGCCGTAGAGATCACGATAGGTTCGTTCACACTCCATTTAGATGCCAATGCCACGATAAAAGCATTAAGAAAATCCTTGTTTGCAGCAAACGCTTTTACATCGGCACTTACAATCTTATTCGTCACCAATGTGGCGATTTCAGATTTCAAGGCATTTACAGCCTGACCGGCAAACAGTTTTAACTCTGATTTTGTATTCTCTGCCAATTCATCAGCAGACTTGCGAGCAGTAGCCGCGATAGAATCAGCTTCTTTGTGAGCATCTTCTATAATTTTCCGGGCTTCTTCCTGAGCTTTTGCGATAAGTATTCGGGCTTCTTCATTCCCTTTTTCCACCCCCTCACGATAAATCTTATCGGTGAGCTCTTGAATCTTGTTTTCCATATTTACAGGAGTTATTATATAATTTATACTACAATATTACTTGCATGATTTTTTTTCCGTCCTTATTAGATTCACGCCAAAATTACGAAAAAGCATTTGATATTAGACAACAAGAAAGCGATAAAAGTAGGCGTTTTTCCAAAAAAACATAGTTTTATACCAATTTTACAGACTAAAGATAACAATAAAATAACAAAGTGGAAAAGAAATATTGATTGAAACAGGGAAAAGAGTAGCCCAACCCACGTAAAGAGATACTGAAAGGCATCTTTCCTCACTCATAAAGAGAACAGATTCTTCGCTTCGCTCAGAAGAGATATGCAGCTTAGTAAAAGTGTGTAAACGTATAAAGCCCCCGCATCATA
>CAJMPR010000014.1 GCA_905215345.1 uncultured bacterium
TATGATGCGGGGGCTTTATACGTTTACACACTTTTACTAAGCTGCATATCTCTTCCGAGCGAAGCGAAGAATCTATTCTCTTTATGAGTGAGGAAAAGAGATGCTTTTGAAATGCACTATTCTTTTTTTACTATAATTGTAGTTTAAATATTCTGACTTATTCTTTTTTACCACGATTTTTACTGCAATCGTATCTGTCTATAATTTCTTTACATGACTTAAATTAGAGATGTCTTTTATCAGGATTCTTCTCACTTTTAGGTTGTTACTATTTGTTTTTTTATCTTTAAGATTCTCTGCTTCTTTGGGAATATTCCTCTGGAACAGTACAGGAACTTGGAGTGCTTTAACTTCCAACCAATAACGCTCAGGCAATGATTAAAAGTATTTAAAACCAGTGAATTATCTTACTATTTACATTTGTATCTCATGCTTTCTTAGTATCTTTACTTCATATTAAAAGGTATGATAAAACCTTTAATGGATGAACAATTTTATTTTTTGACAAAAGAAAACGGCTTTCGTATAAACTAAATGCAATCAGTATTGTTCTAATTGTAGATTTATTAAACGACATGAAAACAACTGTAAAGACATTTTGGATTATTATGTTACTGATACTGACTTGCAGTGTTAGCACAGGAGCCGTAAACTTAATAACAGTTAGTCAAAAGTTGGTTACTGCCAGCGAGGTTTCCGCTTCTTTGTCGTCATGTTCTTCCAACACTCTTAAACAAAACACGTCTAATTTTGCCAACACCAAATTTTCGTGGACTACTGATGTTGAATTAGGTGTTAAACCTATTTCAGAAATATACTCATCCAGCCAGCAACGTTTACGTAGAGTTGCTGAGGATAATTTGTTACTTAGAAATATATTCTTGATATTGTCTAACCATGAGAATCTACTTGTACATGGTCGGACTAAACAATACTATTCTGATAAAGCCCCTGTCTATGCATCGACGGGTAGTGATTACTACATTTATACGCTTCGGCGGATTTTGATTTAGCCTACTATTTCCTTTTTTAAATTTCCCCTTCCCACTGCTCCTTCTTTCTGAAAGAAAGTGAAAGTAGGTGACCTTCTGTGTACATAAGTGTCAAAACGAGGTTGCAAGGATGATTACGCCCTATCGGGTCCGTAAGAGGGAAATTATATCCCTACGTGTTATTCTCAAAAATCAGTTTTAATACAAACAATTAATTATTTTATCATGGAAACAACTCAAAAAAAAGCTACCTCTTTTAAAGGTATCAAATCCGCCGGTTGGGTAATCGTAATTTGCTTTATCATTGCCTTGCTTATCTTTAACTTCGTCTTGGGAAACCCCTCTAATTTCATGAACAATGATCCGAACAACCACCCGTTGCCTGGAAACTTCCTCGGTACTATTTACAAAGGTGGATTCATTGTGCCTATCATTCAAACTCTCTTATTGACCGTTATCGCTTTAAGTATCGAACGTTACATTGCTATCCGTGCTGCTTTCGGTAAAGGCTCATTGGTTAAATTCGTTGCTAATATCAAAGAAGCTCTGGCTGCCGGTGATATGAAAAAGGCTCAGCAAATCTGTGACGCACAACGTGGCTCTGTAGCTAACGTAGTAAACGCCACTTTGAAGAAGTATGCTGAAATGGAAAATGATACGGACTTGGCTAAAGACCAGAAACTACTTGCCATTCAAAAGGAACTGGAAGAAGCTACTGCTCTGGAACTCCCGATGATGGAACAGAACTTGCCGATTATCGGTACTATTACCACGTTGGGTACATTGATGGGATTGCTGGGTACGGTTATCGGCATGATCCGTTCGTTTGCAGCTTTGGCTGCGGGTGGTAGTGCTGACTCTATGGCTTTGTCACAAGGTATTTCCGAAGCATTGATTAATACTGCCTTTGGTATCTTGACCGGTGCTTTGGCTGTTATTTCCTACAATTATTATACTAACAAGATTGATAAACTGACTTACAGCCTTGACGAGGTTGGCTTCTCTATTGTGCAGACATTTGCAGCTACTCACAAATAATTGATAATTAACAATTTATAATTGATAATTATGGGTAGAGCGAAAATAAAAAAGAAAAGTACGTTCATCGACATGACAGCCATGAGTGACGTAACTGTATTGCTGCTGACTTTCTTCATGCTGACTTCTACGTTTGTGAAGAAAGAACCGGTACAGGTTACTACTCCGGCCTCAGTTTCAGAGATTAAGATTCCTGAAACAAATGTCTTGCAGATTTTGGTCGATCCGGACGGAAAAGTATTTATGAGTCTGGACAAACAGTCTGACTTGCGCAATGTGCTGGAAGCTATGGGGCAGGAATACGGGGTGACATTTACTCCGGAAGAGACAAAAAAATTCACGCTGGCTTCTACGTTCGGTGTACCGATGAAGAGCATGAAAAAATATCTCGACTTGCCGCAAGACCAGCAAGATGCTGTTTTAAAGAATGAGGGAATCCCTACGGATAGTATCGACAATCAGTTTAAATCTTGGGTTAGAAATGCGCGTGCAGTGAATTCTGATTTGCGTATTGCTATCAAAGCAGATGCCAATACTCCTTATTCTGTAATCAAGAATGTTATGAACTCACTTCAGGACCTCAGGGAAAACAGATATAATCTGATTACTTCTTTGAAGACTACTTCTGAAGACTAACGAAAGGAAATATTATGGCTGAGATACAAGAAAGCAGTAATAAGAAAGGCGGGAAAAGCAAACAGAAGAAAATGACCGTCCGTGTGGACTTCACACCGATGGTGGATATGAACATGTTGCTGATTACTTTCTTCATGCTTTGTACTTCACTGAGCAAGCCTCAGACTATGGAGATAAGCATGCCGAGTAACGATAAGGACATTACCGAAGAACAACAGACTAAAGTGAAAGCATCACAAGCGATCACGTTGCTGCTGGGTGATGACAATAAATTGTATTATTACGATGGGGAACCCAATTATAAAGATTATAGTTCGTTGAAAGAAACTACTTATGAACCGGACGGTCTGCGCGATATGCTCCTGAAACGTAATAGAACTGCTGTGAATGAAGTCAATGAACTGAAACAGCAGAAATTGGATCTTAAGATATCAGAAGATGAGTATAGGGAAAAACTTTCCGAGATAAAGAGTGGAAAGGATACGCCAACGGTTATTATTAAAGCTACGGATGCTTCCTCGTATAAGAATCTGATTGACGCTCTGGATGAAATGCAGATATGTAATATTGGTAAGTATGTGATAACGAACATTGCCGACGCTGACCAGTTCTTGATACAGAACTATGAAAGTAAAGGGGAATTGTCGCAAAACATTGCCAAATAATGTGTAACACCTATAAAAACGGAAGAATATGGCTAAAGTAGATTTAAGTTCGTTAGAATGGTGTGATCTTATATTCAGTGGCAAGAATAAAGCATACGGCGCCTATAAAATGCGCGAGAACTCTCCGCGACGTCACAATATCGCTGTGATATTGGTAATCGTTATTGCGCTCATAGGTTTCAGTATTCCTACCTTGATAAAGATGGC
This sequence comes from uncultured bacterium, assembly GCA_905215345.1. Lineage (GTDB taxonomy): Bacteria > Bacteroidota > Bacteroidia > Bacteroidales > Bacteroidaceae > Bacteroides. Next base: position 3,539 of record CAJMPR010000014.1, read on the forward strand.
TACGCCCAAGCAGAAAGAGGTGATGACGGAAGTGACTACCTTGTCGCAATTGGAAGAGCCGGAAGTAAAGCAGGAGGAAATGAAACGTGTTGAACCGGTTGCTCCGCCTCCACCGGCACTGAAAAGCTCTATCAAATTCACCGCCCCTGTCATCAAGAAGGATGAAGAAGTGAGGGATGAAGATGAAATCAAGAGCCAGGCTGAGTTGACGCAGACAAAGGTTGCGATTTCTATTGCCGATGTGAAAGGTAATGACGAAGCTAACGGTAAGGATATTGCCGATTTGAAGCAAGTAGTGACTCAGGCGGTAGAAGAGGAAAAGGTTTTCGATATGGTAGAACAGATGCCTACTTTCCCAGGTGGACCGACTGAACTCATGAAGTTCATTGCCGAGCATCTGAAGTATCCGACCATTGCACAGGAGAATGGTACTCAAGGACGCGTGATTTGCCAGTTTGTAGTAGGTAGTGATGGCTCCGTAAGAGATGTCAATGTTATGAAGACTTTGGACCCCTACTGTGACAAGGAAGCTGTTCGTGTGATTAAGAGTATGCCTAAATGGATACCCGGCAAGCAGAACGGTAAAGCGGTTTCTGTGAAATATACGGTTCCTATTGTGTTTAGATTACAATAATATGTGTGTTATGAAAACGGTAAAGCAACTTCAGCTTTCAGGCCTGTTGATAATGCTGGCTCTATTGTCTGCTTGTCAGCGCAAGCCTAAGGACGGACTGACGGATACTTATACTTCCGGTGTAATAGCGATTGCTGCTGATGAAAGTTTCCAGCCTATCGTACAGGAAGAAATCAATGTATTCGAAGGATTATCTCCTTTGGCGGGAATTGTACCCCGTTATGTGACGGAAGTTGAAGCCGTCAACCTCTTGCTTAAGGATAGCCTGCGGTTGGCCATAACCAGCCGCAGATTGACTCCGGAAGAAATGAGTTCTTTCAATAGCCGGAAGTTTTTTCCCCAGGAGATTAAGATTGCTACCGATGGACTCGCATTGGTTACAAACCGGAGTAATCCGGATACGCTAATCAGTGTGAAGGACCTCCGTCGTATCTTAACAGGAAATGCCAAACAGTGGAAAGATATCTATCCTTCGTCTCGATTGGGCGATATCCGTTTGGTTTTCGATAATAAGAATTCCAGTACTGTACGTTTTGCAGTGGATTCCATTTGTAAGGGAGCATCGCTTTCGGATCAGGTGAAAGCATTGAAAACAAATAGAGAGGTTATTGATTATGTTGCACATACTCCTGATGCCATTGGCGTCGTCGGGGTAAATTGGTTAAGTGACCGGAATGATAGTACGGGGCTTTCTTTCAGCAAAGAGGTTCGGGTGATGTCCGTCAGTGCTGCTGATAAGGCTACACCGGAAAATAGTTTCAAGCCTTATCAGGCGTATTTATTTTACGGAGATTATCCGTTGACACGCAATATTTATGCTTTATTGAATGATCCGCGGAGCGCACTCCCGTGGGGATTTGCTTCTTTCCTTGCTTCCGACCGGGGACAGCGGATTATATTAAAGTCGGGATTAGTACCTGCCACCCAACCGGTGCGCATTGTAAACGTCAAAGATAAATAACTAAAATGAGAGCTAAAATGAAACGTAGATTTGTATTCTGTCTGGGAGCGATACTGCTGACCGGTACGCTTGCCGCACAAACGCCTGTATCTGAATGGCAGGCGGGGGTAGATAATGTAAAAAGTCTGATAAAGACAAATCCTGTACAAGCCTCGGAAGCGGCAGGAGAGTTACTGAAAGGTAAAAATAAGAAGAATGTAGAGTTGGTTGTCTCAGTGGCCCGCACCTATTTGGATGCCGGTAAACTGGCTGAAGCTGAAACTTATATGGAGATTGCAAAAAAAGCGGATAATAAAGATGCGGCTGTATCTGTATTGGAAGGGGATATTGCTTTTGCAAAGAAGGATATCGGGCGTGCTTGCCAGCTTTACGAACAAGCCATTTACTTTAATCCGAATTGTAAGTTGGGCTATTTGAAGTATGCACAAGCTTATAAATCGGCCAGTCCGTCACAAGCTATCGAGAAGTTACAGCAGTTGAAGACCATAGCACCTGATTATCTGGAAGCGGATAAGGAATTGGCGGAGGTATACTATGCCAATAATCGTTTTGGAAAAGCTGCCGAAACGTATGCTAAGTTTATAGATACTCCGATAGCTACGGAAGATGATATATTGAAGTATGCTTTTGCCTTGTTTCTCAATCATGACTTTGAGAAATCATTGCAAGTTGTCCAAAAGGGATTACAGAAGAACGAGCGTCATGCTGCATTCAATCGTCTTGCCATGTACAACTATACGGACATGAAACGTTTTGAAGATGCCGAACGGGCAGCAAATGCCTTTTTCAATGCTTCGGATAAAGCTGACTATTCATATCTGGATTACCGGTATTATGGTGCTTTACTCAGCGCTCTAAAGAAATATGATCAAGCAATTATAGAATATGGTAAGGCAATTGAGAAAGACAATACCCAGACTGATATCTGGCGTGAAATCTCCGATGCTTATGAGCAGAAGGGAGATTATGCCCAAGCTATTGCAACTTACCGGAAATACTATGATTCTTTGACTCAAGATAAAAAGACGCCTGAATCCTTATTCCAGTTAGGACGTCTTTATTACGGCGAGGGCACATCTGCGGATACGCTCGCCGTTCAGCCTGCCGACCGTAAGGCGGCGTTAGAGGCTGCTGACTCTGTGTTTGCGCTTGTTGCCCAACAAGCTCCCGAAAGTTATTTGGGAGAGTTGTGGCGTGCCCGTACCAATTCAGCTATGGACCCTGAAACGACTCAGGGACTCGCAAAACCTTTTTACGAGAAGGTTACTGAAATGTTGCTGGCAAAGAACGAACCGAAGTATAATTCTGCACTGATAGAATGTTACAGTTATCTGGGATATTACTATCTGTTGAAAAGCGATTATCCTACTTCGAAAGAGTTCTGGAATAAAATTCTGGCTATCGACCCCAACAACGCTACTGCAAAGAAGGCGTTGGACGGCATCAAATAGCAATAATTTTAGTTGTTTGTCGTGTCGGGAGGAGCGGAGAGTGATTCTTAGCTCCTCCTATTTTTTGGACCCTGTCGCTGGGTCGCTATTTGTGCTCTTTCCGGTGGGTATAATTGAAGTTAATAGAAAACAATAACAGACTGGATTAATGTCAAATAGCGTATCTTTGTCAGGCAATAAAAATGTTCAAAGATATGATTTTACAATTAGCATTTGTTCTGGTTGCCATTGTTATAGGTGCGCGCTTGGGGGGTATTGGCCTTGGCGTTATGGGAGGTATCGGTTTGGCGACATTGACATTCGGTTTTGGCTTACAACCCACCTCTCCGCCGATTGATGTAATGTTGATGATAGCTGCCGTCATTTCTGCTGCGTCGTGTATGCAGGCTGCCGGCGGGCTGGATTATATGGTGAAGCTGGCCGAGAAATTGTTGCGTAGGAACCCGTCGCGAGTCACCATTCTGAGTCCTGTTGTAACCTATCTGTTTACCTTTATAGCAGGTACGGGACATGTGGCATATTCTTTATTGCCCGTGATTGCCGAAGTTGCGACGGAAACCAAGATACGCCCTGAAAGACCGTTGGGAATTGCCGTGATTGCTTCCCAACAGGCTATTACGGCCAGTCCTATTTCAGCCGCTACCGTTGCTTTGCTCGGATTGCTGACTGGATTTGATATTACCCTGTTCGATATTTTGAAAATTACAATTCCGGCAACTATCATTGGTGTCCTTGTGGGGGCTTTGTTTTCAATGAAAGTAGGTAAGGAGCTGGTGGATGATCCTGAGTACAAGAAAAGACTGGCAGAGGGGTATCTTGACATTAAGAAAATAAAGGTAAGCGCTATAGATAACAAACGTCATGCTATTATATCGGTGCTTGTATTTATTCTGGCTACTGTCTTCATTGTTTTTTTCGGTTCATTCGATGGTTTACGCCCTTCTTTCGTTATAGATGGAGAAACCGTAAAACTTGGAATGTCTGCTATAATAGAAATTGTAATGCTGTCTGCCGCAGCTCTTATTTTGCTGCTGACCGGGACTAATGGTATGAAAGCTACACAAGGTTCTGTTTTTCCGGCAGGTATGCAGGCGGTTATTGCAATATTCGGTATTGCTTGGATGGGGGACACTTTCCTTCAGGGTAATATGCTCCAGTTGACCCAATCCATTGAAGGGGTAGTGCGGCAAATGCCCTGGCTGTTCGGAATAGCGTTGTTTGCTATGTCTATTCTGCTTTATAGTCAAGCAGCTACAGTGCGCGCATTGATGCCTTTGGGGATAGCTTTGGGTATCTCTCCTATGATATTGATTGCTCTGTTCCCGGCTGTAAACGGCTATTTTTTATCCCTAATTATCCTACCGTGGTGGCTGCTATAAACTTCGACCGTACCGGTACTACCAAAATCGGAAAGTATGTATTAAATCACTCGTTTATGTTACCGGGGCTTATTTCGACGATTGTAGCCATAGGGTTGGGATTACTATTTATAGAGGTATTATAAAAACAAAAAAGAATCGCAGTAATGCGATTCTTTTTCTTTAGTTGCGGAGGCCTGACTCGAACAGACGACCTTTGGGTTATGAGCCCAACGAGCTACCAACTGCTCCACTCCGCGATTTTGTGAGTGCAAAGGTACGGCTTTTATTTGAATGTGCAAATAAAAGCTGTTTTATTTTTTATAATAAATCTATCTTTATACATAATATCTTGATAGATAGTAAAATAATATATAGAGTTTTTTCTCCGCTAATCGGCTCAATTGTTAATAAAATGTGTTTTTCCTTGTAATATATGCGGAAATGTTTTACTTTTGCTCAAATTATTAAGCAATGTGCAATTAATCTATGGCTGTATCAAAGACGAAAGCTAAATTAGTGGATGTTGCCCGTCAGTTGTTTGCCAAGATGGGTGTCGAGAATACCACGATGAACGATATTGCCCTCGCTTCTAAAAAAGGTAGAAGAACGCTCTATACCTATTTTAAAAGTAAGGAAGATATTTATATGGCTGTTGTCGAGTCGGAACTGGATATGCTTTCGGATATGATGAAGCGTGTGGCGGAAAAGGATATATCACCGGACGAGAAGATGATTGAGATGATTTACACGCGCCTGGATGCAGTAAAAGAGGTCGTTTTTCGTAACGGTACGCTTCGTGCCAACTTCTTTCGTGATATCTGGCGAGTAGAGAAAGTACGCAAACGTTTTGATGCGAAAGAAATACAGCTTTTCAAGAATCTCCTTCGGGAAGGAGTAGAAAAAGGCGTGTTTCAGATTGACGACATTGATATGACTGCCGAGTTAGTGCATTACTGCGTAAAGGGTATTGAAGTCCCTTATATCCGCGGGCATGTAGGTGCTAATCTGGATGATAAGACACGTGATAATTACGTGACCCGGTTGGTGCTTGGCGCATTAGGAAAGAAATAAATATCATTAATCAATAATTTAAAAATAGTATGGGATTATTAGATGGAAAAACAGCCATTGTAACTGGTGCTGCACGTGGTATCGGTAAGGCTATCGCTTTGAAATTCGCTCAGGAAGGAGCAAATATTGCATTCACTGACCTGGTGATTGATGAAAATGCTGAAGCTACGGCAAAAGAAATAGAATCGTTTGGTGTAAAGGCTAAAGGTTATTCTTCTAATGCTGCGAACTTTGAAGATACTGCAAAAGTGGTAGAGGAAATCCAAAAAGACTTTGGTCGTATTGATATTCTTGTAAACAATGCAGGTATTACCCGCGACGGTTTAATGATGCGTATGAGCGAACAACAATGGGATATGGTTATCAATGTGAATTTGAAATCTGCTTTTAACTTTATCCATGCCTGTACACCTATCATGATGCGTCAAAAAAACGGTAGCATCATTAATATGGCTTCCGTAGTAGGCGTTCACGGTAATGCAGGACAAGCTAACTATGCAGCTTCTAAAGCAGGTATGATTGCTTTGGCTAAATCTATTGCACAGGAACTTGGTTCTCGTGGCATTCGTGCTAACGCTATTGCTCCGGGTTTTATCCTTACAGACATGACTGCTGCGCTGTCTGACGAAGTAAGAGCTGAATGGGCAAAGAAGATTCCTCTGCGTCGTGGCGGCACTCCCGAAGATGTGGCAAACATTGCTACCTTCCTGGCTTCTGATATGTCTTCTTATGTATCGGGACAGGTAATCCAGGTAGATGGTGGAATGAATATGTAAAAAAATGACTGTCGTATACGAAGACAATCATATCATTATAGTCAACAAGACCGCTTCCGAGATAGTTCAGGGAGACAAAACGGGTGATACGCCGCTTTCAGAGACTGTAAAGCAGTATCTGAAGGAGAAATATCAAAAGCCCGGTAATGTTTTCATCGGTGTAACCCACCGCCTGGACCGCCCCGTAAGCGGTCTTGTTGTTTTTGCCAAAACCAGCAAAGCACTTCCCCGGTTGAATGAAATGTTCAAAAACAGCGAGGTAAAGAAAACGTATTGGGCTGTGGTGAAGAACCCGCCTCGTGAGCTTGAAGGTGAATTGGTGCACTATTTGGTACGTAATGAGAAGCAGAACAAGAGTTATGCGTATGACAAAGAAGTGGCGAACAGCAAAAAAGCGATTTTGCATTATCGTCTCATCGGTAAGTCGCAGAACTACTATTTGTTAGAGATCGATTTGAAAACCGGACGCCATCATCAGATTCGTTGCCAGTTGGCAAAGATGGGATGTCCTATCAAGGGAGATTTGAAGTACGGTTTTCCCCGTTCTAATCCGGACGGCAGTATTTGCCTGCATGCGCGTTTTGTGCGTTTTGTGCATCCGGTATCTAAAGAACTGATTGAGGTGGAAGCCCCTGTCCCGGTTGGTAACTTGTGGAATGGGTTTGAAATGTTACACGATTAAATTCTAATTTCAATGAAAAGAATAACGGCTATATCAGGCTTGTTGCTTCTACTGGGGCTGACAAGTCAGGCGCAGGAAAAAGTAACTGAATATAATGTGTACCCTGCCGTTTCGGTTAGAATGCCTGTTCAGGGCGATAGTATTAACTTTATCGGAGAGAAGTTTACTGCAAAAGAACTTCTGAAGACTGATATTAATCTTGAATTGGATAACCGTTCTTGTCGGCGTATGTTGGCGGATACAGCCGGATATGTCCGTATGGCGAAGGCGGATAAGGATAATCAGCTTTACCTGTTTGCCACCAATCTCCGTGCGGAACGCTTTATGAAAGGTACGCTGAATATATATTCCCCTGCGCGTTTCGAAGTATTTGTGAATGGTGTTTCCAAACAATCTAAAACAACAGCGGAAGATAGTCTTTCACAGGTTCGTCCTACTGAAGTCAGCCTGCGTCTGGAACCGGAGATAGATTATGAGATTGTCATCAAGTTACTGTCGACGGCCGGTGATAAAGCTCAGCCAGTGTTGAAATGCGAGTTTAAGAAAGAGAAAGACTTTGCCGCTGTCAGTTATCAGATGAAACCTGATTTGAAAAAACGCTTTGCGTTGTCTAATACGATGTTCGGTAGCCGCGTACGTTCGGTATCTCTTTCTCCTGACGGTAAATATCTGCTGACCTGTTATTCTGATAACTATTCTTTGAAGCGTTCAAGAACACGCTGTGAGCTGACCGAGTTAAAGACCGGACGTATGATATTGCCCAATGTCAATGAGAAAGCCCGGTGGATGCCCCGCAGCAATAAACTTTATTATACCGTTACAGGTGACCGGCAAAATGATTTGGTTGCATTCAATCCTGTAACTATGCGCGAAGAAGTTGCGCTGAAGAATGTCCCCGAAGGAGATTTTATGTGGTCTCCTACGGAAGACTATCTGATTTACTCCTCCGATGATGAGGGCGAAAAGGTGACCGGTCCTTTGAAGCGGATTTTACATCCGGATGATCGTATCCCCAACTCCCGTAATCGTAATTATCTTGTCAAGTACAATCCCGCCACAGGCTTGTCTGAACGTTTGACTTATGGTAGTCATAGTGTTTATTTGAATGACATATCCCCTGATAGCAAAAAGTTATTGTGTTCTACTTCCCAATCAAATATTACTAAGTGTCCTTTCTCGCTTACTTCTATATTTGAGATAGACCTTTCTACGTTACAGGTAGACACTATAGTTGCCTGGAATCCTTATGTTAACGGAGCTTCTTATTCGCCGGACGGAAAGAAGTTACTGGTTGTCGGCAGTCCGTCTGCTTTTGACGGTATCGGTCTGAATTGTGGTACGCATCCTATTTCCAATGACTTTGATACCCAGGCATTCATTCTGGATTTGACGACAAGAAAAGTAGAACCGATTACCCGTGATTTCAATCCTGCTGTGGATTTCCTGCAATGGAACCGCACCGATGGTTGCATCTATTTCAATACGACGGATGAAGATTGCAAACATATCTATCGTTATAGTCTCAAAAACGGAAACTTCGAGATGCTTCCGCTCAAGGAAGATATCATCTATACATTTGCTTTGCCGCAGGATAATCCTGGTGTTGCCGCTTATGTAGGAGGTGGTAATGCCAGCGTAGGTGTCGCTTATACGTATGATACCAAGAAGAAAGTTTCTACTTTGCTTGCCAACCCGATGAAACCCACATTGGATAAAATAGAAATGGGAACAATGAAAGAATGGAACTTCACGGCAGAGGATGGTACGGTTATTAAGGGTATGATTTGTCTGCCGCCTGCGTTCGATCCGAATAAGAAATATCCGTTGATTGTTTATTATTATGGTGGCACTACGCCTACTTCCCGTGGAATTACCTCTCCCTACTGTGCGCAACTGTTTGCTTCACGCGATTATGTGGTTTATGTAATTCAGCCCAGTGGCGCCATTGGTTACGGACAGGAGTTTTCCGCTCGCCACGTCAATGCGTGGGGAGAGCGTACTGCTGATGAAATCATTGAAGGTACGAAGAAATTCTGTGTTGCCCATCCGTTTGTTAATGAGAAGCGAATCGGTTGTGTCGGAGCCTCTTATGGTGGCTTTATGACGATGTATTTGCAGACAAAGACCGACTTGTTTGCCGCAGCGGTTTCGCATGCCGGAATTAGCAATGTGACGAGTTATTGGGGGGAAGGCTTCTGGGGTTATTCTTATAATTCTGTTGCTGCAGCCGAAAGCTATCCCTGGAACAATCCTGACTTATTTACGAAGCATGGGGCATTATTCAATGCCGATAAAATCAATACACCGTTATTATTGCTGCATGGTACGGTTGATACCAATGTGCCTATTGGTGAGAGTATCCAGTTATACAATGCATTGAAGATATTAGGCAAACCGGTAGAATTTATTACGGTAGACGGTGAGAATCACTTTATCAGTGATTACCCTAAACGTGAATTGTGGCATAATTCCATGATGGCATGGTTTGCGCGATGGTTACAGGATAGTCCGGCATGGTGGAATGAACTTTATCCGGAAAGACACTGGTAGGAAAAAATAAAAAAGCCGTTTCCCGGAATAGACAAGAAGGAAACGGCTTTTTCTGTTAGTGTGCTTACTATTATTCGGCCACTTTTGCTGTGTCTTGGACGTTCTCGGCTTTCTGCAAAGTATCCGTTACTACAGTGTCGTTAGACAAAGTTGTTGTCTTACTTGGCTGTTCTACCGGAGTTTTTGCTTGAGCCAAGAACGATCCGCCACAAACAAACATAAACAGGGCTGCTACTAATACTAATTTTTTCATAATTCATTTGCTTTTAAATGTTGATATATATAAGTTGTTCAGTCTATATGTCTTGCTTTTATTGAAGAAAGCTTGACGCTTACTCACACACTATATATATCAAATGACATGCCAGAAATTAGAAATGCCATGTAAGTAGCTGTAGAATAAAGAGATGTGTTATTACAGACAATACGGGCGTTGTGGAATTATGTGGAAAGTGTGGAACAGGGTGTGGATTTTTTCCACACTTAGATTTCTATTCCATAGAGTTTGAGCTTGTTGTATAGTGTTTTCCGGTCAATTCCGAGTAATTGTGCTGCGCGGCTCTTATTATATCCGGTCTGTTTTAACGTTTCTATGATATGTTGTTTTTCTGCTTCTTCATTACGAAGCGGCATACCTGCAGGGGGTACGGCTTGCGCCTGTAATTCGCTGAGTTCATCCAGTGTAATAAACTTCCCTTGTGCCAATAGCGTAGCGCGACGGATAATATTCTTCATTTGACGCAGATTTCCCGGCCATTGATATTCTAATAAAGCTCTGGAGGCTTTCTCGTCAAAGCCGATAAGATGCTTGTCCAGTTCACGGTTAGCCTGGTCAAGGAAGAAGTTTGCAAAGAGGAGGATGTCTTCGTGGCGATCTTTCAGTTGTGGCATACGGAGGGTAAACTCATTGATGCGATGATAGAGGTCTTCACGGAAAGTGCCTTTCTCTATGGCTTGCTCCAGATTCTCATTGGTGGCTGAAACCAGTCGTACATCTACCTGTATTTCCTTATTAGAGCCTACGGGGCGTATAGAACGTTCTTGCAAGGCGCGAAGCAACTGTATCTGTACTTCATAACTCAGATTCCCTATTTCGTCCAGAAAGATAGTGCCACCGTTGGCGGCTGCAAATGCACCCGTTTTATCAGTCAGCGCACCGGTAAACGCTCCTTTCACATGTCCGAAGAATTCCGAAGCGGCCAGTTCTTTCGGGATAGCTCCACAGTCGATGGCGATGAACGGCTCAGCGGCACGTTTGCTCAGTTCATGGATGCGATGGGCCACGTATTCTTTTCCCGTTCCACTGGCCCCGTTGATGAGAACGGACATGTTGGTGGGAGCAACAAGTTTTACATAATTATAAAGCTGTTTGGCGGCGTCGCTTTCCCCTTCAAGATAATCGGAAGAAGAAAATGTACCTTCTGCATCTTTCTGAGGCAGATTGCCCTTTTCTTCGAAACGCATGGTCTGTTTGGGTGAAACAGATGGTCTGTTTGGGGTAAACGCATCATCTGTTTGGGGTGAATGCATGGTCTGTTTTGACGCGGTAGATGAGGCACTCAATGCTTCATTCATTTTCTTCAACAACTCGTCCGGGTTCACCGGTTTGGCAACGTAGTCACATGCTCCCAGTTTCATTGCTTGAACGGCCGACTGTATATCGGCGTAGCCCGTCATTATAATAAGAGGAATGGACAGACCGCATTCTCCTAACCATTTCAGCAAATCGATGCCATCTTTGTCCGGTAATCGCAAATCAGATAAAATCAGGTCTACGCTTTCCGATTCAATCTGTTTTTGTGCACGGGCAATACTGCTTACCGAACTGACTTGGAAACCTTTTTTGCCGAGCCACGTTTTAAGCATCATACCATAAGTGATATCATCTTCTACGATTAGTATGGATTTCATCGCCTTTGCTTTTTATCTCTTTTATGATACAAAGGTAAACCGTTTTGTTTGATTTTAGTATATTTGCAAACTTAAATTAAACAAAAAGACAGATGAAGAGGAATCTTATTGTATTATTAACTATACTGGTTTGCAGCTTGACGGCTTGCAAATCGGGATCAAAGAAAGACGGAAATATGGAAAAAGAAACGAAGTTGAAGATTGAAACCAGTGCGGGTGACATCATCGTAAAACTGTATAACGAAACACCGAAGCATCGTGATAATTTTATTAAGCTGGCTGAGGACGGTACCTACGAAGGTACCTTGTTTCATCGTGTTATCAAAGATTTCATGATACAGGCAGGCGACCCTGAATCGAAGAACGCTCCGAAGGGCAAGCAACTGGGAGCGGGAGATGTTGGTTATACCATTCCCGCCGAATTTGTTTATCCGAAGTATTTTCATAAGAAAGGTGTGTTGTCGGCTGCCCGTCAGGGAGACAATGTAAATCCTGAAAAGGAATCATCCGGATGCCAGTTTTATATTGTGACCGGAAAGGTATATAATGATTCTACTCTTCTCGGTATGGAGCAACAGATGAATCAGGGACGTTTGAACAACGCTTTCAATGCTTTGGCTCAAAAGCATATGAAAGAAATCTATAAGATGCGTAAGGATGGCGATCAGGAAGGGTTGATGAACTTGCAGGATACACTTATTGCGCAGGCCGAAGCACAGGTAGCCGGAGAACCCGAATTCCGTTTTACACCGGAGCAGGTGAAAGCATATACCACTGTCGGTGGTACACCGCATCTGGATGGAGAATATACTGTATTCGGTGAAGTGGTTGAAGGCATGGATGTAGTAGATAAGATTCAGAAAGTAAAGACTGACCGTAGTGATCGCCCTGAAGAGGATGTGGTGATTAAAAAAGTTACTATACTGGACTAAATAGATATAAATTACGCGAATTATACAGACATCATGGTTTATGAGTTTGTGTAGTTCGTGTTTTTTTTACGATATAAATGAAGGTTAACAAACTGACTCTCAATAACGGATTGCGACTGGTACACCATGAAGACCTCAGCACGCAGATGGTAGCATTGAACATTGTTTATGATGTCGGTGCACGCGACGAAGATCCTGAACATACAGGTTTTGCTCATTTATTCGAGCACCTGATGTTTGGCGGTTCTAAGCATATCCCCGATTATGATACTCCTCTGCAACTGGCGGGTGGTGAGAACAATGCTTGGACGAATAATGATATTACCAATTATTACCTCACTGTTCCGAAACTGAATGTAGAGACGGCTTTCTGGTTGGAGTCCGACCGGATGCTGGAACTGGCATTCAGTGAACAAAGTCTGGAGGTACAGCGTGGTGTCGTGATGGAAGAGTTCAAACAACGTTGCCTTAACCAGCCCTATGGTGATGTGGGGCATTTGCTCCGTCCTTTGGCTTATCAGGTGCATCCCTATCGCTGGCCTACAATCGGTAAAGATTTGTCTCATATAGAACAGGCTACTCTGGAAGAAGTAAAATCATTCTTCTATCGCTTCTATGCTCCGAATAATGCCGTACTGGCGGTGACGGGAAATATCTCATGGGATGAAACTGTTTGCCTGACCGAGAAGTGGTTTTCGTCCATTCCTCGCAGAGATGTTCCTATCAGGCACTTGCCGCAAGAACCTGTTCAAACGGAAGAACATCGTCTGACGGTGGAACGTAATGTGCCTCTGGATGCCTTGTTCATGGTTTATCATATGTGTGGTCGGGAAGATGCCGACTATTATGCTTTCGACATCCTCTCGGATATCCTGAGCAACGGCCGTTCCAGTCGCTTGACCCGTCGGTTGGTGCAGGAGCAGAAAGTATTCTCCAGTATCGATGCCTACATTAGTGGCACGCGCCACCCCGGACTGCTACATATTAGCGGTAAGCCGGCTACGGGTGTGTCGTTGGAACAAGCCGAGCATGCTGTACGCAAGGAACTGGAAGAATTGCAGCAATCGCTTATTGGTGAGCAGGAATTGGAAAAGGTGAAGAATAAGTTTGAAGCTACTCAGATATTCGGTAACATCAACTATCTGAATGTAGCCACCAATCTTGCCTGGTATGAACTGACCGGGCAGGCCGAAGATATCGACCTTGAAGTAGAGCGTTACCGTTCGGTTACGGCAGAACAGTTGCGTACCGTGGCCCGACAAACCTTCCGGGCAGATAATAGCACCGTATTATATTATAAGAGATGAAACATTTTTTTGATACCTATAAGCAACATTATAAAGCATTACTATTCTTGGGGCTTCCTATTGTGATAGGACAGCTCGGCGTTATTATCCTCGGTTTTGCCGATACCTTAATGGTGGGGCATCATAGTACCGAGGAGTTGGGAGCCGCCTCATTTGTGAATAACCTGTTTGCGCTTTGCATTATCTTCAGCACGGGCTTCAGTTATGGACTGACGCCGGTGGTGGGCAGCTTTTATGGGAACCGTCGTTTTGCTGAGGCCGGACAGGCACTGCGATGCAGTCTGGTGGCAAACTCATTGGTGGCCTTGCTGCTGACGGCTATAATGACTGTTGTGTACTTCAACATAGAACGGCTGGGACAGCCGGACGAGTTGATACCACTCATAAAACCCTATTACCTGGTATTGCTTGCATCGTTGCTGTTCGTTATGCTGTTCAATGGCTTCAAGCAATTCACCGACGGTATCACCGATACCAAAACCGCCATGTGGATACTTTTGGGCGGAAATGCGCTCAATATCGTAGGCAATTACATCCTTATTTACGGTAAGCTGGGTTTCCCCGAACTGGGATTGCTGGGTGCAGGCATCAGTACATTGTTCTCGCGTATCGTGATGGTAATTGTCTTTGCGTGGATCGTACTTCGTGGTCGTCGTTTCCTTCGCTACCGCATTGGGTTCTTCCGCTTTGGATGGTCGTCCTCTATGTTTAAGAAACTGAACGGCTTGGGTTGGCCGGTAGGCTTGCAGATGGGTATGGAGACGGCTTCGTTTAGCCTGAGCGCCATTATGGTGGGCTGGTTGGGTACCATTGCATTGGCCTCTCATCAAATTATGCTCACCATATCGCAGTTCACGTTTATGATGTATTATGGCATGGGAGCGGCGATTGCTGTGCGGGTAAGTAACTTCAAGGGACAGGGCGATGCTGAAAATGTACGCCGTTCGGCATACGCCGGTTTTCATCTTATTATGGTGATGGGCATGGTGCTGATGACGATTGTCTTTGCGTTCCGCAATCAGGTGGGCGGATGGTTTACGGATAATCTGGCAGTGTCCGGCATGGTGGCTTCGCTGTTCTTACCTTTCCTTATCTACCAGTTTGGCGACGGGCTTCAAATCACTTTTGCCAATGCCCTTCGGGGTATCTCCGATGTAAAACCGATGATGATTATCGCATTTATCTCTTACTTTATTATATCTTTGCCTGTAGGATATTTCTGTGGATTCGTTTTGGGCTGGGGCTTGTATGGTGTTTGGATGGCATTCCCATTCGGACTGACCAGCGCAGGCATAATGCTGTGGATACGGTTTAGGTCGAAGATGAAGGGCGGAGTAATGAGGTGATTTGAAATATGAATAATGTTTCTAAAGTAAAGATTACTGTTGGATATACCTTACTGCTGGGGGTGTTGCTGTTTTCCCTGTTTTTTGTACACCGGGAGATGGAGAATCTTATGCTTTCCGATAATCAGGATGTGCAATGGACCGATAGCTTGATTTCCCTTCTTCGTGAGAAGGATACGAATACTATCCGTATGCTGCGTACACTCAGCGAAGCAAATGAGAATATGGTATCCACACGTGAAATAGAAGATATCATTGCCTCCCAGCAAGACTCGGTGCTAACGAAACAACGTGTGCAACGTCGCATTATCACCCATCGTGATACTGTCGTCACCAAACCTAAGAAGAAAGGGTTCTTCCGCCGGTTGGGTGAGGTGTTTGTACCACCCAAGAAAGACACGGCCATACAAGTGAAGACCTCCCTGGAATTTGCTACCGATACGTTGCTCGATGCTTATAACCCGGTAGATTCCCTGCAAGAAAAGCTGCGTGCCGTAGCGCAGCAGAAGAAGGGCGGCAATTCAATGGTGCAACGGCGTAAACGTACGCTTCAACGCACGGATAAGATACTGACTGCCCGTATTGATAGTCTGTTAAAAGGTTATGAACAGGAAACCTTGCAGCGTGCCCGTGATGAGGCGGAATATCAGCAATCCGTCCGTCGGCATTCCATTAGGATTATCAGTGGCATTGCGGTTGGTGCAGTTCTGCTTTCGGCTTTTTTCCTGATACTTATAGGGCGTGATGTTACACGCAGTAATCGCTACCGCCGGGAGTTGGAAGAAGCCCGCCGCCACGCCGAAGACCTGCTGGCTATGCGGGAGAAGATGATGCTTGCCATTACCCACGACTTTAAAGCACCGCTCGGTTCTATCATGGGGTATGCCGATTTGCTTTCCCGCCTGACGGTAGACGAGCGTCAACGCTTCTATCTGGATAATATGAAGGTGTCCTCGGAGCACTTACTGAAATTAGTCGTAGATTTGCTTGATTTTCATCGTCTCGACCTTCATAAAGCGGAAATTAACCGGGTAACGTTCCATCCTGCCCGTTTATTGGAAGAAATCCGTGTCAGTTTCGAACCTTTGACGTCGGCCAAAGGACTGACTTTGCATTGCGATATTTCCCCGGAATTGGAGGGCGCTTTTATCAGCGATCCGCTTCGTTTACGGCAGATTGTCAACAATCTGTTATCCAATGCCGTGAAGTTTACCGATGAGGGAAGCATTACAATGACAGCTCGTTATGACAATCGCCGGTTGGTGGTTGCAATTACTGATACGGGTAAGGGAATGGAACCGGCTGACCGGAAGCGAATCTTTCAGGAGTTTACCCGCCTGCCCGGTGCGCAGGGCAAGGAAGGCTTCGGACTTGGACTTTCCATTGTGCGTATGCTTGTGCAGTTATTGGAAGGAACGATTGATGTAGACAGCGTGCTGGGTAAAGGAAGTACGTTTACGCTACGCATTCCTCTGTTCCCGATTAAGATAAATCAAGGAAATGAAGAATTAAGAATTAAGAATGAAGAATCGGGTTGTGCTGTCATGCCGGATAGTAATTCTTCATTCTTCATTCCTCATTCTTCATTAAAAAAAGTCCTTCTTATTGACGATGACCGCATCCAGCTTACGCTTACCGCTGCCATGCTTCAACATAGTGGCATCACTTCGGTGTCGTGTATGCAACTGGATGAACTGTTGGATGCCTTGCGTTCCGAAACCTTTGACGTGCTGCTCACCGATGTGCAGATGCCGGCTATCAACGGCTTCGACTTGCTGAAATTGTTGCGCGCATCGAATATTCTCCAGGCGCAGACTATCCCCGTAATAGCCGTTACTGCCCGTAGTGACATGAAGCCGGAGGAATTTACGGCGCATGGCTTTGCAGGATGCCTGCACAAACCGTTTACGGTGGCGGAGCTGTTTCGGGAACTGAATGTAGAAGGCATCGGACAAGTACCTGCCCCGCGGAGTGAAGAAATGCCTTATAATTTCTCTGCACTCACCGCTTTTTCCGAGGATGACCCTGAGGCGGCAAAGTCCATTCTCGAAAGTTTTGTTTCCGAAACCCTCCTCAATGCCGAACGCTTACAAAAGGCAGTAGAGACGGCTGATATGGATGAGGTAGCCGCCGTTTCGCATAAGATGATTCCCCTCTTTACCCTGATTGGCGCTACGGAACTGGTAGAAGAACTTAAAATTCTGGAAAGTTTACGTGGCACTTCCTTTACCGCTGAACAGGAAGGGCGGGCACTTCATTCGCTTACTCTCATCGGGGATATCATTCGTTTATATCATCAAAGCGGCCACCTCGGGCGATAGTTCGATGTTGCCGTCTTTGTCGGCAGTGATGAAATTGGCACATAGCAGTTCCTTGATGATTTGTGCATAAGCAATGTTGCCTATACCGTGTAAGCGCTTTAAACTCTGCCATCCTTTTTGGGAAGTATATTTTAAAAGGTCGCGTACAGTGTTGATATTTGCTTGCGAATAAAGTACGCCACAGATGCGGAACGGTAAAAGTTCGTATAACTCGATATGTGTAGGGTCACTGGTGGCGAATCTGCCAAATACGGAATCGGGCTTCCTATTGAGACAGGTAGTAATTCGGTCCGTGTTTTTCTCTAAACCTTTCAGAATGGTTTTGTAAGTCCGTAAGGTTTGCTCGTAAGTCATTTTATGCCGCACCGCCACTCTTGATATAGGCTCACCGGACGAAATGGTGAGGAAGATTTCCTTGAGGCGGTCGTCCGCTATCAGTTGTCCCAGTTTTTGGATAAGGATATGAAAGAGGGGTTGATACGGCTTCTGGGTTTTGAGTAGGAATAGTTCGTCATCGAATTGGGAGAGAATCGCCTCTTTCTCCTGTTTCTTCTCTTTTATGATTTTCTCCAGATAACCCTCTTGTAGTCCTTGAGCTTTGTGGGCGTTGAGGCAGCGGTTCAGACTGTCTTCATCCAGCAATACTTCGTTATCGATGGTAGAAGAGACGATGTAACCTAAGCATTTCCAACTGCGGAGAGTAGATTCGGGGATGCCGTATTTCCTGGACAGTAGTTCGGGTGTTAGCCAATTAGCCATGCTTCCTCCTTCCTGCCGCCTATGGGCGAAGTTCGTACATCTTTCGAATAAAAGGTGATACGGTGTTTGTTTTCATTTGTTCTTTTCATACCTCTATGAATATTTATGAATACCCGTATCTTGATGCATAAGCCGATAGGTGGTAGTTTATACACAAAGAAGCCGGGCAATGACTTCATGTTTATCCATACAAGAGGTAGAACCAGTACCCACAAAGCTCAATAAACATGTCATCACGCCCGACTTTTGGTCACACGTAAAACTTATCTATTGGAGCTTTGTTTTCTGCATTAAATAAAATTTGGTTCTTTTCTTGTATGCATTATGTTCCAACGTGCCGTATTTCTCATCGGCTTTCGGGAACAAAGATATAGATTAGTCTGGAGTTGACAAAGTGGTTGACAGATATTTTCTTCGTCGTTCCTCCTATTCTCTCTCTGTCTCCGTGCCTCCGTGTTCAAATATCAGTTTATTTCTTTCGGGCTATGTTAATTATCTTCCTCCTTTGTAAAGTAAGAGAACAGAGATTCTCTTTACCATTATCAGGGAAGTACATCCGGAATACATTTCCATCCTATTGGGAATGTAGTCCCACCACATTGGGAACAAAGTTCCAACAAGCTGGGAATAGGGTTCCAACGCGTTGGGAATAAAGTCCCACCATAGAGGGAATCAGTGGAACTCTTATGTCGCTCGTAATTAATGCATTATGTGAATCGGGAGTTTGAACTGATTAAAAAGAAATCTTCAAGTGTATTTTGACACACCCACATAAGAATGCTTTGTTAATATTGATTTTTTAGCTCATTATCAGAAGTAACTTCCGGCTCCCTCTCCTTGGGAGAGGGGTGGGGTGAGGCTACATTTTTTATTATTTAGGAACTTTATCTCGAAATTAATTGTTTACTTTGTACAACTTTTAATAGATGATAGTTTGACGTTCTAATGAGAAGAAAATGGTTAAAGGGAGCACTTTGGGTGCTACTCACTCCTATTATCCTATTTGTAATATTGATGATATTGCTTTATGTGCCTCCTGTACAGAATTTTATACGGAAGCAGGCCACGGCAATAGCGTCAGATGCTACGGGTATGAATATTTCCGTAGAAAGAATAGACCTTCGTTTCCCTTTGAACTTGCTTGTGCGTGGTGTGCAGGTGGTGCAACGGGCAGACAGTGCGGTGAATGTACAACGTCCCGATACACTGCTAAGCCTTGAAAGCCTGAACGTACATGTGCAGGCATGGCCTTTATTGAAAGGCAGGGTAGAGGTGGACGATATCACTCTGCGACAAGTAGCCGTTAATTCTTCCAATCTGCTGGAAGGAATGCATATAAAAGGTAAGCTCGGACGGCTTTTTCTTGAAAGTCATGGAATAGACTTAGGCAAGGAAGATGCCTTGGTGAATAAAGTGGAGCTTAGTGATACTCATGTGCAAGTAGTGTTGGCCGATACGACCGAGACCCCTCAGGATACCACGAAAACCGCTTTGAATTGGAAGATAGCGCTTCATACGCTGGGCTTGAAGAATGTTTCGGTGGATTTAAAGATGCCGCTCGATTCCATTTCTTTGGGAACCTACATCGGAGAGGCAAAGATAGAAGACGCCAATGCCGACCTGAAACGGCAATATTATGGTTGGCGGAAATTCATACTGACCGGTTCTTCTTTTAATTACGATACAGGTACGGCGGTACCGGTCGAGGGATTTGATGCTTCACACATCGCTTTGCGCGATATCCGTATCGGCATTGATTCGGTAATGACTTGCGGGCGTAATATGAATGCCGTCATCAAGGAATTCTCGATGAACGACCGTTCCGGTTTGAGCGTTACTTCGCTGACGGGACGTATCTTCGCCGACTCCACAGTTATTCGTGTTCCTTATTTGCGGTTGCTCACTCCTCACAGTGAGATGGATTTAACGGCGCAGACTTATTGGGAACTGGTGGATATTCCCACTACCGGACGTTTGACTGCGCGTTTTAATGCCCTTATCGGTAAGCAGGATGTACTTCTTTTTGCAGGTGGATTACCTAAAACTTTTAAAGAGGCTTATCCGTTCCGCCCGTTGGTGATTCGTGCCGGTACGGAAGGTAACTTGAAGCAAATGCAGATTTCACGTTTTACTGCCGAGTTGCCCGGCGCTTTTTCGCTAAG
The DNA here is from genome assembly GCA_905215345.1 of uncultured bacterium. GTDB lineage: Bacteria > Bacteroidota > Bacteroidia > Bacteroidales > Bacteroidaceae > Bacteroides. Next base: position 23,763 of record CAJMPR010000014.1, read on the forward strand.
TGGAGGTGGGGAGTTCTGGAATCTCACGGATAGTTTGAAGCGTAGCGGTAAGCTCGACTTTGAAATGCAGACACAAGATTTGAATTTTCTTACCGGGTTAACGGGCGTAACGCCCGACGGTTCTATCGTAGTACCGGAGAATATGAATCTTCTGGCCCGCCTGGGACTGGAAGGCCAGCAATGTAATGCTACGTTGAATATAAAAGAAGGAGAAGGCAGCCTGAATCTGGACGCTGCTTATAACTTATCTACCGAAGCCTATAAAGCCGACCTCGCTATAGATGCCTTGCAACTTCATCATTTTTTGCCCAAAGACTCTATTTATACCCTTACGGCAAATGTTGCCGCAAAAGGGAAAGGGGTGGATATTGCCTCTTACCGCACGGTTGCCGACCTGGAAGCTAAGTTGGAAGAACTGCAATATGCCCGTTGGAATATCTCGGGTGTGAACTTGAATGCCGGTTTGAAGTCATCCGTAGCATCCGTGCGACTGACGAGTGACAATACTTTGTTGAAAATGCACTCCGAAGCAGATATGCGGCTCGACCGGAAATACATAGACGGCAGGCTGAACATGGCTGTCGAAGAAGTGGACTTATATAAACTGGGATTCGCTCCCAAACCTTTGGAGCATCCGTTTGCATTCCGTTTAGGTGCGGAAGCCCGACGTGATTCCATAAAATTACGGATGGATGCGGGCGATATGGATTTCCAGTTCCGCGCACGCAGTACCTTGAAGCAATTGCTGAATCAGTCGGATGAGTTTGTAGCTATCTTGAAGAAACAGTGGGAGGAGAGACGTTTGGACCATGCCGCTTTACGGCATGTTTTGCCGTCGGCCGGTATGCAATTAACGGCCGGTCAGAAGAACCCTGTAAGTTATTTCTTGAAAACAAAGGATGTGACGTTTGATGATTTTACACTGCGTTTTGGTTTCACACCGACACGGGGTATCAATGGACGGACTTCCATTCACGGGTTGCATCTGGACTCATTGCAACTGGATACTATATTCTTCGCTGTCAAGCAGGATACCACCCGTATGGTTATGCAAGGCGGTGTTATCAATGGACCTAAGAATCCGCAATTCGTATTCCGCAGTACGCTTACCGGGGAGATTCGTAGTGAGGATGCAGAGTTGACTGTCAACTATGTAGACGGACAGGGGCAAACAGGTGTGTTGTTCGGCGTCAATGCCCGTCCGCTTATGGGAGGACATGGCAAGGGAGACGGAATTATATTCAGCCTGTTGCCTGCCGAACCGATTATCGCTTATCGTAAATTCCATTTTGTGGACGGCAGCAATTGGGTTTATCTGCACAAGAATATGCGTGTTTATGCCAATATTGATATGGATAGCGATGAGGGGTTGTGTTTCCGTATGCAGTCGGATAAGAATGACAGTATTTCATTGCAGAATATAAATGTGGAATTGAGCCGTTTCCGGTTGGACGAATTGAGTAACGTGCTTCCTTATATGCCTCGACTCACTGGTCTGTTCTCTGCTGAAGCGCAATATATCCAGACTCCTACTTCTTTGCAGGTATCTGCCGAAGCTAATGTTGAAAAGTTGACTTATGAAAATCAGGCTGTCGGTGATATTGGCTTGGGCGCTACATGGTTGCCCGGTAATAAGGGAGAACATTATCTGAATACTTACTTCAGCTATGAAAATCAGGAAGTGCTGACTGCTGTCGGCGTGTTGACGCAAAAGGACGGCAAGGACACTTTGGAGGTCACTACTACCTTCGAGCATTTCCCGATGAAGATAGCCAACGCTTTTATTCCCGACCAGATGGTTTCCTTTACCGGAGATGTTGACGGCGGTGTATATATCTATGGCTCACCGGATAAACCGAAGATACATGGTGATATTGCATTGGATAGCGTATCGGTATATGCCCGTCAGGCAGGAGCACGTTACTGGTTTGACAAACGTCCGTTACAGATAAAAGATAATCAGTTGCTATTCGATAAATTTGCCATATATACCACAAGTAAGAATCCGTTTACGATTGATGGCAAGATTGATTTCCGCGATATGGAGCGTCCTACGGCTAATCTGAAATTGTTGGCTGAAAATTATACTTTACTGGATGCGCCGCGCACCCGTGAAAGCATGGTTTACGGCAAGGTATTCGTTGACTTGAACGCTACGGTTCGTGGTCCGTTGGATGCACTGACAATGCGCGGAAATATGAATTTGCTGGGCAATACGGACGTTACCTATGTATTGACCGACTCGCCGTTGACGGTTGAAGACCGGCTTGACGGACTCGTGACTTTCACTTCATTTACGGATAGTACATCGGTTAAAACCGATGAAGGGCCTGCGATGTCTTTGGGAGGCATGGATATGATTATGTCCGTACATATTGATAACGCCGTACGTCTGCGTGCCGACTTGAGCCCTGACCGCAGTAAATTTATAGAGTTGGAAGGCGGTGGCGATTTGAACATGCAATATACCCCGCAAGGAGATATCAGCCTTACCGGGCGTTATACTCTTTCGGGGGGTGTCATGAAGTACTCGCTTCCTATTATTCCGTTGAAAGAGTTCCAGATTAACAGCGGCAGTTATGTGGACTGGCGGGGTGACCCAATGAACCCGACATTGAATCTGAAAGCTACCGAACGTATGCGTGCTTCGGTGGCCGATGGTGATAACGGCGGTTCACGTGTGGTGAACTTTGACGTGTCCATTGCTATTAAGAATCGTCTGGACGCGCCTGAACTTATCTTTGATATAGCGGCTCCCGATGACGCGGCTATTGAGAATGAATTACAGGCTATGGGTGCCGAGGAACGTAGTAAGCAAGCTATTGCCATGCTGGCAACGGGAGTTTATATGAATAGCGGTGTCAAAGGCGGCGGATTGACAATGGGTAGCGCCTTGAACAGTGTGCTGCAAAGTCAGATTAATGCGTTAGCCGGTTCGGCATTGCAGAGCGTGAATGCCAACTTTACTTTGGGAGTGGAAGACCGTACGGCAGCCGAGACCGGTGATAAACAGACCGATTATAGTTTCCGGTATTCACAGCGTCTTTTCAATGACCGCATACAGATTGTTATTGGCGGTAAAGTTTCGACAGGGGCTAACGCAACAAACAATGCGGAATCTTTTATTGATAATATCTCACTTGAATATAGGCTGGATACTTCGGGAACCCGCTATGTTCGTGTGTTCTATGATAAGAACTACGAAAGTGTGCTCGACGGTGAAATAACTGAAACCGGTATCGGTCTTGTTCTTCGTCGCAAGATGGACCGGTTGGGTGAACTGTTTATCTTTAAGAAAAAGAAAAAGCCTGCACCGGTTGAAGAAGAGGGTAAAAAGTGATAAGACGGTAATGTGATAATGTTGATAAGCTGTAAAAAGTGATAAATGATATGAGACGACTGATACTATATATAATAGGTATACTACTTATGGCAGGATGCTCCACGACTAAGCACCTGCCCGAAGGCGAAATACTCTATACCGGACAGAAGCCGATGATTGTGGAAAATCGTAGCAAGACGCCTGTGGGAGAAGTTGCTATGGAAGAAGTGGAAGCTGCACTTGCCACAGCTCCGAACAATTCTTTGTTGGGTAGTTCTACGATGCGCATTCCTTTCCCGCTTGGATTATGGATATACAACGGTTTTGTGAAGTATGATAAAGGCTTTGGGAAATGGATATTTAACCGCTTTGCTGCGAAACCGGTATTAATGTCATCGGTAAATCCCGATATCCGGCAAAGGGCGGCGGCTAACTTGTTGCGCGATTACGGTTATTTCAATGGAACGGTTAACTATAAAACATTTATAGACCCTAAAGATTCCCTGAAAGCCAAACTGCAATATACGGTGGATATGCGTAATCCTTATTTTATTGATACGGTTTACTATCGTGGTTTCAGCGAACGGACACTGCGTATTATGGAACTGAGCCGTTCCCGTTCATTGATTAGTCCGGGCGAACAATTTAATGTTACCGACCTCGATGGCGAGCGTAACCGTATCAGTACTTTGTTGCGTAACGTGGGGTGTTATTATTTCCGTCCTGATTATCTTACCTATCAGGCAGATACGACAATGGTTTCCGGCGGACATGTTATCATGCGGCTGATACCCGTACCGGGTATGCCTGCTGTTGCCGAAAAACCTTTCAATGTAGGTAAGAGAACTTTCTACCTTTATGGTAAACAAGGACAAGCACCTGATGACAGTATCGACTATAAAGGTTTGCGCATCTATTATCATGATAAATTACGGGTACGCCCCAATATGCTTTACCGATGGCTGGATTATCAGGGCTATCGCCAGAAACGTCAGGTGCAGGATAGTACAGGTATTTCCCGCAGGCGTGCTATGCAGAATCTTTACAGTCTCTATCGGCAGACTCGTGTTCAGGAGCGATTGGCTAATGTCGGCATTTTCCGTTATATGGAAATGCAATATACCCCGCGTGATACGGCTTTTGTGTCCGATACGCTTGACTTGAATATCTATGCCGCTTTGGATAAACCTTATGATGCGGAATTAGATTTCAATGTTACGATGAAAAGTAATAATCAAACAGGGCCGGGAGCTTCGTTTACGCTGACTAAGAATAATGTGTTTGGAGGTGGTGAATCCTGGAATGTCAAGCTGGACGGTTCATACGAGTGGCAGACGGGGAAAGACCATTCTTCCCTGATGAATAGTTATGAGTTTGGAGTATCTACTTCGCTAATGTTTCCACGTGTTGTCTTTCCGCGTTTTGGCAACCGGGAGTATGACTTCCCGGCAACTACTACATTCAAGTTATACGCTAACCAACTGAACCGTGCCAAATATTATAAATTACTGGCGTTCGGCGGAAATGCCACTTATGATTTTCAACCGAAGCCTACAAGCAAGCATAGTTTTACTCCGTTCAAGCTGACTTTTAATGTGCTTCGCAATCCTACGGAGGCTTTCAAGGAGTTACAAGCCGATAATCCGGCGCTTTATGTCAGTCTGCGTGACCAGTTTATTCCTGTAATGGAATATATGTACACCTATGATAACGCCTCTTTGAGTAAGGTACGCAATCCTATCTGGTGGCAGACAACGGTGAGTTCCGCGGGTAACCTTACATCATGTATCTATGGTATTTTCGGCAAACCTTTCGGTGAGAAGGACAAGAAATTGCTGGGTGTTCCTTTTGCCCAGTTCCTGAAGGTGAACAGTGAGTTCCGTTATCATTATAAGATTGATAAGAATCAGATGATCGCCTCCCGTATCGCCGGTGGGGTGGTATGGTCTTATGGTAATGCCATATCGGCGCCTTATACCGAGCAGTTCTATATCGGTGGCGCCAATAGTGTTCGCGCCTTTTCTGCCCGTAGCATAGGTCCCGGTGGCTATATCCCCGATAAGGAGAGCAAGTATTCGTTTATTAACCATGTGGGCGACATCCGTATGGAGGCCAATATTGAATATCGTTTTCGTATTATTGCCGATTTGCATGGAGCCGTGTTCCTGGATGCCGGTAATGTATGGTTGATGCGAAAGGATGATGCGCGGCCCGGGGGTGAACTGACTTTGAAGAACTTTGCAAAGCAGGTTGCTTTGGGTACAGGTGCGGGTTTGCGTTATGACTTGGATTTTCTTGTATTTCGTCTGGATTGTGGTGTGGCTTTGCACGATCCGTATGATACCGGAAAGTCAGGATATTATAATATCCCTAAATTTAAAGACAGTCTGGCATTGCACTTTGCCATTGGTTATCCGTTCTGATTGTCTTGAATGGGATTGTCTTGAAGAATCGTTACAGGTTTCATGATATAAAAAAGCAGACTCATAACAAACGAGTCTGCTTTTTCTGATAATTAGTATTCTTAATAGTTACGGTAAGGGTTTGTAATTGTGCTAACTTATAATCCGAAATCGGCAGGATTAATGGTTGCAATCAATACCAATTCTTCTTTGTCTTCTGCTGTTTCTACTTCTGTATAGATTTCAATCTCGTGTTTGGTACTCTCGCGGATTTCAAGTTCCCATTTACTTGGATCTTTTTCACCGGTAAGAGCTATTAACTCGTTGAGTTTCTCTTGAGGAAGTTTGCTGATATACATCTGGACGAAAGCTGCTTCCACTTGGTCTTCAAGGTCGATTTCGCTGCCCAAGAACTTGTAATCCTTATCGAACAGGAGTTCGTATTCTATATTGATGGACAAACTTTCCATTTTGACCGGACGGAGAATTTCCACTTCATACTCCAGTGCTTTGGTTGTTTCATTCTTCTCTTCTTCGAAGTCTACAATGATAGCGTCCTTATAGTTTTTTGCAACATAGCTTACTAATTCTTGCGGACATGGAAGGTTTTCGTCTTCATCATTATCATCATTGTCGGGTACTTCTTTTACTAATATACCTTCCGTAGTGTAGTACAGTTCATATTCAGTATCTCCCTTTTCAACTTCTATTTTTACGATGATTTCGGCTTCTCCTGTTTCGCTAAGGTTGCGTTTCAGCAGGTCGATATCATCAATCGTATAGCCATCTTTGTTATAAAGGCTTTGGTTGTAGGCATCCCATACTTTGGCATACCGGCTTTTTAATTCGTCCTTTGAAATTTCCTGTTCGCTCAGGCTGCATTGGCCTTCTTGAGTGTACCAGGCTTCGCATTGGGGGGCTGTAGCGGCTGCGGCACGGGTTTTACCTTTCTTCAAATCGAAGGTTGCCACGTAATAGTTCTTCTTCTCAGTCCATTTTACGTTTACGGCATCGGGGAATTGCTTGGTAAATACGTTAGTTACCGGTTTAGGTAAATTTTCGGGGGTAATGTTCCCATTGTTGTTCCCATTGCTTTCATTGTCATCACTGCATGCTGCAAATACAATCATGGCTGCTCCCAGCAACCATGCTGCCAAATTCATTTTTCTTCTCATAATTGATCTGTTTAAAGTTTAGATGAGGCAAAGAAAAAAGGTAATTCTAAAGACTTTCTGAAGATTTGGTTTTAGGGTAGATTTTGTAGGAACAAGTTGACGCTTTAGGAGAAATGAGTTACATTTGTCTGATTATATATGTAACCTTACCTCTATGAATATATTGATTATTGAAGATGAACGTGAAATAGTCAAAGCAATTGTTGATTTCTTTAATCAGGAAAAGTATGTTACGGAATGTGCCCGTGACTTTGCTTCGGCTATGGAAAAGTTGGGATTGTATGAGTATGATTGCGTGGTAGTGGACATTACGTTGCCTGATGGTAACGGGTTGGATATTATCCGTCACATCAAAGAGAAAAGCTTAGACTGCGGTATTATTATTGTGTCGGCCTTAAGTTCCATTGATGATAAAATTCAGGGGCTGGATATCGGCGCGGATGACTATTTGGCAAAACCTTTCAGTTTGTCCGAACTGAATGCGCGAGTGAAATCCGTTATCCGCCGACGTAGGTTTGAAGGGCGTAATGACTATGTTTTCCATGAATTTCGTATTAATATGGATGCTCATAAACTATTTGTACGTGAACAGGAAGTGGTGCTAACCCGTAAGGAGTATGACTTGTTCCTGTTTCTCATAATGAATCGTGAACGTGTACTGACGAAAGAGACTATCGTTGAACATTTGTGGGGGGATATGATGGGTATTTCTGTCGATTCACTTGATTTTGTTTATACCCATATGCGTAATCTTCGTAAGAAACTGCTGGATGCGGGAGCGGGCGATTATATTAAGACAGTCTATGCTGCAGGTTATAAATTTACCGAATATTAAATCTAAGTATGAAACTCACCTCAATCTATTGGAAATACACAGTCTATACCTTGCTTATTGTGTTAATATTGGGTAGCATTACACATTATTATATCTTTCGCTACTCTATTCATCGGTCTACTGACGACGTATTGCAGGAATACAAACAGGACATTCAAGATTATGCGGCCAATCATGATACACTGCTCTCTCTTCATGACTTGGAGTTGAAACATAGTCGTCTCCTTTTCCATAAAATGGATGAAATGATAAATAAGGAAAAGGAGGGTGCTATCTATGACTCTCTGATTTACAGTAAATACGAAGGAGAGAAAGTTGTGTATCGGGTATTAAAGTTTAATGTTGAAACTCAGGAAGGTACTTATCAAGTACTCATCAGCCAGCCTACACTGGAAGAAGACGATCTGATGTCCGCCGTGGTGATTTCCTTGCTTTTGTTATTGCTTTTCTTTTTGATAGCCTCTTCATGGGTGTCTACCTATTATACCCGTATTCTTTGGCGTCCTTTTTATCGCATTTTGGCGCAATTGAGGCGTTTTCGTATAGACCGTTCACAGCCGGACAGGATGACAGATTGTGGTATTGATGAGTTTGACGAGATGGCAGGTACCGTGTCTGATATGATGAGTAAGATACATAATGACTATTTATCATTGAAGGAGCTTACTGAGAATACCTCACACGAATTGCAAACTCCCTTATCTATATTAAAGATGAAACTGGAAATGTTGCAACAATTGGAGGTCAGCAATGAGAAAGTTACGGAGTTAGTACGGGATATGCTCTGTACGGTCAGTGGTATGACTCGCTTCAACCGGGCATTGTTATTGATAGCCCGTATCAATAATGACCAGTTCGCTAATGTAGAACCTGTTGACCTGAATGAATATGTAGATGAGTATTTGTCGGCCTACGAAGATATTCTACAAGACAAATCAGTCGTAATCCAAAGGGATAAACAGGTTCCTTTTGTGGTAATGATGAACCGTATGTTGGCCGAACGGTTAGTTATGAACCTTATTGTTAATGCTGTACGTTACAATATTGAAGGCGGACGTCTTCTTGTGGAAACTACCGGAAACAGTATGAAGATCGCCAATACTTATGGTAACGTTATTCCTTCGGGTAACTTGTTTGCCCGGTTTACCCGTTCCTCTCATGATAATGAGTCTACCGGTCTGGGGTTAACTATTGTGGAAAGTATTTGCCAAAAGAGCGGACTAAAGGTAGAAATATCGGTAGATAAAGTAGAGTTTTGTACGATAATAGCAAAGAATGAACAAAAAGTTCCCTCTTTCTGAGCAAAAAAGATGTATTTTTGCAACCGCTATCAACCATGATACACTAACCTTTTTAAATAATAACTAATATGAAACCGACTTTATTTTTATTGGCTGCCGGTATGGGTAGCCGTTACGGAGGCTTGAAACAATTAGACGGACTGGGTCCTAACGGTGAAACTATTATGGACTATTCTATTTACGATGCTATCAAGGCCGGATTCGGTAAGCTCGTTTTTGTTATCCGTAAAGATTTTGAACAGGACTTCCGCGATAAAATCATTTCTAAATACGAAGGACATATCCCATGTGAACTGGTGTTCCAGTCTATTGATGCTCTTCCCGAAGGGTTTACTTGTCCTGAAGGACGTACTAAACCTTGGGGTACTAACCATGCGGTAATGATGGGAGCCGATGTAATCAAAGAGCCGTTTGCTGTAATCAACTGCGATGACTACTACGGCCATGATTCTTTTATAACTATGGGTAAGTTCCTTTCTGCTCTGCCCGAAGGTTCAAAGAATGTATATTCAATGGTCGGTTTCCGCATTGGTAATACATTGAGCGAGAGCGGGACTGTGTCTCGTGGACTTTGTAGCAAAGATGCTAACGGTCTGTTGACTTCTGTAGTTGAGCGTACCAAGATTCAACGTATGGACGGTGAAGTGAAGTATATTGATGATAGTGGCGAGTGGGTGGCTACTCCGGAAACGACTCCGGTAAGCATGAACTTCTGGGGCTTTACTCCCGATTACTTTGCTTACAGCCAGGAGTTTTTCAAGACTTTCCTGAGTGATCCTAAGAACATGGAAAATCTCAAGAGTGAATTCTTTATCCCATTGATGGTTGATAAGTTGATTACTGACGGTGTAGCAACTTGTGAGGTACTTGACACTACGAGCAAGTGGTTCGGTGTAACCTATCCTGAGGACCGTCAAGATGTGGTAGACAAGATACAGGCGTTGGTCGATGCCGGAGAATATCCTGCTAAACTGTTCTAAAGTTATACGATTGTTCCGCATGTCCGGTTACCCGGTAGTGGGGACAAAAATAAATGATTTGCCTGCGCAGCTTCTGCGCAGGCTTTTTTGTTTTCGCTTCGGGTTGTATTACGCGTTATTTAGTAAACATCCTTTTTGTTTTTGCGGTAGTCGATGGGAGAAATCCCAGCCCTGCGTTTAAAGAATTTGCCGAAGGCAGATTGATCGGAAAAGTGTAGGGTAGTGGTGATTTCCTGGATGGTCAGTTGGGAATAAGTTAGTAGGTTGCGTGCTTCGCTATAAAGCATTTCAAAGATAAAGTCGCAGACACTTTGTCCAGTGATGCGTTTCACTATCAAGGTGAGGTAGTGTGCTGAGATATTTAACTGCGAAGCGTAAAACTCTACTTTGTGCTCTTGGCGGTAGTGTTGTACCAGTAATTCGATGAAGGACTTGATAATACTTTCATGTCTGGTCAGATTAGGGTTATTGTTCCATTGGCTTCGCTGGTCTATGATATCGCTCAGGTCAAGATAAAAGGCAAAAAGAGTATTCAATATTACTTCTTTATAATACCGGTGCTCTGTGTGGCTGATTGCTTGGTCTACGGCTGCCATTCGTGAGGATAGAAGGGAAATGTCGGCTTCGTTCATGATAATTATAGGAGCATTGTAGAGTTTTACTCCATATCTTATTCGTTTGTGAATCATGTCGGTGGAGTCCATCTCTTCCATAAATAGTTTGCTGACGAAGAGGCAAAAGCATGTGAAGTCGGTACTATAATTCTCAAAGCAGAACAAGTGTGAGGCTGAGAGTAGAAGTGTGGTGTTGGCTGTCACCGGATATGACTTATGGTTGATACTTGCTTGGGCTGTTCCAGATAGAACCAATATGCAGACTGTCGCATTGAAGAAAGCAGGTAAGGATAGATGTTGGCTAATGCCATTGGCATTGAGTCTCTGGCAATTTATCTTACAGCGAAGAACTTCTATATTCCCTTGTGTGAAGTCGCTCACACTTTTGATTTGAACAGCTCGTTTCATGAGTGATTTCTTCCTTTTTATATCTTTGCAAAGGTACTTAAATCCTTGAAATGGTACAAATAAAACCAGTTTTGTGTAACTTGGAATTTTAGTAGACGGGGTGTATTTCCGACCTTTGCGGACGATTTCAGAGCACATAAGTGCGCTTATAATTATAAGATTATGAGTTAAACTAACGAATATAGATAGGTATTAGTATGAAGAAAATCCCTAAAGTCATGTTCCTCTTAATGGGAATAACCAGTTTCATTAATGTATTAGCACAGACACCTTCCAAGTGTATTCTAGGTATAGAGCAGATGTTCGAACTAGCTGATAAGAATAGCCGTAGTATCAAGACCTTTGACTGGGCTGAGAAGGAAGCCGAACAGGCTGTGAAAGTAGCGAAGAATGCTTTGCTTCCTTCGATTGATCTCTCTCTTTCCGCCAGTTATCTGGGCGATGCCTGGATTGCAGACCGTAACTTTTCCAATGGTGAAAATGCTTCTATGCCGCATTATGGAAATAACTTTGCCATTGAAGCCTCTCAAGTTCTTTATGCCGGTGGCGCCATTACGAGTAACATTGCGCTTTCAAAACTCCGTCAGCAAGTAGCGCAGCTGGATAAGGATAAGAACCAGCAGGATATTCGTTTCCTGCTGGCGGGTAATTATCTGGAATTGTATAAATTGAATAATCAGGCAGAAGTTTATAGGCGGAATATCGGGCAGACCAAGCGCCTTTTGACCGACATTACTGCGAAAGAGAAAGAAGGTCTTGCCTTGAAAAATGATATTACCCGTTACGAACTGCAACTAAAATCTCTGGAACTTGCCTTGACACAGATTGAGAACAGCCAGATTATCATCAATAATCAGCTCGTTACCACCTTAGGGTTGCCGCAAGATGTGGAGATAGGTATTGATACCTGCATCCTTGACGAACTGCCCATTATTTCTTCCGAAATGGAGTGGCAGAATACCGCCACCGAACAACTCCCTGTTTTGAAACAGGCTGAATTGGGAGTCAAGCAGTCTCGGCAGGGTGAAAGGCTGGCAAAATCAGGACGTTTGCCGTCCTTTGCTTTGTTTGCAGCAAACCTTCTTGACGGGCCTATCATTATAGAAGTTCCCCCTATCAATAAGAACTTGAACTATTGGTATGTGGGAGTGGGGGTGAAGTTCAATATCGCTTCTATCTATCAGTCCGGTAAGAATATTCGCAAAGCAAAGATTACTACGCAACGGGCTATGGAGGGTAAACGGTTGCTTGAGGAGAATGTGCAGACTGAAGTCAAGGCTGCCTATATCCGCTTCGACGAGTCATTTACCGTGTACGATACGCAGATGAAAAGCCTTGAACTGGCTAATCAGAACTACGATATTATTCGCAACCGCTACCTGCACGAGTTGGCATTGATTACAGATATGCTTGATGCCAGCAACTCCAAACTGAGTGCGGAATTACAAGTGGCGAATGCGCGTATCAACATCCTTTTCAACTACTTCAAGTTGAAGAAGACGGTAGGAGATTTGTAATGTCCCTGTCCTCTTGAAGGGAAATACTCCATTAAATAATATAATAAATATAATAAGTAAAACTATCCTCCTCTCCTTTTTTTTTGGGGGGGGAGTGAGGAGCAAATCGTACAGCAATGAAGCATAAAACTAAAAAGTTAATCTACAACATTGTAGTTGTTGCCCTTATCCTGGCAGGTATCTTCTGGGTGAGTTCCCGCTTTGTTCATCTAGGCAACGTAGAGTTTACCGACAATGCCCAGGTTAAACAACTCATCGTTCCCGTGAATTCCCGCGTACAAGGCTTTATCAAGGAAATTCGCTTCGAAGAAAACCAGACGGTACATAAGGGAGATACTCTGGTTTTGATTGAAGATACCGAATACCGTTTCCGCCTGGCGCAGGCTGAGGCCGATTATCAGAATGCCCTCTCCGGAAAGTCGGCTATGACGACTACGATTCATACTACGCAGAACAACATCTCTGTATCCGATGCAACCATTGAAGAAGCCCGTATCCGTATGGAGAATGCCGAACGTGAATACAATCGCTACAAAAGTCTTTTTGAACAGGAAGCTGTCACCCGCCAGCAATATGACGGTGTGAAGACGAACTATGATGCCCTGAAAGCCCGCTATGAAGTGCTGCTTCGCCAGAAGCAATCCACCACTTTGGTCAAACAGGAACAGACAGAACGCCTTGACCAGACCGTTGCCGGCATCCAGCTTGCCGAAGCCGCCCTTGCTCTGGCAAAGCTGAACCTTTCCTACACCGTTATCCTTGCCCCGTGCGACGGTACAACCGGGCGTAAGAATATTCAGGAAGGCCAACTGATACAACCCGGACAAACCATTGTTGATGTAGTCGATGCTAATGACTGCTGGATTATCGCCAACTATAAGGAGACGCAAACTGCCAATATAAAAGAAGGTGACCTGGTAGAAGTAGAGGTCGACGCTATCCCCGGAGTCACTTTCAAAGGGATGGTGAAGTCATTGTCGCGTGCTACCGGTGCCAGCTTCTCACTGCTTCCACAGGACAACTCTGCCGGCAACTTCGTGAAGATAGAACAGCGCATTCCTGTCCGTATTGAGTTCACACCGGATAATCGCCCCGAAGACATGGACCGCCTTTGTGCCGGTATGAACGTAGAGTGTGAAGTAAACTACTGATACCATGCACGAAACAGGACCTTTTTCTATCCCTGCTATCCGTGACTTTGTCCCTGAAAAGTGGAAGCCATGGATTATCATCTTTATGGTTATTATTTTCCAACTTTCCGGTGGTATATACATGGCGGCGGCGGGCGAAATGGTAGGTTCGCTGGCATTGATGCAGGAGGACATTATGATGGCAGGCTATGCCTCTATGGCAGGCATGGCGCTGACGTTTGCCGTTATGTTCAGGCTTAAGTTTCAGTTTACCTCGAAGGTGGCGTTCCTCACCTGCTGCGTGGCACTTATCATTTGTAACCTGATTTGTGTACATACGGACTGCGTACCCTTACTTGTGGGAGTCAGTTTTATTTCGGGTTTCTTCCGCATGTGGGCTACCTTTGAATGTAATTCCACGATACAGCTCTGGCTTACCCCGAAACGCGATCTTTCTGTCTTCTTCTGCTTTATCTACCTGTTGGTGAACAGTTGCATCCAACTTTCGGGACTTGCCACGATTTATGTTTCCTACTGCTCAAAATGGGAGTATATGCACTGGTTTATCATCGGCCTGCTGGGTTTTGTAATGTTACTTGTGATGATACTATTCCGCAATATCCGTGTACTTCGGCGGTTGCCGTTGTACGGTATTGACTGGTTGGGGGCGTTGTTATGGGGACTTATTCTACTCTGTATCGTTTTCGTCTGCCTCTATGGCGATCATTATGACTGGTTCGAGTCCGATTACATCCGTATGGCTACACTGGCGGGATTGACCTTGTTACTACTCAACATCTGGCGCGCTTCATTCATCCGGCATCCGTTCATTGCGCTCAAGACGTTCGGCTACCGCATGGTGTGGTTGCCATTCCTTCTTTATATACTGATTGATTTCCTGCTTGCTCCATCACATCTGCTGGAACATATCTATCTGGAAGGCATCCTTGGCTATGACTCGATAAATACAGTGTCGCTGAACTGGGTGGCTATGCTCGGTATCGTGACGGGTGCACTATTCACCTATCAGGCATTTGCTCGCCGTAAGTGGAGCTATAAAGTAATGACGGTCATTGCCTTTGCCGCTATTGTGGGCTATCTGGCGATTTTCTATTTCACTATCGACTACAATCTGCCCAAGTCAGCATTGGTGCTGCCTGTTTTTCTGCGGGGCTTCGGATACGTGATTATTGCGATTTGTTTCCTCACCGCCCTATCCCGCGTACCTTTCGAACATTTTTTTCAGGCAGTCGGTGTACAGGCATTTGTCAGTGCTACGTTCGGTAGTGTGCTGGGCACTGCTGTATTGGGTGAGTTACTTAAGTTCGTGCTGAAACGGAACGCGATGCTCCTCGGTGCGAACCTTGACCATGTAAACCCGCTTGCTAAACAAATTCCATTGGACCGGCTCTATGGTGCCGTACAGCAACAGGCCCTTATGGTGTCGATGAAAGAAATATTCGGCTGGCTTACGTTGCTGGGATTATTCTGTTTGCTTCTGTTCTTGGTAAACGAGAGCAAAGTGCGTCCGCAGAATGCAATACATCCTACTTACAAGGCTATCCGCAAATTGGTGAAGCGAGAGACATGGCAATCGACGCATGACAGGGAGAAAAGATGATTTATTAATGCGGGTCTATCATTTAGATATTGCTCCATTTGGGTTTATCTTAGACATGAGTATATGAAGAAAGAGCAGATATGTATCTACTACTTCCGGCTTATAGGAAATGCTGTTTAGTCTTTGACGTTTCTAAATGTCTGGGGCGTCATCCCCACATGTCGCTTGAAGAACTTATTGAAGAATGCGGCATTGTTGAACCCTAGGTTCAATGCGATGTCTTTTACCGGTGAACTGCCGGTACAAAGTTGTGTTTTGGCATCCATGATAATGGTCTTGTTGATAATCTCCATGGCCGTATATCCTGACTCACGCTTGACCAACCGGCAAAGTGTCGCCGGTTTCATATTCATTTTTTCGGCATAAAATGCTATCTGGTGTTTCTTGGGATAAAAAGTATGTACCAAGCGGATGAAGAGGCGATATTGCTGGAAGTGTCTGCTTCCGGACTCTTCTTTTACGGTGGTCTGTTCCGGACAAAGTTCGGCCACCCCTTGTACAATAAGACTCAACAATGATTCCAGTATGGGTTGGCTGACAAGATGTCCGGCGTCCTTATAAAGATGCACCAGCCACGTGAACATTTCTTCGTAGAGTAGGAACGTGACTTTGGGTAGCGGAAGGACAAAATGTTTCTCTTTCTTCCAATTGTTTTGTGCGTGAACCGAAGAATAATATACGCTTTCTGATACAAGGTTCATTCGTTGGAATTTATGAGGGAAAACGATTGGCAAGCATGGTATTCTATTTTCGTAATGTCTTGGAGGAACGTACTCAGAAACATCTTTTGAACATCGCTTTGAGCCGGACACAAATCTTCCACTGGTCGTTTGATATGGAACGGAACCTTATGATTATAGATCCGCGCTATTTTGAATACTTGGGAATATGGAGTGATAATTATACTTTGACTCCTGAAGGATATTTCAATTTGGTGCATCCCGATGACAGGCAATCGGTGATGTCAGCTTTATCTTTGCAGTTGAAGGGGAATCTGTATGAAGCTCCTGTTGAATATCGTTTACGGCGTGGCGATGGCACTTGGGAATGGTTCGAAGCACAATCTACCTATGTGGGACAACTATTAGATATGCCATTCCGTATTGTGGGTATCTGCATGAGTACGCAGAAGTATAAAGATACGGAGGACAAGTTGAATGAAGCCTTGCAGAAAGCCAAACGAAGTGATGAGTTGAAGAGTGTTTTTCTGGCCAATATGAGCCATGAAATACGGACTCCGTTGAATGCTATTGTAGGCTTCTCTACCTTACTTGCCTGTGGGGATGCGGAGTTGTCACAGCAGGAAATAACGGAGTTTACCTCCTTGATTGAAAAGAATAGCCAGTTATTAATGGTACTGATATCCGATATTCTGGATTTATCCAAGATAGAATCGAATACGATGGAATTCAAGTTTATGGAAATATCTTTGTGTTCTACTTTGTTTGAAATAGGAAAATCACAGGAGATAAACATGCGGGAAGGTGTGAAGATGTTGCTGGAACTGCCTGAACAGGATATGATGATTTGTACAGATCCTGTACGGCTGGGACAGGTGATTAATAATCTGATAAATAATGCCATAAAGTTCACGCATAAGGGTGCGATCTGTCTGGGGTTTAAGGAAGTATGTGACAGTAATACGGTGGATATTTATGTGAGGGATACTGGTGAGGGAATGTCCCAAGAGGTATTGGATCATATCTTTGAGCGCTTTTATAAGGGAAACTCTTTTGTGCAGGGCACAGGATTGGGGCTTGCTATCTGCCGGACTATCGTTGAACGTTTCCGTGGAAGAATCAGTGTTACTTCCCAAGAAGGTAATGGTACTTGTTTTACGATTACCTTGCCTTTGAAAGCTGTTGTATAACTCTCTTGACAGATTTATGGTTTTTTCCACATTATATACTGCCGGAAATCGCTACCTTTGCAGCCTTGAACGATTAATTCATTGACACTATGATATCTGTAGAAGGACTGAAGGTAGAATTTAATGCCACCCCTCTGTTCGAAGACGTTTCTTATGTTATCAACAAGAAAGACCGCATAGCCCTTGTGGGCAAGAATGGTGCTGGTAAATCTACCATGCTTAAGATACTGGCAGGCTTACAACAGCCCACTGGGGGTGTTATTGCTATTCCCCGCGAATGTAGTATCGGGTATTTGCCTCAGGTGATGATACTTAGTGATGAGCGCACCGTGATGCAGGAAGCTGAACTTGCCTTTGAACATATTTTTGAAATGCAAGCTGACATTGAGCGCATGAACAGGCAGCTTGCCGAGCGTATTGATTATGATAGCGAGGACTATCAAAAGCTGATTGACCGCTTCACCCATGAGAATGAGCGTTTTCTGATGATAGGTGGCACGAACTATCGTGCCGAAATAGAACGTACCTTGCAAGGATTGGGCTTTAGCCGGGAAGATTTCGACCGTTCTACCAGCGAGTTTTCCGGTGGCTGGCGTATGCGTATAGAGCTTGCGAAGTTGTTGCTCCGCCGTCCTGACGTTTTGTTACTGGATGAGCCTACGAACCACCTTGATATCGAGAGTATTCAATGGCTGGAGAACTTCCTCGCCACCCGCGCCAATGCAGTGGTGTTGGTGAGTCATGACCGTGCTTTTTTAAACAATGTAACCACCCGCACTATCGAAATTACTTGCGGGCGTATCTATGACTATAAAGTGAAGTACGACGAGTTCATGGTATTGCGTAAAGAACGCCGTGAACAGCAACTGCGTGCATACGAAAATCAGCAGAAGCAGATACAGGATACGGAAGACTTCATTGAACGTTTCCGTTACAAAGCTACCAAAGCCGTGCAGGTGCAAAGTCGCATCAAACAACTGGAAAAGATAGAGCGTATTGAAGTGGACGAAGAGGACAATTCCGCACTTCGTCTGAAGTTTGTTTGCAGCAGCCGCAGCGGCAATTATCCGGTTATTTGCGAGGATGTAGCGAAGGCGTATGGTGAACATGTCATTTTCCACGATGTCAACCTGACGATTAACCGGGGGGAGAAGATTGCTTTTGTAGGCAAGAATGGTGAGGGTAAATCTACGCTCGTGAAGTGCATTATGGATGAGATTACGGATTATACCGGTAAACTCACTTTGGGACATAACGTGCAGATAGGTTACTTTGCCCAGAATCAGGCTCAACTGCTGGACGAGAGTCTGACGGTTTTTGATACGATTGACCGCGTCGCCGTGGGAGATATCCGGTTGAAGATACGTGATATTCTCGGTGCTTTCATGTTTGGCGGTGAGGCTTCGGATAAGAAAGTAAAAGTTCTTTCGGGTGGTGAGCGTACTCGTCTTGCCATGATTAAGTTACTGCTCGAATCGGTGAACTTCCTCATTCTGGACGAACCGACCAATCACCTCGATATGCGTTCCAAGGATGTATTGAAAGAGGCTATCCGTGATTTTGACGGCACGGTGATAATTGTCAGTCACGACCGTGATTTTCTGGACGGACTTGCGACTAAAGTATATGAGTTCGGTGGCGGGCTGGTGAAGGAACATCTTTGCGGCATTTACGAATTTCTGCAAAAGAAGCAGATTGAAAGTTTGAATGAGTTGCAAAAATCACCTTCATTATCGGTTTCTCCTTCGGTAGGGAAAAGTGCTTCCGGCAGTAATACCGGTACTGAAACTTTGCAACCTTCTGCCGCTAAACTTTCTTATGAAGAACAGAAGGAGCTAAATAAAAAACAAAAAAAACTGGAACGCCGCGTGGCGGATTGTGAAGCTGAAATAGAGCAGACTGAATCAGCAATTGCTATACTGGAGGTTAAAATGGCTACTCCCGAAGGTGCTGCGGATATGTCCCTTTATGAACAACATCAGAAGTTGAAAGCCCAGTTGGACCGTGTAATGGAAGAATGGGATGAGGCTACCAGTGAATTAGACAATACCTCTCGGGCCTTCTAAAGGGGAGGGGATACTCTATAATATTATTACTAACTATTCCCTTTCCCCTTTGAGGGGGGAGGGGCTAAATATTTATCATATGAGAACAAATCATTTTTTACCTATCGCAGCCTTCTGCCTGTTGGCAGCATCCTGTAACACTGGCAAGCAGTCTGCTGAACTTACAGCAGGTATCCAACTTGCCAATCTTGACACAATGGCATTGCCGGGTACTGATTTTTACCAATACGCTTGTGGCGGTTGGGTGAAGAATAACCCGATTCCGGCTGAATATTCACAGTATGGTTCTTTTACCATTCTTGCGGAAAATAACCGTAAGCAGATTCAGGGACTTATAGAAGACTTGGCTGCTACCCCGCATGAAGCCGGCAGTGTGGCGCAGAAAATCGGTGACCTTTACAAAATAGTAATGGACAGCGTGAAACTGAATAAAGAAGGAGTAGCTCCTATCAAAGCGGAACTTGACAAACTGGGAGCCGTGAAGGATACGAAAGAGTTTTATACTCTACTCGGTGACTTGCAGAAAAAAGGGATAGTTGCCTATAACATCATGTATGTTGGTGCTGACGAAAAGAACAGTTCTATGAATGCCGTTCAGACTTATCAGGGCGGGTTGAGCATGGGCGAACGTGAATATTACCTGGAAAATGACGAAGCAACCGCTAAGATTCGTGATGCTTTCCGTACTCATGTACAGAAGATGTATCAACTTGCAGGTTTCGATGAGGCAACCGCAAAGAAAGGTATGGAGGTTGTTATGGACGTAGAAACTCGTCTCGCCAGGGCATACCGCTCTCGTACGGAATTGCGCGACCCGCATGCCAATTATAATAAGATGAGTATGGAAGAGTTGAAGAAGAACTATCCTACTTTTGATTGGGATGCTTATCTGTCTGCGATGGATCTGAAAGGTGTAAAAGATATTATTGTAGGTCAGCCTGCATCTTTGAAGGCCGCTGCCGATATTCTGAATACGTTGCCTGCCGACCAGCAAGGTCTTTATCTGCAATGGAAATTGATTGATGCTGCTGCAGGTTGTTTGAATGACGTTATGGCTGAACAGAACTTCGACTTCTACGAACGGACCATGAGCGGTACACAGGAAATGCAACCTCGTTGGAAGAAAGCTGTCGGTACGGTCAGTTCTGCTTTGGGCGAAGCGGTAGGTCAAATGTATGTTGAGAAGTACTTCCCTGCTGCTGCAAAGGAACGTATGGTAGCTTTGGTTAAGAATTTGCAGGAAAGTCTGGGTGAACGTATTCAAAACCTTGCCTGGATGGGCGACTCTACTAAAGTAAAGGCTATGGAGAAACTGGCTGCTTTCCATGTAAAAATCGGTTATCCTGATAAGTGGAAAGACTATTCTACATTAGAAATCAAAGATGATTCTTATTGGGCAAATATGGAACGTGCCAATGCATGGGGACATGCAGAAATGGTTGCTAAAGCCGGTAAGCCGGTAGATAAGGATGAGTGGTTGATGACTCCACAGACTGTAAACGCATATTATAACCCGACTACCAATGAAATCTGTTTCCCTGCTGCTATCCTGCAATATCCGTTCTTCGATATGAATGCGGATGACGCTTTCAATTATGGCGCTATCGGTGTGGTTATCGGGCATGAGATGACTCATGGATTTGATGATCAGGGACGTCAATACGACAAGGAAGGCAACCTGAAAGACTGGTGGACGGAAGAAGATGCCAAGCGTTTTGACGAACGTGCCCAGGTGATGGTGAATTTCTTCGACAGTATCGAGGTGGCTCCGGGTGTATATGGTAATGGTCGTATGACACTGGGTGAGAACATTGCCGACCACGGTGGTTTGCAAGTAGCTTACCAGGCTTTCAAAAAAGCTACTGCCGCTGCTCCGCTTGCAGAGAAAGACGGTTTCACGCCCGAACAGCGTTTCTTCCTGGCTTATGCCGGTGTATGGGCTAATAATATCCGGCCCGAAGAAGTGTTGAACCGTACGAAGAGCGATGTACACTCATTGGGAAAATGGCGTGTGGATGGTGCTTTGCCTCATATCGGTACTTGGTATGAAGCTTTCAATGTTACGGAGAATGACCCGATGTTCTTACCGGTAGACAAGAGAGTTTCTATCTGGTAAACAGAGGTAAAACCTCCTTTTAGTTAACGAGGTTCCAAGAGGCAAGTTGACGAGGAAGAAATAGAATTTAAGTTCTATCTTTCTTGTCAACTAGTCTTTTGGAACCTCGTCTGTTTCTTATGTTTTTTAATTATACCTAATTTATTGTGTATGAATGTATGTGCGAATAAACAAAATTTGTAACTTTGCACATCAATATTGAATGTACGTATACTTTAATACAGAAATCCATGTCTGAAACTAAAAGAATTAAAACAGCTCTGGTATCCGTTTACCATAAAGAAGGTTTGGATGAAATCATTACCAAACTGCATCAAGAAGGAGTAGAATTCCTGTCGACCGGTGGAACCCGTCAATTTATCGAATCTTTAGGCTATCCCTGCAAGGCAGTGGAAGACTTGACTACATATCCTTCCATTTTGGGTGGACGTGTGAAGACTTTGCACCCGAAAATCTTCGGAGGGATTCTTTGCCGTCGCGGGTTGGAACAAGACATGCAACAAATAGAAAAATATGAAATTCCCGAGATAGACCTTGTTATCGTTGACCTTTATCCGTTTGAAGCAACTGTTGCCAGCGGTGCCGACGAACCTACTATCATCGAGAAAATCGATATAGGCGGTATCTCCCTGATACGCGCCGCTGCCAAGAATTTCAACGATGTGGTTATCATTGCTTCACAAGCCCAGTATCAGCCGCTTCGCGATATGTTGATGGAACATGGCGCTACCACTTCTCTGGAAGAGCGCCGTTGGTTTGCTAAAGAGGCTTTTGCCGTTTCTTCACATTATGATTCGGCTATATTTAACTACTTCGACGGTGAAGAAGGTTCTGCTTTCCGCCAGTCTGCCAATAACCAAAAGACACTGCGTTACGGTGAGAACCCCCATCAGAAAGGTTATTTCTATGGTAACATCGATGCCATGTTCGACCAGATTCACGGTAAGGAAATCTCCTATAACAACCTGCTCGACATCAATGCTGCCGTTGATTTGATTGATGAATTTACGGATACGACGTTTGCTATCCTGAAACATAATAATGCTTGCGGACTGGCTTCCCGTCCTACGGTATTGGAAGCATGGAACGATGCTCTTGCCGGTGACCCGGTATCTGCTTTCGGTGGCGTACTTATCACCAATGCTGTGATTGATAAGGCTGCTGCCGAAGAAATCAACAAAATCTTCTTCGAAGTGATTATCGCTCCCGATTATGATGTGGATGCGTTGGAAATCCTTGGTCAGAAGAAAAACCGCATTATCCTGGTTCGCAAACAAGCTACGCTGCCGAAGAAACAGTTCCGCTCTTTGTTGAACGGTGTGCTGGTACAAGACCGTGACCTCAAGGTGGAAACCCCGGAGGATTTGAAGACGGTAACAACCAAAGCTCCTACTACACAGGAAATAGAGGATATGTTGTTTGCCAATAAGATTGTCAAGAACAGTAAGTCTAACGCTATCGTACTGGCTAAAGGCAAGCAACTGCTGGCAAGCGGAGTAGGTCAGACCAGCCGTGTGGATGCTTTGAAGCAGGCTATTGAAAAGGCTAAGAACTTCGGTTTTGACCTGAAAGGGGCTGTTATGGCGAGCGATGCTTTCTTCCCCTTTCCCGACTGTGTAGAGATTGCAGGCAATGAAGGTGTGACGGCTGTTATCCAACCGGGTGGAAGTATCAAGGACGAATTATCATTTGAATATTGTAACGAGCATGGCATGACTATGGTTATTACAGGATTCCGTCACTTTAAACACTAATATTCAACTATGAATTATTAAATATTAAATAGGGTGTCCTGTGCTTCAACGATAGCAGCGCAGCCAATTAATATTTAGTATTTAATACTTAATAATTAATCAACATGGGATTATTCTCTTTTACACAAGAAATTGCGATGGACCTTGGTACTGCCAATACCATTATTACTACAAACGGTAAGATTGTAGTAGATGAGCCTTCGGTAGTAGCTTTGGATCGTCGTACAGACAAGATGATTGCCGTGGGAGAAAAGGCAAAGCTTATGCACGAAAAGACCCACGAAAACATACGTACTATCCGTCCGCTTCGTGACGGTGTAATCGCTGATTTCTATGCTTGCGAGCAGATGATACGCGGTCTTATCAAGATGGTGAACAACCGTAACCGTCTGTTTTCTCCTTCACTCCGTATGGTAATTGGGGTGCCTTCGGGAAGTACCGAAGTTGAACTCCGTGCGGTACGTGACTCTGCAGAACATGCAGGTGGACGTGATGTCTATTTAATTTTCGAGCCGATGGCTGCTGCTATCGGTATCGGTATCGATGTAGAAGCACCGGAAGGTAATATGATTGTTGATATAGGTGGTGGTTCCACGGAAATCGCCGTTATCTCTTTGGGCGGTATCGTTTCCAATAATTCTATCCGCATTGCGGGTGACGACCTGACTGCTGATATTCAGGAATACATGAGCCGCCAGCACAATGTGAAAGTCAGCGAGCGTATGGCTGAACGTATTAAGATTAATGTGGGTGCAGCACTGACCGAACTGGGTGAGGATGCTCCCGAAGACTATATTGTTCATGGTCCGAACCGTATCACCGCACTTCCTATGGAAGTACCCGTATGCTATCAGGAAGTGGCGCATTGCTTGGAGAAATCTATCTCTAAGATTGAAACAGCCATCTTGAGTGCATTGGAAAATACACCTCCTGAATTGTATGCCGATATCGTGCACAACGGTATCTATCTGGCAGGTGGTGGCGCCTTGCTTCGCGGACTGGATAAACGTCTGACTGATAAGATTAACATACCGTTCCACATTGCGGAAGACCCATTGCATGCCGTTGCCAAAGGCACAGGTACTGCATTGAAGAATGTCGACCGCTTCTCATTCCTGATGAGATAGGCGTATGCGAAATTTACTGAACTTTCTTATTAAATACAATTACTGGTTCCTCTTTCTGCTGTTAGAGGTTACCAGTTTTGTTTTATTGTTCCGCTTCAACCATTATCAGCAGAGTGTGTATTTCACCTCGGCTAACGGAGTGGCAGGGAAGGTTTATGAAATTTCAGGAGGTATCAGTTCTTATTTTCATCTGAAGTCGGTTAATGAAGATTTGTTAGACCGGAATATGTGGTTGGAACAGCGTGTTGCTTTCCTTGAAAAAAGCTTGCGGGAGCATGGGTTGGACTCTGTACGTCTGTATAGTATGGAACGTCTTGCTCCGGCTGATTACCGTATATTCAAGGCAAATGTTATCAAGAATAGTTTGAGTAAGGCGGACAATTACATTACATTGGATCAGGGCTCGTCGGCAGGTATTCATACAGAGATGGGTGTGGTCGATGCTAACGGAGTGGTGGGTATCGTTTATAAAACCTCTCCCCATTATTCACTGGTTATCCCATTGCTGAACAGTAAATCCAGTATCAGTTGTAAGATAGTAGGTAGTGATTACTTCGGCTATCTGAAGTGGGAGGGAGGAGACTCCCGTTTTGCCTATTTGAAAGATTTGCCTCGTCATGCCGAGTTTAATTTGGGGGATACAGTGGTTACCAGTGGCTACTCTACGGTTTTTCCAGAGGGAGTTATGATAGGTACGGTCGATGATATGTCCGATTCGCATGACGGACTTTCCTATCTGTTAAAGATAAAGCTGGCTACGGATTTTGGTAAAGTAAGTAATGTCCGCGTTATTTCCCGCAGTGGGCAGGAAGAACAGAACACACTGGAAAAGCAGGCGGAAGAATAGAATAATAATGATAGGAGAATAAGGTCTTAAAATGATATCAATCGTCAATAATTAAATTATAAGTAGATTTGGTAATCAATTATTTACATAAGATAGGATGGTTTGTTGGTTTGGTACTGTTGCAGGTACTGATATTGAACAATGTGCACATAGCCGGATATGCTACTCCATTTCTTTACATTTACCTGATATTGAAGTTTGAGTCGGATGTGTCTCGTAATGTATTGATGTTGTGGGCGTTCTTTCTTGGACTGACGGTTGATGTTTTTTCTGATACTCCGGGAATGAATGCAGCGGCAACCGTGTTGCTGGCTTTCTTGCGTCCTACCATTTTGCGCTTATTTGTTTCTCGTGACATATTGGATACATTGGTTCCGGCTATCCGCACAATGGGAATCTCTTCTTTTCTGAAATATCTGGTTGTCAGTGTGCTGATACATCATGGAATGTTGCTTACCATTGAATTCTTTTCATTTGCCCATATAGGAGCATTGCTGCTGAGAATTGTAGCAAGTACGCTGCTGACTGTGACTTGCATAATGGCTATAGAAGGGGTTAGGAAAAAGTGAGGATTGAGAATTCATAATTCAAAATTGAATGAAGGATTATATACTGGAGAAGCGGAAATATGTAATAGGCGTGACGGCCGTCGTCATTGTCCTGATTTACATATTCCGTCTGTTTGACTTGCAGATCATGACGGATGATTACAAGAAGAATGCCGATAGTAATGCTTTTTTGAATAAGATACAATATCCGTCACGTGGAGCTATTTATGACCGTAATGGTAAGTTGTTGGTATTTAACCAACCTGCATATGATATAACCTTTGTGCCGCGTGAGGTTACCCAACTGGATACTCTTGATTTCTGTCGTGCTTTGAATATCACTCTCGATCAGTTTCAAAAGCGTATGAAGGATGTAAAGAACCGTTGGATGAATCCCGGTTATTCCAAGTATACGCATCAGGTTTTTATGACGCAACTTTCAGCGGAGGAGTGTGGTGTCTTTCAGGAAAAACTGTTCAAATTTCCCGGCTTTTATATTCAACGGCGTACTATCCGGCAATATACTTATAATTCTGCCGGACATACGTTAGGTGATATCGGTGAAGTATCTAAAAAAGATATTGAGGCGGATGATTACTATATTCGGGGAGATTACATTGGTAAGCAGGGTATTGAAAAATCTTATGAAAAGTATCTCCGTGGTGAGAAAGGAGTGGAAATTCTGCTTCGCGATGCTCATGGACGTATTCAGGGACATTATATGGATGGGAAGTTAGACCGACCTTCCGTGCCCGGTAAGAATCTGACGCTGGGAATCGATATTGATTTGCAAATGTTGGGTGAACGTTTGCTGCAACATAAAATCGGAGCGATTGTTGCCATTGAACCTGCTACGGGAGAAATACTTTGTATGGTATCTTCACCAACTTTTGACCCTCATTTGATGATTGGACGTCAACGTGGAAAAAATCACCGGATGTTGCAGATGGACAGACGGAAACCCTTGTTGAACCGTGCGATTATGGGTGCGTATCCACCGGGATCGACTTTTAAAACTGCTCAAGCTTTGACTTTTTTGCAGGAAGGCATTATTCACGAAGATTATCCGGCTTATCCGTGTTCACATGGTTTCAATTATGGAAGTTTGCATGTAGGCTGCCATGCACACGGATCACCTCTCCCACTGATTCCTGCCATAGCTACTTCTTGTAATTCTTATTTCTGTTGGGGGTTGTTCCGTATGTTTAGCGATAAGAAATATGGTTCGCCCCAGAATGCTATTACGGTATGGAAGGATCATATGGTATCGCAGGGTTTTGGTTATCGTCTTGGTACGGACCTTCCCGGAGAACAGCGTGGATTAATTCCGAATGCTAAATTTTACGATAAGGCATATCGAGGCTCTTGGAATGGATTGACGGTTATTAGTATCGCCATCGGGCAGGGAGAAATACTTGCTACTCCTTTGCAAATTGCTAATCTCGGTGCGACTATTGCTAACCGGGGACATTTCATTACTCCGCATATTGTAAAAGAAATACAAGATAATGAATTGGATAGCCTTTACCGGACTCCTCGCGTGCCGACAATTGATAAGTTATATTATGAAGAGGTGGTAGAAGGCATGCGTGCGGCTGTTACCGGCAGTACCGGTAGTGCAACTTGTCGTATGGTAGGGACGATTTTGCCGGATGTAGAAGCTTGTGGTAAAACGGGTACGGCGCAGAATCGTGGAAAAGACCATTCCGTATTCATGGGGTTTGCACCGATGAATAATCCTAAGATTGCTATTGCAGTTTATGTGGAAAATGGTGGATTCGGAGCTACTTATGGTGTACCTATCGGTGCTATGATGATGGATCAGTATTTGCATGGAAAGTTATCTCCTGAAAATGAGATACGGGCAGAAGAATTTAGCAACCGTGTGATACTCTATGGGGATGAAGAAAGATAATAAGGTGGTAGAGTGATAGGGGCAATCTAAATCATAAATTATAAATAATAAACGCGAATGGTGAGAAGAGACAGTATATGGAAATCATTGGATTGGGTAACTATTGTAGTTTACCTGATGTTGATCGTTTTCGGCTGGTTCAGCGTTTGTGGGGCAAGTTATGATTATGGTGATCGTGACTTTCTGGACTTTTCAACCCGTGCCGGTAAGCAGTTCGTATGGATTATCTGTTCATTCGGATTGGGATTTGTATTGTTGATGCTGGAAGACAGGCTCTATGACATGTTTGCCTATCTAATCTATGCAGGATTGATTTTATTATTGATTGTTACGATTTTTATAGCGCCTGATACGAAAGGTTCCCGTTCCTGGTTGATTTTAGGACCTGTAAGTTTGCAACCGGCGGAGTTTGCTAAGTTTGCAACAGCTTTGGCGTTGGCTAAGTATATGAGTGCCTACTCATTTACCATGAAGAACTGGAGAAGTACATTGATGCTGGCTGGTTTAATCTTACTGCCGATGATATTGATTATCTTGCAACGCGAGACAGGTTCTGCATTGGTATATGCAGCTTTTTTCCTGATGCTTTATCGGGAGGGTATGCCTGGGGTAGTGCTATTCTCCGGTGTCTGTGCAGTAGTTTATTTTGTGGTTGGTATTCGCTTTGATGGTGTCTTTATTGCAGATACCCCTACGCCTATCGGAGAGTTTTCTGTATTGACTATGGTACTACTCTTTGCCGGTGGTATGATATGGGTATATAAGAAGAAGTGGGAACCAGTGAGGAATATAATTGCTGGCTCATGTATAATATTGCTTGCTGCTTATTTTGTTTCTGAATATATTGTTCACTTTAATTTAGTATGGGTACAGTGGGGATTGTGCATATTGGTTATAGGTTATTTATTCTTTCTATCCCTGAGTGAACGTCATTTTGCATATTCCTTGATCGCTCTGTTTGCAATAGGCTCTATCGGTTTTCTTTATTCCAGTGATTATTTCTTTAATAAGGTATTGGAGCCTCATCAGCAGATTCGTATCGAGGTGTTGCTTGGCATGGAAGAAGATTTGGCCGGAGCAGGCTATAATGTCAACCAATCTAAAATTGCCATCGGTTCGGGTGGCTTGACCGGAAAAGGTTTCTTGAATGGTACTCAGACAAAACTCAAATATGTACCTGAGCAAGATACGGACTTTATCTTTTGTACAGTGGGAGAAGAAGAGGGATTCATTGGGTCAACGGCTGTGTTGCTGCTGTTTCTTGTACTGATACTTCGTCTTATCGTGCTTGCAGAACGGCAACAGTCGGCTTTTGGTAGGGTATATGGATATTCGGTATTGAGTATCTTTTTATTCCACTTGTTTATTAATGTCGGGATGGTGTTAGGATTGACACCGGTAATTGGCATTCCTTTACCATTCTTCAGTTATGGAGGTTCTTCACTTTGGGGATTTACAATCTTATTGTTTATCTTCCTGCGCATTGATGCGGGGCGGAATAGAAGATTGGCATAACCGGTCAGGAAAGGAACTATCGCTCTAATTTTATTCCTATATCATTGATGCCGGGTAATATTTCATCGGGTAGGGTATAAGCCACCTTGAAAAGGTAAGTACCTGACTTTGTTATTTTGATACTGCCGATGGAAAATGTGGATTGATATAATCCTCCCCATCCATCTCCTTGCCATATCCCCTCTTTATTGGCTAAAGTTGCCTTAAGAGTATCAGCCGGCAGTTTGTTTATTTCCGGTCCGTCATAACAGATGGAGAGACTGAGGTTTTGATAAGGATAATTATTCCGGTTCCTGATTTCTACGGAAAGTTTATAATAAGTTTGTGAATCAGGCACAATGACATCAAAAAGCAAAGTATCCTGTCTTAACCAACCTTTTTGTGGTATGGGCTGGAAAGTGTGATACACTGTATATTTATCGCAAGCGATTATTACGCTTGCGATAAACAACAGGATTATACACTTCAAGTATCCCTTTTTATTCCTGAACAGGCTTTTCATTTTGAACAGGTTTATCTCCTTGTGGTCTGGGCTTGTTATTATTGGGACGCCTGCGATTGTTATTGTTCCGCTGCGAACGTTCCCCCTGTTCGGTAGGTTGTTCGCTATTACCTTGCCGCATCGGCTGTCTACCTTGTCTCGGTTGATCCAGAGGACGTCTGTTCTCCCCTTGTCTGGGTTGTTCATTTGTTTGTGGAGCAGTTGTCTGTTCTGCACCCTGCGGGCGGTTATTATTATTTCTTTTCTTCTTCTTGTTCCGGTTTCCATTCCCGTTTCCATTCCCATTTCCACCGTTATTCTCTCCGCCGTTTCTGTTTTTGCGGTTACGATCAAATCGGGTTAGACTTTCTTGCTCCAATAAATCTATAGGCTTTTTAGGTTCCGGACGATGTGTCTCTTCCAGTAAATTATCCGGTCTGATACCGCGTCTGTTCAAGCCTACAATTTCAAAAGCGCGTCTACCACTAATCGTTACCAAATTGGCGGGAATATTTTTATCGGTAGAATAGGTTATCTGATTGCTAAGAATATCGGCTTTGAAGAAGTAGAAAGTACCGTCTTTCGTTTCTAACTCAATTTCTCTGGACGGCAGACGTTTTTGTGCTTCTACATAACAGTCTACTTCATAGTTGAGGCAGCATTTTAACTTGGCACATTGTCCGGCCAACTTTTGAGGATTCAGAGAGATGTCCTGAAAACGGGCGGCACTTGTTGATACAGAGACGAAAGAAGTCATCCAAGTGGCGCAACAAAGTTCACGTCCGCAAGGACCGATACCACCGATACGTCCGGCTTCCTGACGGGCGCCTATCTGCTTCATTTCAATACGTACGTGGAAAGCATCGGCAAGCACCTTGATAAGTTGGCGAAAATCTACACGTTCGTCGGCTATATAATAGAAAATAGCCTTATTCCCGTCACCTTGATATTCCACATCTCCGATCTTCATGTTAAGATTGAGATTAAGGGCGATTTGACGGGCACGAATCATTGTACTGTGTTCACGTTCTTTGGCTTCGTAATATTTATCCATATCTACCTGCTTGGCTTTACGGTAGATGCGTTTGATATCGGCTTCCGACTTGATATTGGCTTTACGCATTTGTAGGGGAACAAGTCGGCCGGTGAGGGTGACTACTCCTATATCATGTCCGGGAGTAGCTTCTACGGCTACTATATCGCCTTTCTCCAAAGGTATTTTATTGCTGTTGCGGAAATAACCCTTACGAGTATTTTTGAACTGAACCTCAACCATGTCCGATTCTTCGGCATTGCCCGGTATATCGGCCAGCCAGTCATAGGTGTTCAGTTGCTTGTCTTGTCTGCCGCAACTCTTACAGCAAAGACCGCCACTTCCGTTATGTAGTTTAAATTCCATTCCTTTATTATTTATTTTGCTATTTACTATTTATAATTGTTATACTATTCTTTATCATTGTTTTAAAAGTACAATCATTTTCAAAGAGAAATCAAAGAATACCATACGGGGATTCACGTTCTGTTCGATATGTACTTGGGCTTCGCTGAGTTCATCCATGATACCCATCACGTTCCGTTCATTGACGAATGGAGCGAATCGGGTGGCAAAATTCTGTTCCGGCAAAGTCATATAGTTTATCTCTTTCCGGTGCAAATTGTAAATGAAGTTTTCGCGTATCATACGTTGACAATATTCCAGGAAATTCTTTTGACGCTCCCGTCCTATGGCTGCCAATTGTTCACTCCATTGCTTCATTTCCCGTATTTTACGTTGATAAGAAAGACGCATCAAATTCACGAATAAATTGAAAAACAGCTCATTCTCTTCATTCAGATGAATCGTTTCCAAAGCTTTGATGAAATTACCGTTTGCCAGATGAGCGATTGTCTGACTATCCACAGCTTGTACACCAAATTTTTGTTGCAAAGCATTTGTGATAGCGGCTTCCTCTATTTTACGGATATTGAAACGCTGCGTACGGCTGAGAATGGTTTGTAATATCATTTCCGGAGCCTCGGTGACTAACAGGAACACTGTTTTCTCAGGAGGTTCTTCCAGAAGTTTAAGGAGCTTATTGGCGCAGACTTCATGCATCTTTTCCGGCAACCAGACAATAGTTACTTTATATCCGCCTTCACTTGATTTCAAACTGAGTTTTCGAGTGATTTCATCACTTTCTTTGGCGTAGATAATGGCTTGCCCATTCTCGGCACCTATTCCGTTTAGCCAGTGGTTCAATGAGAAATAAGGATTGTTCAGTACAAAATGCCGCCAATCGGCAATATAGTCATCACAAACTTCTTTTTTCCCTTTGGCACTTTTTACGATAGGGAATACGAAATGTACATCCGGATGTACCAGTTTATTCCATTTTATACAGGAAGGGCATGTACCGCAAGCATCATTTTCCGTACGATTCGGGCAACAAATGTATCGGGCATAAGCCATTGCCAACGGAAGCTTTCCTACTCCCGTCGGGCCGCAAAACAGTTGCGCATGAGGAATACGTCCTTCTTGCACTTCCTGTATCAATCGTTGCTTTGCTACTTCTTGCCCAATTACATCTTTAAAAAACACGTTATTATCGTTTTATTGATTTACCACTCATTCTAAACTCACTTGATTTCAACCTGCAACTTAATAAATCTGCTTGGCTACTTCTCTGATACTGTCTACTGCACCGATGGAGTAGAAATGAATACTGGGAATATCATGTGTCATCAGTTCCTTACATTGTTGTGTACACCATTCTATACCTACTTGCTGTGCCTCGGCATCGTTCTTGCATTTCAGCACTTCTTTAGCCAGTTCTTCGGGTAAGTCAACCTTGAAAGTTTTAGGTATCATGCTTATCTGCGATAACTTCTTGAAAGGTTTGATACCCGGTATAATGGGGATGGTAACCCCTGCTTTGCGGGCACGTTCTACAAAGTCGAAATATCTCCGGTTGTCGTAAAACAACTGGGTTACGGCATATTCCGCCCCCATTTCCATTTTCTTCTTCAACCAATAAATATCTGTATCAATGTTAGGCGCTTCTTCATGTTTCTCCGGATAACAAGCTACACCATATGAGAACGGGGTGTTACTGACCTTCATTTCAGAACCGTCTACAAAGATGCCTTTATTGAAATTGTTGATTTGTTCTTGCAACTCGATAGCATGATAGTAACCGTCACCTTCAGGAGTAAATACCGACTCATGTTTGGCTTTGTCACCACGTAATACCAGCAAGTCTGTAATGTTCAGGAATTGTAAATCGAGTAGTACGTATTCTGTTTCTTCACGTGAAAAGCCACTGCAAAGAATATGGGGAACGACCGTGATGTTATATTTGTTTTGAATAGCGGCAGCTACGGCTACCGTACCAGGTCGACGGCGCAGCCGGTTTCGTTGAAATAATCCATTACCGAGGTCTTTGTATACGTATTCGCTGCGGTGTGTGGTGATATTGATGTATTTAGGGTCAAATTCCCGTAATGTATCTATGGTTTCGTACAGTTTTTCAATGCCTGTGCCTTTCAATGGAGGCAAAATTTCAAAAGAAAAAGCTGTCTTTTCGTTACTATTTATTAAGTCGATTACTCTCATTTCTTTTTCGTTGTCTTTGTCTAACTGGCAAAAATCTTGCACATTGGGAACAAAAATACGAAAAAGAAATGAGAAATGCTTTTTTGAGTGCCTATTCTTTTATACAGCGGACTGAAAAGGCATTATAATAATCTTTAGAATCAGGTTTGATGGATGTGATAAAAGTGATGTCATTCTTGTCTAATGTTAGCATCACGCCTTTGTTCAATAGTTGTTGATTATCGTCATATGTCCAATAGGCAACTGATGTGTTATGATTTATCAGTACAAAGTTCTTATCTCTCTCTAATAGGAAGCCATTCGGTAAAATACTTAATCCTGTTTCATTGGTTGCCGGATAAGAGTCGTTATTCCATGCTTCGTTTTTTTTAAGAATAGAAGCGTTTTCACCGATATAGTATTTAAGCTTGTTCCAATCGTCTTCGGTCGTTAATTTCCAACCCTGTGGCGCTAATTTCCCGGTAAGTACTGCTTCGCCATTATAAAGTTGTAAGTCATATTTTATCCATTCAAAGAACGCATCACCTTCTCCCAGATTCTCTTTTAGAGGAATGTTTTTATTGTCATTGTAATAAGTGGCTTTCAAATCTTCTTTCATCCAATACTGTGTTCCGATTTTTACAATAGGATACGTTTGTAATACTCCATTTCGTATATCTCTGATTACATAGCTACTTACATTGACGGGTAACGCTGTGGCGGGTTCTTCCAGTACTATGTTTTTATTTCCGTCAATATAGAATTTCTCAATGGGTTTTGAACTTCCGGAAACATAATTTAGGGCATTTGTTGCTATATCCCATCTTACTGTACCACCATGCATCATTGCCGCTTTATCCGGTAGCTCCAGCACAATCCCTTTGGATAAATCGGTTTTTTCGTTATCCAGTACAGGATAGACAACGATAGCTTTTGATTGGATTTTATTGTCGGTAGCATCATTCAGGTATTCCCGGCATATTTCAGCGACAGGTTTTCCCTGATAATATATTCTGTAAACATCAGAAGCACTGAATGACAGGGACGCCGTATGTACAACAGTAATGTCATATTTATTCTCACTTGTTCCGGTTTCGCTGAAGCTCCAGTCTTTGATACTGGCGACTATTCCTGTGAGTGATTTGCTGGTGCTTTGTAATGCGTCAATACGGATTTCAAGTTCCGTATCTTCTTTGATAGTTGCCGAAGGAATAGAGCAGGCGTAGATTTTGCCGTTCCATTCCAAAGTAAAAGCTTGTTCGTTATTACGATGTGTCTGTGGGATGACTATAAGCTCTTTCCCTGATAGTGTGCCGTCACTTTCCTTTTTCCAGGTGCCAAAAGGTATAATGTCGGTTTCGCTGTCTTCCACTACTTCGGATAATTCTCCTGATTGCAAGTCATATACGGCTTGTGTTTTAAATCCGGTAGCTACGATGCGGGGATTCGCTTTAAGCATATCATCCACATTTTCTCCCTTTTTAGGTGCGAGTACAATCTTGATTTTGGCGAGTTGATGTTTATATTCCAGTTGTACGCATTCTGTACTGTTGGGTACATTTTTAACTTGGGCAGTCATAAAATTGGATAAAGAATAATCAGTGGATTGGTGCTGATCGGCTTGTACGGCAATATTAAGCTGGGAACTTCCTTTGGTTATTCCTTCTGCCTGATAAGGGAAGTAACTGATAAAGTCCAATGTAGCATCACCTTCCGGATAGAAGACTTCCTTTTGTGGAATTAGTGTTGCGTCTTTTCCACACTCTAAATAAAGATTATCAATGTATCGTTGCCCGGTTAAAGAATTATCGGTTAATACTGCGAATACTCCTATCTTATCTCCGATATTAAAGGTGTTTTGGGTTACTTTGGTAGTGCTTTTACTCATTTTAGTCGAGAATGAAATGGGGATATTACTTTCCTGCGTATTATCTTCAATCTTATTTACGCAAGAGATAAAGGATAGGATAAAAATGAGACATAGTGCATTCCGCACCTTCTTGAAAGCATTCTTTCTGATATTCATTGTATTATTGTTTTGTAAGGTAGCATTTGCTCCACCTTAAGTTTGTGCTCAAAGATTGTGTGTCGAAATTTAGGACTGAGCGGGACCGTAATGAGTATGAGAAAGTTACTTACGCTTTCAGATAGATATTATTAATTACCACGCTTGGTGTCAAGGTGCTTTTCATTCTTATTTTTTGGCACGTTTCTGTTGAAACCGAACACAAATGTATACTAATATTTCGTAACGAAGCCCCCAAATCAATAAAAACTTCTATAAATAGTTTATAGCGCACTGATTTTTTGTCTAACTTTACACACTAAAATCGTATATAGTAATTAGTTAAATCATAGAATAGACTTATGCCTTTAAATTTACCCGATAAACTTCCCGCGATAGAACTGCTGAAAGAGGAGAATATTTTTGTTATTGACAATTCACGGGCAACGCAACAGGATATTCGTCCTTTGCGGATTGTTATCTTGAACTTAATGCCGTTGAAGATTACCACTGAAACAGATTTGGTTCGTCTTTTATCCAATACTCCGTTGCAGGTTGAAATCTCTTTCATGAAGATAAAAAGTCACACATCGAAGAATACTCCGATAGAGCATATGAAAGCTTTCTATACGGATTTCGACAAGATGCGTAACGATAAATATGACGGAATGATTATCACGGGGGCTCCCGTGGAACAGATGGATTTTGAGGAAGTAACCTATTGGAATGAAATCACTGAAATTTTTGACTGGGCACGTACGCATGTTACTTCCACCCTTTATATCTGTTGGGCGGCGCAAGCGGGATTGTATCATCATTACGGAGTACCCAAGTACGATTTAGATAAGAAGATGTTCGGAGTTTTTGAGCATCGTACCTTAGTGCCTTTTCATTCCATTTTCCGTGGCTTTGATGATATATTCTATGTACCTCATAGCCGTCACACGGAAGTGCGGAAAGAGGATATACTAAAAGTTCCCGAGTTGACTTTGCTTTCTGAATCCGAAGATGCGGGGGTATATATGGCAGTAGCCCGTGGAGGACGTGAATTCTTTGTTACCGGTCATTCGGAATATTCTCCGTTGACATTGGATGCAGAATATCGTCGCGATTTAGGAAAAGGCTTGCCTATTGAAGTACCGCGTAATTATTATGTAGATAATAATCCGGATAAGGGAGTATTGGTGCGTTGGCGTGCTCATGCCAATTTGCTGTTCTCCAATTGGTTGAACTATTTCGTATATCAGGAAACGCCATTTAATATTGAGGATATTAAGTGATTAGTGATAAACGGTAATACAAAAAACTCTGTGGGATTCTGTGTCCTCTGTGGTAAAATATGATAAAGCAACGAAAAATAGAGTTACTGGCCCCTGCCAAAAATCTGGAATGTGGCATTGAAGCCATTAATCACGGAGCGGACGCGGTGTATATAGGTGCACCCAGATTTGGTGCGCGTGCTGCCGCAGTTAATTCCCTTGAAGATATTGCCGCTTTGGTAGAATATGCCCATCTGTATAATGTCCGCATTTATGTTACGGTAAATACCATTTTGAAAGAAGAGGAACTTGCCGAAACTGAAAAAATGATTTGGGATTTATACCGTGTAGGAGTTGACGCCTTGATTGTTCAGGATATGGGTATCACCCATTTGAACTTGCCTTCCATACCTCTACATGCCAGTACACAGATGGATAACCGTACTCCGGAGAAAGTCCGCTTTCTTGCGGATGCAGGTTTCCGGCAAGTGGTATTGGCGCGTGAACTCTCTTTGCAGGAAATCCGTAATGTTCACAATGCTTGTCCGGAAGTGCCGCTTGAGGTATTTGTACATGGTGCACTTTGTGTCAGTTATAGCGGTCAATGTTATGTGAGCCAGGCATGTTTCGGCCGTAGCGCCAACCGGGGGGAATGTGCTCAGTTCTGTCGTCTTCCTTTCAGCCTGGTCGATGCGGATGGTAAGACTATTTTACGTGACAAACACCTGCTTTCCCTGAAAGACTTAAATCAAAGCGAAGTATTGGAAGACCTGCTCGATGCAGGAGCTACTTCCTTGAAAATAGAAGGACGTTTGAAAGATGTCTCCTATGTAAAGAATGTCACTGCCGCCTACCGTCAAAAGTTGGATGCTGTTTTTGCCCGTCGTAAAGAATACGTACGTGCTTCCTCCGGCACTTGCCGTTTCGACTTCAAGCCCCAATTGGACAAGAGTTTCAGCCGTGGTTTTACCCATTACTTCCTGCAAGGACGTGAACCGGAAATATCTTCTTTCGATACTCCCAAGTCTTTAGGTGAAGAAATGGGAACCTTGAAAGAACAACGGGGTAACTACCTGACCGTGGCTGGGGTAAAACCTTTCCATAATGGAGATGGCGTTTGCTTTCTTGATGAACAAGGGCGTTTGCAAGGTTTCCGTATTAACCGGGTAGACGGGAACAAACTCTATCCGGCAGGAGAGATGCCTCGTATTAAATCCCGTACCCGACTCTATCGTAATTTCGACCAGGATTTTGAACGTGTGCTTGCCCGTAAATCTTCCGAACGGAAAATTGGGATAAATTGGGAATTGACGGAACATCCATTTGGTTTTGCATTGACGGTTACCGATGAAGATGACAATCGCGTAACCTTGTCGTTCCCGGCTTCTAAAGAACTGGCACGTACACCTCAGCGGGATAATTTATGTATCCAGTTGGGTAAATTAGGAAATACCCCGTTCGAGGTTGCCGGGAATACTTCAAAAGATGATTCCGGTGTTATCATCCGTTTTTCAGAGAATTGGTTTATTCCCGCTTCGTTGCTTGCCGACTGGCGCCGCCAAGTGATAGAAAAACTCGTTTCTGTACGCCGCATTACCTACCCAAAGGAGTTGACTGTTTGGAAACAAACCAAACACTCCTTTCCGGCTACCAACCTGACCTATTTGGGAAATGTGATGAATACTGCCGCTAAGACTTTTTATCAGGAACATGGTATTTCTTCCATTGCTCCGGCGTATGAGAAGCAACCGGTTCCCGGGGCTGTGCTGATGTTTTGCAAACATTGCCTGCGTTACAGTATGGGGTGGTGTCCTGTACACCAGAAAGGACAGTCTCCTTACCGTGAACCATACTATCTGGTAGGAACAGACGGTAAACGTTTCCGTTTGGAGTTCGACTGTAAACATTGTCAGATGAAAGTGTATGGAAATGAAGAATGAAAAATTGAGAATGGAGAATTTGCAACTGAAGGATAGCGGATGGCGGGCGGTGAGAAACCTTCTATTCTTCATTCTTTATTCTTCATTCTTCATTTCTCTGGTTTCTTGCCATTACCCCCGTCCTAACTTGGAGTCTGAGACGTTGAGCAATAAAACCCGTGACTCATTGAATTACTTATACGAACGGCACTATACCTGGAATACAAATCTTGAGGTACAAGATGATTCCGTAACAATAGCCTGCTTGCCCGTAAGAGACTGTTATAATACGCTCTATAAGGGAGACCGTGTTGTTGTCGCTGAGTTTGCCATCCATCCTGCCGATAGTGTGGATAGTGTCTGGGTAAAGCTTGCCCACTCTCAGGAGGTGCAAGGGTGGTTACGGGAGTCGGAAATGATACAGGCTTTTGTGCCTACGGATAGTATCTCGCAATCCATTTATTTGTTTAGCGATACGCATGCCTCTTATTTCATCATAATTTTTGCATTGTTTGTGGCGGTGTGGCTGTTTCGGGCGTTTCGGCGCAAGCAGTTGCAGATGGTCTATTTTAATGATATAGACAGTGTATATCCCCTGTTGTTGTGTTTGTTGCTGGCATTTAGTGCTACTGTGTACGAGTCTATGCAGGTATTTGTTCCTGAAACGTGGCAACATTTTTATTTCAACCCCACGCTATCACCGTTTAAAGTGCCGTTTGTACTTTCGGTCTTCCTGATAAGCCTTTGGCTGTTTGTCATTGTCTTGCTGGCGGTACTCGATGATTTATTCCGTCAGTTAAGTCCGGCAGCGGCGGTATTCTATTTGTTAGGATTGGCTTCTTGCTGTATCTTTTGCTATTTCTTCTTTATATTAACTACCCACATATACATTGGCTATCTGTTTTTTGCAGTATTTACTTGGGTATTTGTCAAGAAATTGCGGATATCGTTAGCTGCTTCCCGTTATCGTTGTGGCAACTGCGGACAAAAGATGAAAGTAAAAGGTGTTTGTCCCCGTTGTGGAGCAATCAATGAATAATCACTTCATCACGCGAACCACTGATTGGATAATGCAAGCAGTGGATTAAATATCCCCTTCCCGTTGCTACTGAAAATACATGCCGTTGGTATCGTTAGTACCAACGGTTGGTACTTCATGTACCAAAGCATGGTATTCCATGTACCAAGGCGTGGTATTTTGTGTACCAACGGTTGGTATTTCGTGTACCAAAGTATGGTATTCCTCTGGTACACGTAATATCCTTATTTAATGTGGCTTGTTGAGGTTTGCCAGCTTGTAAGAGCCAATTGTTCTTACTCGCTTAAAATCTGCAACGCAATTCGATTCCCGCTTGTATCGGACGTCCTTTCTGCATAAACCCGTTGCCCATGCTTTCAAAGTAGAAAGCGGCATAATCTTTCTTTAGAGCGTTACGTACCCAGAAATCAATCTGCCCACGGCCTTTCTGGAAGCTGATGCGACCGTTCAATGTGCCGTAGAAAGACTGGCTGACGGTATTTTCTTCCGTCCAGTAGATACGGCCTGCACCGGTGTAGTTAGCATTCAATTGGATGCGTTCGAGCCAATGCCCCGGGGTGATTCGGAAAATATATTGTCCGCCTACATTGAGAGTATGTTTCGGTACAAAAGGAACATAATTACCATTATAACTTATCTCCTGAATTTCTCCGTTTACACGGGCATTGGTTACATAGTCCTTGAAGGTTGCATAGGTGTAACCGTAACAGGTGTTTATCGTAAAGTTGGTAGTGACGGCAACAGCGAATGCCAATTCAGCACCGTAGCTGCGGCTCTTTCCGGCATTTACTGTTTCACGTCCCAGTCCGCTTGCCCCGGCAAAACGCGAGATTTGCTGGTCGCGCGTCTCCAGCCAGAAGAAGGCGCCATCGGCACGGAGGCGGTTGTTGAAAAGGTTCAGGTGAGTTCCTATTTCATAGTTCCAGGTTTGTTCGGGCTTGTATTCGGTAGCGGCACGGGCATCGGGGTTTTCGCCTGCATCGGGGAAATACTTACCAACCATTTCTTTATAAGCATCCGGCACGTGAGGCATAATTTCTTCTTTGGATTGCTTCATCATGTCGTTCCGTAAGCTCGACTGTAATAAGTCGGAGAACATCTGTATGTTGTAGCCTCCTGAACGATAACCTTTGCTTACGGTTGCATACACGTTGCCCAGATTGTTTCTGAAGTCATATTGCAATGCAAACTTAGGTAACAATTGCAGATAATCTTTATCAATGGAACCTTGGTAACGAGACTGTACGGTCAGTGCCGTTTCAGGCATCATTTCTATCTCTTTAATGACTTGGCCACCCCTTGTCATTTCTCCTTTGATACCTACCGCGTAGTCCATAGCCGTACCGGAGTCGTAGTTCATCTTCATTTTTTCGTAGTCCAAGCGAAGTCCGGCAGTGAAAGATAATCCTTTCAGGCCAAACAGGTCTCTAAAAGTAGACTGATGGAAGATAGCCCCGTTCAGAAGCGGTGTGTCAAAGTTTCCGTTAATGAGCAGGCTACGGTTTGTTATTTGCAGTGATGGCAAAATATTCATATTCATGCCGGGCCCCATTGGAACTTCAATCTTGGAAGGAATAACACCTCCCAGCATCCGGTCCATCATATCCATGCCTTCTTCCCTGAATGTTACGGGAGCATCTGTCCGGAGCCATTGATAAAAGCCGAAGACACCGGTGGCCCATTGCCAACGACGGTTCTCCTTGCTTTTTAATACGATTTCTTCACTCAGCGTATGAATGCGCTGCCGTTGTTCCAGTGTATAGATGTCATTAGCCGTGAAGTCCTGGTCTATGGACATACGGTCTTTTAAATACTGGTATCCTGTTACGGCACTCAACGTGAAGTTCTTTGCCTGATATTCCAGGTTTAATCCTGTATTCATCAGGTTGCGATAGTAGTTGCCCTCTTCGTTGTTGGAGATAGTGCCTATCATCGGTTTTAATTCTTCGCTTTGGGCGACAGGGTTTATACTACCCATGTAGAAGTAAGGGTAGCCGCCTTGGTCGCTGTATTCATAGCTCACGTTCAAGTCCACCTTCCAGTTTTCCGACGGTAGATAGATACCACGGAAACGTCCTCCGGCAGACTGCCCTTTATCTACTTTCTTATTGTTCAATGTGGCGTTACGGAAAAATCCGCCTTGATAGTCATAGAAGCCGCCGGTAGAGAAAGCAAAGCGTTCGGAAGTACGGTGATAATGAGTTACAGATGCGTTATAGGCATTGTGTGTAGCGGCTCCCAAACGAAGGTCGGTACCTTGATAAGAGAATGGTGACTTGGTGTGGATTTTAATCAATCCACCCATAGCATTACGTCCGTAAAGGGTTCCCTGTGGCCCACGCAGTACGTCGATGCGCTCGATGTCCGAGTAATTAAAGTCGAAGGCCGACTTGTCGATGTAAGGGATATTATCAACATACAGCCCAACAGACGGCGTGTTGATGCGCGAACCGATTCCACGGATGTAGACAGCGGAAGTGAGCCGTGAACCATAATCGGGAATAAACATGTTCGGCACAAGTCCCGTAAGACTTTTGATAGAATTAACTTGTGATGCCTGCATATCCTTCTGGGAAAGTAAGGTTACGGCGGTGGGCTGTTCACGCAGCTTGCGGTTTTCTTTAGGTGCTGCAATGACGAGAATCTCTTCTACGTCTACTACTTTTAAGGTGTCCAGGTCTTCTGCTAAAATATTGCCGGTAGCCAGGACGGTTAGAATCAGGGTAAAAAACTTATATTTGTTCATAACTGGTTTTATTTCGTTTGCAAAGAAAGGCCAAATATCCAGTTTATGCAATCCTCATTTATTAGGAAATTGAGAAAGAGTGATTAGTGATGAGTGATTTGTTGATGAACGCAGTACTGTAATGCCG
This sequence comes from uncultured bacterium, assembly GCA_905215345.1. Lineage (GTDB taxonomy): Bacteria > Bacteroidota > Bacteroidia > Bacteroidales > Bacteroidaceae > Bacteroides. The sequence goes on from CAJMPR010000014.1 coordinate 65,973, forward strand.
CAAGGAAGCATAAGCAAATCACTAATCACTCATCACTCCTTTAGATTCTGTCCGCCTCCACATACCCGTGCATTACGGCGTAGATTGTTAATCCTGATACCGACTTGATACCCAGTTTTTCTACTATGTTCTTTCGATGTGAAATGACGGTAGTCAGGCTAATATTCAGTTTGTCGGCAATCTCTTTATTGATAAGTCCTTTGGTAACCAGTACGAGTACTTCAATTTCGCGGGCGGAAAGATCATGTTCACTGATTGCGTTCATTGGCATGTGCGGATGTGTGGGATTACTTTCAGGGTGAAGACTTTGAGAATGTTTTCCCGGGTGTCCATGTTGATGACCATATTGGTGCAACTGTAGGATTGCTTTTATCAGGCTTTTTTCATCCTGATAAATATTGAGAGTAGGAATCCCGGATAGTTGTGGCTGGTTGTCACCGCCCACAAGTACGATTGTTTGGGGTTTCCGGGGCAGAAAGAATGCCGTATGCTCAAAATAGATTTGGGAAGATATGAAATAGTGGGCATACATATCGGGAGTGTCGTCCATCAATTCGCCAAAAGAATGGAAAGTACGGATGGTAGCCATTGGGATTATCTCTTCCAGCAGATTCTGTAATCCCAGACACGTCAAAGTGTTCGGTTCGACAATTGCTATTTCTGGAGCCATGAATAAGGTGTATTGGTGCTGTGCAAAAGTAGCAGTTTATTTTTAAATCAGCGAACCGAGTATCTCCTTTATTTGTTGTAGAATTAAATAATTAACTTAAAACCTTAACGTTATGAATTATGATATAGCCATTATCGGTGGAGGCCCCGCCGGATATACAGCTGCCGAACGGGCCGCAGCCGGCGGATTGAAAACCGTACTTTTTGAAAAGAAAGCCATTGGCGGTGTTTGTCTGAATGAAGGATGTATTCCTACTAAAACCTTGTTGTATTCTGCTAAGTTGTGGGATAATCTGAAAAGTGCCGCTAAGTACGGCATTTCCATACCCGATGCCCCCGCTTTTGACATGGGCAAAATTATTGACCGTAAAGATAAAATCGTGAAGAAACTGACCGGTGGTGTAAAGATGACGGTTAGTTCCTATGGAGCTACCATTGTTGAACAGGAAGCCGTGATAGCAGGCGAAGAAGGTGGTTTATTTCATATCCTGGCAGGAGGAGAAATTTATGAAGTTTCTTATCTGCTGGTATGTACCGGTTCTGATACGGTTATTCCACCCATTCCGGGATTATCCGAAGTGGATTATTGGACTTCAAAAGAAGCTCTCGAAAGTAAAGAATTACCGAAGTCGCTTGCTATTGTCGGTGGAGGAGTCATCGGTATGGAGTTCGCCTCTTTCTTTAATAGCATGGGGGTGAAGGTTAGTGTCGTTGAGATGATGCCCGAGATTTTGGGAGCAATGGATAAGGAGACCAGTGGCATGCTGCGTACTGACTATCTGAAACGGGGTGTCAACTTCTATCTGGAAACAAAAGTAACCGCGGTGTCCAGAGGAGGAGTAACCATTGAAAAGGATGGAAAGACTTCACTGATAGAAGCAGAGAAGATATTGGTTAGTGTGGGTAGGAAAGCCAATCTCGGACAGGTAGGACTGGATAAACTGAATATAGAGTTGTTACGGAACGGAGTAAAAGTAGATGAGCATATGCAGACTTCGCACCCGCACGTGTATGCTTGTGGTGATATAACAGGGCGTTCTATGCTGGCGCATACAGCCATCCGTGAAAGTGAGGTTGCTATTAATCACATTTTGGGTGTGGAAGACAAGATGAATTACGATTGTGTTCCGGGAGTGGTTTATACTAATCCAGAAGTTGCCGGAGTAGGGAAGACGGAAGAAGAGTTGAAAGCCGCCGGAATCAGTTATCATGTACAAAAATTGCCTATGGTTTACTCCGGACGTTTTGTTGCCGAAAATGAGTTAGTGAACGGACTTTGTAAATTGATTCTGGATGACGATGACCGTATCATTGGTTGCCATCTGTTGGGTAATCCGGCATCGGAGATTATCATCGTGGCAGGTATTGCTATTCAGAGGGGCTACACCGTAGAAGAATTCCAGAAAAGCGTCTTTCCGCATCCTACGGTCGGTGAGATTTACCATGAAACACTTTTTGCATAATGCTCTGCATAGATAACCGCTGTACAGATGTTTATTTTAATCTGGCAGCAGAGGAATATTTATTGAAAAAGAAGAAAGAAAGCTTTTTCATGCTTTGGCAATCGGCTCCTTCCGTCGTAATCGGGAAACACCAGAATGTACAGCGGGAAGTGGATGAAGATTTTATGCAAGAGAAAAATATTACTTTGGCGCGTCGTTTTTCAGGTGGCGGAGCTGTTTACCATGATGAAGGCAATATCAACTTGAGTTTTATAGAAACAGTGGAACGACCTGACTTTGAATATTATTTGCAACGGACAGTGGAGTTCCTTGAAAGTATGGGCGTTGCAGCATATACCGACCAGCGTATGGGGATTTATGTGGATGAACGAAAAGTGTCGGGCAGTGCACAGTGTATTCATAAGAACCGGGTGATGTATCATTGTACTTTACTTTATGCCACGGATCTGGACAGGTTGAATGCCGCATTGCGTGGCAAAATGGACGCTGAAGACTTGTTGCCCGGTTCACGTGTGGTACGAGCCGTACCTTCGGTGAGAAGTGAAGTAGCGAATATCAGCGAGTTCTTATCACCTGTCATACCTTTGAAACGTTTTATACGCTTGCTTTTCCACTTTATTATGGAGGAAGAGGGAGATATGTATCGTTTCACGCATGAAGACCTGAAAGCCATTGAGCGGTTGAAGCTGGAGAAATATGCTTCAGGAGAATGGATATACAATAAGGCCTCACTTAGTTTAGCTTAACTTAAAACCTTATAACTTAAATGATTGTTTATATGTATAAAAACGAATAACCTAAAACTTAGCTATATGTCAAGATTTGAAATAAAAATGCCCAAACTGGGTGAAAGTATCACGGAAGGAACTATCATATCCTGGTCGGTAAAAGTGGGCGATGTCATCAATGAAGATGATGTGCTGTTTGAGGTAAATACTGCTAAAGTCAGTGCGGAAATTCCCTCGCCGGTGGCGGGTAAGGTTCTGGAGATTCTATTTAAAGAAGGCGATACGGTTGCGGTGGGCACAATCGTCGCTATTGTGGATATAGGCGGTGAAGACGAAGGGGAAGCTCCAAGTCCCGCTACGGATAAAGGTAATCTTGCAGAATCTGCAGGTGTTGCTGAACCTGTTTCCGTGACTACGGCTCCGGCACAGGAACTACCGAAAGCACAGGCTGTCAAGTCGGATGAAGACCGCTGGTACTCGCCCGTAGTTCTTCAGTTGGCGAAGGAAGCGAAGATACAGAAGGCGGAATTGGATGCCATTCCGGGTACGGGATACCAGGGAAGACTGAGTAAGAAAGATATCAAGCATTACATTGCGCAGATGCAAAAAGGCGTTGCCGCAGCTCCGAAGTATGCTCCACAAGTCGTTGCAGATGAATTGCCGGAAGCACAGAAGGGAGTACAATCGCAAGCTACCGTTCAACCGGTTGCTTCCGCATCACCCCAAGCTGCTGCCAAACCGTCACTGCAACCGTCGGCTGCTCCTATGGAAGGTGTGGAGGTGAAAGAAATGGATCGTGTGCGCAAGATGATTGCCGATCACATGGTGATGTCGAAGCATACTTCTCCTCACGTTACTACTTTGGTAGAAGTAGATATGACGAAACTGGTGAAATGGCGTGAACAGAACAAAGAGGCTTTCCAGAAACGGGAGGGCGTAAAGCTGACTTATATGCCTGCAATTGCTGAGGCTACTGCGAAAGCGCTTGTTGCTTATCCGCAGGTAAATGTTTCTGTAGAAGGTTACAATATTTTGTACAAGAAACATATTAATGTAGGTATAGCCGTATCGCAGAATGACGGTAACCTGATTGTTCCTGTGGTACACGATGCTGACCGCCTGAACTTGAGCGGACTGGCCATTGCAATCGACGGACTGGCTGCCAAAGCACGTGTTAATAAACTGATGCCGGATGATATTGCGGGAGGTACTTTTACAATCACGAATTTCGGTACATTCAAGTCTTTGTTCGGTACACCTATCATCAATCAGCCGCAAGTGGCTATTCTGGGAGTGGGAGTTATCGAAAAGAAACCTGCTGTTATCGAAACATCTGAGGGAGACGTGATAGCTATCCGTCACAAGATGTATCTTTCTCTGTCCTATGACCATCGTGTAGTGGATGGTTCGTTGGGAGGAAACTTCCTTTACTTTATTAAAAAATATCTGGAAAACTGGAATGAATAAACTAATACCTTGACACTTATGAAAAAGTATGATATAAAAACCACTGATACGGAAACTCTGAGAAAGTGGTATTATTTAATGACTCTGGGACGTGCGTTGGACGAAAAGGCGCCTGCTTATCTGCTGCAATCATTGGGATGGTCTTACCATGCACCCTATGCAGGGCATGACGGGATTCAATTGGCAATGGGGCAGGTCTTTACGGTGGGAGAAGATTTCATGTTTCCCTACTATCGTGATATGTTGACAGTACTGTCTGCCGGTATGACTCCGGAAGAGTTGATTTTAAACGGTATCTCTAAAGCGACTGACCCGGGTAGCGGTGGGCGTCACATGTCCAATCACTTTGCCAAACCGGAATGGCATATCGAGAATATCTCCTCGGCAACAGGTACGCACGATTTGCATGCTGCCGGTGTGGCACGAGCCATGGTTTACTACGATCATAAAGGGGTAGTCATCACTTCGCACGGTGAGTCAGCTTCTTCTGAAGGGTTTGTTTATGAGGCTGTCAACGGTGCCAGCCATGAACGATTGCCCGTTATTTTCGTTTGGCAGGATAACGGATATGGAATTTCCGTACCGAAGAAAGACCAGACAGCCGCACGTAAGGTTGCCGATAACTTCTCCGGTTTCAAGAACCTGAAAATAATTCACTGTAATGGTAAAGACGTTTTCGACTCCATGAATGCCATGACCGAAGCGAAGGAATATGCTTTGCTTAACCGTAATCCAGTCATTGTGCATGCCAACTGTGTACGTATCGGCTCGCACTCTAACTCCGATAAACATACCCTCTATCGTGATGAAGGTGAATTGGCCTATGTGAAAGCAGCCGACCCATTGTTGAAGTTCCGTCGGATGCTGTTACGTTATAAACGTCTCACCGAAGAGGAATTGGTAGAAATAGAAGGGAAGGCGAAAAAAGACTTGTCTGCAGCCAACCGCAAAGCACTTGCGGCTCCCGACCCTGATCCTAAGAGCATCTTTGATTACGTGTTGCCGGAACCTTATGAACCGAAGAAATACAAAGACGGTGTGCAGAATGAGACGAAAGGCGAAAAGATGTTCTTGGTAAATGCTCTCAATGAGACGATGAAAACCGAGTTTCGTCATAATCCCAATACGTTTATATGGGGGCAGGACGTTGCCAATAAGGATAAAGGCGGTGTATTCAATGTGACGAAAGGCATGCAGCAGGAATTTGGCGATGCCCGTGTATTCAGTGCACCTATTGCCGAAGATTATATTGTAGGTACGGCAAACGGAATGAGCCGTTTCGACCCTAAAATACGGGTGGTGATAGAAGGTGCCGAGTTTGCCGATTACTTCTGGCCTGCCGTGGAACAATATGTGGAATGTACGCACGAGTATTGGCGTAGCAACGGGAAGTTTGTTCCGAATGTGACCTTGCGGTTGGCTTCAGGAGGTTATATCGGTGGAGGTTTGTACCATTCTCAGAATCTTGAAGGTGCTTTGGCTACCTTGCCCGGTGCCCGGATTGTCTATCCGTCTTTTGCCGATGATGCGGCCGGACTGCTTCGTACAAGTATGCGTTCACGAGGTTTTACGTTGTTTCTGGAGCCGAAAGCATTGTATAATTCGGTAGAAGCGGCGACCGTGGTACCCGAAGATTTTGAAGTTCCTTTCGGAAAAGCGCGTATCCGTCGGGCAGGTTCTGATTTGAGTATCATTACCTATGGAAATACGACGCATTTCTGCCTGAATGTTGCTGAACGCCTGGAGAAAGAGGCTGGTTGGAATGTGGAAGTTATTGATATCCGCTCTTTGATTCCGTTGGATAAGGAAACGATATACCAGTCTGTGAAAAAGACCGGTAAAGCATTGGTCGTTCATGAAGACAAAGTATTCGGGGGCTTTGGTGGTGAAATAGCCGCAAGCATAGGTACTGATTTGTTCCGTTATCTGGACGCTCCCGTAGAGCGGGTAGGTTCAACCTTTACTCCGGTAGGTTTTAATCCGATATTGGAACATGCTATTCTGCCCGATGCCGATAAGATTTATGAGGCAGCTAAGAAGTTGTTGGAGTTCTAATTAGAAAATATAACCATTATGAAGAAGATAGGATTGTTTTATTCGGCAAATGCCGTAAAAACTTCACAGATAGCAAAGAAGATACGTGAGGTAATGGGAGCGGAGAATATTGATATCATCCCTGTGGAGCAAGCTTGGGGAAATGACTTTGAAGCTTACGATAGCTTGATTATAGGTGTATCTACCTGGTTTGACGGTGAATTGCCCACTTATTGGGACGAACTGGTTCCGGAACTCGAATCATTGAAGCTGAAAGGTAAAAAGGTTGCTTTGTTCGGTTTGGGCGACCAGGTGAATTATCCTGATAATTTTGTCGATGGCTTGGGAATCTTGGGTGAAGCTTTTGAAAAAGCGGGTGCTACCCTGATAGGTTATACTGCGATAGATGATTATTCTTTCAATAGCTCAAAGGCAGCCCAAGGTGATAAGTGGTGCGGCTTGGTTCTTGATATTGAAAATCAGTCGAAAATGACAGACCGGCGTATCAAAGCCTGGTGCGAACAGTTAAAGGCGGAAATGAAATAAATAAAATGCGCTGCATCAAATATCATTTGATGCAGCGCATTTTGTATATATATCGACAGTCTTTAATACATAAGGAATATCAGTTATTACTATATGTATTGATTATTGGATAGATACAGTTTACTCTAAAAAAGCTTTTGCCGCTTCGGCGCATCGCTCTCCGTCAATTCCGGCGGAAACAATGCCTCCGGCATATCCGGCTCCTTCTCCGCAGGGAAATAGACCCTTCACTCTGACATGTTGCAAAGTCTCTCTATCCCTGATAATACGTACCGGAGCTGATGTCCGTGTTTCTACACCAATCATCACAGCCTCGTTTGTAAGGAAACCGTGGCTGTATTTTCCGAATTGCTGGAAACCTTTACTAAGCCGGTCGGCTATGAACGCTGGCATCCAGAAGTGTAAGGGGGAGGACAATAGTCCGGGAGCATACGAGCTTTCCGGCAAATCATAACTTAGCTTCTTCTTGGTAAAATCTGCCATTCGCTGTGCCGGAGCAGTCTGTTTCATATTACCTTGTTGCCAACAGAGATGTTCTAATTCTTCTTGGAAAGACAGCATGCTTAATTGACAATTGACAGTTGACAATTGACAATTGGCTGCGCTATCTTTCTGCATAGGATTTGTCAATTGTTCATTGTCAATTGTCAATTGCTGTAAGTCTTCCGGCCTAATCTCAACCACCATTCCCGAATTACTCCAGCGGGAACCGCGATTACTGGGACTCATTCCATTAACTACAATTTGCTCCGGCCCGCTGGCGGCAGGTACTACAAAGCCACCGGGGCACATACAGAAACTGTATACTCCACGTCCGTCTACTTGTGTAACATAGCTGTATTCGGCAGCAGGCAGGTATTTCCCCCTTCCGTTCCGGTTGTGGTATTGTAGCTGGTCTATCAGTTCCGAAGGATGTTCCAGGCGCACGCCTACGGCAATACCTTTCGCTTCAATTTCTACCTGATTGGCAGCTAACCATCGGTATACGTCTCTGGCGGAATGTCCGGTAGCGAGAATTACAGGACCAAGAAAAGTCTTGCCCGTATTCGTTTCAATTCCTTTTATTGCATCATTTTCAATGATAAGGGCATCCATGCGGGTCTCAAAGTGTACTTCACCACCGCACTCAATAATGGTATTGCGCATGTTCTCTATAACGCGCGGTAACTTATCCGTACCGATATGAGGATGTGCATCTACCAATATAGCCGTAGAAGCTCCATGTTGGCAGAATACATTGAGTATCTTATCTACATTTCCCCGTTTCTTACTGCGGGTGTAGAGTTTACCATCTGAATAAGCGCCTGCGCCACCTTCCCCAAAGCTGTAATTAGATTCGGGATTTACGGTTTGCTCCCTTCCTATGAGGGCGATGTCTTTTTTGCGTTCACGTACGTCCTTGCCGCGTTCCACTATAATGGGACGCAATCCCAGTTCTATTAATCGTAGAGCAGCAAACAGTCCGCCGGGACCGGCACCTACGACAATGACCTGTGGCTTTCCTTCTACATTATTATATACGGTGGCTTGAAACTCCTCTTCTTTGGGTGTCTCATTGAGATAAACACGTACGCTCAGGTTTACGAAGATTGTTCGTTGACGTGCATCGATACTACGTTTCAATATACGTGTAGCCGTGATATCCCGCACATTCAATCCTTTTTCTTGTACGAGGAACTCTTTTAATTGTTGTTCATTTGCCGCTATGGCAGGCAATACTCTGAGTTGATATTCTTGTATCATATTTATCCGAATAAAACACGGAATGCTTCTTCCACTTTCCGTACAGGTACCAATTCTATCTTTATCTTATTCATATTCAGCCCTTGCATATTATATTTCGGTAATATAAACCGCTTAAAGCCGAGTTTTTCCGCTTCACCGATACGTTGTTCGATACGGTTGACGGGACGTATCTCTCCCGATAGTCCGATTTCTCCCGCCATGCAAACACCCGATTCTATTTCTGTATCCATGTTGCTGGAAAGGATAGCGCTGATTACAGCCAAATCAATAGCAGGATCATTCACTTTGAGACCTCCTGCAATATTGAGGAACACATCTTTCTGCGCCAACTTAAAACCTACCCGTTTCTCTAACACCGCCAGTAACATATTCATCCGCCGGATGTCGAAACCGGTTGCAGAGCGTTGAGGGTTACCGTACACCGCGCTGCTTACCAATGCTTGCGTTTCAATAAGAAACGGCCGGACACCTTCTATTGCCGAAGCAATAGCTACTCCGCTCATTCCTTCATGGTCTTGGCTCAATAACAACTCCGACGGATTGCTGACTTGCCGTAATCCGTCTTGCCGCATTTCGTAAATACCCAGTTCGGCTGTACTTCCAAAACGGTTCTTGATACTACGGAGGATGCGATACATATAATGCTGGTCGCCCTCAAACTGAAGTACTGTATCTACTATATGCTCTAATACCTTTGGCCCGGCTATGCTTCCTTCCTTATTGATATGACCGATTAGTATAACTGCCGTATGCGTCTCTTTGGCAAATCGGAGAATAGAGGCTGAGCATTCCCTGACCTGCGCAATGCTGCCTGGAGAAGATTCGAGGGTTTCAGTGGAAATAGTTTGGATAGAGTCTATGATAACAAGGTCGGGCTGGGTATTCTTGATGTGAACATAAATTTGCTCCAGCGATGTTTCACAGACAATGAGGCAATCACTGGAGGCTTGTGTCAACCGGTCGGCACGTAGTTTTAACTGGCGTGCACTTTCTTCACCGGAAATATATAGAATCCTTTTTTCCGGTATCTGCAATACAGTCTGCAATACTAAAGTCGATTTGCCGATGCCCGGTTCTCCGCCTATCAGTACAAGGGAGCCTTGTACCAATCCTCCTCCAAGTACCCGGTTCAGCTCTGCGTCACACAAGTCGATACGCGGTTCATCATCGGCAACAATTTCATTCAAGGTAACTGGCTTGGATTTAGCTGTTTCTATACCCGACACCGGACGCTTGTTTATTACCTCTTTACGAACAATCTCTTCTACATAAGTGTTCCATTCTCCGCATGACGGACATTTTCCTACCCATTTGGGAGATTCTTGTCCGCAGTTGCTGCATACATAAACCGTTTTCTCTTTAGCCATAGTTGAGCATACATTCAATAATGATTGTCCAAAGGTACGATTTTTCACAGCAGAGCTTGCAGAGTCTCGCCGAGATTTTTTATTTTTGTAGATATAAAACTATAATACTTCAGAAAGCTATGGTAGAAGATATTCTTGAATACAACAAGCAGTTCGTAGCGAACAAGGGGTACGAGAAGTACATTACAAATAAGTATCCTGATAAGAAAATAGCTATTCTTTCGTGCATGGATACCCGTTTGACGGAATTATTGCCGGCAGCTTTGGGTATTAAGAATGGCGATGTAAAGATGATAAAGAATGCCGGAGGAATAATTTCACATCCTTTTGGCAGTGTCATCCGTAGCTTGATGGTAGCAATCTATGAACTGGGAGTGACGGAAGTGATGGTTATTGCACACTCCGATTGTGGAGCATGTAACATGAGCAGCGGAAAGATGATAGAACGTATGAAAGCCAGAGGAATCAAGCAGGAGACAATTGATATGATTCGTTTCTGCGGAGTGGATTTTGAATCGTGGCTCTACGGCTTCGAAGACACCGAGAAGTCAGTAAGAGGAACAGTCGATGCAATCATCAACCATCCGTTGATACCTTCGGATATCACCGTTCATGGTTTTATTATTGATTCTATAACGGGAGCTTTAACGGCTGTGAAATAGATAATGCTTATTTAAGGATTAGTTAACAGTAATTTCTCCGGCAAGAGGTTGGCTCATTAGCTTTCGTATTTCGGTCGGAGAATAATTATGCCCTAACAAAAACATTAATTTTGTGACCGCAGACTCCGTTGTACTGTCATATCCACAGACTACTCCCGCCTGCATTAGGCGATAGCCGGTCTCATAGCGTTCCATTTCCACCGTACCGGCACTGCATTGGGTGACGTTGACTATGATGATTCCCTGTTCACAGGCATCGTGCAGGCGATGAAGGAACCACTCTTTACGGGGTGCGTTCCCCGATCCGTATGTCTCCAGTACTACCGCTTTCAGTCCCGGAGTAGCAAGAATCGCGTTTACAACATTCTCTTGGATACCTGGAAAGAGTTTCAATACGGCAATGTTCGTATCAAGCAGATAATGGGGCTTTAGTTCTTCTCGTGAACTGTCTGCATGGATTTGAACATTGTTGTATTTGATATGGATACCAGCCGAAGCGAGTACCGGATAATTGAAAGACCGGAAAGCATTGAAATTCTCGGCATTCATCTTGGTGGTACGGTTGCCGCGCATCAGGTGATTCTCAAAGAAAATACAAACCTCGGGTACGACGGGTTGCCCGTTGGCATGGCAGGCGGTGGCTATCTCTATACTGGTCAGCAGATTTTCTTTGCCGTCAGTACGAAGTACTCCGATGGGTAACTGCGAACCGGTCAGAATGACAGGTTTGTTAAGCCCTTCAAGCATAAAACTAAGAGCTGAGGCGGTATAAGCCATCGTATCTGTTCCGTGAAGAATGACGAATCCTGTATATTTATCATAATTGTCGCTGATGATACGTACGAGCTTGCGCCAAGCGTCCGGATCCATATCCGAAGAATCCATCGGTGGATCGAATTGATAGGTACCGATACCGAACATAAACTTCTGAAGTTCCGGAACATGTTTCTGCAACTGTTCAAAATTGAAGTTCTCTAAAGTTCCGGTTTCCGCATTTTCTATCATTCCGATAGTTCCACCGGTATATATTAACAAAACGGAAGTATTGTCAGTGCTCATACGTGTGATTTATCTATGATTTAAAGGCAAAGATAATGATATATCTCGAAAATAATAGCAAAATGTTATAAATCTACAGAAGATATAACTGTTTATAGCTATCGCAAGTATGAATATGTAAGCTACGTGATGCGCATATTTCTTTCCTTTTTAATATGAATCTGTGTTTTTATCGCAAAAAAGTCATAAAAAGTGATAGATTGAATGTTTTTATTGTTACTTTTGCAACACTTATCAGAAAAGATAGAGACAAAAGACTATGAATAAGTACTATCAACATACAGTCACATCCATGTGTACCATGACCCTTAGGGGTTAAGGATAGTATTTTGTGTTTCTACGTGTTACACCATTTTTTAGCAGTTTTTCTTATTTGTAAAGTTTTCATTTACATTGTACAGACTAAAGTCTCTGTTATTCAGAGCTTGTCGAAGGAGTTTATCTTTTAGTTGCTGTGCATGGAGATTATTCGATAATTAAAAAAACAATATAATGAAAGTATTAAAATTCGGCGGTTCATCCGTAGGAACCGCGAACAGTATTTTAAATGTCAAGAGAATAGTAGAAGCAGTCAATGAACCGGTAATTGTGATAGTTTCCGCATTGGGCGGCATTACAGACAAGCTGATTAATACCTCGAAAATGGCAGCAGCCGGTGACTCTTCTTATGAGAATGAATTTCGTGAGATTGTTTATCGTCATGTTGAAATGATAAAGGAAGTAATACCAACCGGTCCGGAGCAAGTTTCATTGCAACGTCAGGTAGGGGAGTTACTGAATGAATTGAAAGATATTTTCCAGGGCATATATCTGATTAAAGACCTTTCACAAAAAACTTCCGATACGATTGTCAGCTACGGTGAACGGTTATCGTCTATTATTGTTGCGCAACTGACCGGAGCGGAATGGTTTGACTCTCGTAAGTTCATCAAGACGGAGCGGAAACATTCCAAGCATGTGTTGGATACTGAACTTACCAATTCACTGGTACGTGATACATTCAAGAATCTGCCCAAGCGGGTATTGGTTCCGGGTTTTATTTCAACGGACAAAACCACCGGAGACGTTACTAACCTCGGGCGAGGTGGTTCTGACTATACGGCAGCCATTATAGCGGCGGCGTTGGATGCCGATTCTTTGGAAATCTGGACGGATGTGGATGGATTTATGACTGCCGACCCTCGTGTGATTTCTACGGCTTATACCATTAGTGAATTGAGTTATGTGGAAGCTACGGAACTTTGTAACTTCGGTGCAAAGGTAGTTTATCCGCCGACAATTTATCCGGTGTGCCATAAGAATATACCTATCATTGTAAAGAACACTTTTAATCCGGAAGGTGTAGGCACTATAATCAAGCAAGAAGTTTCCAATCCGCAAAGCAAGGCTATCAAAGGTATCTCGTCCATTAACGATACAAGCTTGATTACGGTACAAGGTCTCGGTATGGTAGGTGTTATCGGTGTGAATTACCGCATCTTCAAAGCGTTGGCGAAGAACGGCATCAGTGTGTTCCTTGTATCACAGGCATCTTCAGAAAATTCAACTTCTATCGGTGTACGTAATGCCGATGCCGACTTGGCTTGCGAGGTTTTGAACGAAGAGTTTACTAAAGAAATCGAGATGGGAGAGATTTCGCCCATTCAGGCCGAAATGAATCTGGCTACCGTAGCTATCGTAGGTGAGAATATGAAGCATACTCCGGGTATTGCCGGTAAACTGTTTGGTACGTTGGGGCGTAACGGTATCAACGTGATAGCTTGTGCGCAAGGTGCTTCGGAAACAAATATCTCGTTTGTAGTAGACGGTAAGTCACTGCGTAAGTCTTTGAATGTAATCCATGACTCTTTCTTCCTATCCGAATATCAAGTATTGAACCTCTTTATTTGTGGAGTAGGTACGGTAGGTGGAAGCCTGATAGAGCAAATTCACAGTCAGCGTCAACGTTTGATGCAGGAAAACGGTTTGCAACTGAATGTAGTAGGTATTGCTGATGCAGACCGGGCAATGTTTGGTCGTGAAGGATTTGACCTGGGACGTTTCCGTGAAGAACTGAAAGAGAAAGGCAAAGAAAGCTCGCTGGAAATATTACGCAACGAGATTGTAGGCATGAATATTTTCAACTCCGTTTTTGTGGATTGTACGGCAAGTGCAGGCGTAGCTTCTCTATATAAAGACCTCTTGCAGCATAACGTTTCCGTGGTGGCAGCCAACAAGATTGCCGCTTCATCGGAATACGAGAACTATCGTGAATTGAAGCAGATAGCCCGTCAACGTGGTGTGAAATATCTGTTTGAGACGAATGTTGGTGCAGGGCTTCCCATCATCAATACGATTAACGACCTTATTCACAGTGGTGACAAGATATTGAAAATCGAAGCAGTGTTGAGTGGCACGTTGAACTATATCTTCAACAAAATCAGTGCAGACATTCCTTTCAGCAAAACAATCAAGATGGCACAGGAAGAACGGTACTCCGAACCGGACCCGCGCATTGACCTTAGTGGCAAGGATGTTATCCGGAAATTGGTAATTCTGGCACGCGAAGCCGGTTATCGTCTTGAGCAGAGTGATGTAGAAAAGAATCTCTTTGTGCCCGATGATTTCTTTGAAGGCTCATTGGATGATTTCTGGAAGAAAGTGCCGAGCCTGGATGCTGATTTTGAAGCACGTCGTAAGGTATTGGAAGCTGAAAACAAACATTGGCGCTTTGTTGCCAAACTGGAAAACGGCAAGGCATCCGTTGGTTTGCAGGAAGTAGGGGTTAACCATCCGTTCTATGGTCTGGAGGGAAGTAATAATATTATCTTGCTGACGACAGAACGTTATAAAGAATATCCGATGATGATACAAGGTTACGGTGCAGGTGCAGGCGTAACGGCTGCCGGTGTATTTGCGGATATTATGAGTATTGCGAATGTTTAATCAATTGACAATTGACAAGTGATAATTGACAATGCCTTTGCAGAGTGGCAGGCTATTGTTGCTGTTGAATTGTCAATTGTCAATTATTAATTGTCAATTATTATGAAGCATATCATTATATTAGGTGACGGCATGGCCGACTGGCCTGTAAAAGCTTTAGGCGATAGAACTTTGTTGCAGGCTGCCCAAACACCTTATATGGATAAACTGGCACAAATGGGACGTGTGGGACGGTTGCAGACAGTTGCCGATGGTTTCCATCCGGGTAGCGAAGTAGCGAATATGTCTGTTTTAGGTTATAACCTGCCGAAAGTTTACGAAGGTCGTGGACCGTTGGAAGCAGCGAGCATCGGTGTGGAGTTACAACCGGGTGAAATGGCGATGCGCTGCAACATTATCTGTATTGAAGGTGATAATATAAAGAACCATTCTGCGGGACATATTACGACCGAAGAGGCCGATGTGTTGGTGAAATATTTGCAGGAACATTTGGGAGATGAACGGGTACGCTTCCACACTGGGGTGCAATACCGTCATCTGCTGGTGATAAAAGGGGGTGATAAACGTATTGACTGTACACCGCCGCATGATGTGCCGTTGAAGCCTTTCCGTCCTTTGTTGGTGAAGCCAATGCTCGTGGAAACGATAACAGTCCCTGAAGGACAGGCGGATTTGACTCCTGCACAAACAGCAGAGTTGATTAATGGCTTGATAATACGTTCGCAGGAATTATTGAAAGACCATCCTATTAATAAGAAAAGGGTTGCCGAAGGTAAAGATCCTGCTAATAGTATCTGGCCCTGGAGTCCCGGTTATCGCCCGCAAATGGAACGTCTCTCCGACAAGTTTGCTCAGGTGAAACGCGGTGCTGTTATTTCTGCCGTAGACTTAATTAATGGTATCGGAACGTATGCCGGACTGCGTCGTCTTACGGTAGAAGGTGCAACGGGACTTTATGATACCAACTATGAAAACAAAGTAGCTGCTGCCCTCGATGCGCTGAAAACTGATGATTTCGTCTATCTGCATATCGAAGCCAGTGATGAGGCGGGGCACGAAGGGGACGTTACTTTAAAGACGATGACCATCGAAAATCTGGATCGCCGTGCGGTAGGTCCTATCTATGAAGCAGTGAAAGATTGGGACGAACCTGTTGCTATTGCCGTCTTGCCCGATCATCCTACTCCTTGTGAACTGCGCACGCATACCAATGAACCGGTTCCTTTCCTTATCTGGTATCCGGGCATCGAACCCGATGAGGTGCAAACCTTTGACGAAGTAGCTGCTTGCAACGGTAGTTACGGATTGATGAAAGAAGATGAGTTTATTAATGAATTTATGAAACAATAAAAAAGTGGTAGATGTGGTAAAGTGATAAGGTGATATTACCCTATCACCTTATCACTTTACCGCCTTATCATTTTTTATTATTATGCAATATTATAGTACCAACAAACAAGCCCCCGATGCTACTCTTGAAGAAGCTGTGGTGAAAGGACTTGCCGCAGACAAAGGATTGTTTATGCCCTTTGCCATCAAATCGCTGCCACAAGAATTCTATGACAGTATTGATACACTTAGCTTTCAAGAAATAGCCTATCGGGTAGCAGATGCCTTTTTTGGCGAAGACGTTCCGGCCGATACCTTGAAGCAGATTGTATATGATACGTTGAATTTCGATGTCCCTTTGGTAAAGGTTACGGAAGATATTTATTCTCTTGAACTGTTTCATGGACCGACGCTTGCCTTTAAAGATGTAGGCGGTCGTTTCATGGCTCGTCTGTTGGGATACTTCATCAGCAAAGAGGGTAAAAAGCAGGTGAACGTATTGGTTGCTACCTCGGGAGATACGGGTAGTGCCGTTGCCAATGGTTTCCTCGGTGTGGAAGGTATTCATGTCTATGTACTCTATCCGAAAGGGAAAGTAAGCGAAATCCAGGAAAAGCAGTTCACCACTTTAGGACAGAATATTACTGCCATTGAAGTAGACGGTACTTTTGACGACTGCCAGGCTTTGGTGAAATCCGCCTTTATGGATAAAGAACTGAACGGGCATTTGCAACTCACCAGCGCAAACTCCATTAATGTAGCGCGCTTCTTGCCACAGGCTTTTTATTATTTCTATGCTTATGCCCAACTGAAGAAGTTAACAAGAGAACAAGGGGACAAGTTGACAAGGGGGATTGACTCGCAGAGTAACTCCCTTGTCAACTCGTCAACTGATTCCTTGTCAACTGTTATCTGTGTGCCCAGCGGTAACTTTGGCAATATCACAGCCGGTCTTTTCGGCAAACGTATGGGATTGCCTGTGAAACGTTTCATTGCTTCCAATAATCGTAATGATATCTTCTATCAATATTTGCAGACGGGTGTTTATACACCGCGTCCCAGCATTGCTACTATTGCCAATGCCATGGATGTGGGCGACCCGAGTAACTTTGCCCGTGTTCTCGACCTTTATGGGAACAGCCATGCTGCTATCTCTGCCGAGATAAGCGGTACGACTTACACGGACGAACAGATAGCCGATACCATGAAGAGAGTTTGGAAAGACAACCATTACTTACTCGATCCACATGGCGCTTGTGGTTTCCGTGCTTTAGAGGAAGGATTGCAACCCGGTGAGACAGGTATATTCTTAGAGACGGCACATCCCGCCAAGTTTAAGGATACGGTAGAGAAGATTATCGGTGAAGCTGTGCAGATACCGGAGAAACTGCAAGCCTTTATGCGTGGCGAAAAGAAGAGTTTGCCCATGTCAAAGGATTTTGCGGATTTCAAGCAATATCTGATGGAAATATAATCCCAAAAAACATCGAAACACTTGACATCGCTTTCCTGATGTATTATCTTTGCAGAGTGAATTTATAGATACTTCAATTTTAAATTAGCATAAAAGGAACGGTAACCCCGTTCCTTTTATTTTTCCCCTCTGCCGTTCTTCATTTGTAAAGGTCTACTTGGCAATTGTAAAGTGGTACTTAAGCGAGCTAAACCTCAATGCTGAGTGATTGAAACCTCAGGCGTTAGCGTTGAAAACCTGCGTGGTTTTGACGAAAAGCCCTGCCGTTTTGTACGATAGTGTTCGGAGCAAACGGATGATGTGCATGATACCAACGGATGGTGTACATCAAAACAACTTTTGATATACATGGAAACAGTTTTTAATGTACATGGAAAATAAGAACGGGAAGCTTCCGCCTTCGTCTGTTAAACTTATATAAACCTGCCCTTGACAAAAACGTGTAACTATTCAAGTGGTATCGCAATAAACTTATACTTTCTTTGCAACTTTAGCTTCTTTGATAATAGCTTTGATTCTTCCCGGTTTGTGGTGATTATCCCAGAGAACGAGAACTTCGATCTTTTGGAGGCTATGCCGGTAAAATAGTGTGTAATCGGGATGCGGAGTAACGTATCGTATGTTCTCTATTTCGGTAGGTTGTCCGATGAAAGGATTCAGAGTGATACGATACAGGGCATTCTGGATAAGTGAGTACAAAAGCTTTGCCTGCTGTTTGTCTTCGGATGCTTGTAGTGGAGCAAGTAGCAGATTCCTTAATTCTTCTTTGGCGAGTGGAGACCAACTTACTTGCTTAACCATAATTCAACCTCCTTATTAATTGTTATATCCGCTTGACCTTCTCCGATTTCCAATTGCCGACAAGCTTTCTTTATATCTTGTCGCAGCCGGGGGCAGAAGACGAGGACTTGTTTTGTTTGTTGCGATGATTGTTTTTGTTCTGCTTTTCTCATATTTCAATCTCCTCTTTCTCATAAAAACATTCCAAGCCGATGAATTGTTTGTGGAATAAAAGTAACTTCATGAAAGATAAGAAACTGGAAGCCAATCTTAGTATGATTGCATCGCGTGTCATGGCGGGATTGAACATGAATGCGTTGAAATACCTGTTGCCTATATGGTTGGGGGCACTGACCGGTGCTGCCATACGATGTACTTTTGCGGCTTTAGCTTTTTGGATAACGGGTTTGTTTGTGAAAGAAGCGCCGATATCACGGCAGCAACGGATAAAGCTATTTTGCTTGGGAGCGTTCGGGCTTTATGGTTTCATGTTCTGTTATCTGTTGGGTATCAGCAAGACGACTCCGGTTTCCAGCGCCATCTTTAATTCCATGCAACCCATTTGGGTATTTCTCATTTCCGTTTTCTTCTTACATGAAAAAGCTACGGTGATGAAGATTATCGGTATTACTTTGGGTTTTGGCGGAGCGATGTTGTGCATCCTTACGCAAGGTAGTGATGACTTAGCGCATGATGCTTTTACGGGTAACATACTCTGTATGATTAGTTCCCTGGTATTCGCTGTTTATTTGATTGTGAGTAAAAGGTTACTCGAAGAGGTAGGAGTGGTGACAATGATGAAATATATATTTGGTGGGGCGGCCGTTTCTGGAATAATTATCTCCTCCATCATCGGTTGGGATGCTCCGATGTTTACTGATACATGGCAAGGAGAGTGGCATTGGATGCCTTGGGCTGTATTGGCTTTCGTTCTTGTCTTCCCTACTTATCTGAGTTACTTCCTGGTTCCTATCGGACTGAAGTACTTGAAAACTACTGTCGTGGCTATTTATAGTTATCTGATACTGGTGGTGACTACCGTTGTGTCATTCTCTTTAGGACAAGACCGCTTTAGCTGGACGCAAGCCATCGCTATTGCTATGATTTGCGTCAGCGTGTACTTTGTAGAAGTGGCAGAGAAGAAAAATAGTTAATCATTATCAGATATTCGCCTGTCGCTTCAATCGTAAACTCTGTGCCGGTACATTCGTTCAGAGTTCCTTGCCACCAATTGGTGAAGTCGCTCAGGGGATACGCCAAACCTTTACCACGTAATCCGTGGGCAGTGAAATTAATGATAGATACCTGCTGCCCGGGTTGGCAAGAGAACGTTTGTGTGTCCCGGCAAGGGATAAAGACCCCGTAGTCGGTATAAGTACGTACATCGGCTCCGGCACGCATGTAGTCGATAAGTAAACTGATATTCCCCAAAGTATGGTCTTCGCGCTTGCCGGTGGCTCCGACGATAGCGATACGGCGTTTGTTTTGCGATAGTAAGAAGTTGATGGCTTTGGTTTGGTCATTAGTCTCTTGGTCGCTGAGACGGTGTAAGATATGTCCGTACTTTTCCCGGTTCTTTTCGCTCAAAGAATCGCCGTCGCCAATGATTACGTCGGGCACATGGTTTTGCCGTATATACTCATCGGCTCCGCCATCACAACAAACTACGTAAGGTGCTTCCGCTAATACCTTCAAAGGCAGCGGATTCGTGGGATAGTCCCCGTTTGCCAGGACTACTGCTTCTATTTCATGGCAAAGAGCACGGAGGTCTACAGAACTTTTATCTTCTTTTTTCATTAACAAATCACTAATCACTAATAACTTTTCTCATCATATTCTTCCATTTGAAGTAGCCAAAGATAGCAATTATTGTATAAAGGCCATATAAGGCGGCTGTATAATCAAGCCCTTTGTAGATATATAGTCCGGTACTCACGGCATCTACGCCAATCCATGCCCACCACTGCTCTACATATTTTCGTGCCAGCATCCACATGCCGATAATGCTGAGTGCAGTGGTGAAAGAGTCCAGCCACGGAACATTACTGTCCGTGAATTCAATCAGTATCCAGGCAATTCCCATAAGAGCGAGTACGAAGATTGTAGTGAGTGGCCATAGATAACGCACCGGCATGTGGGTAATAGGGAGTTCTTCTTGCTGTACTACTTCTTTCCCTAACAGCTTCTTGCGGAGGAAAGTACCGTATTTCCACATCATCCAGCCGTATATAGCGGCGCCGAGATAATAGATGTTGATACCGAAATCGGCGTATAAGCCTGCGTCGTAATAAACAAAAATATAAATGGCGGGCATAATGATACCTGTTATCCAAAGATAGATGCTTGCACGATATTCCAGCCAAAGGTAGAGTAGACCGATGAGAGTTCCTATGATTTCGAGCGTTTGTTCCATAATTGATGTTGTGGTGGTGCTACATTAATTAAAAACTCAGCGAGATATGTCCTAATACGTTTGTTCCTGCCTGGGCTGCATAGCCTGCATAATTATAACGTATTTTTTGCCCTTCTTCGTAATAGAAACCGCTTCCTGCATAACCATTGTTCTCATACTCTTCATTGAAGAGGTTGTATATGGTGCAACCTATGGTTATTGACTTTATTTTAGGTAGTTTGAACGTATAAGCCAGGTTTAAATTGCTGACGAAGTATGCATCCAGTATATGCTCTTTGCAATCCAAGTTACTCATGTATTGTTTGCTGACATACTGCGATTGTAAAGAAGCCTCGAAACCTTTGTAGGTGTAACCGAATTGATTGTTTAGCAGGAAGTCGGGAGAGAAAGCGATATGCGTATCACCCAGATAGGTTGTCCACTTTTCTCCTGAAGGGTCTTCGTTTTCATACAAGGTTTCAGTAAAGTCCTGTACACGGTTACGGCTCAGTGTGGCGTTGATGTTCCACTGGAAACCACAGGATAACTTCACTCCTGCCATTAACTCAATACCCATGCGATAACTGTCGGGTACGTTGGCGGCTACCGCTTCGCCTATTTCGTTCAGTTCACCTGTCAGTACCAACTGGTCTTTATAATCCATATAATACAGGTTGGCACCTAAGTTCAGCCACGAATGGGCAAAAGTATAACCCAACTCGTAATCGAATAAACGCTCGGCTCGGGGATGCTCTGTGAATTTACCATCGGTATAGTTGTTGCGGGTAGGCTCTTTATGGGCTACACTAAACGAACCGTATAGACGGTTGTTGGGATTGATTTGCCAGGATAGACCGGCTTTGGGATTAAAGAAGTCGAACTTCTCATGGATATTGAGGCGTTGGAGCCCATCACCGGTGACACCGTTCCACTTATCATTCTTTCCATACATCTTATAGGAAATATGGCGGTATTGCATGTCGGCATAAGCATTAAGGCCACTACTTAGCTCGTAGTTGGCTTTCAGGTAAATGTTCCCATCATTTTTGGTAGCATTGTTGCGGTAATAGTCTTGGTCGGGATCAAGTTTGCCAAGATAGTTTTTTACCCACAGTACTTTGCCGAAGTGGTCACCGTCGTAGCGGTTCAGTCCACCACCTAATGACGCATGCAGGCGGTTACTGTTATAGTTCAGGGAGAAGATACCGCCACCAAACCAGTTATCCATTGCTTTTTTGCGTATCAAGTCACTTTTCGTAATAGTTTCACCATCGACTTCAAAAGGCAGTAAACCATATTCTATCAACTTGCGTCCATCTTTGTATTCTTGGTAATATCCGTCACCTTTGGTATAGTGCAAACCGATGTTCAGGTTCCATGCCGGAGTAAAGTTATGGTTGAATAACAGTTGGTAATTCTTCTGCACGTAATTGTCGGTTTGGTCTTCGTAGAAATGGTCTGTGCCATTATCGTCGGTATACATATATCCGCATGAGTTGTAACGTCGCCCGTACTTTTCTAATTCCTCTTTGCTGGCATAGTTCCAGGCATGGTAGGTTCGTTCTTTTCCACCGAAGGTTATCAGTTTGATTGAAGTGTTGTCGTTGTAGTATCCACCTTGCAGGTAATATGAGTTCAAGCCTACAGATGCCCGGTCGATGTATCCGTCCGAACTGATATTGGAAAGGCGGGCATCGAAAGACCAATGTCCGTCAATCAGCCCTGTACCTACTTTTACAGTCTCTTTATGAGTATTGAATGAGCCGTATGAACCGTTGAGTTCCGCATATGGTTTCAGGGAGAAATCTCCCGTCTGCATGTTAATGCTGGCTCCGAAAGCTCCTGCCCCATTGGTAGAAGTTCCTGCCCCGCGTTGTATCTGCATATCCTTGACGGACGATGCGAAGTCCGGCAGATTTACCCAGAATACCGTATGGCTTTCGGCATCGTTGATAGGAATACCGTTTGCGGTGACGTTGATACGCGTACCGTCTGTACCTCGTACTCTCAATGTGGTATAACCAATACCTGCGCCGGCATCACTGGTTGTGATGGTCGATGGTGTCATACTTAGCAGATATGGAAGGTCTTGACCGAAGTTCTGCTTTTTAAGTTGTTCTTTATTAATATTGGTGAACGCTACGGGAGTCGTTTTCGTAGCTCGTGTGGATATAACTTCTACTTCCTGCAGATTTACTACCCGCAGGCTATCCTTTTCTTTAGTCTGTGCACAGACATTCAGCGCTGTCAAAAACAGACATGCTGCCATTGCATACTTTCTCATTTGCAACAATTTTATTTATTTGATACTTTATTCTCACCGCAGATTACTCAGATTCAGACAGATTCTTTAAGCGAATAATAGAAAGCAAAACGCCTTTAATCTATGTAACTTGTGATGAACCAGAAAAGGGGAACTTTTCTTCTTTCCCTACGCCGGCATTACCCGGATCAGGTCAATGGGTATGATCTCAGCCCGTGATATTAGGGCACCCCTTACTTGAAATCGGTGGCAAAATTATCTCTTTTGTCTGAAAGTCACAAATAAAGTGCCTGAAAAATAGGTTTATTTGTTAATTTTGCAGTCACTAATTCTTTAAAATACAATTATTATGTTATCATCTTTGTTAATGGCAGCATTTGCCGCTCAAACAGCTGAGGATGGCTTCAGCAAAATACAGATTCTTATCCAACAATTAATAGACTGGGGTGTTAGCGCCGGTGGCCGTATCATCGGAGCTATTCTGATTTTTGTAATAGGTCGTTTCCTTATTTCCTTCCTTAAAAAGCTTGTGTCTAAACTCATGGCGAAAAGACATATAGATGCCGGAATTCAGAGCTTTGTGAAAAGTTTGGTTAATATCTTGCTTACTATCTTGCTGATAATTGCCGTAATCGGTAAGTTGGGAGTGGAAACAACTTCGTTCGCTGCTTTGCTTGCATCTGCCGGTGTGGCTATTGGTATGGCTTTGTCCGGAAATTTGCAGAACTTTGCTGGCGGACTTATCGTATTGTTGTTCCGCCCTTTTAAAGTGGGTGACTGGATTGAAACGCAGAGTGGTGTGTCGGGTACAGTACGCGAAATACAAATATTTCATACCATACTGACTACAGCTGATAATAAAGTGATTTATATTCCTAACGGTCCGCTGAGCAGTGGAACTGTAACAAACTATAGCCGTGAAGATACCCGGCGTGTTGACTGGGTTATCGGTGTGGATTATGGTGAAAACTATGATAAGGTAGAAAGTACCGTTCGTCGTATTATTGCAGCCGATAATCGTATATTAAAGGAACCGGCGCCCTTCATTGCACTTCATGCCTTGGATGCCAGCAGTGTGAATGTTGTGATTCGTGTATGGGTGAATGCGGCCGATTATTGGGGAGTTTATTTTGATATGAACAAGACCATTTATGCTGTATTTAATGAAGAAGGTATCGATTTTCCGTTCCCGCAACTGACGGTACATCAGGCGAAAGATTAATCGAGGCATCGGTTTATGAAAAAGTCAGTAATTATATTATTGAGTATACTTCCTTCTTTCCTGGCATCGTATGCGCAGTTAAATTCTTCCGGCCTATCTATATCAAAGGAGAAAAGTGTTGTGCATGAAAACAAGCCGGTTGAATTATTCAAGCTGACAAATGCGCAGGGGATGTGCATTAAGGTAACAAACTTTGCCGCCTCTTTGACGTATGTTTCAACTCCCGATCGGGACGGCAACTTCGAACCGGTAGTATTGGGCTTTGACAGTTTAGAAAGCTATTTTGGTAAATATCCAAAGTTTGGTAATACGGTGGGACGATATGCGAATAGAATAAGGAATGCTGAACTACGCTTGAATAATCAAGTTTATCATTTAGAAAAGAATTTTAAAGGGCATTCGGTTCATGGAGGCTTAAAAGGCTTTAATCAGCAGGTTTTCGATACAGATACTGCTTATGTGGTGAAAGATACCGCTGTTGTTGTTTTCAGTTATAAAAGTTCTCATTTGGAAGGTGGTTTTCCCGGGACTTTGAATCTTAGACTCGCCTATAAGTTGACTAATCGTAATGAAGTTATTTTAGATTATACAGCAACGACGGATAAGGCTACCGTCATAAATCTGACTAATCATAGTTATTTCAATTTGACGGGGTGCAAAGAGCCGGTACTTAATCATACTTATATGATTAAGGCTGATTCCATTACTGAGCTGGATTCTATCAGTATTCCTACGGGAGTAGTACTGCCGGTTGCAGGAACCGTGTATGATTTTAGGTCTCCGCAATCTGTTGAAAATAGGATTGGGAAGTTGGGAAAGGGCTATGATATTAACTACAAGTTGAATAATCAATCGGGTAGATTGGAGTTGGTTGCCGAAGTTGTTGAACCAATTTCCGGACGTGTATTAAAAGCATATACTACGGAGCCGGGCGTGCAGTTTTATATTCCGGGTTCCAATATGGATTATCTTACGGGGCATGGAGGTAGAACTTATGGCAAATATTATGGATTCTGCCTGGAGATGCAGCACTTCCCGGATTCTCCCAATCATCCGCAGTTCCCTACTACCGTATTATTGCCGGGAGAAGTGTATCGGCAAACTACAATTTATAAATTTGAAACATTATCCAAATAAATGTAATTTTGAATTAAGAACCTAATAAAAACTTATTGATTTATGAAACTGAAAAAAACATTCGTATGTCTCATCGGACTACTTTGTCTAATGGGAACCGATTTGTATGCAGCACAAGGAGGAATAGACAAGGTTATTGAGAAACCCGTTAAGAAAACGAGAAGCGCTACTTTTATCTTTGAAAAGAATAGTGCGTGGGAACCTGCCGGTGAAGGTGTAACCAGACAGATTATGGGTTATGACGGACAGGTTATGACTGTGAAAGTTAAATTTAAGAAGGGGGCTATCGGAACTCCCCACACTCATTACCATACGCAAACAACTTATGTGGCAAGCGGCAAGTTTGAATTTACCGTAGGTGATGAAAAGAAGATAGTAGAAGCGGGAGATGGTATTTATATCGAACCGGATATTTTGCACGGTTGTGTATGTTTGGAGCCAGGTGTTCTGATTGATTGTTTTGCACCGATGCGCGCAGATTTCTTAAAGAAATAAAGGTATATTTAATTGAAAAGGGAACAGCTTGATTCAACAAACTGTTCCCTTTTCTAATTGATATTAGCTTTACGCTTCATAAACTCCGAATTTCTCTTCAACTTCTTCGCATATATCTTGATCCAGATGTAATAGGCGATTGATTTCCCTTCTCTTTTTTAAATCTGTAAAATAGCTTTCTACTACAGCATACAGATCAAATCCTGTTGTGGAACCTGCTGCCAAATCCAATGATTCAACCATTTTCTCTACTGCCTGGTGAATGCGTTTCTTGTCTATGAAATGCAATTCATTACTATGAATTAAGTTCTTTTCCATGATGATTACTCTTTAAAGTTCCTATGGTTATAACGTTTGTTCAAAGCAGTTGGTTCATTGTGCTTAATTCAGGGCAGGATGTTTGTACCAGTCTTTATCTTTACTTCCTTTACTTTCTACCCAACTTTGAAATTTGGGATAACTTTTGTCTATCCGCACGGCTTCCGGCTGAATCGGAAAGTCTTTAACGCTAGACATATTTAAGGCATATGGGTATTGGTGTTGCCACATAGCTGTCACGTAATACATTTCTTCCTGGGGACGGGAACCGTCTCTGCCGGTGCCAAACAAACTCATGTCAGCCTTATCAGTAGGAGGGTACATAGGTAAATGTACCTCTCGCTCTCTTCCTTCTTCCGAGTGGGTAAATATGAATGGGTTGTACGGTGGAGTTATGTATTCGCTTGCTGCATCGGACAATTCAATTGTTACTTTAATTTTTTTGCCCAGAGCTTGGGATACTTCGTCAAACAAGAGGATGGTAGGATGGGATTGTCCGGGTTCTAAAGTCTGTCCTTCCATATACTTGGAGTTAAGCCCGTCTGATTCAACAGTGATTTTACGGATATAATCAGCTGTTATTTTATGTAGTTGATATCCGAAACCAGATTGGAGGCTTCCTCCTTTGTGGCGGGGTGTAAACTCATCGACAAGTTTATAAACCTTGTTGCCGATAATCTGTTTATAAACTTTGCAGGTATAATCTATCAAGACATCATTCATGTCATAGTCTCCCGTGGCTGTCCACAAATCTTCAAAGGCCAGTGTGCCGAAATAGGTGGTGTAATTCTCTTCGTCGTCGGGGGCGTTACCATCATCCGGTAATGTCGGTGTAGAAGGGTCGATTGCACCGCTTTCTTCGACGCCCAGATAAAATGTCGCATCGTTGTAGAGGAAGTCAGTCTGGTCTTCAAAAGCGATGGCTACAATACGATCGGTTTTAGGGTCCCGCAACGATACTGTACGCTGAACATTAGGGACATTCAGATGAGAAAGCGAATATCTGCATGGCGCATATCCCTGTGGAACAATGTTGCCATTAAGTTGGAATGCATTTGCTTCCAGGAACCAACCAATGCTGATACCGGCCGGAAATTCGTCATGGAATCGAGTGCCGTCCCAATATTTCAGCTGTATCTGTTGTCCCGACAATAAAGCTCCCCGGGTTTCTGTGTTTCCGGAAACTCTGACGTAGGGTGTTGCGCTGGGATAAGCAAGTATTTTGGTAATCTGGCTCACATCTGTAGGAGGATTGTTCGTAGGATAAGTAAAATAGCCTACAGTGTTTCTCATACTGGCAGTACTGTTGATAAAAGTCAGATTTACTTTTGTTGGCTTTATAATCCTGACATCTGCCGAAGGTTGTCCGGTAAAAAACTGTTCGTATCTATCTTTAAGTGGGATTTTATTATACTTGACAAAGATCTCGTTGATAGTATAAAGAGTACTTGCCGATGGCATTTGCAAATCCGGTAATGTATAATCAGGGGTACCATATTGATTCCAATCTCCCAAAGTGAGCCAGTTATCAGGATAAGTATGCTTGTTTGAAGTTACTGCTCGTGTTTGTACTTTCTGAAGATACTCTTTCTGGTTAAACTTGATAGTGTGGTCTGTGATTTCCAGTTTTACAGGAGAAAGTGTTCCGAGATACTCGGAATAGAGCCATACTTCGGATATAGAAGCGGCAATAGTTATCTTTTGATTAAATTTTCCTTTGCCATCTGTAGCAGCCCGGTATATGGGCTCGATGTCTTTTTTTACAAGCGTACCGTTTTCATTTTCTTCTGTAGGATTCTGATCATAAATCCCAAATAAAACAATGTAATTTTGTTGAGAGAAACCATAATCAATACTTAGCGTGATTTCTTGCTCAAGGCTAAAGTCGAAGAATTGGTCTTTGGAAACCTTTACATATACATCTCTGTCAAGGCAGCTTGTCAGCAGAAAACTACTGCAAAATAGAAGCAGTAATAAAAAAAACTTTTTGTGCATGGTCATGGGTTTGTTTGTGCTAAGTAAATAATATACGAATATATAAATAAAGGTAATATCCTACAACTTTCTGACTGAAATTCTTATTGTTAAGGCCTGAATAAAAAAACTCCCACAATTATTTTATATTGTGGGAGTTATTGTTTGCTTTCTTAAGTGGTGATCCGCCTGGGATTCTCCTAAGAGAGTTACCAAGCTGATATTTAAAACTTTGTATTTTTAGCTTCAAGCATATCCCATGAATTATCCCACTGATTTGCTACGTGCTTTTGCGGTAGTTTGCTCATGGAGAATACTGAGGGCGAAGATAGCTATTCTTCTTCATATTTACAAAATATAGAATTTCACATTAATTGCCGCCAAAAAGTGAACGCTTCACGTATCACTATTGACAATCACCGACTTATCTTTTCTTTCATCGGAAAATCCACACGATTTAGCACACGATTATTTCTCATCGTTCTGCCCGTGATTTAACACGATTGTTGTTGCAAATATATTAATTCTTTCTTGTTATTACAAACTTAACAGCCATTTCCATACCGGAACGACTTCAATTGTTTTACCGTTCATTTCTACCACCCGCTCCGTATCACGGGTAATAATCAGCAGTTTCTTGCATTCTAATACTTCGGTAATTTTTAGCAAAGCTTTTACTTCCCTGTCAAACGTGCCGTCGCTATTGTCGAGATTGTAGCATACCTGAATCGCTGTGTAATCATCAGGAATGTAGAAGTCTACTTCAATGCTTTGATTATAGAAATAAACGGCATCATTTCGCCCGTATTTACGCAATAGATTTACGGCTACCATGTTCTCCAACAAAGAAGTGTTTCCGTCCAATAAAAAGAGGTTGAGAATACCGTTATCCGTGAAATAGTACTTCGGTGAAGTTTCCTTATCGACCAATTTACCTGCTATGTTTTGCACGGGATTGATAAGCCAAGCATCTTTGGCGTATTCCATATAATTAATAACGGTCTGTGTTCCTACCTTTGCTCCGGTTGAAGATACGATATTCGCTATGCGGGTAAACGATAAGGGTTGTTTTACGCTTTCAGCCAGTTTCTTGAACATGATACGCAAAGCGAACGTATTATCTACTGTATGACGGGCTGCAATATCTCCCAAATAAATTTTCTGATAAACACTGGTCAGGTAATCCCGTTTGGCAGAAAACTCTGCTCCTTCCGGGAATCCACCAAAGTAGAAATAATCGTTGAATTTTCGTAATATTTCGGCTTTGCCTTCCGTAGATAGGAGATGATTAGCAGTTGCAGGAACATTGTTTGCTGTCAAAAATTCTTTGAAAGAATACGGATAAACATCTACTGGGATATAACGCCCTCCTAAAGTCGTTTGGATATCCTGACTTAACATTTTGGCATTACTTCCCGTGATGTAAACCCGATGTTTGGTGTCAGCCATTCGACGGGCAAATTTTTCCCATCCGGAAACGTTTTGTATCTCATCCAAAAACAGGATAGGCTTCTTTCCGTACATTTCCAGATGAACTTCTAACAGCAGATTCAAATCCTCCGCTTTCATTCCTGTAAGGCGTTCATCTTCAAAATTGATATAAAGTATTTCATCCCACTGCACACCTTGCGCCAGTAGTTGTTGCATCCGTTGATATAGCAGGTAAGACTTTCCCGCTCGCCGGATACCTACAAAAACGTAGTTCCCAAATTCCTCAAAAGTGAAATCGCGAGGAATTACCTTGTATCTTGGGACTTCCAGTTGATTGTCGGCTATAACCGCTTTCAGAATATTCTTGTCCATATCTTCCCGTTTTTATTCTACTAACAGTACAAAGATAGTGTATTTTCATTTTATGTGCAAAACAAAAATGGCAATTTATCATTTTGTTCGCAAAATAAAAAATCTTCTATTCTAAAGTTGGTATGTCTTAAAAAGAAGTTTTACCCTGTGGAAAAGAGCTTTACTCTGGAATTTGTCGCAATAGTCCATCAACAAATCTTTGTTCAAATCATCTTGCATGTAATCTTCATCCAAGCGTAATTCTTTTAACTCTTGTTCGCTATTGTAGAACGGATAAAGGTATAACAAATCGAGCAATGCCTTTTCAGGTGTTGCAAACTGTATGGTGTGGTTGTCTGCGATTGGCTTCAAGTCGTATCCGAACATCAGATTTTCCTTGACACTATGATAAGAGTATTCTCCAATGTCATTGCAAAATGATGCGGTTTTCAACGATGTTACACTAACAATTTGTACTACCGCTTCCGGTATCATTCCGTAAAATGCTAATGCCGTATGCAGGCTAATGTAGGATGGCTGATAAATACGGTTGGCAAAGTAAAGAGGGTAATCTGGCTTCTTCTTATATTCCGTAAAAGTGAAATATCCTTGCCGTAACCGGATAAGATACCCTTTCTTTACCCAACGGGTAAGATTATTCCGGTCAAAATCGGGTTGCCATGCATATACCTGATAGATATTGAAGCACGCCAAATCAAACATTTTATTCTTAAATTCCAAAAAGGCCATTTCTTTATTTTGTTTCTATTATGCTGCAAATATAGTGCATTTTAGAAATAAAACAAAATATTGGGATAAGTTGGGGAGATTTTTGTCCTGTTAACAAGACGAAAATAGGCTGTTTTTGTTTTGCCTATAAGACAAAATGACTAGCATCGGACTTCTACTCTGCAACCGCCGCAACTGTTACAGCGGTTACAGAGTAAGATACACCAATAACTCAGTAGTGAAACTACAGTAAATCATCCTCCTCTTCCTCTGGTTCTGGACTTTGACTACCTTGCCAGTCACCTACAATTTTATCCCAATCAATAACTCTTTCCTTTTTCCCAGTCCAAATATCCCAGAATTCGGGGTCATTTGATTTTGGTCTGTGTTCTTTAGGTAAATGATTCATCTCGACTAATACCGGAATAGGAAATGCCCATCCCACAAGAATTGCTTTTCTGGAAGGCAATATTGGTAATTCTTTTAATAGTCCACTTAAACTGTCAGGAACAAGTTTCTTCACTAATTCTTGGTCTCTGTCATTTACAATCCGATGGAGCAGGAATGTATTACACTGGGAAAGGACGGTCTGTGATAGTTCAGAAGGCCTTTGAGAAGATAGAACCATACTTAGTCCAAATTTTCGACCTTCTCTCGCGATTCTCTCAAATGTCTCTAAACAAATATTTCCATTTATGCCAAAATCTCGTAAGAAAGTATGAGCTTCTTCAAGAACTATAGTGGTAGGAAGTTCTTGTTTATTAATTTTGCGGTAACGCTGTACGGCTTCAAAAGTCAAACGAGATAATACAGCTACCACAATATGTATTATATCAGAAGGGATTAGGGATAAGTCTATCAATGTTATTTGTCCATTCTCTGCGTTATTCGTACCAATATATAAATTCAGCCATTCCTCAAGGGAAATATCATCCTTGGGATTAACTACACCCTTGAGTCTTTCATCTGCAAATAAGAATTTCATTCTTAGTGAGAGTATTTGAACAAATTGAATTATGTTTCCTCCTTGGCTCTGTGCTAATTGTTCCAAATAAGGAATTAAATCATTTATATCAAAAGAAATAGGAGTATCTGGGTTTATTTGTCCCACATCTATTTGAGTTGTCCCCACTAATGCAATGACTGTTTCTACCTCATTTAACATCTTATTTATGTCCTCATGAGAAAATGAATTGAATCGTCCTTGTTGCCACTCCCTACTTGATAATATTTGCTTGAAATTAGTATTCGAATTATGATAAACATTTTTAAATTCAGTTTTATCTTCAGGTATAAATTCATAATGAAAATCTAAATCAGATGAAATATTCTGTAAAACGCCTACCATACCCATGAATTGTGCAAACTGCGCTGTTGTTGGCAAATTTGAAAGGAAAGCCAGTAAAACATTTTTTGTCGAATTTAAGAAACTGTTAATTCGTATCAAATTCGAATTTAAAAGTTGTCGCCCTCTTTTCAAATCCAAAAGAGATTGCAGTAACAATGGTCTTTGAGCTCCCGGTGCAGCTTGTGAGAAACTAATCCATTCATGCGAATTCCACATCCATGCGGGTAATTTTAGTTGGTCAAATCCATCTTCAGAATCATCCAATTTAATAGCAAAACGCTTGACTTTTCCCTCCCCTAAATCATCAAAGGCATTAAAGTATTCTCCATTTGGGTCTAATACAATAAACCTTGAATTTAAGGGTTTATCCTTATCCACTTTACTTTTTTCAGCCTCAGTCAATGACCATCTAATCAAACCTGCAACAGAACATGACTTTCCACTCCCAGTATTACCGAGTACTGCCAAATGGCGTCCAAATAATTTGTCTGGATTTACTTTTATAGGAGCATTACTGGCCAGTGGAGAAACACCAATCTCTATTTTTCCATCTGGATTTTCGACAATTGCATTTAATTGCCTATCTGTTGGCAGAATAACATTATCTCCAACAGAAGGAAAACTATATACTCCTCTTTCTATCTCGAAATTATTTTCTTTAGTTTTCTTTAGAATTCCCAAAGGCGTTACTATCATTTTCCGTAGAGGAAAAGGAAGGTCTATTAATTCAAAGTCTCGAAAGCCCTTTCTAATTGGATAATTCGAATATTGAATGCCAATCCAATTAATTACAGCAACAATAGCCCCTGTTTCATTTGGAATTAAGACATAACCATTTATCTTGGGGAAATGAGTGGGCACTCCAGTGTTAATTGCAACATTCTGGGGTGCGTTAGTTTCAAGTAAAACCTTAATCTCAGAAGGAGATACAGATTCTATAGTCCCAATCGTTAAATTCCGTATTTCATCAAAGTCAAAAAATGTACTCATAATCATTGGTATTATTTATCTTGGGATTCTCCAGAATCTGCCGGATTCTTTTGGTTAGTAATGCCTCTCTTCTCCAAATTCCTCACAAATCTTTCTTGTATTCTATCAATTGCAGCTTTGGGTAAATAATTCTTTACTAAAGGTTCTATACTTCCAATATGATTACCAACAATTAAGGTAACTTGTGCTGGGTTTACTGAGTCATAAAATTTTTTAATCCGCCCTGAAGCAGTATCGTATGAAATGATTACCAAATGAGTTGATGGTAAGGTTAACATATCTCCTATAACTCTGTTTATATGCGAATCGCCAAATCCATATCCGTATGTAATGATAACTGAGTTTGGTCTGCAAACAGCAGAAGAAAAATCTCTAAACAATTCAGAATAGGGGAAATATGCAGTATCTATACCTTTCGATGAATTCGGATAAATTACGGAAAAATCTTTGGGATTTTCTGGTATTAAGAAAGTATCCTCTTTTACTCCAAATTCAAGAGGAATTTTGGAAATTGTATTTGATTCAAACTTCCAATCTATAGAGCCATGTAATTTAGTGAACCTGATAACCCCTTCCACATACCTGGGTTCTCCTCTAATTCCGGGTGGATTATAATGATAATCAAGTTCTAACTTTGTTGTCCGGAATATAGGTTTTATTTTTCCTATGAATCTATCTATGGTTAATATTCCAGCAGAATCAAGGCCAATCTCAATAAAACGGTCATAATTAGTGGTAAAAATATTCGTTCTTTCTCTGGTTGCAGTTCTGCTCGAAAAACTAATCAAGAATGATTTCAATATTCCTAATACTTCACTAAACTTAGTGCTATTCAAAAACTCACTCTCCGTTTTTATTACATTTCTTATGAATAGGCTCAATTTCGTATTTATCTCTTTTTCAAGAATAGCTGCATCGGCATGTTTTAGGATTTTCAATCCATGCAATAATTCTAATGCACACCTGAAATCATCCTCTATATTAGCATTCCCTCGTCCTAATTCGACCGCGTTTTTCTCAGACCACTCTTTAATGTTATCCTTATTACAGTCAAAATCAATTCGGCCCATGCCTTGAGATGGTATTTCGGCTAAGAATGCTAATGCAGCTGTTAGTCCGGTACCAGTTAACAAGGAGAAATGTTCACTTTGGAAAATAGCCGTTAACCAAGGCTCTATTTTGTTTCGAAGAAAATCTATTTTAGATTCATCAATATCACTAGAGCTAAACGAATCTATGTCGTTATTTATTTTCAGAATATTCTCTGCATCCCAATTGATTTCTGTCATAATGCTATATTTTTAATATTTTCAAAGTAATGTATTTGTGAGCATTCAGGCAATACCCTCTTACAAAGATATATAAAAAAGAGAGTTAACCTTCTTTTTTGTTAAAAACTATTTGAGAGAAAGCATCTCCAACAAATTGTTTGACTCCTCTTCAATCCACTGGTTCTTTTTTATCAGTTGGTTAACCAAGTCTATTTCCTTAGTAGTGAAATAACTTGGAGCTAACCCTGAAAAAGCAATTGAATGATTCCATTTGCTGTTATGATGCGGGGAATCAACTGGCAACCTGTTTTGGATATTCGAAGGATAAAGTAAAATGACCTCTTTCCCTTTCGATTTTAGAATGTCTTTTATCCGACAATAAATTTTCAAACCGTCATAGTCCCAATCGCAAGAATAATATAATGGTTTGTTGAGTTTCTCAGGGCTGATATGATGAATATTCGACGTGTTATTTCCTCCAACATACCAGAGTTCTATGTTGTGTTGACGAGCAACATTTGGAGTTTTAAGAAAATCAAGATTCTCACAAAGCACAACCAATTCGGGATTTAGGCAATCAACTACAAATCTCCATTGAAGGACTTTAGGGTCTTCCGATGGAAAGTTTTCAATATTCAGTATTTTGAGAACCATTTTGTCCAATCCCGGACGATTTTCCAAATATTTAGACCCTCCATATTTGAATACTTCGCCGGAAAATGTACGGCGAGTAGTTAATGATTTTCTCGCCTCTTCTCGCTGGTCTGCAATAAGCATTAAGGTTTGTATATCTCTTACCGTACATGTTTTTCGTCCGTCTGCTTCCGGGTCAATTGAAAGAAGGAAGTCTTCGTATTGCTGGAAATCTTGTAGAAAGTTCTTCTCATAATAATCTTTATATCCGTCAAGAGGCACAAAATAGTTGCTATTTCCATGTTGATGTCCAATAAGTTTCCGGCTAAGAAGATGCTTTATTTGACTGTCGGATTTATTTCCAGCAGGAATTTTCTTTTGTATGTATAATGTATTCATGGCTTTCAAAACTCGCCATATTAAATCGCTTTTCATACCTCAATTACTTCTTTTAGGTTGTCTTGAATGTCTGTTCTACTACGAATGGCCATTGGAGTATAGTTAATGTTTACATCAACATCCGGATTCCTGTGAAGAATATAGATAAACTGCTCATCATAACGTCCCAGTGGATTAATAGCAAAAGTTACAATTTGATAATCATATTCTTGAGCAATTTCATATAATAAATCAAAGTTACTTCCCAACCCTTCGGCTTCATCAATGGGCATAAAACGAATACCAGTATCTTTGTTATAATCTTTACTGCCGACGATGGATAATCTTGCAATACACAGCGATGCAATGGCAGCATAAGTTTGTCCGGTGCTTCCTTTATTTGATTTTCCGCTTGAATCTTGCATTTCAAGACTCAGTTCCATGTAAGAATTGGGGTCTAACAAGTCGTCGATGGTTATATCATTATTTCGATTGTCTGCCAATTCTTTGAATGCTTCCAGAATTTTTTCGTCGATTGATACGAGTGAGGATAATTTATCGGCAATTGAGATTTCAAATAAATTAAGTTGTTCTCCTGCTTTTCTTTTAAAGGCAGATAACCAATCAATAGGAAATTCTTTGACTGAATTCTTGACCAGGTTTAGTTTGTAATTTCCGCTGATTCGCTTTTCTCCTCCACCAAAGAAACGATTTATTCTACGTACAATATCCTCTTGTGTGCTGATAGCCGAATATACATCATCCAGCAAGTCTTCTATTTTCCGTATTTTTTTAGAATTTAAATCTCTATTTTTATCGTTAATTTGTTTTAGGTGCGTTTCTATTTTACTAATAACTTCTTCTTCGATTACCTTTTCGTGTCCAAAAATATTAGGAAGTAAATGAGCGACTAAGTCTGTAAAATCTTTGCTTTCCCCTTCGAACCGGTGCGATTCACTTGCAATAAAATCATTAACTATTCCCTCAAATTGAGCATCATAATTACTCTTAGCTCTAATATACGTTTCCTTTTCCTGCTGAATTTGTGCCTGGGTTATTGAGTTCATATTTTCTTCATCGGCTGGCAATTTTTGATAAAGAGATTTGTAAGTTTCCTCTTTATTCCGCAACTCAGTCGTAAGTGTATCAAACGTTGATTTATCATTCCTAAGAGATTCAATTAAATCAATATGCTCTTTCTGAATGTCAAATTCCGTTGCGAAAGAATCGACTTTATCATCACTGTCATAATAAAAATTCAAATCGTAACTATATGACTGATTGATTGCAAACAGTTGAGCAATATCTGACAGTAACGTAGCATCGTTTTCGATACTGTTTAATAATTCTTCGGCTTTCTTGACTTTTGCAGGTAACTTTTCGAGAATTGACTTACTTTCATTTTGTGCATCAATAGCCTCTTTATATTTTTGTTGGGCTTGTTTGTATTCCCTTTCAATGGCATCTTTCCGTTTCAAACAATCCAAGTAAGATTGAAATTTTTCCACGCTTATATCCAGCAACTTCACTTCTTTGTAATTTGCCAATTCTTCTTTTTTCTGATATACCTCAATAGCATTGGCAGCATTGTTTAGTTCTAAAAAAATATCATTTAGGCAATTAAGTTGCCTCCGTTCATCTAGTAGTTGCTTTTTTTGTTGTTCAATATTTTGCGATTGTGATTCGAAGTACTTATTTATTACATCTTGGTCAATCGTGTTAAATCGCTGTTCGGAAACATATTCAACGTATTCCCAAACTCCATTTAAGTCAATCCAGAATCCGTTCTTTTTTTCTTCAACTTTAGGCTTGTCAAATAATGCGGAAGGTAAAGGTAAGTAGCGTTCTCGTTTAATCGGATTTTCCGGTTGATTACGTTTTAATGTTTGAAAATGTAACATCAAACTTTCCTCTATTTTCGTCAACGGACGATTGAGTGAAATAGCCCATCGTACCAATGAATCTGGATTATTTATATCGGTGTATTCCGACAAAAGTTCAAGATTTTCCAAGCTTGACTTTGTCTCATTGATTCGCTTTGCAAAATACTCATTACCAGTCTTCAATCCTTTCATCCATTCAGATTGCTCAAAAAATGATTGTATATTTTTATCTGATAGTTTTGATATGAATTCTTGAAGAATTGTATTCCGCTCTTTCAATCTTTGGTAGTCCTTATAAACTGTTTCAAGAGTTTTTTCATCAATTCTCAAATCATCAATCAATTTTCGAACATCAATTAATGTAGTATATCGTTGCTTAGTAGAAAAATGAACATCAGACATTCTTTGCACATCTTCATCAATACTACTTTTTGTTTTTTGCACTTGAATAATATCCTTCGTTGCGGCATTTATCAACTGTTTTAAGCAGTAAGAGGCTATCAGTATTTTTTCTGAATTTGTTGATATTTTATCTGATAAACGTTTATACTCTTCACGATGGAACAATAATTCTGAGGTAAGATATTCTTGTTCCTTATTATTTTTAGTTTCTAACAATGATTTTAAAGAACATATCCGCTGATATTTTCTTGTCAGTAGGTTAATGGCATCCAAATTCTGCCCATAAGAAAGGATAGTACTTTCAAGGTCTTTGACTATCTGAACATATTTATTGTGCAATTCTTTTCTTTTTTCCTGCCCGAATAGAAAATCCAGAAGGCTGTTGCTTTCTTTTGTGTTTAAGGTTTTCCCGCGAGAAAAGGACTGAATAATTTTTGCGTAATCACTCAACGACTTATCGTTAGCAGACAAATCCAAAGGAAGGATATTATTGTTGTATAAAATACGATGGTATGCACTAATTCGTTCCCATTTTTTGAAGACCAGTTGTTTTTCCTCCATTGCTTCTACTAATTCATCTAAATCAAAAATCGTATCCTCATTTTTAAAGTCAGATGCTTTCAGAGGAACGTGCATTGAAACCAATTTTTCGTTTTCAATTTCCGTACTCGATTGTATGACAAATGGCTTTGTATGTTTGCTTGTACTTTCAAAATAGACTCCAATAACAACAAATTGTTCACTGGCAGTTTCAATGTTCAGGAATGCATAAGCTATATTTGTTCCTTTTCCCGGAGTCGTTAAAACCAATCCATCCGGGTCACGTCTTTCTTTCAACGTGGCTGTTGCCGATTTGAAAGCTGTCGAGCCAACAAATATCAATTGGAGTAAATCGGCAATAATGCTTTTGCCCGAAGCACTATCTCCCATGAAGTCAGTTCGTGTCGGATGAAACTCATAATCGTTCTCCTGATGATGAATGAGTCCTATAGTGGATAAACTATGAATTCGCGGGTAATTTTTCATCCTGACTTTCTTTTAATATTTCGTCGATATTGTTAATATAGGGGGCAAACTCACGTGTTAGCCTGTGAAATGAAGGTAATATCTCAAAACTATCGCCATCCATTTCAATCCATTTTATTTTGCTGAATTCATCAAAGGCATTTTTGATGTAAGCATCTATTTTTTCGTCATTAAATTGTGTTGCCTTTTCCTTCTTTGCTTTGGCCAAAGTTTTTATTATGCCAGGCTTCAAATCGGGGTAATCGAGTTTTATTATTCGTTGAAACTTACTCAACGAGTTAAGCTCAATATTGCAATCATTATAGTAAACCTTGTATAGAAGTAAACCGACAATGATATTTTCTTTTGACATGAGATGTTTGTGGTTTGTCGGAATTCCATTCTTCAAATCAGGACAAAATTTGAGATAAAAATATGTTTCGGAATCATTGCCTCCTTGTTCGAGTTCAAGTCCCCAAAATTCACGATAATATTGCGCCAATGTCGGATAAAACCGTCTTAAGTATGAGCACAGCTCTTTCTGTTTCCCGTACTCCTGAATATGTACTCCGTCTTTTAATGCAAAATCAAGCAAGGCAAAAAGTTCTTTACCTTGCTTACAATCCAAGAAATCGTATGGATTTCTTATTTCTGTTTCATCCAAATATCCCATATCGCATATTTATATTTTTCTTCCTGAATCATTTTTTCCGGATTAATCTCAACCTGCCATCTGTCATGCTTATCATAATAGTCGATTGCCTGATATATAATGCTGACAGCCAGTTGCAAATCTTCATTATGAAATTCCAGTATTTTGAAAAAAATATCGGACAGATGATATTCTTTGGTATGCCGGGATTCTCGCTTTATCCTTTCCAGCCATTGGTTAATATGGCTTTGCCTAACCAGAATCATGTTACTTTGTTGATGTGCAGCAGCTTCCTTTATCGGGTCATTGATATATGAAGGGGATTGATTCCGCTTTCCGGTAAAGAGTTCATCTCGTCGTTCAACTATTGTAAAATTCGAAGGTGAAAAACGGGTAACAAAACTTTCATTCGCAACAGGAAGTATTAATTCTCCAAGAGCAACCTGACTTTTATCCAGTAAATAGGTTAGAAATTTTTCAACTTTTGTGTCAAATAAATGGCGGTTCAACGAACCAAAGAACTGTTGTATTTTAGGTTGTATTTTATCAATGCGGGAATCAACCATGTTAAGCAAAGTCCTGACGCTCTCAAAGTAATTGATTACATCGGATACTTTGTCATCGATTTCGGCATTTTCTCTTGCCGGATGTGCCATTAAGATTGATTTTATACGGTCTATTTCACGAAATGCACCACGTAACTCCCCATTTTGCTTACGTATTTCATCCAGTTTATTCTCAATATCTCGTAGAGCGACAACCAAAGAATCATTATTGTTCAGTTTGGCTTTTTCGCTTAGTTCTGCAACCGACTTGTCAATTTGTTGATTTAGATAATCAATCTGCTCTTTGAGATGTGACTTGGCTTTGTCAAAATGTGCTTCCAGCCAAATAGTTAGGTCTTTTTCTTCAGTGATATCTTTTAGGTTTTCATACAAGTCTGTGCAAGTAATTTCAATTACAGTAGGATTAAACCTGTCTGAAAGCATCTTAAATACTTTATCGCATAGGTAAGAGGCATATTCTTTAAATGTGTAAGTCTGGTTTTCTTCATCATACAACAGAAAAAATTCCTGTAAAGCCATGATTTGAGAATTGTAATATTCCCACTGTTGCCGTTCTCTTTTTTCCTTGTTTACAGTACTTGCTTCGTCAAATGCTTTCCGGATATCTTTTTCCTTAAATACTCCTTTGTCAAAATATCCGTTTTTTACTCTCTCATACAGCCATATAATAGCTAACCCTTGCTCTTTCTTGGGAAAGAACAGTTCATAAGTATTCTCTATTGCTATATGGTCGAAGATTGATGACATAAACTATTTGCTCTATGCCACCAAAGTTACAATTTTTATTAATATTTGCGCTAAGCTATTGATGATTAATGCAAAAACAGTAGATTTTACCAAGCGATTGTAAACATAAACGGGGTTCTCCAATCTTTGATGTGTAAAGGTTGCCGTTAAATTGACGGAAGTTATTCTCATGCTCCGGTTATTCTCGCAGGCTTCCGCCTCTACAAACGGCTGGGAAGCGATGAGCGGGAAATAACCGGAAAGGCATGGGAAATACTTGCGGAACCTTAAATATATTTGTAGTAATCTTCCTTAGTAGTAATATTGCAATGTTTTTCACATGCTTTCGCATGATTAATTATATATCCGCTATATCCGACATATTTTAGAATCAATGAACTTATGAGGGTGTACAATTTGCCCGACGCATACATCATGTAGTTATTAATGTCACATATTTCAGTTCTAGAGCTATCAGCCAAGTGTGTATTGCCATGTAGTAAATCATTTCGATGCTCAATCATAGCAATATCTTCCGGTGTTAACTCAATACCCAATTGTTCAAATGGCTGAATCAGTTTTTCTGTATTACTTAATTGCTTCATATTCTTTATAGGCTTATTTAGTTCGGATAATCGCTTTCTAAGTTTCAGAATATCATCATCGGATTCAAATTCTGTAGAGTACGAATCAATTATGCCTTCCAGCTCTTTCAAGATTTTTTGGAATAATTCCTTGTTTTTAATTGGCTTTTTTTCTTCCACTATTGGAGCACATACTATTTTTGAAAGAGATTCCAAAATAATCGCATAGATGCTAGGCGTTAACAGCAAAGAACGGATGCTCTCACTCTCAATCATCATTGTTACAACAGACGAAAAACGCTCATTAGAATAAATCAATGACACCAGATTTGAAAAACATTTTGCTGACATAGTGTTCAATTTATCTAAATAATTCTCAGCAGAGGTTTTTCGAAATTGTATGAAGTGGTATGGATTTGTATGTATCGGATAATACAATGATGTCATTGCCGGTCTAACGTGATTCGTGTAATAATAATCTTTATTGCCGGAGAAATAGAAAATTTCACCACCCGGCATATATCCCATTACAAATCCTAGTGCTTGTTGAATCGCATAACAATAATTGGCAAAATCATCAAAGAGCATATCCTGAAAAGCTTCAATAACATAGTACCCTTCATTTTCCTGCTTAATTTGTAGCACATCAAATTGAAAGTCTTCAATATTTATACGAACACACTGAGCACTATATATTTTTTCAGAATCACTATACCTTATCGTTTCTAACTGGAAACGATAAGTATTCAATTTTGACGGACTTGTTGGTATGAAACATCGGAATTGCGAGGTAAAATCAGGCGAGAATGTATCTTCTCTCAAATATCGAATCGAGCATAAAGTACTAGAAAAAACACCTTCTTCTCCAATCTTCATATCTCGTACATCCACATCTAAGGTTGTAAAAATACATTGTCCTAACTCAGTTTCTATTATAACGTTCTCAAGATAGTCTTTTTCAATACGAATAGGCAATTTCAAAGACAATGTATTCCCCTCTTTAAGTAAAATTCCCTTCGACAGAAATTTATTCCCTTCAAATACGGAAACAGATTTTGATATTAGCTCATCCAAATCGTTTATTATTTCTAATTCGTTAGAAAAATCTTTTCTGTTATCGTTGTTATCCTCCATAATAATTCAAGACTAAATATTTTTAGCAAAGATACATAGATATGTCCGCAACCTTTTTACGTAGCTGGAATTATTTATGAAAGTCTTGGTCTTCGTTTCTTCTTTTTCTTGGGTTTCTGTGGTTGTTGCTCATCCATCGGATTGACATCCGCAGCCGACGGAAGTATGGAAAATAAAGAGGATAACCCGTTTTCATTTGTTTGTTGTTGTACTGTTGTACTGATTTGCTGTTGTATTGAAGTATCTGAAAGCGTTTTCAAATTTTTATTTGTTTGCGCTTTTACTTTTTCATCTGTTCGTATATCTACAATCTTTTTCTTTTCACCAGCAATATTTTGTTCGGGGGCTTTCAGTTCCCGTTCCTGCATCCATAATTTCTCCGTCATACTACCGTTTTTCATCGTATTGCAATACTCGAACGTTTCGGATAGTTGCCGATTATAGCCGAACAGTTTATCAAAACCTTTTTCCGCATTCTCAAATAAGGCGACACGGTCGAAACCGCCTGTAATAACGCCTTTTTTGGTGTTGCGGTGGTTGGTTAGCGGACTTATCTTGACTTTGTTCGATTGGTCTTTACGACTTATAATCAAATGGCAGTGCATGTTCTGTTTATTCTCGGAACGGTCACGGTTGAAATGGATTTTGCCGTAAAATTTTATATCCTCTGCCGATAACCCTTTGTTGAAGTTTTTGGCATATTCAGGAATGAATATTTCACGAATATACCGTTTCATAGCTTCGGCTTGCTCCTGTTCGGTGCTTCCCATCGCTTGCAGTTCCTTTTCCGATGGGCTGACGTGGATAGCGTAAAACTTGGCTTCGGTTTTTAATAGTTGCCCAATATTACCGTCAATATCCTTTACAACTTGGGATTTATACAAATTATCCTGATTCAGATTGAAAAAGTCTTCAGTATAGATTCCCTGTTCCATCCGTTGCAAATCTTCATGTTCAAGGTAATTTGCCAACTGTCGGCTGCTACCTGCATTGTTGTATGTGCCGTTGGATGGTGGCGGGAAATCTATGTTCAT
Source organism: uncultured bacterium (assembly GCA_905215345.1). Classification (GTDB taxonomy): domain Bacteria; phylum Bacteroidota; class Bacteroidia; order Bacteroidales; family Bacteroidaceae; genus Bacteroides. The sequence continues at coordinate 109,140 of CAJMPR010000014.1, forward strand.
GTTTAATTCTCGTTTATCAGGCTTGATATCTCGGCTTTCAGGTTCTCTTTGCGTTTGCCGTCTATTACCCCGCAAGCTGCCAACTTTGCATACAGATTAATCAACTTCAAAAGTTTTGTGTTATCTCTTTTTTGTACTTGGGATAGCGTGCCAATTTGCTTACCCTGACTGTTTATCACATTGGCATGTTCGGTAAATTTGTCGCTCAACCTTTGCAGAACGGTGTTGTATTTCTCTTGATTCTTCTCTAACTGCGAAAGGACAAGTGTTTCCAAAGCCTTCACTATTCCATCGAAGCGGACGGCTATTGAATTGGTCGCCCGTATCATCGGGTTAAGTTCCTTTTCTTCGTAGTTCCGGATGAAGCGGATAATATCATCCTGCCGTTTGTTGATTTTGGAAAGTTCGGCTTTGACCGATTCGGGAGCTTCGGCGGGATTGATATTTGCCTTGTCGATATACCGGAAAGCCAGCTTTACTACTTCCGCTTTTTTTAGCGAATAGCGTTCGCATATCTTTTCTACCAGGCGGTTAGTTTCTCCGTCTATGGCAACGGTCGTAAATATGATATTTCGATTCTGTTTTGTCATAGCTATAACTATTTTATGACTATTTACACACTTAACTTGCTTAAATAGAATTGTATATCAATTCAAGTTATAGCAAGTGTTATAACTGCGCTTTAACCTAAAGCACTAAAGCCAAAGGCTTTGCCCCGCAGGGCAAGAGGGATGAACAGGACTTGTCCAGTTCCCTCTTGCTCAATTTAGCGAAACGTGCGAAGCCGGAAGGCGTAGCTGTTTCAGCTAAATTGGGGTAGCAGCATAGAGAAATAGCCTAAACACAGGCTTCTTTCCTCTGCTACCTTTTGCTTTCAAGACTGATTCTCAAATTGATTAGCTTTTTCAAATTGTTTGTAGCTTTGAGAGTCGGCACGTTCACGAACAAAAGCCCGAATATCGTAGGCTAAGGGACTCTCCATAAGATTGTGTAAATAGAAAACTACGGGATTCTTCTCGTAGTTTTTTTATTACACAATCTTATGGAGAGTCCCCAAATCCGAGCAGCCCTAGCGGTTTCTTTTTTTTAATGCCTGTTACTTTATCGGATACTTACCATTTATGGAGAGTCTTATACTTTCTAATAAGTACAAAAGCACATCTAACCTCGGTTGGTAATAACTAAATCAGAAATCCCAATGTATAGACCCTTTTGTATCTGTTCTTAAGACCTCTAGTTCTGTATAGGTATTATACCGTTGAATTGCTGTTGAATGAGGAACATTAGAATGTACTCCAGATTTAGTAGATATTATGGTATTCTTAATGCTTGCTTTTTTTATAAAATCTAAATCAGCCCCATTGATACTACCATGATGGCTTGCATGTAATATGTCATTGCAATAATTTTTAGTATTTGCTGCAATCCAATTCAAACTTGTATCTGATGCATCACCTGTAAAGCAACAATTTCTAGAACCTATTATGGTGAAAACAAGAGAGGCATCATGTAACTCTCTTGTATCACTTTCTGCTATTGACTTTTCAGGCCCAATAATCCATACATTAAGACCTGAAACTTGCCACCAAGGATTTTCAAAACTACTTTGTCTATATGGTTTATAAACTTTTGTTCCTTTATTCTTGAAATGAGTGACAAGACTATTAAAAGAATTCCATTCTTCATATTCAACGCTGTTGTCTGAATATCTACGCTCATAAGGAGAGTGTATTAAATACTCTATCGAATAATTATTATCCTTCAAATACTCAAGTCCCAAGAAATGGTCGTAATGCTGATGGGTTACAAAAACTGCTTTGATTTTTTTAGACGATGGTAACAAATGCTTGTAATCAATTAAGCTGTAACAATCAACAATGAGAGTATCGCCATTTGATTCAATAATTGTAGTGTCAGCACATCCTACGTCAAGAAAATGTATTTTTGCCATAATTACAACATGTTATTAATTTAATTATTACACTTAAATACTCTTTATAAATATCATTTTATTAAATATTACAAGGAATCATCTTTTTATTCTCTGTTTTTAAATATTTGATACATCCCCAATAGAAGGGAGTATATCCCAATAGCAAAAGTAAAACTAATAGTATGGCACTTATACATTCAGAGAGTTTAAAAAAAATAAAAACGAGTACAACACTTATACCTGCAAAGCACAATACACCTAAAGAGATAATTGAATATAATGCAACTAATTGGGTACTTCTTTTTTCATTTACTTTAGGAAGATTGTAATCATTGTAAAAATTGTATCTATTTTTAAATCCATAAGGATGGGTATCTATAGCTAACTTCCTAAATTCGTTAACATACCTAGACGTTTTTACATAATAAACTCTATTTCGCGCAACCAAATATGAAGATATAAATACAAAAATATAACTAATTAGCAATATTACAATTGTCAGCCAATTGAAGTGTATAGAAACTAAATCCAACTTGTTTTCAGGCTCTGTTGAAAAGCAATAAAGTCCCCAAATTGCTGTAATAGCAAGTAAAACTTCTCCAAAGCAAAATTTTATTATATCCCAACATTGAGAATCATAATGCCTCATTTGTTGAAAACACTGTTCGAAATCATGATACAAGAACTCTTTACCGTATTCTAATTGTTCACATTCTTCTTTTTTTTTCTCTTCCCATGTTTTAAAAGATAATATTTTCTCTAATGTTTCTTTCCAGTCTCCATTAAACTGTAAGCCTCTATCATCAATATATATATCGGCAAGCGGCTTACCTCCAATTGCATTTTTGGGCTGGTTAGGATTTTCGTTAATGTAATCAAATGGTATATTATTCTTATTAAGAAATTTAGCGACGACCTTTTTGTCACCTCTTGTCGTATATATTATTATAACATATCCTTTCGATTTCAATTCTCTCAATGCAAAATCAGCATTAGGAATAATATCGCCAAAAGTGCACTCATCAACCCATTTAATAAAGTGGGATATAGTACCATCTAAATCAATACAAACAACTTTATGCATTTTTTTCTATTTTACTAAAAGAACTTAATTTCTCTATTCTGTTCCAATTACGCTTTGGACAATCTATACCCCAATGTATATCATTTCCACTAGTTGAGAAGAGCGTATGTCCTTTTTCTATATATTTATTTATTAACCTTCTTGAAGAATGATGAGGATCACCATCAGGTGGTGCCGAAAATATTGTATAAGTAGCTTGTATATCATCCATCAGTTCTGGAGTCATGTTTTTACGACTTCCATGATGTGGGCTAATAAAAAAAACCAAGTCTGCCAATGATACTTTTTGTTTCTTAGCTTCCTCGACAGCAAGTCGTAAACCTAACCTTCCAATATCCCCAGTGAATAGCATTTTATTCCCTTCGTATTCAAACAAAGACACAATACTTGTTTCATTTATTGCAGTTGTATGCGGATCATCATATTTCCATTCAACATTTTCCCCGATTTCGCAATCTTCAAACTCATCTTCAATACTAAATGTTATTTCTCTTGATTCAGAAACACCGCATGCAGGAGTTTTATCAGACTCTAATATTTTGCTCAAATACCAACTTGAACTTGGAGCCAATATTTTTAGAGAGGCCTTATTTTCTAGATTATAATTTGTAACACTCGGCTCAATTATATTAGTACCTTTCTTTTATGCCAAAACAGATAACTCATATGCACAGCTAAAAGTATCCATCAGTCGTTTACTAATACTATTATTTGTTTATTCGACCATCTTTATACTCTACATTTTTTAGAGCTTCGTTATTCCATGGACGATGCATTATCAAATTAGCAACTTCAATGTCTTCATATTCAAATAGCCTTTTTAATCCTTGTACATGATCACCATCTGGATGAGTTAGCAAAACAATATAAATTTGCTTTGTCTTATATCGTTCTGTCACTAACTTATAAAGTTTGTCACCATTTACTGCATATCCACCATCAACTATAACTACATGTTGTTGAAGTGGGTCACTTAGCAAATCACCATATCGAAAAGCGATAGCATCACCTCCTTTCGAACCATTGCCAACATTTAAAATGTCTATCTCGAGCCCCATAATATTTGAATTTAAAGTATGAATACAAATTTATGTAAAAACTTCGACATTTAGTGTGTTCTTGATATTTTTTTAGTTTTCTCATTTAATTGAACAGGCAATATTCAATAGTGCGGTAATGCTTTTTTTCATGCAGATAGTAAAATACACATTTATATATATTTTGAAAGACAAATGAAAGTATCTATTTTCACTCTCTGGATTATTCATGAGCAAACTATCATAAAAGCATTGGGATATACTTCAAACAAAAAAATATGAAATTTAAACATTGGCATACTAACTTTCTCTGTAGAATCATAAATGGTAAAATATTGTAGGTTATAAATGCTTAGTCCGACATTTTTTTGTTTTATCAAATTAAGAGTTATCTTTGTAGCAGGTTATTAGAATGGTGTAATCTTAAGAATGTTAGAGTAGATAGTGCGTTGCTATGCCATTACCCTTTTTAAGAAGATGTATTATAATTGTCTGTTATTCAAGTGACTAATTTGCGGACATACGGTAGTGGCATAGGAATGTCGGGCTGAATGTGTGCACAGATTTTTCTGCAACCCGCATACATCTGCAATCTCTTTCAAATAACTGTTCATGCGCTGATTGCTCAATACAGGCAAAAGTTTTCCAGTACATTCTGCCACATCCTTATACTTGTCAAGAATAGAAGCAGCCACAGGCAACACAGGAATATTACACATGATTTTTGTCTTTTGGCGGTTTTTTCTTATCCAAAGCTCGCCTTTGTTGTCTCTTACTAAGTGTTCAGGTGATAGTTCTTTCACATCGCTGAAAGCCAAACCTGTAAAAATGCAAAAAACAAAAATATCCCGTACTTGCTCTACTCGCTTAATTGTGAACTCTTTGGCAAGAATAATTTTGATTTCGTCCATCGTCAGGAATTCAGGGTCAGTCTCTTCCAACTTGAAGCGATAGTAAGCAAACGGATCTTTCTTTATCCAGTCGTTTTCCAATGCAATGCGGATAATCTTTTTCAAGTTCTTCAATCGGGTGATAGCAGAGTTTTGCGCACAACCTTTTTCAATCTTCAAGAAAGCATCGAACTTAGAAATGAAATTCGCTTCTAAGTTATTCAAGGGAATATCGGATAGTTGATATTCTTTCTTGATGAATTCCTCTAAATATCGGGTAGTGGTTTCATACCGTTGCACGGTCTTACTAACAAAGTCTTTACCGATCAGCTTACGGCTTTGCTCGTTATGCTCTCTGAATACTTGCAATAGCGTTTTGTTATCTTCATCCACACCATAAAACAACTTTCTCACCAGATCGACATTGATAACCTTGTCGGAAGTTTCCAGTTCCCTATAAATTTGATGTATGCGTGAACGTGTGATTTCTAAGTAGTGGTTCAGTTCCACCGACATACGGTCTTTGCCTTTTGAATTTTCTTTTGCCTGATTCCACAAGTTTACAGGGCAGCTTCTTTTGATAGAAATATCTACCATACAGCCGTTTACGGTGATTCTCATGCACACGGGTGCTTCTCCGTTCTTTAATAATTTGCCTTTCTTGATGAAGAACAAAACAGAAAATGATTTACGAGCCATTTTTACATCGTTTTTAGAGTTACAAAACTATGTATTCTCTTCCAAAGTAGTGCTACGCAAAATACTATGAATCAGCGAGAAAGATGCAAATTCGTGGGACTTTTTTCGATTAAATTTTAGTCCCACGATTTATCCACCGAT
>CAJMPR010000015.1 GCA_905215345.1 uncultured bacterium
ACCAATATTGCTTTATATAAGGAGCGAGCAATTTGGTAGGTTGTATTACTTGAATGTTCTCCATTTTGCCTTAACTATCAGACAAAAATAAGATTTCTTAGATTGATAATAGGTGTAAAAAAAGGACATTCTAACAAAAATGCAAAAAAACACAGTAGAGAAGTTGAAGCATGATACTCTGTTAATAAATCTTTAGATAATGTTCCAAATGAACTATTTTATTATTTTTGCACCAACTCAAACAACCACCGCAACACCAAGCAATCTAAAGAATTGCACACGTGGGGTTATTAGTGGGAGAAAGAATTAAGAGCTTGCTAAGATATTGAGTACGTGAGGAATAGAAATAAGGTTCATCTTCCGTACGCACCGCGAAAAATATTACAAATTAGTATTTTAAAGAATAATATCCAATTTTACACTTAACAATGTAAAATTGGATATTTTATTATATGATTATTAATCATTCAATTTAAAAAGTAAGAAACATCAGCATCACTTTAAGAGTAATCTTCGCTTGTTGTTATACTATTTATTTGCGTAAATTACGGCTTTCCGGTATTTTTCCGATACTCTCTTGGTGTGCACCCGTTTATTTGTTGAAATGCACTGTTGAAACGGCTGACTGAATTGAACCCGCAATCATAAGCGATTTCAAGGATACTCATTTCTGTAAAAGTGAGTCTTCTTTGTGCATGGATAATTCTTTCTTCAACAATATAGTTAGTTAAAGTGCATCCAAATGCTTTTTTGAAAATGGAATTGGCATAATCGGGATGTATACCGACAGCCTTTCCGATATCAGAGACTTTAATCGGCTTGTTATAATTCTGGGCTGCATAAACAGCAATTCGTTCAACCATACTTAAGTCATTCTGCTGAATTGAAATACCTTTCTCCCCCTCTTCAAGCAGTAGATTATTTGCCATCCTTATCATGCGGCTATGCATTTCTAATAAGGTAGTATTCATGTTCTGTTTGGTGTTGACGTCATTAATCCAATTATTGAATAAAAAATGATCATAAGAAGCGAATCTTTCAGAAGGTTCTACTAGAAGTTCTCCCTTTAATAATCTATTGACAAAGGAAGCCGCAAGTTGCCATTTTATAAATTGCGACAAAGGAATGGTGCATACATAGTAAGAGGTTATACCTTTATAGGAGATGATTTGGTGAGGAATAAGTCCCCAAAATACTGCAAGTCTACAGGCAGGTACGGTCACTTTCTGGTCTCTTAAAGAATAGGTCATCGTGCCTTCCGGAAAATAATTGAGCTCAATCTCATTATGTCTATCCGGTCTATGCATGAGTTTAGGTGCCCATACTTCACAAGTCAGATCGTAAGGTTTAAATTCGTAACGTTTTTCATCAAATGTTTTCAGAATCTCGGAATTTGGCATGTTTTTTTAGGTAAACGTGTTGTATTTATGTTGTAAATGGCGGTAAATTTGCAATATTAACTTGATAACTCAAAATATTATGAAGATTTTAAAAATATTTATTGTACTGCTGGGGGCTTTTTTTGCCTTGCATACAAATGCGGTTAATAAGAATAATCAGAAGCAAAAGGATAAGCCGCGTATTGTTGTATTGACCGATATTGCGCCGGGTGATATCGAACCGGATGATATGGAATCGATGGTACGTTTATTGGTACATGCCGACTTGTTTGAGATTGAAGCCTTGATAGCGACAAGCGGATGGAACAGTAGTGGTAGGGATTATCCTAAAACTTGGATGGATTATCTGCAGGTTTGTCTGAATGCTTATGAAAAGGATTTGCCTAATTTGATGAAGCGTTCCAAACAGACCTCGTTTCTACCTTTGGAAGAAGAAGGTAAATGTCAGAAGATAGGTTACTGGCCTAGTATCGATTACTTGCGTAGCCGTACCATGCTAGGCTGTCCGAGACTGGGCTTTGCAAGAATAGGCGGTGACAATGATTCTGCGGGCAGTGATTACATTATCCGACTATTGCAGGAGGAGGATGACCGACCGTTGTGGGTACTTGCATGGGGGGGTGCCAACACACTGGCACAGGCTATATGGAAAATGAAACAGCAATATAACGATAACGAATGGAAGGCTATGTTGAAAAAACTGTGTCTCTATACTATTACCGATCAAGATGTAGGTTGGGGTGAACGGAATAATCACTTCCTCAGTTCGCACTATTGGATGCGCAAGGAGTGCGGCAAGTCACTTCGTTTTATTTGGGATGAGAGTGCATGGTTGACGCAGAACGAGATAGGTAGCAAAAATTGGGACAAGTATGCTGAACATATACAGGGACACGGGCATTTAGGTGGTATCTATCCTAAAAACAAGTGGGGAGTTGAAGGAGATACTCCTTCGTTCCTCCATGTAATGCCCACGGGATTGAATGTTCCTTCCGTATTCGATCATATAGGGTGGGGAGGCTTCTTCCAATGGGGCGTAAGTGCCGACGGTGAAACTTCGTGCTATACCAATATTGATCCGGAGGTGAAAAGTATATCACGTAAGTACGAGGAGTATTTTTATCCTGCTACTTTCAATAACTTTGCTGCTCGCATGGACTGGGCAAAAGAGGGTAGAGGTAATCGTAATCCTATTGTCTGCATCAGTAAGAGTAAACAATCAGAAGTGATATATTTGTCTGTCGGCGCTGGGAAAAAAGTAGTGCTTGATGCTTCAAAGTCTTATGATCCTGACGGTGATGACTTGCAATACAAATGGTGGATACTTCCTGAAGCAGGAACGTATAAGAAATCCGTAATCGTTGAAAATGCTGATACCAATAAAGCAATCGTAAACGTGCCTGTTGATATGGGTAAGGAGACAATACACCTTATTCTGGAAGTGACTGATATGGGTACACCTTCTTTGACGGCGTATCGCCGGATGGTAATAACAACACGTTGAAATAACTATTGAACTTAACATGCTATAAATATGAAAAAACTTTTACTTATAACTGGACTATTGCTTGTTGGCATGATAGCAATGTCACCCATCTCACTAGCGCAAAATACGCATACGGTTGACCTCAAACCGTATGCGAAGAGTGACAAACAGCGGTTGATTGTTACTACGGACTTAGGCGGAACAGATCCGGATGATGTTCAATCAATGATTCACTTGCTGGTATGTGCCGACAGAATAGATATCGAGGGGTTAATCAGTTCGCAAGTATGGATAGATGATTCCGACAAAACCTCCAAGATACGGCAGGTGGTGGAACAGTATGCGAAAGTGTTGCCCAACTTAAGGAAACATTCCGCAGGATTTCCAGATGCAAGTTATTTATTGTCTGTCACCGTGCGAGGGCAGCAATATTCTAACATGTCCGGAGTGGGCGAGGAAAAGGACTCTCCCGGGTCGGAACTGATTATTGCTGCGGTGGACAAGAAAGAGGATAAACGTCCGGTGTGGATTGCAGGTTGGGGAGGCATGAACACACTGGCACAAGCACTCTGGAAAGTGAAGCATACACGTAGCGATAGGGCTTTGAATCGCTTTATTCAGAAAATCCGCGTGTATGATGTATTAGGGCAAGACGATGCTGGGGCATGGATTGCCAAGACTTTCCCCGAATTGATATATATACGCAATAAGGAGGTATATGGTTGGGGACCATCTGATGAATGGACGGAAAAACATATTCAGAGCTGTGTTCCCTTCGGTGCACACTATCCAGATAGGCGGTGGGCGACAGAGGGTGACTCTCCTTCATTCTTCTATGTTTATGCCAATGGTTTGAATATGCCGGAATATGTGGATTATGGAGGATGGGGCGGACGTTTTGACACTGCGAAGCAGAGCAACATTCGGGGTATGAGTTTCATTGAACAGAGCGGTAAGGACGAGGGGCAGTATGACGACTATTTTATGTATGGCAGCGCCAAAGAAGGTAACGGGGCTATAAACAAGTGGCGTCAGCACATCTGGAATAATTTTGCAGCACGTATGTTATGGGCAACTACGGATGAATATTCAACTGTGAATCATCACCCGATAGCCATTATAAATGGCGATACTTCTTTGAAATGTATATCTAAAAAAGTTAAGGCTGGAAATAATGTTGTATTTGATGCTTCAGAGTCTAAAGATCCGGACAATGATCAACTTGACTATAAATGGTTTATATATAAGGAACCAAGCACTTATAAAGGTGCTGTTAACCTCGAAGGATGTACTACATCTAAATGTACGGTTCACATTCCTTCTGATGCTCTTGGAAAGTCGATACATCTCATCTTGGAAGTAACTGATAAAGGAATTCCTTCTTTGGTAGCATACAGGAGAATGATAGTGAATGTGCATTGAGTGAGGGGGTACTTTAATTTTAAATCGTGATACTACGAACAAGTATCGCATACCAATTGTTGTTCGGCAAAGTATTCTATATGAAATTGTAATCTGAGTTATATTAACAATAAATAGTTTATTATGCCTTATGAATATTAATACTGGAAAGGGCTCAATGCCTCTGATTTCGTTGATTGCTATCTTATCAGTTTCTTTACTGGTGAATTTGCCGGGATTGGCAATAAGTCCGGTATTAGCTAATTTGGATAAAATATTTCCGGATACTTCTCAGCTTTCCATTCAAATGCTGACCATTCTTCCGAATCTTTTTATTATTCCGTTTGTATTACTTTCAGGACAAATAGCTTCTTCTGCGAGTAAATCGATTATTCTACTATGGGGATTGGGATTTTATCTTGCCAGTGGTATATTGTATCTTTTTACTACTGCCATGTGGCAACTTATTACGGTTAGTTGTTTATTGGGGGTAGGCTGTGGATTATTGATACCTTTGGCTGCGAGTCTTATCACAGATAATTTTGACGGTAAGGCACGTATGCAGATGCTTGGCATCAAGTCAGGAGTAGCTAATCTGGCTCTTATTGCTGCTACTCTTGTTGTTGGTTGGCTTGGTAAAGGTAACTGGCACTTACCGTTTATTGTTTATTTGTTGCCAATAATTCCTTTGGTTATGTTTGGTTATATGCGCTCTTATGCCAATCTACCCACACCGGTTGCTACTGAGCAAAAAGAAGAGGGAAAAGGATTTATTATTCCACGAATGGTATCGATTGTATTTCTTTATTTCGGAATTACATTCTTTGTAGTTGCGCTTTCCTATTATTTACCGTTTCTTTTGGCTAAACATGGAATAGATGCATCAAAAGTAGGGACAGTTACAGCTATCTTTTTCTTTGCGGTTTTCTTACCGGGATTTATACTTCCTTTGATCGTGAAAATATTTCGTCGTCGTACCGTTTTCTTCGCTATGCTTTCGCTTGCGTTAGGACTGGGTTTGTTATGTGTGGGGTATACAATGCCTTTACTCTGTACAGGGGCATTTCTTATGGGCTGGGGCTACGGTATTATACAGCCTACTATCTACGACAAGGCAACTCGTGCAGTGAATACTCCTGCCAAGAATACTATGGCTCTTGCTATTATTCTTGCTACGAATTATGTTGCTATCACTATCGCCCCCTTTATTATCGATAGTATCCGTGATTTGATCGGTTCGAAAAGTAACTTATTCCCGTTCCAATTGAATCTGGTACTTGCTGCTATATATTGCATTGTCATACTTATTCGCCGTAATTCTTTTGCTTTCGATACAGATGAAGATTATTTAAAATGATAAATGGCTTATGGCTCTCTAAAATGATAAATCGCCCTCGTTACAATATTGTTGTAGCGAGGGCGATTTTATCATTTCAGTACTTGTTGATATAGCTTCTTTTATGATTTGTAAATTTGAGCCGCTCAATAGGTCACTGTACTGTTTGTATTGTAGAAGTGTCATTTAGTCTTACGATAAACTTCATCGAACGGCAGCCTGCAACGTTCCCCCCAGATTCCCTTATTCCCGTTACGTATTCCACAGGAAACAACCATATTTATTTCAGCTCCATAGGGTAGCTTTAATGCCCTTTTCAGTCGACGACTATCCAAACCTTCCAAAGGACAAGTATCATATCCTTCGTTTGCCATGGCAATCATAAATGTCTGGGCAGCAAGTGCACAGGATTTATGTGCAACTACCCGCATATCCCCCTCAGAGACTTCGAGCATCATCGGACGAAAAATACTGATGATATTTGCTAATAGTTTTCTAAACAATCCTAAAAGGCCAAAGAATCGTGCATAAACAAAAGGCATCAATATTCCGTAATACAGTTCTCTGTCTTTGATACGTTTAGCCTGACGTTCTTTAGGACTGTTACGTTGAATGTTTTCCAGTTCGAACTCAAGAACAAATTTTGCATGCTTTCTGTACATATCACGCCGTACAACAAAAACAACCACTTGGGAAGCTGTGGATGTGGCCTTCTGGTCAAGGCAAGCTCTTGATATTTTTGCCAGCAACTCAGGTTGCGTGACATGATGAAATTCCCATAACTGCATATTAGAACTATTTGGGGCTAATGTTGCCAATTCCAGGCAATGTTTAACTTTCTCTGTATCTATGGGCTTTTCTTTATCATACACTCGTACAGAGCGTCGGTGATTCAAGACTTCGTCTAAATTCATATTTCTTTATGTTTAATTATATCAGAACATATTAGCAGTTCGATTGTATCTTATTCAATTGAATATTTAACATATTACTGATGATTTCAAGTTCATATTATTTCCTTTGTCTTTCCAAATTTTGTATTGATGGTATGCTCAGCATCCAAATAGCTGCTAATACGGTAGCTATGCCACAGTATAAGAATATATTGGCAATTCCTAAAGAGTCGGCGATAAAGCTGGTGGCAAATAATCCGATAATGGATGGGAATGAGCTTACGCTATCAAACAATGCAAATACACGTCCCAGATATTTCGAGTCGAATTGCGTTTGCATCAATGTTGTAAATGGACCCGAAAAGAATGGAACTGTAATACCTTGTATGATGGTTAGTATGGCATAAATGATATATCCATTTTTAGGAAGTGTGCCACATAATGCAATGGTAATCCCTATTAAGAAGTAGGAACAACCAATTAATATAACTTTCCGCATCTTTGGATTCCAAACGCCGAGTAATATTCCACCACTCAACATACCAATTCCGAATAAGACTTCTATCAAGCTAACCTGATAAGCTGTTCCTGAGAAATTTTGTAGTGTCATGAGAGGTAGTAATGCTACTATCGGCATAATGAAGAATGTAACCAGAATTTCTATAATCATCAACCAGCTAATTCCTTTATTCTTCATTATTACGCGAAGTCCCTCGGTCATATCTTTTAAAATACTCTTAGCCGATACATTTTCGTTTTTAGGATTGGGGATAAAGACGAATAATAGTGCTGAACATGCAATAAACGCTCCGGCGACATCAAGTAACATTACTACACTCATATCAAAAGAGAGTAGTAAAACTGCTCCTAGTGCCGGTCCGCCTATGCTACAAATGGATTGAATGGCTTGATTTACTCCTGCAATGCGCATCAATTCACTTTCAGGAGCCAATAGTGGAATGGATGATTTCATAGCTGGCGCATGGAAAGCTCCTCCTATTGAACGGAGAGCTAACAATATATAGATATGCCATAATTCTATGATGTCAAGATAGAATAATAAAGCGATGATTCCTGAGCAAAGTGCTACAAAACTATCAGCGCCAATCATTGTCCATTTCCGGTTCCAACGGTCTACAAAGACACCGGCAAATGGTCCCAATAGCGCTTGGGGAAGTAGTGCGGCAATGGTTGCAAAAGATAATACTTCAGCAGAACCAGTCTCCAGGCTAATCCATAATATTAGTGCAAATTGCGCTATTGAGCTACTTAATATAGAGAATAGTTGTCCGGTCCATATAATAATGAACTTCTTTTTCCAGTCAGTCATATAGTGAAAAATGATAATCTAAATACATTCTATAGAATGTGGGTGTAAAAGTATACATTCTTCAATTATAAATCAATTATAAAGTAATTGAAACGTGGAATTGTTTATATGAAACGTTTAATTTTAATTTTTAAGCGAATTTTATAGGGAGATGTTAAAAAAAAACTTTTGCCGGTAGCAAGCAGTGGTTGTCTGTTTGCTACCGGTAAGTATACATTCAAGTAGTGTGCTTTTATTTTAGCCTACGATAAATTCCTCAGATTTATATCCATAATAGTATCTGCCGGAAGTTGCTGTAAATTTTAGGACACAATAATCTGGATCGGTCACTCCTTCGGGATAATACATGGTGTCACCTTCCCGCCATATCATTTCTTTACTGGCACTGTCTGTAAGGACCTCCATGATTCCACGTAACATTATGCCTCTGAAAAAGCGGGTGTCACAAAAATAAATACAGGCATGATTGTTTTCTCTGTACTGCGCTACTCGCATGGAAGAAGTATTTGTAGTCAGATATATGTGCTTGATACCTTCTCTTTTCCGCGGTTGCAACATTGCTTTGATGTTTGGAAATCCTTCTGTGTCTATGGAACCGATAAATGCGGTCTTTTGTTTGTCAATTATACCACCTACTGTTTTTTCTACATCTCTCATTGTTATTTTGTTTTAAGTGTTTATATATAGGGGCAAAGATAAAACGCAATCAGCAGATATATGTGACAAAAATGAGGGGAGAAATGTCACTTTTCATGGTTTGTACTTCTTACGATAGGATAGGGGTGTGTCTCCTGTATATTGGCGGAAGCTACGCACAAAGTAGGAAACAGTGGTGAAATGAAGTTCAAAAGTGATGTCCGATATCGTCAAGTCAGTATAAGAAAGCAGCCTTTTGGCTTCATCCATGAGCTTACTTTGTATATATTGCTTGGCGCTGATATTTAGAGAAGAGTTTACGATTTCATTTAGGTAGTTAGGGGTAATGCAGAGTTTATCAGCATAGTATTGCACGGAGTGTTGCTCTTTCAATTCTTCTCCTACTAAACGGATAAACTTACTCAAGTGCAGGTTATTTATCTCTTTGGTTGCATTAGGTATAGAATTTCTGTTTTGATATGCCCTGTTCAAGTGCATCAGAGCTTCGTAGAGCAATGCTCTCAATACATGTATGTCATTTTGATGATAGGCATTGATTTCTACTTTGATATAATGCAGAAGTTCAAGTATCCGGCTGTATAGTTCTGCCGGAAGATGTAGCTTGTCCGCAGTCTTTTCCATATAAAAGTATGGGAGGTGTTGTACAAATAACGGGTCTTTGAAAAATGAAGAAAGGAATTCCTCTTCAAAGATTAAGGCGTAACCGCCGGTTATATGTTCTACATCCCAATTGCGTATTTCGCCCGGTTTAGTGAAAAATACATCACCGGGAACTGCTTGACAAAGCTGATTATTAATAGAAAAACTTCCTTCTCCTTCGGTAATCAAAGTGATATCATAGTATGTCAATGTATGCACAGTGTTTTTCGCCAGAAACTTTTTAGCGAAATCCAAATCTACCACATCAATCAGTAAATCACTACCGTACTTGTTCTTGTAAAAGGTGTATTGAGGAATGGAGCGTTTCATGATAGAGCAAAAGTTAACCGACGTTTTTAATTGAAGGCGATTTCATGTACTTCTGGGTATAACCACAGTGAACGAGACACTCCATGCACGTACTACATTTGTTTACATCGATGATTTCTTCTCTTGTAATACCTTTATACCAGGTGTGCCCTTTCAAGGCATTTTCTTCGCAAAAGCTGAAACATGTTTTACAATTACCGCATTTATTGGGGTATATTTGTGGATTCAGCGTGGAAAGAGGAGCATCTGTCAAGACACTCCCCAGGCAGAGAGCACAACCGTAATCGTTAGTAATCAAAAGATTGTTTTTCCCGATCCAACCTATTCCACCGGTTACGGCTATTGTTTTATGTGGCAATAGAGTTGCACGATTCTGCGCGTCATAGCCGTTATTAGCAATGTTTTTGATTATGGTCTGTACATATCCGGGGGTATTCATCACCTCACGAAGATATTCGGTTTTCAGTGTGACCCCAAGTAATACGGCATTAGGTAAATTCTTATTTTGGGTGTGAAACAAATGGGATATATCTATATAATGAACAAATGCAGCTCCCCAGTTTACTAATCGTTGTTTTATCTCATCTTCTAATATTTCCATCATCTCTTTTTTATTGGTTAGGTCTCTTTTTTATTTTCAATAAGGGGTGAGGCTGCGGCAAAGATAGTTCTTTTCAGGTATTAGATAGTTTTTTTTTATTCTTATTGCAACAGGAATGTAATATAAAAGTTTTTTCTTTGTCGGATAATAATGGATTCAGATGTTTATGCGTAAGAAATATACAGTTACTTTCCGGTTATCTACTCTCTTTATTGCCTGCTTGTTCCTTTTTTATAGAAGTAAACCGGGCAATGATCGATAAAATGAATCTTCTTCCTTTTTTGACTTTGCCTCAGGACGATGGTGTAAACCAAGGCAAGCAAGTAGGGGGGATCGATATGATAATTAATACAGGAGATATAGCCAGTCGTGCTGAAGAAGTAATACAGTGTCCAGCAGACTCCTGGAAAGATTTTGCTACGGACTGGATTGTGATGGCCGTCTGAATGTATGGAATTTGTAACTCTTAGGCTTATTGCTTACTTGCATTTTTATCCTTAATAGAACAAGCGTCATGACTTTTGCTTATCTTTGCAGCCGCAATTAAATGGATTGAAACAATCCGAAGCATTATCATAACATGAAACAGAAACGTATACCGTTAGTAGGAGATCAATATCTTATTCCTTATATCTTAATTACTTCTTTATTTTTCCTGTGGGGTTTTGCACATGCCATTCTAAATGTGTTGAATAAACATTTTCAGGAATTACTGGACATCACGAAGGCACATTCGGCTTTTATTCAGGCAATGATGTATATGGGATATTTTGTGATGGCTATTCCCGCAGGACTGTTTATCAGTCGTTTTGGATACCGCAGAGGGGTTGTCTTCGGATTACTGCTGTATGGCATCGGCTCATTGATATTTATTCCGGGACAGTATTACATGTCTTTCAATATCTTTTTGTTTGCTCTTTTCGTGATCGGTTGCGGTCTGACGTTTCTGGAGACGGCTGCTAATCCCTATGCTACCGAACTGGGAGCGAAAGAAACTGCTGCCAGCCGATTGAACTTTGCGCAATCTTTCAATGGATTAGGGTGTATCTTTGCACCGGTATTGGCCGGGTTATTGTTGTTTTCAGCCGATGGCAAGAGTGGTTCGGGTAACATAGCTTTACCATATGTATGTATGGGAATTTTGGTATTGTTGGTAGCGTTGGTCTTTTCAAAGGTGAAATTGCCGGAAATTGAGCATAGCATAGAAGTCGATGATAAAGGGCATAAAGTAGGGTTATGGTCGCATAAACTTTTCATCTTCGGACTGGCTGCATTGCTGGCTTACGAGATAGGAGAGATTTCCATAAACAGTTTTTTTATTAATTATGTGGTAGAACAGGGGTGGATGAATGCTCGCGAGTCATCATTAGTACTATCTTTCGGTGGGCTGGGACTATTTATGATGGGGCGATTTACCGGTAGTTGGATTATGCGTCGTGTGCGTGCGGAAAAGATGTTGCTGGTCTGTGCTACGGGGACGGTCATAACTACGTCGATAGTGTTACTTGATGTCGGTATGGTATCATTGGTTGCACTTCTCTGTGGCTATGCTTTCGAGGCAATTATGTTTCCCACTATATTTGCTCTTTCTTTAAGGGGCTTGGGGAATCATACCAAACGGGCTTCGTCTTTCCTGATGATGTCACCCGTAGGTGGAGTGATCGGTCCGTTGTTGATGGGATTGGTTGCCGACCGGACAACCATGGTAATGGCTTTCGTGGTGCCCTTAGTAGCTTATTGTGTAGTGTGGTGTTATGCACGCAAAATGTTATCCGTAGCCGAAAAGGTACGATAAGGTATTATAATGTAGTATAGCTGTATAGTTAATAAAAGATATATCCGGCAACTCCTGCAAGTATTATCAGCAGAATAGGATGTAGATTCCACTTCCAGGTGACTAAGAAAGCTCCTGTGAAGATAAGCAGGCTTTTATAATCAACGAAATTTTCTTTGTTCATTAGTAGCAGAGCTGCGGCGGCTATCAATGATACTGACATTGGCAACAATCCTGACATGGCGGCTTTGATGTATTTGTTGTCTTTGCATTTCACGAAGAAATAGGATATGATTAATACCAGTATAAACGAAGGCAAACAAACAGCAACCGTAGCTACAATAGCTCCCCATATGCTTTGAGTGACAGCATATCCTACATAAGTGGCACTATTGATGCCTATCGGTCCGGGAGTCATTTGTGATATTGCCACAACATCGGTAAATTGTTGGAGCGTGAGCCAATGATAATGATCTACTACCTCATATTGAATAAGTGAGAGCATGGCATAACCACCTCCAAAACCGAACATTCCAATTTTTAAATATACTAAAATCAATTGCCAATAAATCATGCCTGTAATTTTGTCAGTTTATCTTTTAACCATAATGTGTATATAAGTCCGCCGGCGATTCCTGCCAATACAATGTAGACAGGTGAGAGTCCGAATAGCCATATCAGCAATGTAGCGATAGCGGGAAGTATCAATTGCCAATATCTCAGTTTTAAAGCACGTACAGCAGAGATACAAGGGAAAAGAATCAATGCAACCACTGCCGGACGAATACCATTGAAAATACGTATCATGATGGGATTATCTTGGAAATGCGCAAAGAACATAGCGATTAACATCATTATGACGAAAGAGGGGAGGATAGTGGCTAATGCACAGACCAGACTGCCTTTAATTTTATGCAGCTTATAACCTACGAAAATAGAAATATTTACCGCAAAGACACCGGGAAGGGATTGGGTCAATGCGAACATCTCCATAAAATCATTTTTATTCATCCATTTTTTATTGACTATTTCTCGTTCAATAAGTGGTATCATGGCATATCCGCCACCAATAGTAAACATGCCTATTTTTGCAAATGTCAGGAATAAAATCAGGTATTTCATTACATATCGTTTCTATACTAAAAGAGTTGCAATTTAGGAAAAATATCCCAATTTTGCAACTCTTTCAAGGCTTATGTTAAGATGATATTATTTCATCTTATTAAGATTTTCTTGCGCTTTTTCTGGCTCGGCAGAAAGGGCTTTTGTGAACCACTCTTTGGCGATTTCAGCATCACCGGACAACCATGCCAATACTCCCAGATTGTTCCAGGCACGCGGATCATCCTTTACTCTCTCCATGTATTGACCTGCACGGTCAAAGTCACCATAAATAATGTTTGCAGAAGCGGCATTAATATTGGCTACAATATCTGAGGGATAGTTTGTGGCGGCTATCTCGTACACTTCTTTGTATTCCTTCGTACCGGGTTGAAGAGTCTTGGCAACCCCGTACATCTCCTGAAGGTTTAACATCTTGGGATTAGTGTAAATCAGGGTAGCTGCTTCGGAATTTCGAACTTCTCTTACTTCATAGTCTACGGAAATAGATAAACGACGCAGACGTGAGAAATAGTCATTTACCATGGTACGGTAAGAAACGCCCAAACCAGATTTCAGTCGTGCTTCACGTACATCAAGATTAGTATTCTTATGAATTATTTCCAACGCCTTTTCAGCATATGCAGGTTTCTCTTCTTCAAGCATCTTAATGAGGCTGTCCCAGTCTTCACCGGCAGAAGATACTTGCAAGATGCTGTCCGGGAAGTTGTAGCTTCCTCTCAGATAGAGGGCAAAAGAGTCGGCACGTTTGTTAGCCACACGGTCGTTTGTCTTGGCAGAACCGTCAGGAGAAGCGTAGCCACAGATATTAATGGCTTTGAAAGTCACCAAATCACCCACGGTCAAAGGATTCAGGGTTTCTTTCAGTTTTTGCAGTTCGGTAGCATTGTTCTTGAAGTCAGCGTTAAACTCAGTTCCACCTACTGGATATTCAATATATAAAGTATTTTGTTCAGAACGTACTTTTAGTGGCTTTTCTTTCGGAATGAGGTATGAAACCATATTCATACATGGTTCACAAATAGAACCTTTTTGTGGCAATGGCTCTTCTTTCACTATCACTACGGGTTCAATTACCTGTATCTGAGGCAAATCCAATAGACAGTCTTTCTTGCCTTCCTGCAATATCCACATGTCAGCCTGGCTCATCCATTCCTCGTAAGGAATGGCTATTTTGTAATCTACCAAGTTTTGGCGGTTGGCCGACTTGCCTTTTACAATGATATATGGTTGTTTATAGTTTCCTTTCTTGGCGATGTGACGGTCTTTACGGCGCATCTTGAACTTGTTTTTACCGGTAACTACTACCGGAGGAAGAGTCTGATACCTTTTTTCGTAGAACAGTACAGGAGTAAAAGCATATGATTGTGTACTGTTAACAGCAACCTCTTCTACATTAAAATCAAAATCTATTGTAAGAGTGTCGTTTTCCAAAGTCAATGCCGGTTTGGTAACTTTCACTTTACCTGCAAAAGCCATCAACGGCAGTATTGCGAATAATAAACAATATATTTTCTTCATATTCTTCTAATTTTAGTTGATGAGTTTAAAGTGATTGTACTTCAACCGTTTTATATTTACGTTTATGTTTCGGTCCGAAAGTAAAGTTTATACCCATATTTACATCTACTGATGCACGGCTGATAGGAGCATAGTAAGCAGATTCATATTTGCACATGGGGACATCTGCTCCGATGAAGAAGTTGAAACCACGAGGGTGGAAGTTCAACATCAGTCCGGCACTGGAACCAAAGTTCGACAATGCATAGTTTAACGATGCCTCAAACCAGGAAATAGGAGCAATATTAGCTGATACACGGGCTTCTGTCCATGTATGACTTCCTTGAATTCGAGTAGAAGAAAGTAAACCGAAGTTCAAACGGTCATAAGTAGGCAAAGTATATTGAGCGCCGAAGTTCAATGTGGCAGCTAAAGCGGTAGTACGTTTCAGTCCTTCGCCTACTTTATTAAATTTGGCCAAATCGGCCAGGTCATCCGTTAATTGGTCTATTTGATTATCCAGTTTGTTGTCTCCATTGTTTCCGTCATCTTTAACTGTGATTTCGGTAAAACCATCGAAAGTGAATTCTTTACTCATGGTTCCTTTAGTGGTATTCTTCCATGAAATAAAACCAAGATCGAGTACTG
The DNA here is from genome assembly GCA_905215345.1 of uncultured bacterium. Classification (GTDB taxonomy): domain Bacteria; phylum Bacteroidota; class Bacteroidia; order Bacteroidales; family Bacteroidaceae; genus Bacteroides. The sequence continues at coordinate 15,118 of CAJMPR010000015.1, forward strand.
ATGCAGAGAAAGTCCACGAGTCATCTAACTTATAGGTTGCTCCCAAATCAATAGCCATACCAAAGCCGGTAGGACCAAGGTTATCAGTGTCGAAATCAAGGTCGTCGTAAGAAATCTGATTGTCAGTACCCTCTTTAAGCTTATTGGTTCTGTCTCCATTATTATCTAATACATAGTCGTTATCTAAGTAGTTACCGGTTTCTCCTTTAGTCGGTACAATCAAGCCTTTAGCCGACATATAGAGTTCTGCATTCTTAGGAGTGATTGTCCATTTGTCTTGTGAAGCAAGAACATCCAACTCATCAATATGCATCGTAGCTTTTGCCAAACCGACAAGGGCCTTTACCTTGGCACCTACCGTCAGTCGATCATTGATTTCACGGGCATGCCCGAAAGCTATTTCAGCATAATTGGTCGATACGATATTTACGTTATTCACTTTATATCTGCTACCGGTTTCACTAGCTACACCATTTTTCATGAACTTGAAAAGTTCATCAGGCATAAATACGTTCGTATTTGATTTAACAGAAATGCCAAAAGTGTTGAAACCACCCCATGCGTGGAAACCTAATGACAGGATTGATTCGTCGATATTAGCGCCTACTTTCAGTCTTTTGGGGAGACCCTTTAGAAATTCTGCACTGCTAACCTCTTCGTTCATAAATGTGGTAAGTTCTCCATTGGATTTCTTGAAGATAAAATCACCTACACCGGCTGTAGATTTAGCACCGATTGTTAGATTTCCTAATCCCGGGAAACTGACGTAGCCACGCTCTCCCATAAATGCAGGGTTAAGTTCGTGACGGTAAGTACTTCCTTCAAGGAAATACGTTGAACGGCTGTTGTAGGTCTGTGCCGTTGCTCCGTTGGCTATAAGCAACGCTGTTCCGGACAATATAGTAGCTATAGCATATGTTCTCATTCGTTTCATTATATGTAATTATAGTTTTGAGTATATCTTATTATAGTTTACAATGTACCTTATTTTATCTATGAGGCATATCGGGTTTAGTTCAAATCAACCTTGATACCATTAGGTATTTTCAGTTTCATATCTTTGAGCTGCAACCATTGTGAACTTTTTAATTGTACATTGGTAGTTTGTCCGGGTATAGCTGTAACCTTAAAGCCAAGTCCGTCTAATTTACTGATAGCACCGTCTTTAGTTGATATTAAACTGATATTGAGTTGGCTGGTAGCTACAGTAGTACCGTCTTTACTTTCGGTTATGGTACCTTCCACAGTTACATCAATATCTGCTATTTTGTTACCGTTTACGTCCAATGCACTGACATTTTCATTCTTGATTTCCATGTTCAAAGGAATAGTGTTATCAGCGGTAATGCTGATTACTGCTTTCTTTATGTCCACATCTTCAAGGTCGAGGTCGAAATCGTCGATGGTCTCTTCGTATACAATTTTCATATTGCTACCGAAACTTAGAGGAATGTCGATGTTGTATTCACTATTTAATACATAGTCTTGTCCCAAATTGACAGTATAATAGTTGTCTGTTTTTACTGCCGGCTTTAACTCGACGTTTATATGGTCGGGAATTGTTTCAATAATATCATTCAGATTTGCTACGACAACTTTAGTTGCACCTGTCTCAACAGTAGTCTTTTCGTCTCGTACTATTGAAATTGTTTGTTGCGTGTCTCCGCTGGGCTTTAAAATGATGGGATTTCCACCATTACCGCTTCCTATTTTTACAATTTTAGTTACTTTGCCGTTCTTATATCCGGTCATGATACCATCCATCTCTATATCTACATTCAGCGGGTTATTAGCTTTGAATGAGAAAACAGGATTAGCGATGTCCAGTTTTACCTCGTCATCTTGCAAGAAGTCCGGTAAATTAGTTAGCTCAACTTCCGTAGGTTTCACATTCATTTCAGGTTTAATGCTACCATTCACTTCACTTACTGTCATTGTGGCGAGAGTAGCTGTAGGATTGATACTAAGAGAACCTGTTCCTTGAGCTTGATGTACTATTACATCTGTTTTTACTGTTATTTTTTGGTTCTCAATTTTAATGACCCTGTCATCATTCTCTTCTTTAACTTTATTTCCGTTACCATATTTATCTCCAAATGCGTATTTGGTGATATACAAGTCTTTTGTATAATTTGAACCAGAGGAAATAGCCTCATTACTAATAGTAAGAGTTTGACCATTTAGCCCATTTTGTCCTTCCTGGAATTGAATAAAGTCAGGGAATATAATTGTCATATTATCAATAGTGATATCTTGATATGATAAATTACCATCTTTATTAATTTGAAATTTAAGAGTCAATTTTGTTGGGGTTCTGGCCGTTAAAGAACCTATTTCTATCACTGCTTCATCAATTCCACGTGCTTCGATGTTTACAGAACCTTCAGATTCTAAATTCTTGACCGGAACTTCTGATTCAAATGGATAGGTCTCATTATTGATTACTTCAATCGAATTTATAGGATTCTCTGATTCATTAACCGTAACCGACTTTACTGATGTATTTGTCTCATCAATGTTGTCCGATTTTAATAAATGGTACTCTCCGTTTACAAGCTGTAAGTCATCTCCTTCATCAATTTCGATGATTTTATCCAATGTTATTTTCTCCGTATATCCCACTGGGATAGCCAAATGTTCACCACCTACATTGATTGTCATGTCAATGTCCTTCTTTAAATCGTAACTGTTATCGATACACGATGTCGTTACTCCTAACGATGTTAATAATAAAACCACGCCTATAAGTGGTTTCCTTTTTGTGTTTAGCATCATATTTTTACTGTTTATAATTAGTTTGCTGTTGTTTGTGTAATGTCTGTTAATTTTTGGAAAAACAGAATAGATAAAAAGTGTTTCAGAATACTCTTTAAATTGTGCGCAAAGATATGAAATTTCTTTAGTTGCATAGTGAAAATGCTAAAAAAATATAATGCCATTGTTTCATCATTAGTCTCCCCGCTTCATAACGCCTTCCTAAGGGGGAGATAATGGGTTAGGGACTGAAACCCATTGAGTCAGGGAGTGAATGGGTTTCAGTCCCTAACTGAATCGGGTTTGCTCGACAATGGATTATAAATTCAATGTAAGTCGGGGTATAAACGTCATCTTAATTTGTTATTTTATTCTTAAAACTCTTTAAAACATATTTATATGGTGGGGTATAATACTTATCTTTGAACATCTGAAAAAAATAAACTAATAACTGGACAATGACACAAATAATACAATTACAAGGAACTGACAAAAGACTTTATGAACTTGTAGCGCCTTTGGTGATGAATCCTGAAGTGTTGAAACAAAATTTTAATTATCCTTTTCGCACATCGGAAAATTTTGTTTGGTTTATAGCGTTAGATAAGAGAAAGGTTATTGGTTTTATACCGGTAGAACATAAAAGGAAAGAGTTTATTATCAATAACTATTATATAGAAGGCAATAATGTCGATACTTTAAAATTATTAGTAGAAAAAATTATTTCCGAAACAGATGAAGATATGGATTTAACTTCGGTTGCTTTTATGGAGCATTGCTCTTTGTTCAAAGAACTGGGGTTTTCAGAAGAGAAGGTGTGGACTCGCTATGTGAAAATGAAAAAAGACAGATGACTATGATTCAATCCAAAAATGTATACGAACTTGCGCAAGAACGTTTGGAATTAATCTTTAAAGAGTTCGATACTATATGTGTGTCTTTTTCGGGAGGCAAGGATAGTGGAGTATTATTGAACCTGTGCATTGATTATATCCGGCGGAATAATTTGAAACGGAAATTGTGCGTATTCCATATGGATTATGAAATACAATATACTGTAACCATCGATTATGTCGACCGTATTCTTAAAGCAAACCAGGACATAATGGAAGTTTACCGGGTATGTGTTCCTTTCAAGGTAACTACTTGTACTTCCATGTATCAAAGTTTTTGGCGTCCGTGGGATGAAGAAGCAAAAGATATATGGGTACGCCAAATGCCGAAAAAGTGCTATACTAAAGAATCTTTCGCTTTCTATACAGAAAATATGTGGGATTATGAATTTCAGATGCACTTTGCCAAATGGTTGCATTTGCGGAAAGATGCTGTAAGAACTTGTTTCCTTATCGGGATTCGTACTCAGGAAAGTTTCAATCGTTGGCGAAGTATTCACTTGAACAGGAAGTATCAGATGTATCATAATTATCGCTGGACTTCCAAGATTGGTAATGATATTTATAATGCTTATCCTATTTTCGATTGGAAGACAACAGATATCTGGACTGCTAACGGAAAGTTCGGTTTTGACTATAACCATTTGTATGACTTGTATTATAAAGCAGGCGTTAATATAGAACGTCAGAGGGTGGCCAGTCCATTTCTTTGCGAAGCGCAGGAAAGTCTGTCACTCTATAAAGTAATCGACCCGAATACTTGGGGAAAGATGATAGGACGGGTTAATGGTGTAAACTTTACCGGTATATATGGAGGTACTCATGCTATGGGATGGCAGAGTGTACGTTTACCGAAAGGATATAACTGGAAGAGCTTTATGCAATTCCTGCTTTCCACTTTGCCTGAAGAAACCCGGCGTAATTACTTGAAAAAATTAACTGTCAGTATTGAATTTTGGCGAACAAAGGGTGGATGTCTCGGTGAAGATACAATCAAGAAGCTGACGGATGCGGGTATTCCTATCGAGGTGGTGAACTATACGAATTATAAGACCAATAAGAAGCCCGTCCGCATGGATTATCTGGATGATATCGATATAGCGGAATTCAGGGAAATTCCTACTTATAAACGCGTGTGCATCTGTATTCTGAAGAATGATCATGCCTGTAAGTATATGGGCTTTGCGCTCACTAAAGAGGAGATATACAAACGAGATAAGATTATGGAACAATTCAAAAATATGATGTTATGAGTACAGATAAAAGTCCGGTATATAATGTAAAGGCCGTTCCTGTAGAGAAAATTCAAGCTAATGATTATAATCCCAATGTGGTTGCACCACCTGAAATGAAATTGTTGGAGTTATCTATTTGGGAAGATGGATTTACCATGCCTTGCGTTTGTTATTATGATGAACAAACTGATGAATATATTATAGTAGATGGTTATCACCGTTATCAGGTGTTGAAAACATCCAAACGGATTTATCAGCGTGAAAACGGTTTATTGCCTGTTGTTGTAATCGATAAAGAATTGTCTAACCGTATGGCCTCGACTATTCGCCATAATCGTGCACGTGGAAGCCATAATATAGAACTTATGTGTAACATCGTAGCCGAGTTGGATCGCTCCGGTATGTCCGACCAATGGATTATGAAAAATATAGGAATGGATCGTGACGAACTACTTCGTTTGAAGCAAATTTCGGGCTTGGCAGACCTGTTTGCGAACAAAGATTTCAGTATTCCGGATAATAAGCAGGAATATATTCCTTAACAATAAAAATAATTCTTTTGCAAACTTGCATATTTTAACCAAATCGCCTACATTTGTCAGCACATAAACAAAACAAAAGAGTTTTATCGTTTTTGGACAGTAGAAAATAGTTGCATGAAGAAAATTTTGGTTAGCGGAGGTGCTGGCTTCATTGGCTCTCATCTATGTACGCGGTTGATTAATGACGGGCACAAAGTAATATGCTTGGATAATCTTTTCACCGGTTCAAAGGAGAATTTGGCTCACCTTGAGGGGAATCCTCATTTTGAATTTGTACAGCATGATGTAGAGTTTCCCTATGAAGCTGAAGTGGATGAGATATATAATTTGGCATGTCCTGCTTCTCCAATTCATTATCAACATGATGCTATTAAAACAATAAAGACCTCCGTATTGGGGGCTATTAATATGCTGGGGCTGGCAAAAAAGGCAAAAGCGAAAATATTGCAGGCTTCGACCAGTGAAGTTTATGGTGACCCTATAGTGCATCCTCAGGTAGAAAGTTATTGGGGGAATGTAAATCCGGTAGGAATTCGTTCTTGTTATGATGAAGGGAAACGTTGCGCTGAGACGCTTTTTATGGATTATCACCGTCAAAACGGTATACGGATTAAAATAATACGTATCTTTAACACGTATGGTCCTTGTATGCTGGCGCACGACGGACGAGTGGTATCCAATTTTGTGGTTCAGGCCTTAAAGGATGAAGATATTACGATTTATGGTTCAGGTAACCAGACCCGTAGTTTTCAGTATGTGGATGATTTGATAGAAGGAATGGTGAGAATGATGGATACGGAAGACGAATTTATCGGTCCGGTAAATCTGGGTAATCCGCATGAGTTCTCTATTCTTGACTTGGCCGAGAAGGTTATTAAGTTGACTGACTCCAAGTCAAGATTGATTTTCAAACCATTGCCGCATGATGATCCAAAACAACGTCAACCGGATATAACGCTGGCAAAGAGTAAATTGGGATGGCAGCCTACTATTGAATTAGAGGAAGGCTTGTGTCATATAATAGAGTATTTTAGAAATAATCGTTCTTGATCAATATTGATAAAGGGATAAAATTATATAAAAAGATGAATATGGAAATAAATCCTTCCGAGTACAAAATCCTCATCGTAGATGATGTGATGTCAAACGTTTTGTTGTTGAAGGTACTCTTGACAAATGAGAAATTTGCAATTGCGACAGCAAGCAATGGGCAACAAGCTTTGGAGCAGGTGGATAAGGAACACCCTGATTTGGTCTTGCTGGACGTAATGATGCCGGACCTGAGCGGATTTGAAGTTGCACAGCGTCTGAAGGCTAATCCTAATACGGCTGATATTCCAATCATCTTTCTTACAGCGCTGAATAGCACCACAGATATCGTAAAAGGTTTCCAAGTGGGTGCTAATGATTTTATCTCCAAGCCTTTCAATAAAGAAGAACTGATAATCCGTGTATCCCATCAGATATCATTGGTTGCTGCCAAACGTCTTATTTTGAAGAAGACGGAAGAATTGCAACGTACCATTGCCGGTCGCGATAAATTATATTCGGTTATTGCCCATGACTTGCGTTCTCCGATGGGGTCTATCAAGATGGTGCTGAATATGCTCATTTTGAACTTACCGGCTGAGAAGATCGGGGATGAAATGTATGAGTTGCTTACAATGGCGAATCAGACAACAGAGGATGTATTCTCATTGTTGGATAACTTATTGAAATGGACCAAAAGCCAGATTGGTAATTTGAATGTAGTATATCAGGATATTGATGTGGTGGAAGTTGTGGATAGTGTGATTGATGTATTCAATATGGTAGCCGGTTTGAAGAAGATTAAGATACGTGAAGAAAAACCGGACAAATTACCTGTGAGTGCTGATATTGATATGTTGAAGACTGTTGTCCGTAATTTGATAAGCAATGCCATCAAGTTTAGCAATGAAGGTTCCGAAGTTTTGGTAAAAGTAGAGGAACAGGATGGCATGGTAGTGGTTAGTGTGCAAGATCATGGTTGTGGCATTGATGAGGAAGGGCAAAAGAAATTGCTGCACACAGATACACACTTCAGCACATTCGGTACGAACAATGAAGAAGGTTCAGGATTGGGACTGTTGTTATGCCAGGATTTCGTAATGAAGAATGGCGGTAAACTATGGTTTGCTTCGAAGAAAGGCGAAGGTTCTACATTCTATTTCTCTATACCGTTGAAAAAGTAATGTTCATTAATAAAAAAACAGATGATGTATTTAGTGAAAACGCATCATCTGTTTACAGTAAACAGACCATTTGTTTCAAGCAAACAAGTGGTCTGTTTTTTTATCTTTTACATAGACTTTTGAAATCGCAATATTCACACTTCTTCGTATCTACCGTTTGAGTAAAGCTTTCTTTCGGATTGAATATTTCCTGCAAAAGATTGAGTAACCGTTCACGGAAGTCGTCTTCATAAAGGGCAAAGTTATTGACAGATACTTTGGGTTGTCGTGGTGCACCCATCTCAATAACGGGCGAATAGCTCTCGGATGCTGCTCTATGTATATAGAGTAAGGAGGGAGCTACCTTCAAGGACTGATTATGACACATGATAGCGGCATACAGGAAAGTTTGGAAAATATAACTTGGACGGCTATCGGAGGGAATAAACAATTGCTCTATATTTTCTGGTGTTTTGGGAGTTCCTCCGGTTTTATAATCGACGATACGCAGTGTGTCATTTTTTCTATCCAAGCGGTCTATGGTTCCTCCGATGTTTAGAAGTAACTTACCCAGCGGGGTCTCTATCTCTAACGTCTCGGTAACCTTTTGTTCCATACCTTCCATGAAGAAAGGGGCGTATTGCAGGTCATTACGTAGCAATTGTCTCAGATAGGAGACGATGACTTTGGAGTGAATGAGTTGTGTACCGTTATATTCAGGTTGCTCATAGGCCTGTACATGGAAGAACTCATCCTTGAATGCATTGTCTACATAGGTTTGCAACCTTACTTCATTTTTTAGGATTTTTTCCAAGTCTTCTTTACCAATCTCTTTTCCATTGGCGGTGAGGTCTTGATATACCAATTCGGCAGAGCGATGGAAGATGGTTCCGAATAAAGCCGAATCTATTTCCGCACTGACTTCGTCGGGAGCTTTCAATCGGGCGACATATCGGTAATAGAATTTTAGCCGACAATCCAGATAAGCATTGAGTGCCGAAGGTGAGAACAAGGCATGGGGATGTCGCCGGATATCATAGGCGTCGTACATCCACTGTAACACTTTTCCGGTCTTTTTTATTTCAATCTGCCGGCTATGTTGTGGAGACTGTCCGGCTTCCAGATATTCACGTGTGATATCATGCGGTGACTCTACGAGAAACTGAAGCATGAAACGTGACATTTCGCCCCGATTCAGCCCGTCGGATGCCGTGTTATACACTAAAGTAATATTCTCCGCCCGTTGAATCAGACGGTAGAAATAGTAGGCATATACCGAATTTTTGTGTTCAATGGTGGTCATTCCGAATGCCTTGCGCAGGTTATAAGGAATAAAAGACGAATCTCCGCCACTTTTGGGAAGTTGCCCTTCGTTGAGAGAAAGCATAATGAGATTACGGAAATCAAGATTACGGGTTTCCAATACTCCCATCACCTGCATGCCGATAGCCGGTTCACCGTGGAACGGGATATTGGTAGATGTAAGCAGACGGCTTAACAAACGTTTAAAAGTATCTACCTTTAGGTTAAGTCCGTCAGTTTCAATCAAGTTCAGCAGACGATTGATAAGTGTGTAACTTTTGAACAAGGATTCCCGGTAGAGTTGATTGAAAATATCTTCTTCATCTTTCTCCTGACGGTATATGATGGCAACTTCACGTAACTGCTCGGTAAGATAACGGCAAAGTGTCGCGATGTTATTCTGTGGAGTAAATATCTGTTCGAGAAAAGCATCCTTTTTAAGTTCTGAGGGTAGGGGATAAAAACGATTATCTTTCGTGAGTTGCTTTTCCAATTCTTCGGCGACTGAAGAAAGTTGCCGCGTATAAGGGTGTTTCAATACCGGAAGTACGGTTTCATAAGTATATCGTCCGGTATCGGTACGGAAGCCGATGGTTTGTAACTCCATAAGGGCATTGATATAACTGTATATGGGAGTTTGTGCCAACGGGAACCCCATTGTTATATTGACATTCTTCACATCCGAAGGGATGGAATGTAGCACAGGCAGTAACAAGGCTTCGTTACATAGAACAATGGCGTTTTCTTTTTCCTGCACTGTTTTTTCTTTTCCCTCAGACGTTTGTATCTTCTTATTTGTAATTTCCCTTATCCACTCCGGTAGAAAACGCGCCTGTGCGTTCTCAGTAGGTGCAGAGATAAAACGCACTTGCTTGGGATTGCGCAACACATTGAAAGCTGTTTCGGGAAGTTGATTCGGAAAGAGTTTTAGGTTACGGAGGATAAATTCACCGGCTTCATGAGTATAAGGCGGCTGCTGTTCGCGGGGCAGGCGGGTATAAAACACATCATAATCCCAGTAGAACATTGCTTTACCGGCATCTTGCAATAATTTAAAGAACTGAGTCTCTACCTTATTTAATACGTTAAACCCTACGAATACATAACGCTCATAACGCAGTTGGTCGGTATTGAGTTGCTCAATCACCTGGCGATACATTATACCTTCGTAGGCAATGCCGAGGCTGGAGAGGTTTGCTTGATATTTTCTGTAAATATCTCCCAGCTTATCCCACAATGAAATGAATTTCTCTTTCAGTTGCGTACGTTTTTCAATGGAAAAGTTCTGGAAGAACTGCTGTATGGCTTCTTCCTGTTCTTTGTCGAGAAAGTCATAGTCATCCATTATGTTCTTTAAATCCTGCAGATTGGAGAACAGCTTGTCAGCATCTACGAGATTCTTGTCTACATCATCAAAGTCGCTGATAAGCATTTCTCCCCAGAAGTAGAAATCATCCAACGTTTCTTCACTGTGGGTCTCTTCACGGAATACTTTATAAAGTTCACAAACCAAACGGATAGGGTCGCCCGGCTTCAAAGAGGAAAGTTGACGGAACAGTTCACTGATATTTACGTAAGCAGGCGACCAAAGCGGGCGTTCGCTTTCTGCTGCCAAATATTCATTAAAGAACAAACTGGCGCGTTTGTTAGGAAAAACGATAGCAGTACGTGACAAATCGTCTCCTATTTTAGAATAAAGGTCTTTGGCGACCAGTTGAAGGAATGTTTTCATATTTGTTCTATTTGCTCTTCTTCAACATACCACAGATATCCTCTTATCTTCTCCGCCTCATATCCCATGCGGATAAGTAGTTGCATATATCCTTGTACCTGTTTGTTATACTTCTTATTCGGTTTACCGAATTTAAAGTCTATAACTACTATTTCTCCATTGCGCATCATTACACGGTCAGGGCGACGTGTACGAAGTTCTCCGTTTTCCTGCCAGATGATGTCGCACTCATTGAATAGTTGCCAGGTTCCCGAATACCAATCTTTTACTTGGGGTAGAGAGAAAGCACGTTGCGTAAGTTCACGTATTTCCTCTTCTGTTTCGGTACGCCCGATAATACCCTCAAACACAAGCCTGCTGATGGCATCGTCAATATCAGCATCCGTTTCAATGGCGGAGAAAAGCGTATGCAGCAAGCGTCCGCGATTAATAAAACGTTGGGCGGATTCGGTTTCATCTACGCCTGCAATAAAATCGGCTGAACGGTTGGATTGGCGAAACTCGATGTCATGTCGCATACTTTCCATATGTACGGGGAGTTTCACCGAACTTTGTGCCAACTTGTTGACGACAGGGGCAGGAGAGGAGACGCTATTATCCGGGGTTATATCTGAAGGGCATAATGTTCCGCTTTCATAAATACCTTCTTCTTCATCCCAACTACCTTCACCCATTTTAACCACTTGAGTTAAAGCGGTGGAAAGTAGTTCGGACATAGTACCTTTCTGGTCTTTCTTACTCCATATTATCAAGTTCTTCCCGGCACGTGTAAATGCCACATAAAGAAGATTCAGGTTATCAACCCATAACTGTAAGCGTTCATTCAGATAATCCTGACGATAAACAGATTCCGCCATTGTAGCGGAGTAGTTTACAGGTACCAGGTCTATTGCGTTATACGGATCTTCGGGAGCAGTACACCACACTAACTGATTGTACGTTTCGTTTTCCATTTTCCAGTCACAGAAAGGAATCAGCACGGTGTGGAACTCTAAACCTTTTGATTTGTGGATGGAGAAAATCCGTATGCCGTCCATCTCGCCACTGGGAATTGTTTTAGAACAAAGCGTTTCATCCCAATAACGGATAAAACCGTCAAGATCGGAAGAATTATTTTGCAGGTATTCCGTCACGGCATCGAAGAAAGAGAACAAGTAGGCATCCTGCTTCTCTATACTACTCATATTGAACAGTGTAAAGAGTTCTTCCAGTAGTTCGTACAAAGGCATCAAACGCAATTCGGCTATGCGGGAGACGAAAGTAGTGGGCAGTAGTGCTTCGGGTGCGGAAGTGAAAAGATTGTTCCAGTCAGTAATTTCATCACTTGGAGGTTCGTTATTCTGAATGGAATTGAATGAGGTCTGTAAATTATAGTTGGCAATTAATGATGCTCTTGCAATCTTTTCTTCCGGGTTGGACAGATAGCGCAGTGCATCAATCAGCATACAAACAGCCAGTGAGGCATCAAGCCGGAACGCTTCATCCGAAACGATAGACAGATGAAGTTCCTTGTCGAAATAGTCGGCAATGGGAGGGATGTTCTTGTTCTTTCGTACAAGAATCGTGATGTCATTCATCCGGATACCCTCTGCCAATAGGTGTTGTACTTCTTCACCCAAGGCTGTCAATGTTTTTTTCGTGTAGTTCTGCTCTTCGTCCGGTTCAAGAAAAGATATTTTGACATAACCTTTGGTTGTTGTTTTAGGAGACTCCTGGGCAACATCCGCATAAGCTCCTTTGAGTGGGAAGCATTCTTCTTTCAATTCTTCCAGATATACGCTATTCAGATAGTCTACTGCTGCGGTGAACAGCCGGTTATTGAAGTTGATGATATTCGTTTCGCTTCTGCGATTGGTTTTCAATGTCTCTACGCGTACCGGGAATGGGAAGGGTTGCGAAGCCTGAGGATGGAGTCGTGATGTCTGAGAGTTTGATGGGTTACCTAAACAGTTCAATATTCCCCAGTCACCGTTACGCCAACGATAAATGGATTGTTTCACGTCTCCTACAATCAAGCTGTCTGCTCCTTGCGACAGTCCTTCTAACAGCAGAAGACGGAAATTATCCCATTGCATGCGGCTCGTATCCTGGAATTCGTCAATCATCACGTTACGAATGTTGGCGCCTATCTTTTCGAATACAAACGATGAATCTCCTTCACGTACCAACTTATGCAATAAAGCGTTGGTGTCTGATAACAGGAAACGGTTATGTTCCCGATTCAGAGTACGCACTTCTTCGTCAATATGGCTCAAAAGTTGCAACTTGTTGAGATGTTGTAACGAAAGTCGGCAACTGTTTACCGTGCGGTTCTTCTGAGGACGTAATCTCTCGGCATCCTGAAGGAGAGGAATCAGACTGGTTTCTGCCAACCGGATAATATCATCCTTGCGTGAGGATGTTTTCGTAGCCCAATTCTTGGCATCATCCAGACTGTTCTGCAGGGTGGCGTTCATTACGTCTTTGTCCGTCAGTTTGCCGTCACGCAACTTGCGAAAATAACTGCCTATACTACGTGCACCGCCCTTCAAATCTTCGGCAGTGAGTGCATGGCCTTCCAGTTCGCCTTCAAACTGGTCATAGAAACCTTTCATCTGTTCCAAAGCAGCGGTTTCCATTTCCCGTAATACATCTCGATAGAGTTTTAAAGTTTCGGGAGTACGGAGTTTCAGGCGTAACCCCTCTCCACGTTCTATGTAACTCTCGTCAAAAATGTTTCGTCCGAAGCTTTTTACTTCGTTGGATACATTCCAGCGTTTGTCATCGGCAATACGTTCGTTGATATAATCCAACAGCCACGCCAGAACGGATGAGGTAGGAGTGAGCTTTTCGATAAGACTGTCTACGGCATCGCTCAATACCTCGGCATTATTCAATTCTATATTCAGGTTGGGACTGAGTTCCAACTCGCGGGCAAGGTTGCGCATAACGGATTGGAAGAAAGAGTCAATAGTCTCTACACGGAAACGACTGTAATCGTGCAACATATATTGCAATGCCATTCCCGCCCGTTGCCGTATTTCTACATCCCCGTATCCTTCTGCCTCTTTAATTTTTAATTTTTCATCTTTAATTTTCCCTATCTCTTCTTTTATACGGTTGAGATAGGCCTCCGAAGCCGAATCTCCTTGCCAGATACCGTAAAGCTGGGTTAAGATGCGTTCCTTCATCTCAGCCGTTGCTTTATTGGTAAAGGTTACGGCCAGTATATGGCGATAGGCGCACGGGTTGAGTATCAGGTGCTTGATGTATTCCACTGCCAATGTGAAGGTCTTTCCCGAACCGGCAGAGGCTTTATATACTAATAATTCCATGTGAAATTGCAACGTTGAGTTTGACTACAAACATACGCAAAATATATGAGAAAAAGCGCTGGGGGAATTAGTTTATTGGACTTATACGGAGGAAAAAGGGATTAATTCAGCCACAGGATAAATGAATTAATCTGCTTGTAACCCTGATAAACTGTTTTTGGTAAATGGCTTAAAATGAATAGTATGCATGTACCAATCCAATACCACAGTTTGGTACTTGAAATACCAACGGTTGGTATATAAAATACCAGCCGTTGGTATCTTCCGTACCAAAGCGTGGTACTTCATGTACCAATGGTTGGTATTTTTAATCTCTTACTTACATAACCGGCGTCTGAAACAGGAATGTAAAAGAAGGACTGTCCTTTAAATCTTTAACCGCATCTCCCGCATATATTTCGCCGTTTGTCAAAGCGAGTTTTTTGATGCCGGCTTTCGGACTGAAATCTATCTTTTTCAAATCGAGCCAGAAGAGATTCGGTGTTAAGGTAGATTCGAAGTAATATACTTTATTCTTTTGATCAGAGACAGAACGCCAACGGGTAGAAGATATTTCAGGCCTTTCGGGAGTGGTAATTCCATATGGTACGGATACATTACGTATTACACTTAATACACTGGGTACGGCAATTTTTGCGTCCGAAGTCTGTGGAATAGCATGTATGTAGAACGATGCACGGGCAAAGCGGTCGCTGGAACGGTTTGTTCCCGGCAACATGTGTAAACCGCCTACTTCTTTCCAATAATCGTTGACGGCTAACTGGAGCTCATACCGAGGAGAGTTTGTCATCACCTGGTATTCCTTTCCCTCATGGATATCGAGTTTTCCGTCCAGATATTCCAGAATAGCGGTGTTTCCGGTTTCATCCGTGATAGCCAGATGGAGGGTAGAGGCTGAACCATTCGGCATTTGGGGAGCATCAATGCGGAAAGTCTCTTTCTTTAACTCATCGACAGCCTCGCGAACGGTAGCAAAATTATCGAGCACATATTGTGTCCAAATGCTGATTCCCATAGTAGGACGGGTATCCCCGGGACGATCGTATATGGATTCTGGTAAGAACAGCAGACTGGCAACCAATCCTTTCTCATTCATGCCGTCACACGTACCTATATCATATCCGGTGGCAATGACGCTGCCATACTTTGAAGTCCAGTTGACGGTTTTACCTTTGTTGTAACCGGCTCTTTGTATACCTCGCGGAAATACGTATAGGTTACTCATAATGTCCTCTTTCCAGTCCATTGTACGCCCTGTGATAACCATGTTGTCCGGACCGATATATGTGGCACGCGTACAAGCTTCCGCTTGTTGTGCGCCTGTTGCAACTATCAATCCCATGGCGATAATTGCAGTTTTAGTGAGTCTGTTCATTTCCTTTTATATTTTAAATGATTAATAATCTGTTTAATAGTATATAACAACAGAGAACTAATCTGGTTTTCAATAAAAGGAGAATTTCTATTGTAAACGATATAGGATAGAAGGTTTCTTACTTTTCTTTCAGCAATTCTTCCATCTTCAGAACTTCGTCGCGGTATTGGGCGGCTTCGATGAAATCGAGTTTCTTGGCGGCTTCCTGCATAAGTTTCTTGGTACGTTCAATGCTCTTTTCAAGCTGGGTGCGATTCATATATTGAACGATTGGGTCAGCAGCGATAGTTGTAGTGCTTTCTTGTTCCACATATGGACGCGGGGCAGAACCGGAAATCTTATCTTTACCTGAACCGGCTTCGGCAAATCCTTCTGCACCACCAAACACATTGAGGTTCTTGGCTTTTTTGATTTGCTGGGGAGTGATGCCATGCTCCTCGTTATACTTCAACTGTTTTTCGCGTCGGCGATTGGTTTCGTCGATAGTCAGTTGCATGCTTTCCGTAATTTTATCAGCATACATGATAACCATTCCGTTTACGTTACGGGCAGCACGTCCGGCGGTCTGTGTGAGCGAACGGTGGGAGCGGAGGAAACCTTCTTTATCTGCATCGAGGATAGCGACAAGAGAAACCTCCGGCAAATCCAGACCTTCGCGCAAAAGATTAACACCGACAAGTACGTCATACAAACCCTCACGGAGGTCACTCATAATCTTTACACGTTCCAATGTGTCGACATCGCTATGGATATAGTTACATTTTACATTGTTATTAAGTAGATATTCCGTTAACTCTTCCGCCATACGCTTGGTAAGAGTGGTTACGAGTGTACGCTCATTCTTTTCGATGCGCAACTGGATTTCTTCCATCAAGTCGTCTATCTGGTTGTGGCTGGGACGAACTTCGATAATAGGGTCCAACAGGCCCGTGGGACGTATCACTTGTTCTACGACGATACCCTCGGATTGTATCAACTCATAGTCGGCAGGGGTAGCACTGACGTATATCACTTGCTTGGCCATCGTCTCGAATTCTTCGAACTTCAACGGACGGTTATCCATTGCGGCAGGTAAACGGAAGCCATATTCCACAAGATTGGTCTTCCGGGCACGGTCACCACCATACATGGCACGTATCTGCGGAACACTGACATGACTTTCATCAATGACAATCAGGAAATCTTCGGGGAAGAAGTCCAGCAGACAGTAAGGACGAGTACCCGGGGCACGTCCGTCAAAGTAGCGCGAATAGTTTTCAATACCTGAACAGTGCCCTAATTCGCGTATCATCTCCATGTCATACGTAACACGTTCCTGTAAGCGTTTGGCTTCAAATGGGCGCCCTTCATTTTCAAACCATTGCACCTGTTTATGCAAGTCGTCTTCTATCTCGTGAATGGCACGTATGGTAGCTTCCTTGGTAGTCATGAAGAGGTTGGCTGGATATATTTTGTAAGCATCGAATTTTGCAATCGTCACTCCGCTGACAGGATCAACTTCCTCAATACTATCCACTTCATCCCCCCAGAAAACGATGCGTAGCAGGTTATCTGCATAAGCCAGATAAATATCTACGGTATCACCTTTTACACGGAAATTACCACGGTTCAAGTCTATGTCGTTACGTACATAAAGACTATCTACGAGGCGGCGCAGAAAGACATTACGGCTGAAGTTTTTGCCCTGTTGCACTTCTATTACATTATTATAGAAATCTGAAGGGTTTCCCATACCGTAAATACATGATACGGAAGATACAACGACTACATCCTTACGACCTGAGAGCAGGGCGGAAGTGGCGGCCAGACGCAGCTTATCAATCTCGTCATTTATAGCAAGGTCCTTTTCTATGTAAGTATCCGAAGAAGGGAGATATGCTTCGGGCTGGTAGTAATCATAATAAGATACGTAGTATTCTACCGCATTGTTTGGAAAAAAACCTTTGAACTCACTGTATAATTGTGCTGCCAGTGTCTTGTTATGACTCAATATCAAGGTCGGCTTGTTGACATTGGCAATGACATTGGCGATGGTAAATGTTTTTCCCGAACCTGTAACCCCAAGTAATGTCTGGGCGGGAACTTCTTCGAGTACACCTTCAGTGAGTTGTGCAATAGCTTCCGGTTGGTCACCGGTAGGCTGATAGGCGGATGTTAATTCAAATTTGTTCATTATATCTCTTTAGCGGTGGCAATATTCGGTAAAATCTTTGAGATAAACAAAAATATTTGTTTACTTTGCAGCAATTAATAACCATTCACATAATACAACGAACAACATGATTTGGAACGAAAGTATTGAATGCATGGATCGCGAAAGTCTTCGTAAGATTCAAGGCATTCGTCTTAAAAAAACTGTGGAGCGTGTATATCATGATACTCCTTTCTATCGTAAAAAGATGCAGGAACTGGGAGTTACTCCCGATGACATAAATAGCATTGACGATATTGTAAAACTTCCTTTTACCACTAAATATGATCTTCGGGATAATTATCCTTTTGGCCTTTGTGCTGTGCCTATGAGCCAGATTGTACGTATTCACGCTTCTTCCGGTACTACCGGAAAACCTACCGTAGTGGGATATACTCGTAAAGACCTTTCGGTTTGGGCGGAATGTCTTTCACGTGCTTTTACAGCCTATGGAGCCAGTAGTGCAGATATATTCCAGGTATCCTACGGATATGGACTTTTTACCGGTGGATTGGGAGCTCATGCAGGTGCTGAAAACATTGGTGCATCAGTTATTCCGATGTCCAGTGGCAATACGGAGAAACAGATTACTTTAATGCATGACTTTGGATCGACAGTGCTTTGTTGTACACCTTCTTATGCATTATATCTGGCCGACGCTATCAAAGATTCCGGTTTCCCCCGTGAAGAGTTTAAACTGAAAGCGGGTGCTTTCGGTGCAGAACCGTGGACGGAGAGCATGCGCCGGGATATTGAAACAAAATTAGGTATCAAGGCTTATGATATCTATGGACTGAGTGAAATTGCCGGTCCGGGTGTGGGATATGAATGTGAATGTCAACATGGTACGCATCTAAATGAAGACCATTACTTTCCCGAAATAATAGATCCGAATACCCTTGAACCGGTTGCGTCTGGTGAAACCGGTGAGCTGGTGTTTACCCATCTTACCAAAGAAGGAATGCCGTTATTACGTTATCGCACCAAAGACCTTACTTCCTTGCATTACGACAAATGTTCCTGCGGACGTACCTTGGTTCGTATGGATCGTATTCTTGGACGTAGCGATGATATGCTTATTATTCGTGGTGTCAATGTATTTCCTACACAAATTGAATCCGTTATTCTTGAAATGCCGGAATTCGAACCGCATTATCTTTTGGTGGTTGATCGTAAAAACAATACGGATACAATGGAACTACAGGTTGAAGTTCGTCCGGAATACTATTCCGATGAAATCAATAGAATGTTGGCGTTGAAGAAGAAGCTGACCGGACGCTTGCAAAGCGTACTCGGTTTGGGAGTAGAGGTCCGGCTGGTAGAACCACGCAGTATTGAACGTAGTGTAGGTAAAGCTAAACGTGTAATTGATAATAGAAAACTATAATTTAGTTATGAGTTATAAGTTATGAGTGTTCCTGCCATAACTTAATAACTCATAACTTATAACTAATAAAGTAACAGTCATGGTAGCAAAACAACTTTCCATTTTTTTGGAGAACAAGTCCGGTCGCCTTACGGAAGTGACGGAAGTTCTGGCCAGAGAAGGGGTGAACCTTTCTGCTCTCTGTATAGCCGAAAATGCTGATTTCGGTATATTACGTGGTATTGTTTCCGAACCGGATAAGGCATATAAAGCTTTAAAAGATAATCACTTTGCAGTCAACGTGACCGATGTGGTAGGTATCAGTTGTCCTAATATTCCCGGTTCGTTGTCTAAAGTACTTCGTTGTCTTTCTGACGAAGGAGTGTTTATTGAATATATGTACTCCTTTGCCAACGGTCAGACAGCTAATGTTATTATTCGTCCCAATGACATGGAAAACTGTATCCGTGTGTTAATGGAGAAGAAAGTCGACCTGTTGGCTGCAAGCGATTTGTATAAACTGTAAAGTAGGTATGAAGTTTAAAGTATGAAATATAACTGTGTGACATGATAGTGCAGCTTTATACTTCATACTTTATACTTTTTCTTCCCCTATCTCTCTCCGTTCGTCGATAATCCCTTCTTGTTCGTCTTTGTTTTTGAAAAATTAAGGCTCGTATCGTTGCTTTATTCGTGTCGAACCTCTATCTTTGCACATTATTTGACTAAAAGTAATGAAAAAGAATATCCTTATAACTCTGCTTGCAGCATTGCTGCTCTCCTCGTGTGGAGAATACAACAAGTTGCTGAAAAGCACGGATTACGAATACAAGTATGAAGCGGCAAAGAATTACTTCGCAAAAGGTCAGTACAATCGTGCTGCTACTTTGTTGAATGAGTTGATTGCCATTCTGAAAGGTACCGATAAAGCAGAGGAATCCCTCTACATGTTGGGTATGAGTTACTACAATCAGAAAGATTATCAGACTGCCGCGCAAACATTTACTCAATACTACAATGTCTATCCCCGCGGTACATTTACTGAATTGGCACGTTTCCATGCAGGAAAGGCGTTGTTCTTGGATACTCCTGAACCACGTCTGGATCAATCCGGTACATATAGCGCTATTCAGCAGTTGCAGATGTTCCTGGAATACTTTCCGCAAAGTGCTAAGAAAGAAGAGGCTCAAAGCATGATATTCACGTTACAGGACAAGTTGGTGATGAAAGAATTCCTTTCTGCTAAATTGTATTATAACTTGGGTAATTATTTGGGCAATAATTATGAGTCTTGTGTCATCACAGCACAAAATGCACTAAAGGATTATCCATATACCAATATGCGTGAAGATTTGTCTATTCTTATTCTGCGTGCCAAGTATGAAATGGCTATATACAGTGTAGAAGAAAGAAAGGCGGAACGTTACCGTGAAACGGTGGATGAATATTATGCTTTCAAGAATGAGTTTCCCGAAAGTAAATACATGAAAGATGCCGACCGTATTTTCAGGGAATCTCAGAAAGTGCTGAAAGACTAAAATAATCAAGAAGAAAGAAATAACATTCGATAGAATAAAATTAATTTAGATAGAAATTTATGGATTACAGAAAGACAAATGCTCCTGCAAGTACGGTAACACGCGATATGATGGAGCTGTGTGAGGATACTGGTAATGTATATGAAACCGTAGCGATTATTGGTAAACGTTCCAACCAGATCAGCGTTGAAATAAAGAGCGACCTTTCTAAGAAATTAGCAGAATTTGCTTCTTACAACGATAACTTGGAAGAAGTATTCGAAAACCGTGAGCAAATTGAAATCTCACGTTATTATGAGAAGTTGCCTAAACCTACTTTGATTGCTACTCAGGAATATATCGAAGGTAAGGTGTACTACCGCAATCCGGCTAAAGAAAAAGAAAAATTGCAGTAATGATTCAACGTATTCAATCCGTTTATTTATTATTGGTAGCTATTCTGCTGGTTGTTGCTATTTGCATGCCGGTAGGGCAGTTTGTCGGTTCGGACGGAATTGCTGTTCATGTATTCAAGCCGTTGGGGATAACCTTGGCTGATGGAAGTTTCCAGTCTACATGGGGCTTGTTTGGTATACTTTTATTGAGTGCTATTATTGCATTCTGTACTATTTTCCTGTTCCGCAACCGTATGTTGCAAATACGTATGGCTGTATTTTCTAGCCTTTTGCTGATAGGTTTTTACATTGCTTTCTTCGTGTTTATGTTCATCTTGAAAAGCGAATTGAATGCAGTGAAATTCCAGTTAGGATGGGCTTTATGTCTTCCAGCTATCTGTATTATCTTGCTTTATTTAACTTTCCGTGCTATTTATCGGGATGAAGTGATGGTCAAGGCTGCTGACAGATTGAGATAAGAATTCATTCACAGGTATAAAACGCATGATGCGTTTGTCCTGAACAGATGATACGTTATAACAAAACAGACGATGTGTTTTTTTTAAACACATCGTCTGTTTTGTTATATATATTCTTATTTATAAGTTAATTAGGGTGATACACTAATACGTGGAATTACTTTTTAAGATCGAAGAGATAAGTAATTTTGGCGGTAATAACTCCGTGTGCCGAACGTGAGAAGTAATCTTTCTTGGTACTGTTATAAAAGTCGGATAAGCCATAGTAGTATCTTCCTTCCACCAAGAAGTTTCCGGCTTTGGTGCGAAGCTCTATACCGGCTCCACCGGTAATACCATAGTCGAATTTGTTATCTATGGCTTTATCATGCTGTTCTACGGTAATTCCTTTATAGTCGTTCCAGTTTCCACTAATGGTCTTACTATCGCTTATTAAAAAGCCGATTTGCGGACCGGCATGAATAAAGAATTGTAACCCTCTGTCTCTACCGAATGCCAGATGTGCCAGAAAAGGAATTTCCACATAGTTCATAGTACGAGTATATTGCAAATCAGGAAAGTCTTCATAAAACTCGTCCCAACCATGCTGCGAGAAATTCAGCTCAATCTGCGCACCACAAATCATACTGAAATATTTCTCGGAAATATAGCGGGCTGTGACACCGCCATTGATGCCCATTAGGTTTTTTTGGCGGACCTTAGGTGAAAAACTCACGCTGTTGAGATTGATACCTCCGTTAACACCCACAGCGAAATTATGACGTTGTTCGCCAATCTGTGCACTTGCCGGAAGGATATAGATACCCGACAACAAAGCGGTTACTATAATCGTTTTAAGTTTCATCTTCATTAATCGAAATCAAGTTTAATCAGTTCAAAATTCTTGGTGAAGTTTACAAAGAATACTTTCTGGTTAATGAATCCTCCCCAGTTGTTTACACGGCGGAACTTGAACCCGGTTTGGATAGGAACCAAATCCATACGTTCCATATTCTTTTCAAATCCTGAACCATATTGAGACAAACCTTTGAGGAAGAAGTAGCCGGTGTCAAAACCAAGCATTCCGAATTTCGGATAGCGTTCTTCCATGTCCTTACCATACCATCTGCGATAATTTTTAGTGAAATTGATAGCGGCGGGGAGCAAATTGTTGGTATAGAAAGAAGAATAGAAATAGGTGTCCAGTTCGAAGAAAGCTTCGAGATGATCCTTTGTATAAGTTTGCCATTCCGGATAACCGAACAAGTGGATACGGCTTTCCGGTTTTTCACGTACCAATAAAGTAAGTTGCGGAAGTATCTTTATCAAAGTAATATTACTTCCTGATGTCGGAATGAAAATATTTTCGCGGTCATTGCTCAATACAGCTTTCAATGATTCTACGGTTGCATCTTCTTTCAATGATTTCATTGGAATGGAGCGGTTGCGCAGTTCGTCTTTCAGTCCCTTGATGAAGTCTGCCTTATCTTTAGTATCTTGGCTTGCCTCAATAAATATTACGTTGGCATTGGGAAACTGACGTACGAAATGATCATATACTTCTGAATAAAGATAGGATTGCGGAGTGTTGATTTGATATACCGATGGGTTGCGGAATACCGTATTGTCTTTGGATGTAAACGGTATAACCAGACGGATATTATGCTTGTCAGCATAATCAGCCAACGGTTTGATATGCTGCTGGTGAGACGGCCCAAAGATAATATCCATATTCTTCATCTCACTCTTTCCGAGTATGGAGTTCAGGGAAGAAGTAGACGGGCCGGAATTATAAGTATACAGGTCGATAGAAGTGCCTGTGCGTTTCAAGCTATCTACAGCCATGAGAAAACCTTCATAATATTCCACCATTTTAGCCGACTCGCTTTTAGTAGCGGCATCCGACAGGAAAGGAAGGATGACAGCGGCTTTTATAGTACTGAACCGTTCATTGGATTTCTTATTTTCACTGAACAATTCACTGTCAGTCGGTATGGTTTGCGGCTGCGTATTCTGCTGTGGTTGTGAAGACTGGTAGGGGATGCATAGGAATGAACCTTTCTTGATTTGGTTTTCACCTCTTAGCTCGGGGTTGGCGGCAATCAGTTCGGCTTCAGAAATACCATATTCGCGGCTGATACTGAATACCGTTTCTTTCCGTTTAACCTTGTGCATGTCCCGGCAACGGGATTGTACGGGGCCTTGAATCGTCGGTGTCTCTGTCACCGTTACATGGGAAGGTTCGGTTACGACAGCTTCACCGGCAGATGGAATTTGAATAACTTGCCCGATACGGAAGTTCTCAGCGCTTAGTCCGGGATTGGCGTCACAAATCGCTTTTGCCGATACATTATATTTCACGGTAAGCCGGTACAATGTTTCGCCCGCTTCAATAGTGTGGAAAGTTTCTTTTTGCGAACTTGTTGTAGTACGGGGGATACGTAAGGCACGTCCTACATATATCTTGTCGTCACTTCCAGGATTCATTTTTACAATGTCAGACTGGCTGATTCCATACATGCTGGCAATAGAATACAAGCTTTGACCTTTCTCAATTGTATGTAGAAAATAAGATTGATTTTCCTGTGCGTTTGCACCGAAACTGCATGCGCCGGCAAGCAGCAGGGAGCACAAAATACGGTTAATCGTTTTCATTCAGTAATCGTTGGTTTATGTTTACAATTTCCCAAAGTAGCTGCAAAGTTAACAATATTGTGCTATTCCATCCAAAGGATTGCGTTAAGAAATAATATTGTGCATTTTAAAACTGAAAAATATGTCTTTTCGACTGATATTCGGTCAGAAACCGTTATTTTTGCAGGAAAGAATAAGCTGCGCTTTGCGCGCCGGTTATGGGTTATGAGTTATAAGTTATTTGCTGATGTTTTTGCATCATAATAACATGCTATATTATAAACAAATAACTCATAACTTATAACTCATAACTTAAAAAGCTATGCAAGAAGAAACAGAATATATTAATGTATACGGTGCACGTGTACATAACCTCAAAAACATTGATGCTGAAATTCCCCGTAACAGTTTGACGGTTATCACCGGTTTGAGTGGTAGCGGTAAGTCGTCACTCGCATTCGATACGATATTTGCCGAAGGTCAGCGCCGTTATATAGAAACATTCTCCGCTTATGCCCGTAATTTCTTGGGTAACCTGGAGCGTCCCGACGTAGATAAGATTACGGGACTTAGTCCGGTGATTTCGATTGAGCAGAAAACGACCAATAAGAATCCCCGTTCTACGGTCGGTACTACGACGGAAGTCTACGACTACCTGCGTCTGCTCTATGCCCGTGCAGGCGAGGCATTTTCTTACCTTTCGGGTGAGAAGATGGTGAAATACACCGAGGAGCAGATTCTTGACCTTATCTTGAATGATTATAAAGGGAAAAAGATTTATATTCTTGCACCTTTGGTGCGTAGCCGTAAGGGGCATTACAAAGAGCTGTTTGAACAGATACGCAAAAAAGGCTATCTCTATGTCAGGGTAGATGGTGAAATACGTGAAGCTTTGCCGGGAATGAAACTCGACCGTTATAAGAATCACGATGTAGAAGTAGTGATTGACAAATTGATTGTTGCAGACAAAGATGATACACGCCTCAAGAATAGTGTTGCCACTGCCATGCGACAAGGTGACGGACTGGTAATGGTTCTTGATGCCCAGAACGAGAGCATACGTCATTACAGTAAACGTTTGATGTGTCCGGTTACCGGACTATCTTACCGTGAACCGGCTCCGCATAACTTTTCGTTTAACTCTCCACAAGGGGCATGCCCTAGGTGTAAAGGTCTGGGAGTAGTCAATCAGATTGATATAGATAAAGTGATTCCCGACCGCGAGCTTTCTATTGCCGAAGGTGCTATAATTCCGTTGGGTAAGGCTAAAAACAGTATGATATTCTGGCAGATAACCGCTCTTTTGGAGAAGTATGAAGCTACACTGAAAACTCCTGTAAAAGAGTTGCCTGATGATGCTATTGATGAGATTCTTTATGGTTCGGATGAACGTATCAAAATAAAAAGTGCCCTGATAGGTACTTCTTCCGATTATTTTGTGACGTTTGAGGGAGTGGTGAAGTATATACAGATGTTGCAGGAGAAAGACGCTTCGGCCACGGCACAGAAGTGGGCGGAGCAATTTGCTAAGACTGCAGTCTGCCCGGAGTGTCACGGTGCTAAATTAAATAAAGAGGCGTTATCCTATCGTATCCATGACAAAAATATCTATGAACTTTCCAGTATGGATATTAATGAGCTATACGATTGGCTGGTGGATGTGGACCAGTATCTTAGCAACAAACAGCAACAGATTGCTTATGAGATACTGAAAGAAATCCGTACTCGCCTAAAGTTTTTATTGGACGTAGGCTTGGAATATCTGTCCCTCGACCGTAGTGCTGTCAGTCTTTCCGGTGGTGAAAGTCAGCGTATACGTTTGGCTACACAGATCGGTTCACAGTTGGTGAATGTACTTTATATTCTTGACGAGCCGAGCATCGGTTTGCATCAACGGGATAACCAGCGCCTTATCCACTCTTTGAAAGATTTGCGAGACATGGGTAACTCCGTTATCGTGGTGGAACATGACAAGGATATGATGGTCGCTGCCGATTACGTCATCGATATGGGACCTAAAGCCGGACGCTTGGGTGGTGAAGTCGTTTTTGCCGGTACTCCTCAAGCAATGTTACAGACTCATACTTTGACTTCCCAATATCTGAATGGCGAGCGTGCTATTGAAGTGCCTGCCAAACGTCGCAAAGGAAATGGACACAGTCTCTGGCTGCGTGGTGCTAAAGGGAATAACCTTAAGAATGTAGATGTAGAGTTCCCTCTTGGTAAACTGATTTGCGTTACAGGGGTCTCGGGAAGTGGGAAGTCTACATTAATCAATGAAACACTCCAACCGATTCTCTCGCAGAAATTCTATCGTTCACTCCAAGACCCATTGGCATATGACAGTATTGAGGGACTGGAATATATAGATAAGGTGGTAAATGTAGACCAATCGCCGTTGGGACGTACGCCACGTTCCAATCCGGCTACTTATACGGGAGTTTTCTCCGATATACGTAATTTGTTTGTTGGATTGCCTGAAGCAAAGATAAGGGGATACAAAGCGGGGCGTTTTTCTTTCAATGTCAGCGGAGGGCGTTGCGAAGCCTGTCAGGGCAACGGATACAAAACGATTGAAATGAATTTCCTGCCCGATGTATATGTACCTTGCGAGATCTGTCACGGTAAGCGCTATAACCGCGAGACATTGGAAGTACGTTTTAAAGGAAAGTCCATTGCCGATGTGTTGGATATGACTATAAACCGTGCCGTAGAATTCTTTGAGAACGTGCCGCAGATATTGAACAAAATCAAGACCATCCAAGATGTCGGATTGGGTTATATCAAGTTGGGACAATCTTCCACAACACTTTCAGGTGGTGAAAGCCAGCGTGTGAAGTTGGCTACCGAACTATCCAAACGCGATACGGGTAAGACACTCTATATTCTTGATGAACCTACTACCGGACTTCATTTTGAAGACATCCGTGTTCTGATGGGTGTGCTGAACAAGCTCGTGGACAAAGGTAACACCGTGATTGTCATCGAACATAATCTGGACGTTATCAAGATGGCGGATTATATTATTGACATGGGTCCTGAAGGTGGCAAGGGTGGAGGAGAACTTCTTTCATTCGGTACTCCTGAAGAGGTTGCAAAAAGCACAAAAGGCTATACTCCGAAGTTTTTAAGTGAAGAGCTTGTTTAATTGCAAATTTAGTAATTGTAAACGTGAAAATAAATAAAACCAATGCGGCTCGTTTGCTTGATAAAGCAAAGATTGCTTACGAACTTATCCCTTATGAAGTCGATGAAAACGATTTAAGTGCTGTTCATGTTGCTGCTAGTTTAGGAGAGAATATAGAGCAGGTTTTTAAAACACTGATACTCCATGGTGATAAGAACGGATATTTCGTCTGTGTTATTCCAGGTGAACATGAAGTGGACTTGAAGCTGGCTGCCAAAGTTTCAGGCAACAAGAAATGTGATCTTATCCCGATGAAGGAACTCCTTCCATTGACAGGATATATCCGTGGTGGTTGCTCACCCATCGGTATGAAGAAGCCTTTTCCTACTTATATTCACGAGACTTGCTTGCAATTCCCATATATCTATATCAGTGCCGGTCAGCGGGGACTTCAAATTAAACTTGATCCGAAAGACTTGATTAAAGAAGTACGTGCCGGGGTTTGTGAACTTTTCCTTTCTTAAATCGTCTTTTCTGAACAGAAAAAACTCGGGATGATTCTGTATTTGCTGTGATGAGAATTAAAGTTTTTTTTATAAGAAATCTCAGCGAAAAGTATATATTTGCAAAAAATATAAATAAATCAATACTAATTACTAATAATAAAAACTTATTTCTATGTTCAACAAACACCCTAAAGGTCTGATTGCTGCTTCCTTGTCTAATCTTGGTGAGCGATTCGGCTTTTATACCATGATGGCAATTCTGGTGCTGTTCTTGCAAGCTAAATTCGGTTTAGATGGTAAAGCAGCCGGTTTGATTTATTCTACTTTCTATTTTTCTATCTACATTCTTGCTTTGATCGGAGGTATTATTGCCGATAAGACCCGTAACTTTAAAGGTACGATTCTGGTTGGTATTATCTTGATGGCAGCCGGTTATCTGATGCTTGCTATTCCATCTTCCACCCCAGTTTCCAGTAAGGCATTATTCCTCACCATTACCTGTGTGGCATTGTTTATAATTGCTTTCGGTAACGGTTTGTTCAAAGGCAACCTTCAGGCGTTGGTAGGACAGATGTATGATAATCCGCAGTATGCCAACATGCGCGACTCCGGCTTTTCGCTGTTCTATATGTTTATTAACTTAGGTGCTATCTTCGCTCCCGTAGCAGCAGTAGGTGTGCGTAACTGGTGGTTGGCTAACTTCGGTTACGGATATAACGCAGATCTTCCCGCACTTTGTCACGGACATTTGGCAGGAACATTGACACCCGAAGCCATAGATACCTATAATACTTTGGCAAACCAGGTAATCCTGTCCGGTGCTCCGGTTGGAGATATGACGGAATTTGCCAATAACTATCTGAATGTATTTACTACTGGATTCCATTATGCATTTGCAGTTGCTATCATCGCAATGGCTGTATCTCTGGTAATTTTTATGATAAACAAGAAGAAATTCCCTGATGTGAATAAAAAAGCGGCTGAAAAAGTGGGTGATACTGCTACGGTTGAAATGAGTGCACAGGAAGTAAAACAACGTATGTATGCATTGTTTGCAGTGTTTGGCATTGTAATTTTCTTCTGGTTCTCTTTCCATCAGAATGGTTTGACGCTGACTTTCTTTGCTAAGGAATATACAAACCTGAATCTTTTCGGCATGCCTATCACGGCTGAGTTATTCCAATCATTGAACCCATTCTTTGTGGTGTTCCTGACACCTGTTATCATGGCTGTCTTTGCGGCTCAACGTGCCAGAGGCAAGGAACCTTCCACTCCGAAGAAGATTGCTATCGGTATGGGTATTGCGGCTACCGCTTTTCTGGTAATGGCAGTAGGTTCCTATTTAGGCAATCTGCCTATGCACAAAGATATTATTGCAGCAGGTACTTCTTCTGTAAAGGTAACTCCATTGTTGCTGATGGTTACTTATCTGATTCTTACCATAGCTGAGCTGTATATTTCTCCGCTGGGTATTTCATTTGTATCAAAGGTAGCTCCGTCCAAGTATCAGGGTATTATGCAAGGAGGATGGTTAGGTGCTACTGCTATCGGTAACCAGTTACTTGTTATCGGTGCAATTCTCTATGAAGTTATTCCTATCTGGATGACCTGGACTGTATTCGTTGTAGCTTGTTGTCTTTCTATGTTCACTATGCTGTTTATGCTGAAGTGGCTGGAGAGAGTGGCTAAGTAGTTATTAGTTATAAGTGATTAGTGATTTGTTAATAATAGGCTGCACTATGATGCTGCATAATGAAAGCATCAACAAATCACTAATCACTTATAACTAATAACTACTTAAATTTCCATCCCCATTATATAATCATTCATATAATAGCCGTTTCCAATCGGAAAATCTCCTTCTCTTAATTTTCTCATACCCATGTGCTCGTAGAATTGTAATGCTTTGTTGTTACGATTCACATTCAATTCCATCAAACACAGTTCCGGGTGCACTTCTTTAATGTACTTAACCGCTTCACGAAACAGAAAACTGCCACAATGTGCGCCCTGATAGTAGGGTAGGACATATATTTTCTGTAAGTGGAATATATCGTTGTCTTGTTGCTGGATGGATACATATCCTGCTGCTTCGGACTCCTCATATGCAATGAAGTAAA
Source organism: uncultured bacterium (assembly GCA_905215345.1). Classification (GTDB taxonomy): domain Bacteria; phylum Bacteroidota; class Bacteroidia; order Bacteroidales; family Bacteroidaceae; genus Bacteroides. The sequence continues at coordinate 44,771 of CAJMPR010000015.1, forward strand.
CATGTCCTTCTTCTTCAATCTGCTTACGGATGTTTTCCGGTGAGTACATCCATTCCATCATGTATTCAGTTTGCTCTTTTGATAGTATTTCCTTATAGGTTTCAGGAAATATTTGCCAGGCAAGTTTGTGAATCAATTCACAATCGGCTATTGCCGCTTTTCTGATAGTAAACATATATTTGCGGTGTTTATATTATTAATCAGATGCAAATATAATGCGCTTAATGAAATAGTGTATCATTATGAGACGATAATTTATCGCGCGGAGCGCGATAGTTATAAGTTATCAGTGATTAGTGATTTGTTTGTAATAAGGCTGTGGTATCACACCAGAAAGAGTACTAAAAGAGTCGCATTGTTAAATATTGCAAATGTATGGTACTTTGTAATGCAAGGTACTAATATTATACATATATTTGCGCCATACAAAGGAGGTGGTAAATACCTTCATTGTACAATAATGAAATTTCTAAATAGATATAGAATATGGATGTTAACAATGTAAAGTCACAAATGCGCAAGGGCATGCTTGAATATTGCATCATGCTATTGCTTCATAAGGAAGCGGCCTATGCATCGGATATTATTCAGAAGCTGAAAGAAGCCAGGCTGATTGTAGTTGAGGGAACGCTTTATCCGTTGCTCACCCGCTTGAAGAATGATGATTTGTTAAGTTACGAATGGATAGAGTCTACACAAGGGCCACCTCGTAAATACTATACTCTTACAGAAAAAGGAGAGAATTTCTTACGGGAATTGGAACTTTCATGGCAAGAGTTGAATGACACGGTCAATCATATCTCGAATAGTTAGTAGTTTCAATAATAATTTGTAGAATCGTAAATAAAAGTATATAGCAATGAAAAAGACATTAACTGTAAATTTGGGTGGAACAGTCTTCCATATTGATGAAGACGCTTATCGCCTTCTGGATAATTATTTGAGTAACCTAAAGATACATTTTCGCAAGGAAGCCGGTGCTGACGAGATTGTGGATGATATCGAACGTCGTATTTCCGAACTTTTCTCTGAAAAACTGACAGCAGGTTCGCAAGTGATAACGATTGCGGATGTGGAAGAAGTGATTGCACGTATGGGTAAACCTGAGGACATGGAAACCGGTGATGAAAGTGGCGAGACATCTTCACGCACCAATACAAATGATAGTGGATATTCTTCCGGTTCATGGAATAGTACTCATACCGATTGGAATACCGGTACTACCCGTCGCCGTTTCTTTCGTAATCCGGACGATAAAATGGCAGGTGGTGTGATTAGTGGATTGGCGGCATATATGGGATGGGATGTTACGGTTCTTCGCTTGTCAGTCATTATCTTCATGATTTTTGGTTTCAAGATACTATTGCCCGCTTATATTATTTGTTGGATAGTTGTCCCTGAAGCCCGTACCGCAGCCGAGAAACTGAATATGCGTGGCGAAGCTGTTACAGTGGAAAATATTGGAAAAACAGTAACCGATGGCTTTGAGAAGATGGCCAATGGAGTGAATGATTACATGAGGTCTGAAAAGCCCCGTACCTTTATACAAAAATTAGGAGACACTTTCATTATGGTTGCCGGTTGGATACTGAAAATCTGTCTGGTGATATTTGCTATTATTTGTAGTCCGATATTATTTATTTTCGGAATTGTATTTGTGGCTTTGCTTATAGCAGCTATCGCTGTAGCTATTGGTGGAAGTGCTGCGCTATTTTCCCTCTTCCCAATGGTCGATATAGTACTTCCCACTTCTCCGCTTTCTGCCATTGTAATGTACATTGCCGGTATTATGTTGGTAGGTATTCCTTTGATTAGTTTAGTGTGGGCTATCTTTAGCCAGGCATTCAAGTGGCAACCTATGGTTTCGGGATTGAAATGGACATTGATAATTCTTTGGATTGTGTGTGCGGCTATCTTTGGTATCTGCTTCGCCATACAGGGAGCTACATTCCCTCAATTAGGGGTCTTCTCAATTTGACATTGGTAAATAGTTAACATGATAGCTACTATAAAGTTAACTAAATAGTATCTAATAAGTTAATATCATAAAGAAAGGAAGTTAACATCATCTCATCAATGATGTTAACTTCCTTTTTTCTATTACTTTTTATTCTTTTCTTATTGTTTTGCCGGTTTCAACCACTGATCTAACCATTCAAAGAAGGTACGTTGCCAGAGAATACCGTTCTGTGGTCTCAGCACCCAATGGTTTTCATCCGGATAGATAAGCAGTTCGGCAGGAACACCACGCATCACGGCAGCATCAAAGGCAGCCATTGCCTGATTGGCAAGAATGCGGAAGTCCTTTTCTCCGTGGATGCAGAGGATAGGAGTATCCCATTTGTCGACAAACTTATGTGGGGAATTGGCGAATGTACGTTGAGCTGTGGCATTGTTCTTCTCCCAATATGCGCCGCCCATATCCCAGTTGGCAAACCATTTTTCTTCAGTTTCCAGATATTGCATTTCCATATTGAAAATACCGTCGTGGGCAATGAATGCTTTGAAGCGTTTGTCGTGGTTCCCAGCAAGCCAGTAAACGGAAAAACCGCCGAAGCTGGCGCCTACACAACCCAAACGGTCTTTGTCAACATAGGGCTCTTTGGCTACTTCATCGATAGCTGTAAAATAGTCTTTCATACACTGCCCACCGTAATCACCACTGATAGCTTCATTCCATTCTACGCCAAATCCGGGAAGGCCACGGCGGTTAGGGGCTACGATGATATAATCATTGGCCGCCATAATCTGGAAGTTCCAACGGTAACTCCAGAACTGGCTAACGGGGCTTTGAGGTCCTCCTTCACAGAAGAGCAGGGTAGGATACTTCTTGTTCGGATCAAATTGAGGCGGATAGATAACCCACGTCAACATCTGCTTGCCATCGGTAGTCTTCATCCAACGCGCTTCTACTTTACCCATTTCCAGTTGGTCGTAGATTTGTTTGTTCTCGAAAGTCAACTGTTTGGCTTCGGCAAAAGCTTCGCCCTCACGTGCATTGTTTACAGCGTAGATTTCATCACCCATACTCATGGAATGACGTTTGGCTATCACCTTGTCACCACAGAGGGCGAGGGATGCATAGTCGTACATACCGTCGGTAAGTTGAACCAGCTTGTCACTGTTAGCAAGATTGATGTTATAAATCTGTGTTTCACCATGCCATACTCCGATGAAGTAGATGCTTTGAGAGTCTTTGTTCCACAGGAAAGCGTCTACGTTGGATTCGAACGATTTACTTACAAAACGTTTTTCACCTGTTTCAAGGTTCATAATGAACAGGCGGTTTAGGTCGGCTTCGTAACCGTCACGCTCCATACTCTGCCAGGCAATATACTTGCCATCAGGTGAGTATTGAGGATTCGTATCGTATCCTTTATTCTCTTCGGTGATATTTTCCGTTTTCTTGGCGGCTAAGTCGTAGATATAAATATCGGAGTTGGTAGAGAGGGCATAAGCCAATCCTGTTTTTTTACGGCAGGTATAAGCTACCTTGTCGGAAGAAGGACTCCATGCCAACTGCTCGATGCCACCCCAAGGCTTCATCGGGCTTTCGTAAGGTTCACCGTCCAAAATATCTTGTACGTTACTGATACCGTTACCATCGAAGTCGGCAACAAATGGATGCGGGGCAGTAGTAGTCCATTCGTCCCAATGTTTGTACATAAGGTCAGTAATGATAATACCGGTTGCCTTAGGCAAGTCGGGATGTTTGTCGGCTGTACTTTTTACAGTCTTTACCTGCGCAATAAAGAGTAGCTTTTTACCGTCGGGAGAGAAAGAGAAACCTTCAATGTCACCGTCGTATTGCGTAAGCTGTTTACGCTCTGTGCCATCCGGATTCATTTCCCATACTTGGCTGCTACCACTTTCATTGCATAGGAAAGCAAGCTTTTTGCCGTCCTTAATCCAGATGGGTTGACTTTCCTGCCATTTGTCCTTGGTAATTTGTGTGTTATTGCTGCCATCGGCATTCATAACAAAAAGTTCGTTATTACTCTTGTTTTCCGGTACACTGTAATAAGCAACCGAATACGCAATTTGTTTTTCATCGGGCGATACGGCTACATCACCGATACGTCCCATTGCCCAAAGTGCTTCGGGCGTCATGCGCTTGCCTTCCATCTTAATATCAGACCGTCCGATAAGCGTTCCGTCTTGTCCTGCGTTTTTTGTTCCGCCACAGGATGCCAACACCATTGCTGCCGACATAAGTAATAGGTTTGATTGTTTCATATATGTTTTGAAGTTTTATTTCGATAGCGAAGATAGAGAATAATTATTAATTATAAATTATGAATTACAAATTATACCTTTTAAATCTTCTTCAAACTCCACTTACCTTTCTTCATATAAAAGTAAGATAGAATCAGAATTCCAACGGAATAAACAATTTCCGATGTCCATGCAAAGGCTACATCCAGTTTCAAATAGGCGACAATATAAGTAATATAACAGGTATAAACAGCAAGGGTTATCATCTCCAACGCCAATGCCGTACGCGTATTTCCTGTTCCTGATACCGACTGGAAATACACATTGGCGGGTACAAGGAAGAAATAAGCCAAACAGAGTACCCACAACGAAGGAATGGCTGCTTCCTGCAGTTCGGGCATGTCCGTATAAACACTCAATATCAGCTTGGGAAACAGTGCGAAGAACAACGCCAGAGGTATCACCAGTGAATAGGCTATACGTATATGTTGGCGTATGGTGCCCGGTACACAATCTATATTTCCAGAGCCTATCAGGTTACTTACTAATGAGCCGCAGGTAGAGGCGAATGCCATCATTATCATAAACAGAATACCTGAAACATTACGAACGATATTCGTAATAGCCAGCGAACGCTCTCCCAAATGTTCCACATAGAGGAATAGCAGAAACCAAGTGGATAGTGACAGGAAGTTCTGTATCATAGTCCAGAAAGATACATTCAACATCCGTTTCAGGATGTTCCAGCAAATACCCGGTATCTTGTCCAATCCGTACTTGTGAATATCAATGCGGTTCCGGGTATAAAGAATGAAGAATATCAACGATACTAATTCAGCCAATGATGAACCGATAGCTGCTCCGGCAATGCCAAGGGCCGGAACTCCGAACTTACCGAATATCAGGATATAGTTGAACACCACATTGCTCAATACCATTACAATAGAGTTTAATGTGAGTGTTTTAGTTTGTGTCGTTCCCAAGAAGAAAGCGCGGAACATAACTCCGGTAAAGGAGAAGAAAAAGCCGAAGACGCGCCAGTTCAGATAACTGATAGCTGCATTGTAGATATGTTCCGATGATACGACTTGTTTCAGAACTATTGGAGCGAAACAATAACAAAGCGTGAACATGATTGCTGCCATCCCTATCTGAAAATACATACCTTGATAGAACAAATTGCCTATCTCCCGGTATTGCTGTTCGCCATTACGCCGGGCTATGAGTATTTGTGAGCCGATGCTGAAGCCGAAAGCTACCATAAACATTACTATATAGAATATACCGGCAATGGCGGATGCTCCCAGCTCTATTTCACCCACTCGTCCCAGAAAGGCGGTATCTGTCATTCCTATCAAATGCTCCATCAGCAGGCTGATAAGAATAGGGAAGGCGATGTGCCAGATTTCCTTATAAGTGTATTTAGTTTTCATACCTAATAAATTAGTTTTTAATATACTTGATAATTGTGTTTGATATACATGAAAAAAAGTTTTGATATATAGCAAAAAACTCGTTCATGTCAGGGACAAGAAAGCCGGGCAAATGGATTGTCCGGCTTTCTTCTGAAATCTTCTACGAACGGAATTTTATTTTCTGTTCTGTTTATCTTTCACCATCTGCTCCTGTTGCTTTTGCATAGCTTCCAGGCGAGCAGCGAAACCGGTTTTCTTCATCTTCTTCGGATCTTTCTTTTTCGCTTCCAATTGAGCAAGCAGAGCTTCTTCATTGGTTGTTCTGCGCATAACAATCGTAGTTATTACGCTGATAAGAGTTGATACGAAATAGTAATAATTTAATCCTGAAGGATAGTCGTTCAAAATGAATAAGAACATAACAGGCATTAAGTATGACATCCATTTCATAGCTGCCATTTGCGGGTTAGCACCTGTATCTTGTTGTTGCATCATATACTTCGTGTTCAATATGTTTGTCACCGTCATCAATACACAGAACAGACTGAGGTGATTTCCTAAGAACGGAATATGGAACGGGAAATTGATGAAAGCATCATAAGTAGAAAGGTCGTCCGCCCAAAGGAAACTTTGTTGACGAAGTTCGATTGCACTTGGCACGAACATAAACAATGCCATCAAGATAGGAAATTGTATCAACATCGGGAGACAGCCACCCATCGGACTAACACCATACTGGCTGTAAAGTCCCATCACTTCCTGCTGTTTCTTCATTGCATCTTCCTGCTTCGGATATTTCTTACCGATTTCATCAATTTTGGGCTTCAACACACGCATCTTGGCAGAGGAGAGGTAAGTTTTCCAGGTTGCGGGGAAGACTACGATTTTTACAACCAGAGTCATCAGCAACAAAACAACCCCCATACCCAATCCCCAACCGGACAACCAGTCAAAGATGTTGATGGTAAACCATTGATTAATCTGTCTTACTACCGGCCATCCCAAGTAGACCAGACGGTTGAGTTCCCATTTTTCAGTACGTCCCTTATCGAGCGCTGTCAATGTCTTATAGTGGTTGGGACCAAAGTAGAAGTACAGTTGAGTCGGTTTCTTACCGGTCGGGTCGAAAGCGGTACTCATTTCAGCAGAATAATCTTTGATATATCCGCTACCTTGAGGTTCCATTTTCGAAGTCAACTTTGTTTTCTCAAAGTCTGCGTCGGCCAGGAATACGGAAGAGAAGAACTGATTCTTGAATGCAATCCAGTCCAAACGTCCGGGAACTTCTTTCTCATCGTTCTTATTGGCGGACAAGTAGTCGGTTCCTTCACCCGTGAGTTTGTATGTCAATTCGGATAAACGATTTTCATACGTATATCCTTTCTCTATCTGGCGGGCACGTTGTGACCACTCGATGTCGACATAGTTGGTACTTGCCAATTTGTTTGCCATACCTACAGCATCAATAGTAAAGTCTATCAGATAGGTGTTGTTACGCATGGCATACTTAAAGTCGATATAACTGGTGCTGTCGGCAACCAAACGCATGGTAACGGTACTGTCGGTACGATTAACTACGGTAAAGTAGTATTCATCGGTCTGTATGGTTTCCTGTTTGTTGTAGAAGAGGAAGTTCATAGAAGCATCATCACCGCTGAACAGGGTAACAGGTGTCTTTTTATCCTGTCCCATATATTCTTTCAATGTAGCAGATGAAATGCGTCCGCCTTTGGTAGCTACTGTTACCTCCGCCAGATTGTTCTGAATCGTAATCTGTGAGTCAACCCCTTGGCGTGCATCGAAGAACAGAGAAGCAGAATCTACTGTCTGTGCTTCTTTTTCATTGGAAAGGGCGGCTTCTGATTTCGCTTTCAGATCAGCTTCGCGTTGTTGTACTTGGGCTATAGAGTCATAATAGTGTTGTTGCGCTTCCACCTGCTCCTTACTGGGACGGCTCAGAAAACTGAAACCAACTAACAAGATAGCTATTAAAACAAGTCCTGTAATGGTATTTTTATCCATTCTATGTCAATTACAAATTATAAATTACAAGTTATTTCTTTTCATTTTCAATGGCAGCTTTCACAAACGCAACGAACAACGGATGTGGGTTCAATACCGTACTACTGTATTCAGGATGGAATTGAGTACCTACAAACCACTTCAATTTAGGAATTTCGACAATTTCTACTAAATCCGATTCGGGATTGATACCTACACATTTCATGCCGGCTGCTTCGTACTCGTTTTTGTACTGGTTGTTGAATTCATAGCGATGGCGATGGCGTTCCTGGATGTGTTCGGCACCGTAAGCCTGATATGCTTTACTACCTTTATGCAATACACATTCGTAAGCTCCCAGACGCATAGTTCCACCCATGTTGGTGATTGCTTTTTGTTCTTCCATGATGTCAATAACATTGTGCGGAGTCTTTTCGTCCATCTCACGGGAGTTAGCATCCATGTATCCTAATACATTGCGTGCAAACTCAATAGCAATGCACTGCATACCCAGACAAATACCGAATGTAGGAATATCGTGTGTACGTGCATATTTAATAGCTACAAATTTACCGGCAATACCACGTTCACCAAATCCGGGTCCGATGAGTACACCTGACATACCCTCCAAAGCTTCTGCTACATTTTCGTCCGTCAGCTTCTCGCTGTTAACAAAATCTACCGATACTTTGCGGTCATTATAAGTCCCTGCTTGTGACAGTGCTTCACGAATGGATTTATAGGCATCCTGCAAATCGTATTTTCCAACCAGAGCAATGTGTACCGGCTCTGTTTCTTCTGCTTTATGACGACGTTCAAGGAATGCACGCCATGGACCGAGTCCCGGAGTATCACCAACCGGAAGTCCCATTTTCTTCAGAATAGTTTCATCCAATCCCTGTGCCTGCATCAAGATGGGTACCTCATAGATTGTCGGAGCATCAATGCTTTGTACAACAGCATTCTCGTCTACATTACAGAACAAAGCTACCTTTTTACGCAGGTTGTTACTTAATTCATGCTCTGTACGAAGTACAAGCACATCGGGCTGTATACCGGCGCTTTGTAACTCTTTTACAGAATGTTGAGTTGGTTTGGTCTTTAATTCACCGGCAGCCGCAAGATAAGGTACATAAGTAAGGTGTACGCACAAGGCGTCTTTTCCCAATTCCCATTTCAATTGGCGTATGCTTTCAAGATAGGGGAGGGATTCAATATCACCGACTGTACCACCGATTTCGGTAATAACGAAGTCGAATTTGTATTTATTACCCAATAATTTTACGTTCCGTTTGATTTCGTCCGTGATATGGGGAATAACTTGAATTGTTTTACCAAGATAATCACCGCGACGTTCTTTATCGATTACGCTTTTGTAGATACGTCCGGTTGTAATGTTATTAGCTTTAGTAGTCTGAATACCCAGGAAACGTTCGTAGTGTCCCAAGTCAAGGTCAGCTTCGTGACCATCTACCGTTACGTAGCATTCTCCGTGTTCATAAGGGTTTAATGTGCCCGGGTCAATGTTAATATACGGGTCAAACTTCTGAATCGTTACTTTATAACCTCTTGCTTGTAACAATTTACCGATGGATGATGAAATAATACCTTTACCCAACGAGGAGGCAACGCCACCGGTGACGAAAATATACTTTGTTTCTCCCACAGCTATACTGTTTTTAAATGTTTTCTCTAAAATTAAAGCGCAAAATTATGAAAAAAAAGAGGAAGTACATAACAGTTTGGTGAAAACAATCATAAAAAAAGAAATATGTGTCTATAAAACAGTAATATCAAACTTTCGCTTCCTACCTTTTGTAATCTGAACATTTTGGTTTAATTTTGCGTTCGAATATAGATTTTAAGACAACATGAGAAATAGACGTGTTTTAATAGGATTAGTTGCCGTTCTGTTTTCATTCTCGATTATGGCACAAAACTCGAAAGGGACTGCGCAAAGTGCTAAAAAGCAGACAACAACACAGAATGCAGATACATTGTCAGGCATATGGAGCCAATATTGGATATTGAAACTAAAGCCACATGATGGTGCATATCGGTTGGATACAGTTTCTATTTTATATGAAAAATATTTTGGAGTATTGGATTATTTAAACGATCCAGTTACCCCGGAGCGTTATATACCTTATAACCCTGATTATTATCGTATGTTTGTTCCTACTACCTATTATTATGCTCCGATGGAAAGGTTATCACAAGTAAACTGGAGCTTTCAGAAACCGGATGCAACTTTGCCTTTGACAAATGAACTCCTTCCATTTGACACTTTGAGCTTCGTGTCGAAGCAAAAAGCCAATGAAGTAGTAGACCGGGTAATGTTGAATACCTATATAAATCGTCCGGATTTAGTGGTAATGACGGAGGATAAAATTAGAAAGACCAGAGTTTTTAAAGATAACATTGAGAAGGAAGCTTCTTTAAAGCCTTCTGTTGCTAAGCTTTTTGTGCAAGAAACAATGATAGGAGTTAAAGAGGAAGCCGGAGTTGCCATACAGAAACCTAATTGGTGGACTACCGGAGGTAACGGATCGTTGCAAATAACGCAGAACTATATTTCGGATAACTGGTATAAAGGTGGTGAAAGTACGAATACACTACTTGCCAATTTACAACTCTTTGCCAATTATAATGACCGGGAGAAAGTTCAATGGGAAAACCTGTTGGATGCAAAATTAGGTTTTGGTTCTACACCTTCGGATAAATATCATGATTACCTTGTAAATACGGACCAATTTCGTTTATACAGCAAGTTAGGTATTCAGGCAGCATCCAAATGGTATTATACAGTTACTACTGAATTTAAGACACAATTCTTTAAAGGTTATAAAGCAAATAGTGAAGAACTTGTTTCTGCTTTTTTTGCTCCTGCTGATTGGTCATCCAGTATCGGTATGGACTATAAATTGAAAAAGAAAAAATTCAGCCTGTCTGTTTTTATGGCTCCTTTAACTTATATGTTGCGCTATGTAGGTAATAAGAATGTGGATGAAGTGAAGTTTGGCTTGGATAAAGGTAAGTCGGTAAAACATAATTTTGGTTCCCAAATACAACCTACACTTTCCTGGAAAATTATTCCATCCATTGTTTTGGATTCTCGTCTGGATTTCCAGACCAGTTACGAATGGACGCGTATTGAATGGGAAAATACGGTAAACTTTGTGTTGAATCGTTATCTGTCTACAAAGCTTTATGTACACGCCCGTTTTGATGACAGTGCTAAACCAACTGAAGGAAGTAGTTACTTTCAGGTAAAAGAGTTATTGAGCTTTGGTATCAATTACAAATGGTAACCATATCTACTGTTAACAAATAAAAAGAACGCTCCGTTGGATGACAACGGGGCGTTTTTTATGTTTTTCAGTAGAAAAAATAAAGAAAAACCGCGAAAAACAGGAAAAAGGACGTTTACGTACACAGAAAAAACAATGTAATCCCTTGCAGTTCGCAAATAATGACTAAATTTGCCACGATTTGTAATGCACACTTTGCAAAATGGCGAATACTATAAGACATCAAGGTATTGTGGAAAACATAAACGGTTCTCATCTTCAAGTGAGAATTATTCAAACTTCAGCATGTGCTTCGTGCAGTGTTAAGGGACATTGTAGTTCTGCCGATACTAAAGAAAAACTTATTGATATAACAGATGCTGATGCTGCTTCCTATCAACCCGGTGACCGTGTATGGGTGATTGGAGAATTATCTATGGGGGCGATGGCGGTTCTGTATGCTTTTATATTCCCTTTCCTCGTTTTGATATTTTCCCTTTTTATTTTCATGGCGATATGGAATAATGAATTGCGTTCTGCACTTTGTTCGTTAGCGCTTCTTATACCTTATTATTATATATTGTGGCTGAACAAGTCACGAATGGGAAAGAAGTTTTCATTCTCGATCAAACCAATGAATTAACTAATACATAAAACAAATAATTAATAAACAACTAATTTATGAATGTAATTCTGATTGCAGTGATTTCATTGGGGGCTATAGCGCTGATTTCCGCAGCTATCCTTTATGTAGCTTCCAAGAAGTTCGCCGTGTATGAAGATCCGCGAATTGCACAAGTAGCAGAAGTGCTTCCGCAGGCAAATTGCGGTGGATGTGGTTACCCGGGATGTAGCGGATTTGCTGATGCTTGTGTAAAAGCCGGTTCGCTTGAAGGTAAACTCTGTCCGGTGGGTGGACAACCCGTTATGACAAAGGTTGCAGAGATTCTGGGATTAGATGCTGCTGCCTCCGAACCTATGGTTGCAGTAGTAAGATGTAACGGAACATGTGCCAACCGTCCTCGTGTGAATCACTATGATGGAGCAAAGAGTTGTGCGATTGCTGCTTCTCTTTATGGTGGTGAAACCGGCTGTAGTTACGGTTGCCTGGGATGTGGCGACTGTGTAGCTGCCTGCCAGTTCGATGCTATCCATATGAATCCCGAAACCGGACTTCCGGAAGTGGATGAAGCAAAGTGTACAGCTTGTGGAGCATGTGTTAAGGCATGTCCTAAGTTTATTATTGAAATCCGTCCGCAGGGCAAGAAATCACGCCGCGTATATGTGCAGTGCGTCAATAAAGACAAAGGGGCTGTAGCCCGTAAGGCTTGTACGGTAGCTTGTATCGGTTGTGGTAAGTGTGTGAAGGTATGTCCGTTCGAAGCTATTACTTTGGAGAACAATCTGGCCTACATTGATCCGAATAAATGTAAATCTTGTCGCAAGTGTGAGGAAGTTTGTCCGCAAAATACCATTATTGCACTTAACTTTCCTCCACGTAAGCCGAAAGTAGAAGGTGATGCTGCGGTGGCTACTCCCAAAGTGGTAGTTGCTTCGGCGAAAGTGGCTGAAACTCCGAAAGCACCAGAAGCACCGGCAGCGGAAGCTCCGAAAGTAGAGGCATAAAATTAACAAGTAATTAAACGACTAAAAATACAGAATTGTATGTTGAAGACATTTTCAATTGGTGGAGTTCATCCACACGAAAATAAACTTTCAGCACACCAGCCAATCATTCAGGCAGAGGTTCCGGCTAAAGCCGTAATCTTGTTAGGACAGCACATCGGTGCTCCTGCAAAACCTATAGTGGCCAAGGGTGATGTTGTGAAAGTAGGTACAAAGATTGCCGAACCCGGTGGCTTCGTATCAGCAGCTATTCATTCGTCTGTCAGCGGAAAAGTCGCTAAGATTGACACGATTGTCGACGCCAGCGGTTACGCTAAACCTGCAATCTTTATTGATGTGGAAGGGGATGAGTGGGAAGAATCTATTGACCGCACTGATACGTTGATAAAAGAATGTAATATTTCTGCAGAGGAGATTGTGAAGAAGATTGCCGACGCCGGTATCGTAGGGTTAGGTGGCGCTTGCTTTCCTACACAAGTGAAATTGTGCCCACCGCCTGCATTTAAAGCAGAATGTGTTATCATTAATGCGGTAGAGTGCGAACCTTATCTGACAGCCGATCATCAGCTAATGTTGGAGCATGCCGAAGAAATCATGGTAGGGGTTTCCATCTTGATGAAAGCCGTTAAAGTGAATAAAGCATTTATCGGTATTGAAAATAATAAGCCCGATGCTATTCAGTTGATGACAAAAGTCGCTGCCGGCTATGCAGGTATCGAAATAGTTCCTTTGAAAGTACAATATCCGCAAGGAGGTGAAAAGCAGTTGATCGATGCTGTTATCAGCCGTCAGGTAGCTGCCGGTGCATTGCCTATTTCTACAGGAGCCGTTGTTCAGAACGTGGGTACTGCATTTGCTGTTTATCAGGCTGTTCAGAAGAATAAACCGTTGTTTGAACGTGTTATTACCGTAACGGGTAAATCTCTGGCTAAACCGTCCAACTTCCTAGCTCGTGTAGGTACTCCGATGCAGCAGCTGATTGAGGCTTGCGGTGGTCTTCCCGGAGATACGGGTAAGATTATCGGTGGTGGCCCGATGATGGGTAAGGCTTTGATAAATACGGATGTGCCGACTGCCAAAGGTAGTTCCGGTATTCTGATTATGAACGACAAAGAAGCCAAACGTGGCGAAATTCAACCTTGTATTCGTTGCGCTAAGTGTGTAGGAGCCTGTCCGATGGGATTGGAACCTTACTTGCTTGCTACCGTATCGGCTCATGGAGATTTTGAAAGAGTAGAGAAAGAAGATATCATGTCATGTATTGAGTGTGGCTCATGCCAGTTCACTTGCCCTTCCAATCGTCCTATGCTGGATTATATCCGTTTAGGCAAAGGTAAAGTAGGAGCAATGATACGTGCACGTCAAGCTAAATAAAACGAAGTATGGAAAATAAATTAATCGTATCCCTTTCGCCCCATGTTCACGGTGGTGACAGCGTAAAGAAGAATATGTATGGCGTGCTCATTGCATTAATTCCTGCATTTCTCGTATCGCTTTACTTTTTTGGACTGGGTGCGCTGATTGTTACGGCTACTTCCGTAGCAGCCTGCTTATTCTTTGAATGGGCTATCGGCAAATTCCTGATGAAAAAAGAAACTACGACCATCTGTGACGGTTCAGCCATTATCACCGGTGTGTTGTTGGCATTCAATTTACCTTCCAATCTGCCTATCTGGATTATCATTCTTGGCGCCTTGTTTGCTATCGGTGTAGGCAAGATGTCATTCGGTGGTTTGGGTTGTAACCCTTTTAATCCGGCATTGGCCGGCCGTGTATTCTTACTGCTCTCTTTCCCGGTGCAGATGACTACTTGGCCTGCTGTGGGACAGTTAACCGCTTATACGGATGCTACTACTGCAGCGACACCGCTTGCTATCATGAAAGGAGTAATTAATGGCGCTCCGGGTATGTCTCTCAGTGATCTTCCTACATCTTTAGATTTGTTAATCGGGAATAATGGAGGATGTATCGGTGAGGTTAGTGCATTAGCTTTGTTGTTAGGACTTGCATATATGCTATGGAAGAAAATTATTACCTGGCATATTCCTGTGTCTATTCTGGTAACGGTATTTGTCTTCTCCGGCATTATGTACCTGGTTAATCCGACAATATATGTTTCTCCGGTATTGCAGTTGTTATCGGGTGGTCTGATGTTGGGTGCTGTCTTTATGGCGACTGACTATGTAACTTCACCGATGAGTCACAAGGGAATGTTGATTTACGGTATCTGTATCGGTCTGTTAACGGTTATCATCCGTCTGTTCGGTGCATATCCTGAGGGTATGTCGTTCGCTATTCTGATAATGAATGCGTTCACTCCGTTGATTAACACCTATGTTAAACCTAAACGCTTTGGGGAGGTAGCGAAGAAGAAATGAAAAAGTTAGAATCATCCTTAAAGAATATGTTGCTGGTACTTACGGGGGTTACAGCTATCTCCGTAGCATTGCTGGCTTATGTAAACGAACTGACGAAAGAACCCATTGCACAGGCTAATGCCAAGACTTTGAGTGATGCTGTTAGTGCGGTAGTTCCTGGTTTCAATAATGATCCGATTGCCGAAAAGAAAGTTCAGGAAGTGAACGGAGTTGAGTATTCTGTATATCCTGCTACCCAAGATGGTAAATATATCGGTGCAGCTGTAGAAGCTACGGCTATGGGATTCGGTGGCGAACTGAAAGTATTGGTCGGTTTTGATGCTCAGGGACAAATTATTGACTATTCTTTGCTGTCGCATGTAGAAACTCCGGGACTGGGTTCTAAGGCTGCCGACTGGTTTAAGAAAGGTAACAAAGGTGATATTACAGGTATGAATCCGGGTGAATCTCCGCTGACTGTAAGCAAAGACGGTGGTAAGGTAGATGCCATTACCGCTTCAACCATTACTTCACGTGCTTTCTTGAATGCAGTGAACGCAGCTTATGCAGCTTATGCGGGGCAGAATACTGCCGACGGTGCTACGGGAGCTACTCAGCAAAAGGTGGAGCAAGCTGCTGAAATGAGTACTTCTACGGGAGCTTCAATAAAAGTGGAACTTACTGACTCTGTCAGTGCTAAATAAGAAAGGAGTAGAAATATGAATAATTTTAAAGTTATGATGAATGGGATTATCAAAGAAAATCCTACGTTTGTGCTCCTGCTTGGTATGTGTCCTACCTTGGGTACTACTTCATCTGCTATCAATGGTATGGGTATGGGTTTGGCAACGATGTTCGTGCTTATTTGTTCCAATGTGGTGATTTCTGCGATTAAGAACTTCATTCCCGATATGGTGCGTATTCCTTCGTTTATTGTGGTTATTGCATCATTTGTAACCTTGTTGCAGATGGTGATGCAAGCTTATGTTCCTGCACTTTATGCTACGTTGGGACTGTTTATTCCGTTGATTGTAGTAAACTGTATTGTATTGGGACGTGCTGAAGCTTTTGCTGCCAAGAATAACCCGATAGCTTCTTTCTTTGACGGTTTGGGTATGGGATTAGGCTTTACTATTGCGTTGACTCTGTTGGGCGCTGTTCGTGAGTTTTTGGGAACAGGTAAAATCTTTAATATTACGCTTCTTCCCGAAGAATATGGAATGTTGCTGTTTGTTCTTGCTCCGGGTGCATTCATTGCGCTGGGATATCTTATTGCATTAGTAAACAGTTTCAAGAAAGCATAATTTGTAATTGACATTATGGAATATATATTGATATTTATCTCGGCAATCTTTGTTAATAACATTGTATTGTCGCAATTCTTAGGGATCTGTCCTTTTTTGGGCGTGTCCAAGAAAGTGGAGACAGCGTTGGGTATGTCAGCAGCAGTAGCCTTCGTGCTTACCATTGCAACTATTGTGACATTTCTTATCCAGAAATATGTGCTTGATACTTTTGATTTAGGTTATTTGCAAACTATTACCTTTATCTTAGTGATTGCAGCATTGGTACAAATGGTAGAAATCATTCTAAAGAAAGTATCTCCTTCTTTATACCAGGCATTGGGTGTGTTCTTGCCATTGATTACGACTAACTGTTGTATTCTGGGTGTAGCCATTCTTGTTATTCAGAAAGATTATGACTTACTAACGGGAGTCGTTTATGCATTCTCTACTGCCATCGGTTTTGGTTTGGCATTGACGGTCTTTGCTGGTTTGCGTGAACAGATGAGTTTGGTTAATATCCCTAAAGGTATGCAGGGGACTCCGATAGCATTGATTACAGCCGGTTTATTGGCTATGGCATTTATGGGATTCTCCGGTGTAGTTAAGATATAAAATAAATATACAAATTGTAGAATGTATTATCATTTTACAGTTTACAAATAATATTGAATTATTTAAAGCGAAGAACTTACTCTTTATATAATTAAGAGAGTAGGTTCTTTGCTTTTTTTTATATTTGCTTTAATTAAAAGAATTAGATAACTGATAGTAGAACTGATGATGTCCTTAAATGCTTAGAGTTATCGCACACGGTCACAATAGAACATTTTTTTCGTTATTTTTTTCTTTTCTATATACTATATTATGAATTAATTTCCTTACATTTGTAGCGTAATGATAACCTAAAAGCTAAATTATCTCTATTAATATGCAAGAAAGAATCTTAGTTACAGGCGGAACCGGTTATATTGGTTCTCATACTGTAGTAGAACTTCAGAACGCAGGTTATGAAGTTGTTATAATTGATAATTTGTCAAACTCCAGCGCAGATGTTGTAGACAACATCGAAAAAGTATCAGGCATTCGTCCTGCATTTGAAAAAGTAGACTGTTTGGACTACGCCGGTCTTGATGCTGTGTTTGCTAAATATAAAGGCATTAAAGCAATCATTCACTTTGCAGCCAGTAAGGCAGTAGGCGAATCGGTTCAAAAGCCACTGATGTACTATCGTAATAATTTGGTTTCTTTGATAAATTTGCTTGAATTGATGCCGAAGCATGAAGTAGGAGGTATTGTATTCTCTTCTTCTTGTACCGTTTATGGTCAACCGGACGAACTACCGGTAACTGAAATGGCTCCCATTAAGAAGGCGGAATCTCCTTATGGAAATACTAAGCAAATCAACGAAGAAATTGTTCGTGATACGGTTGCTTCCGGTGCTCCTATTAATGCTATTTTGTTGCGTTACTTTAATCCTATTGGTGCGCATCCTACCGCATTACTCGGTGAGTTGCCTAATGGTGTACCGCAGAACTTGATACCATATCTTACTCAGACAGCTATCGGTATTCGCGAAAAACTGAGCGTGTTTGGTGATGATTATGATACTCCTGATGGTTCATGTATCCGCGACTTCATCAATGTTGTTGATTTGGCAAAAGCACATGTAGTAGCTATTCGCCGTATTTTAGAACAGAAGCAAAAGGAAAAAGTAGAGGTGTTTAATATCGGTACCGGACGTGGTCTTTCTGTATTGGAATTGATTAATGCTTTTGAAAAAGCAACCGGTGTGAAGTTGAACTACCAGATTGTAGCTCGTCGTGTTGGAGATATTGAAAAGGTATGGGCCAATCCGGAACTGGCGAACAACGAGTTAGGCTGGAAAGCAGAATCTAGTATTGAAGATACTTTACGTTCTGCGTGGAACTGGCAGTTGAAGCTTCGTGAGAGAGGCATTCAATAAAAATGAATTTGTGTTTTTTAACAGATAGAAATAAACAAATGCCTCCCCGCATTTGTTTATAACATGCAAATCAGCCTGAAGCTGTTTATGTATATGTGAATATCCATAATTAGTACGTATGCCTCCCCGGCATAGACAGGTAAGATTGCATAGTAGTTTTGTCGTGTTTTATTTTGTGTTTGTGTTGTGAATAAGCCTTGTCGCGAGACAAGGCTTATTTTTTGTACATATTGAATCGTTTGTACTTGGCTGGATATATCTTGGGAAACTTATTTTCTGGATAAATATTCTTCAATCTCTACTGCTGTTACGTCTTTCAGCAATACTGTCTTTTCATTATCCAATAGATAAAGAGTGGGGATGGCCTTTAGGTCATACAGACTTTTCTGCTCAATAGCTTGTCCTTTATCGTATCCGTTAATCCATTCTTTGGGAAAATCTGAAAGGTGGCGATTCCATTCCTCCAGATCAATGTCAGGATATATAGAGAGGATTTCCACTTGTTTCTTTGCCAACGCCTGGTTGATAGCAGGTGCATTTTTTAAGGCTTCAATAGTTTCGGCACAAGCATGGCAGCCCGGGTTATTAATGAATAATACAATATAAGGTGTTTTCAGTCCATAAAGCCTACCTTGCTTTCCCGAATTAAGGGTGTAAGTAAAGTCTATAGCTTTAGTACCTATCCGGTTTTTCTGTGCGAGTTCACGTCGTTTTTCCGGACGTAGCTTTTCGGTATCATTCAGAACAGGTGAAGCTAATAAAACATCCAGAACGGATATATACAATTCTTCGTTACGCATTGGTGAATTAGGATCATACAAATATTTATCTGCCAATTCCATCATGTATAGATAACACTTTCTTTCTTTTTCAGCTTGGGAAAATATGTTCTTCAATGCAGCGTCAGCTACTGGAGGAGATACAAGTTTTAGCAGGTCGATATAGTCTACCCATGCCTGTTCTGTAACTTCGGGATGATGTACGTAATTAGAGTCGGCGAAGTTTATATTATCCCAATAATGACGTGCCAGATAATCTGCACGAAGTTCAGGGGTATTCAGCATAGACGGTATGGTAGGCAGAATGAAAGCTGTTATCGTATCAACAGGAGCAACTTCTGCCGGAGAATTATTAGTCCTACTTCCACATGCAGTACATAAGTTGAACAATAACAGTAAGGAGGCAGAGAAGGCTAAGAGAATTTTTTTTTTCTTGTATTCCATATAACTTATTTTATTTATCAAAATTAGCGATTTTCTTATCATGTACAATAGATATATCTAATAAAATAGTGAGGTAAAATGTTTTTGTGATACAATTTTATTGATATAAAAATCATATTTGCTTGTATTGAATGTCTTGTATAGTATACATGAAACTAACTGTCGATATTGTATAAACTTTTATTTTTCTTTCTTGTTATATATATTATAACCAATATATATTGATATGAAAACATTTATTATAACTCTAATTTTGGCAATGATGGTAACAGTAAGCAATGCACAGCAAAAAAGTTTTTATGATTTCACAGTAAAAACAATTGATGGAAAAGATTTACCTCTTTCTACTTTTAAGGGGAAAAAAGTTCTGGTTGTCAATGTCGCTTCCAAATGTGGCTTTACTCCGCAATATGCGAAACTGGAAGAGTTGTATAGTCAATATGGTAAGGATAATTTTGTAGTGATAGGTTTTCCCGCTAATAATTTCTTGCATCAGGAACCTGGAACTAATGAAGAAATTAAGGCATTCTGCACATTGAATTATGGAGTTACTTTCCCTATGATGGCAAAAATATCGGTAAAAGGGAAAGATATTGCCCCGCTTTACCAATGGCTTACTAATAAAAGTGAGAATGGAGTGGAGGATGCCAAAGTTGGATGGAATTTTCATAAATTTCTGATTGATGAAAATGGGAATTGGGTAGCTTCTTACGGTTCGAACACTGATCCATTATCGGAGAAGATCGTTGATTGGATAACGAAGTAATTATTTTTGAGAGAAGCAATGATTAAAATTGATTATTTATGCTGAGTAGTTTTCTAAATACATTAGCTACGATAATAAGTGTGACAAGTCTGTTGATTGTCACCTATGGAGCATTAATAGGAATTATATCTTTTCTCATCAATGAAATCAGGAGATTTACAGGTAATTATTCCACAATAAATATACGAAAGCTAAGGGCCACTTTTGGAACCTACTTACTACTCGGACTAGAGTTCCTGATCGCTTCCGATATTTTGAAAACAGTATTGGAACCTACTCTGAATGAACTGGCTATTCTTGGTGGAATCGTTATTTTGCGAACTATCCTTTCTGTATTTCTGAACAAAGAAATAAAAGAATTAGAAGCTGAAAACAAGGATATGGTGTAATTCTTGTGTTATATTGCTAAACAAGAGAGAGCCGGAGCATAAATTATCCGGCTTTTTGTTTGCCATGTTTACTCTTCCATTGTAGAAACGGCAATAAAGCTGATATATAAAGAATGAATCTTCAGAATTATCAATTATTTCTTGATTAGGTGCATTACTAATCGTTAACCAATGTTATTATTATCATGGAAAACTGTTCTATTTGTAGCATAAATCGTTCAAAAACGTATAATTTATAGAAAAAATGCTTTTGGGGAGAACAATTAGACGATATTTGTTTATACATTTGCAAAGTTGCTTATATAACTATTTAAGTGAACAAACTGCCATCCGCAAATGTTAATAGTGCAAGGTGTAATTTAGTTTTTGATGAAAGACGCGACTTGGCTGATTTGGGTTTTAGATGATACACAAGACGACTTACAACTTTACTAGATAATAATTAAGAAAAACAGAATATAAAAAGATTGCTTATGTCACAGATTGTTGGACATATCTCTCAGGTTATTGGGCCTGTAGTAGATGTCTATTTCGAAGGTACAGAGGCAGAAATGATGCTGCCGAGCATTCACGACGCACTGGAAATAAAAAAGAATCATGGTAAAAGGCTGATTGTGGAAGTACAACAGCATATTGGTGAAAATACCGTGAGAACTGTAGCTATGGATAGTACAGACGGACTGCAGAGAGGTATGAAGGTTTATCCGTTAGGTGGTCCTATTACCATGCCGATAGGAGAGCAAATAAAAGGTCGTTTAATGAATGTTGTGGGCGACTCAATCGACGGAATGAAAGAGTTGGATCGTGCCGGTGCATATCCTATTCATCGTGAACCCCCTAAATTTGAAGACTTAACTACCGTACAAGAGGTTCTCTTCACGGGTATTAAGGTTATCGACTTGCTGGAGCCTTATAGTAAGGGTGGTAAGATTGGTTTATTCGGTGGTGCCGGTGTTGGAAAGACAGTGCTTATTCAGGAACTCATCAATAATATCGCCAAGAAACAGAATGGTTTTTCCGTATTTGCCGGTGTAGGAGAGCGTACCCGTGAAGGTAATGACTTGCTTAGAGAAATGATTGAATCTGGTGTAATACGTTATGGTGAAGAATTTAGAAAAGGGATGGAAGAAGGTCACTGGGATTTATCCAAAGTCGATTATAACGAAGTGGCTAAGTCGCAGGTATCTCTCATATTCGGGCAGATGAATGAACCCCCGGGTGCACGTCAGTCCGTGGCTTTATCCGGTTTAACTGTCGCTGAATCGTTTCGTGATATGGGTTCAGAATCCAATGGGCCGCGTGATATTCTGTTCTTTATTGATAATATTTTCCGTTTTACCCAAGCTGGTTCTGAGGTGTCTGCATTGTTAGGTCGTATGCCTTCTGCCGTAGGTTATCAGCCTACACTTGCAACGGAAATGGGTGCTATGCAGGAACGAATCACTTCTACGCGTAATGGCTCCATCACTTCTGTGCAAGCTGTGTATGTGCCTGCCGATGACTTGACCGACCCTGCTCCGGCCACTACTTTTACACACTTGGATGCAACAACTGTGTTGAGCCGTAAAATTACAGAACTTGGTATCTATCCGGCAGTTGATCCGTTGGAGTCTACTTCCCGCATTCTTGATCCGCATATCGTGGGACAAGAGCACTATGAAGTGGCACAACGCGTGAAACAGATTCTTCAACGTAATAAGGAATTGCAAGATATAATCTCTATTCTCGGTATGGAAGAACTGTCGGATGCTGACCGTACATTAGTAAATCGTGCACGTCGCGTACAGCGCTTCTTATCCCAACCTTTTGCCGTGGCCGAACAATTTACCGGTGTTCCCGGTACGATGGTTTCCATCGAGGATACTATCAAGGGATTTAAGATGATTCTGGACGGTGAGGTGGATTATCTGCCCGAACCTGCTTTCCTTAATGTAGGAACCATTGATGAAGCGATTGAAAAGGGAAAGAAGTTACTGGAGCAGGCAAAGAAATAATGTGCTAACTACGGTATGGTAGTGTGTTGAAAGAATAAGGTATCATACGTTTTAGCGCATTAATTTATTAATACATTAGCATATTTAGTTATTATGAAGGGATTGCATTTGGATATAGTATCACCGGAGAAGAATATCTTCACCGGAGAAGTAGATAGTGTGACATTACCGGGCACAATCGGGTCGTTCACTATTCTATCGGAACATGCACCTATTGTATCGTCACTGCAAGCCGGTATGTTGGCTTATGTAACAAAGGATGGAGAAGAACATATACAGGAAATCCATGGTGGTTTTGTAGAGATGAATGACAATAAAGTTTCTGTTTGCGTAGATTAATCCATTTTTATTTCAAACCTTAAATAGAATTGACGTGAGTATTACTAAACGAAACTATTTATTACAAATAACGCTCTTAACAATATTGATAGGTGGTATAGGCGGTTGGGCTTATTATTCGGTTTTTCCGCACCATTATTTTAGTGGTTATCCACTAATTCCGGTTTTCTATTATGTTTTTGGTGTGTTTATGATAAACATGACTGAAAAATGCCGGGAGCGGATGCCTAAACATATGTTACAGATTTATCTGCTAATGCGTGTTATGAGAATGCTTATTTCAATGATTGTGATGGTGGTTTATTGTGTGGCAGTTCGTGAAGAAGCAAAAGAATTTCTGTTGACGTTTATCGCCAACTATCTGATATATTTGATTTATGATTCCTGGTTTTACTTCACCTTTGAAGCTGGCAGGAAATTCAAAAAGAAAAAAGAGAATGAAACAATTTCGTAATATATTGACTGGGATATTGCTGATGTTCGGATTACTATTGCCTGTCAGCATACAGGCTGATAGTATTCCTGCTGCATCCGAAGGTGTTGGAACTGACTTGGACAGCATAGCCCAGCGTGATAATGTAACTCCTGCTGAACAGCAGGAGAATACAGTAGACGTAAAGGAAATCGTTTTCGGTCATATCGGTGATTCATACGAATGGCATATTACGACTTGGGGTAAGACCAATGTTGTTATTCCATTACCTATTATTGTGTTCAGTAAAACAACAGGATGGCATGTCTTTCTTTCATCTCGTCTTGAGGAGAATGGAGGAAATTATGAAGGGCTTTCTATTGCTCCTGTAGGCAGTAAATATGAAGGAAAGTTGGTGGAACGTGATGCGGCAGGCAATGAGATACGTCCTGTCGACATCTCAATAACTAAAGTGACATTGTCACTGCTTATCAACAGTGTATTATTGCTTGTTATCGTTTTGGGAGTTGCCCAATGGTATCGTAAACATCCGCAAGGTACTGCTGCTCCCGGTGGTTTCGTGGGATTTATGGAGATGTTTATTATGATGGTGAATGATGACATAATCAAGAGTTGTGTCGGACCGAAATATCATAAATTTGCACCTTATTTGCTGACTGCTTTTTTCTTTATCTTTATTAATAACCTGATGGGATTGATTCCGGTCTTTCCTGGTGGAGCTAATGTTACGGGAAACATTGCTATTACAATGGTATTAGCTTTGTGTACGTTTGTTGCAGTCAATTTATTCGGAACGAAGACTTATTGGAAAGATATTTTCTGGCCGGATGTACCTTGGTGGCTGAAAGTACCTGTACCGATGATGCCGTTTATTGAGTTCTTCGGTATCTTCACAAAACCGTTTGCCTTGATGATCCGTCTTTTTGCCAATATGCTTGCCGGACATATGGCGATGTTGGTACTTACGTGTCTGATATTTATTTCGGCAAGTATGGGACCTGCTCTGAACGGAACATTAACGGTAGCCTCGGTACTGTTTAATATCTTCATGAATGCATTGGAATTATTGGTTGCATTTATCCAGGCCTATGTATTCACCATGTTGTCCGCCGTATTTATAGGTTTGGCTCAGGAAGAACATAAGGAAGAGAAAAAGAAAGAAGTTATTATAGAGAAATAAGAAATAAATAATAAACCATTTAAAAACTGAAAGTTATGTTACTATCTGTATTATTACAAGCTGCAGCTGCAGGTGTGGGAGTAAGTAAATTAGGAGCGGCTATTGGTGCCGGATTAGCTGTTATTGGCGCTGGTGTAGGTATTGGTAAAATTGGTGGTTCTGCTATGGAGGCAATTGCCCGTCAGCCGGAAGCATCAGGAGATATCCGTATGAACATGATTATTGCCGCTGCCTTGATTGAAGGTGTCGCATTGTTGGCAGTTGTTGTGTGTCTGTTAGTGTTCTTCTTATAATGTATAATCTATAGTTTATAAAATACTTTTTGTCTGACGGTATTCCGCATAGCTAATTTGTAATTTATAGACTATCAAATTGTAAATAAAATTATGTCATTGTTATTACCCGATAGTGGTCTGCTGTTCTGGATGCTTCTTTCATTCGGTGTAGTGTTTATTATTTTAGCTAAATACGGTTTTCCTGTAATTACTAAAATGGTAGAAGGCCGTAAAACCTACATCGATCAGTCACTTGAAGTGGCCCGTGAGGCTAATGCCCAACTTGCCCGACTTAAAGAAGAGAGTGAAGCGCTGGTAGCTGCTGCGAACAAAGAACAAGGGCGTATTCTGAGGGAAGCGATGCACGAGCGTGACAAGATTATCGTCGAAGCGCGTAAGCTTGCGGAAACGGCTGCTCAGAAGGAACTGGAGGAAATTAGAAAGCAGATACAGCAAGAAAAGGAAGAAGCTATTCGCGACATCCGCCGTCAAGTTGCAGTACTGTCGGTAGATATTGCAGAAAAGATTATCCGTAAGAATCTGGACGAAAAGCATGAGCAGATGGAAATGATAGACCGGATGCTGGATGAAGTATTGGCAGCTTCCAGGAATAATTAAAACAGTGGTGTGATTAATGATTTGCTACTAACCATTAATCACTCACTAATCACTAAAAGAACATGGATATAGGAATTGTTTCGATGCGATATGCAAAAGCACTGATGGAGTATGCTAAAAGTACAGGAACTGAAGATGAGGTATATGCTGAAGTACGTATGCTGACTCGGAGTTTCGAGAAGCATCCTGATTTGCGTGCGGCTCTGGAGAATCCCATTTTATCAATACGTGAAAAGTTTACACTGATCTGTACTGCTGCTGTGGGAGATGCTACTGCCGGACGTGAGTTAACTCGTTTTATCACGCTGGTATTAAGGAATAGACGGGAGTCTTTTCTTCAGTATATCTGTTTGAGTTTTCTGGATCTGTACCGAAAAGACAAACATATCGGTATAGCCAAGCTTATAACGGCTGTACCTGTTAGTCGTGATGTATGGGAACGTATTCGGAACAGCGCATCTCACTTGTTACATGCAGAGATGGAGTTACAGACTGAGGTAGATCCGGCTATCGAGGGTGGATTTATTTTCGATGTTAACGACTTCCGTCTGGATGCAAGTATTGCCACCCAACTCAAAAAAGTGAAAAAACAATTCATTGATAAGAATAGAAGAATAGTATAACAGTTATAAGTTGTTAGTTATAAGTTATTTGCTGATAAATAGACAATAACTTTTTTTGAATAACTAATAACTTATCACTAAATAACTAATAACTTAAAATTATGTTGTCTGAAAATATAAAAGTAAGCGAAGTCTCTGATATACTGCGTAAACAGTTGGAAGGTATTGATACTCGTGTACAATTGGACGAGATCGGTACGGTATTACAAGTCAGCGATGGTGTGGCACGTATATACGGATTGCGCAATGCTGAAGCAAATGAATTGCTGGAATTTGACAACGGTATCAAGGCCATCGTAATGAACCTTGAAGAAGATAATGTAGGTGCCGTATTACTTGGTCCTACTGATAAAATCAAGGAAGGTTTCGTGGTGAAACGTACTCAACGTATTGCTTCCATTATGGTAGGCGAGGGGATGTTGGGGCGTGTTATTGACCCGTTGGGCGAACCGCTGGATGGCAAAGGTTTAATCGGTGGTGAACTTTGTGAAATGCCGTTGGAACGTAAAGCGCCGGGAGTTATTTTCCGTCAGCCGGTAAACCAACCGTTGCAAACCGGCTTGAAAGCTGTGGATGCCATGATTCCTATCGGTCGTGGACAACGTGAGTTGATTATCGGTGACCGCCAGACTGGAAAGACTGCAATTGCCATTGATACCATCATTAACCAACGAACTAATTATGAAGCAGGTGATCCGGTATATTGTATTTATGTAGCTATCGGTCAGAAAGGTTCTACAGTAGCTTCTACTGTAAATACTTTGCGTGAATACGGTGCTATGGATTATACAATTGTGGTAGCTGCTACTGCAGGTGATCCGGCTGCATTACAATATTATGCTCCGTTTGCGGGTGCTGCCATTGGTGAATACTTCCGTGATACCGGTCGTCATGCGTTGGTGATTTATGATGACTTATCCAAACAAGCGGTAGCTTATCGTGAAGTATCTTTGATTTTGCGCCGTCCGTCAGGACGTGAAGCCTATCCAGGTGATATTTTCTATCTGCACTCCCGTTTGTTGGAACGTGCTGCGAAGATCATTAACCAAGAAGAGGTTGCACGTGAAATGAACGATTTGCCCGAAAGTTTGAAAGGTAAGGTAAAGGGAGGTGGTTCCTTAACTGCATTGCCTATTATTGAAACACAAGCAGGTGACGTTTCTGCCTATATTCCGACGAATGTAATTTCTATTACAGACGGTCAGATCTTCCTCGATACGAATCTATTCAATCAAGGAAACCGTCCGGCTATCGATGTTGGTATCTCTGTGAGCCGTGTAGGTGGTAACGCCCAGATTAAAGCGATGAAAAAAGTAGCCGGTACATTGAAGATAGACCAAGCTCAATATCGTGAATTGGAAGCATTTACTAAATTCAGTGGTGATATGGATCCCGTTACGGCATTGACTATCGACAAAGGACAAAAGAATACCCGTCTGCTTGTACAACCGCAATACAGCCCGATGCCCGTAGAGAAGCAAGTTGCTATTCTTTACTGTGGTACACACGGCTTATTAAAGGATGTTCCATTGGATAAAGTAACTGATTTTGAGCGCAGTTTTCTTGAATTCCTCGAAAGAGATCACAGTGTAGATGTGCTCGATGTCCTTAGAACAGGCGTTATCGATGATAATGTATGTAAAAAGATTGAAGAGACAGCGGAGAAAGTAGCAAAACAATTTATGTAGAATGAGGGGTAGAATAAGGATAAATTTTAAAATATAGAGTTGCGTTGTGGTGCTTTAATTTCATACTTCATCCTTTATCCTTTAAACTTTATACTTAAACAACATGGCTTCACTTAAAGAGGTAAAAAATAGAATTAGCTCCGTCAAGAGTACGCGCCAGATAACATCGGCGATGAAGATGGTAGCATCTGCCAAACTGCATAAAGCGCAGGGGCGGATTGAAAATATGCTGCCTTATCAACGGAAGCTAAATGAGATTTTGACAAACTTCCTGAGTACGGATGTTTCGTTTGAATCACCTTATACTGCCGTACGCTCAGTAACGAAAGTGGCGATTGTAGTGTTTTCGTCCAATACATCATTATGCGGTGCTTTCAATTCCAATGTCGTGAAAATGTTGGAACGTACGTTGGAAGAATATAAATCGTTAGGTAAAGAAAATATCTTGGTTTATCCTGTAGGTAGGAAAGTGGAAGAAGCGGTGAAAAAGCAAGAGCTAATTCCTCAAGGCAGCTATCAGGATATGGCAGACAAACCTTCCTATGTACAGGCTTATGAGCTCGCCGGATTGTTAATGAAAGAGTTTCTGGAAAAGCGTGTTGACAAAGTAGAACTGATATACCATCATTTTAAATCTACCGGTTCACAGATTTTGACAAGGGATGAATATTTACCTATTAATCTGGAGAAAGTGGCGAAAGAAGCAGAAGAAGGCCAAAAAGGAACGCGCGGTTTTAATAATGATTATATAGTGGAACCCTCCGCACCCGAGTTAATAGCCGGTCTGTTGCCAAAAGTATTGAGCCAGAAGATTTATACAGTTCTTTTAGACTCGAATACATCAGAACATGCAGCCCGTATGTTGGCTATGCAGGCAGCTACGGATAATGCCAATGATTTGATACAAGATTTAACCAAGCAGTATAATAAGAGCCGTCAGCAAGCAATTACTAATGAGTTGCTGGATATTATCGGAGGTAGTTTGAAGTAAACATTTCTGTACAATAAGTATAAGAGGTTATATCCCAACAGGATGTAACCTCTTGTTTTTTATAGGAAAGTAATACGGATGAAAAACAACTCTACTTATGGTTTTTTACTCTATTTATTTGTGTTACCTTTACAACTCAAAAGAAAAAGAATTAAAATGGAGCAAAACTCAGAATTAGCGCTTGCGTGGCAATTCATTGAAAATACAGGCACTCATCTCTTTTTAACCGGTAAGGCAGGAACCGGAAAAACTACTTTCCTGCGAAAACTAAAACAAGAAAGTCCCAAGCGAATGGTAGTCCTGGCACCTACCGGAATAGCCGCAATAAACGCGGGTGGGGTCACTATACATTCTTTTTTCCAATTGCCATTTGCACCCTATGTGCCTGATAGCTCCTTTAGTACAAACGCAAAGGCGACCTATCGTTTCCGCTTCGGAAAAGAAAAGATTAATATTATGCGTAGCATAGACTTGCTGGTAATCGATGAAATCAGTATGGTTCGTGCCGATTTGTTGGATGCAGTAGATGATGTGCTCCGTCGTTATCGCGATCATTATAAGCCATTTGGGGGCGTGCAATTATTGATGATTGGTGATTTGCAGCAGTTGGCGCCGGTAGTGAAGGATGAGGAGTGGCAGATGTTGAAACCGTATTATGATACTCCTTATTTTTTCTCCAGCCAGGCATTGAAACGTTCGGAATACTGTACGATTGAACTTAAGACAGTATACCGTCAGAGCGATGAGATGTTTCTTAAACTATTGAACAATATTCGTGAGAATCGGTGTGATGCGCAAGTGCTGGAAACTTTGAATCGCAGGTATCTTCCCGACTTCCAGCCCCGGAAGGAAGAAGGATATATCCGTCTTGTTACCCATAATTATCAGGCACAGCGCATCAACGACTATGAGTTGGAACAATTGCCCGGACGTTCTTACGCTTTCCGTGCCACCATTGACGGGAAGTTTCCCGAATATTCATATCCGACCGATGAGATGCTTGAACTGAAAAAAGGAGCACAGGTGATGTTCGTCAAAAACGATTCGTCGGGTGAACGCCGATATTATAACGGTATGATTGGTGAAGTTACGAGTGTGGCTCCGGGAACTATTGAAGTATGTAGTAAGGACGGCGACGAATCTTTCTTATTGCAGGAAGAAGAGTGGACCAATGCAAAGTATGTACTGGACGAAGAAACAAAGGAGATTGTGGAAGATATTGAAGGTACATTCCGACAATTTCCTTTGAAGTTGGCTTGGGCTATTACGATTCATAAAAGCCAGGGATTGACGTTTGAACGGGCTATTATTGATGCCAGTTCTTCCTTTGCACATGGACAGACGTATGTAGCATTGAGCCGTTGCAAGACATTGGAAGGATTGGTACTCAGTGCACCGCTATCAGCTAAAGCCGTTATCAGTGATGGTGCGGTGGATAGCTTTACGGAGACAGCACGGAAAAATGAACCTGACGAAAACCGTTTCCATACTTTGCAACGGGCATATTTCCATGAATTACTATCGGGATTGTTCGATTTTCAATCACTGGAACAAGCATTGAAGCATTATGTACGATTGATAGACGAGCACTTATATAAGCTCTATCCTAAACAGTTGGAAGCATATAAAGAAGAAGCGGAACGTTTCCATGAGAATGTGATTAAGGTTTCACAAAAATTCGGGTTACAGTACAACCGTTTGATTGATGCAGCCCGGAATTATGCCGAAGATAAGGCATTGCAAGAACGTATCCATTCGGGAGCAAAATACTTTAAAGAACAGTTGGAACCACTGGATGTGATAATGAGTAATTCTTCTCTGGGCACGGATAATAAAGATTTAAAGAAGAAATTGAATGAGGCGGCAGATGAGTTGAACGGGATTTATACTTTAAAATCAGAACTGTTGGAGTATGTCGTTCAAAATGGTTTCTATGTCGGAGAATATTTGAAGCAGAAAGCGATTCTTTCTATCGACGAAACGACAGCCACTTCAAGAGGTAAGAAAAAAGACAAACCTGTACGGGAGAAGAAGCAGAAGACGGATCCGGTCGAAGTTCCTGCAGATATTCTTCATCCCGAATTATATAACCAATTGGTAGCATGGCGAAATACGGAAGCGGCCCAATTGGGGCTACCTGTCTACACGGTTATTCAGCAAAAGGCTATTCTGGGTATTAGCAATCTCTTACCATCGGATAAAACTGCGCTCGAACGTATTCCATATTTCGGAAAGAAAGGAATGGAGAAATACGGAGACATCATTATGGAAATGGTACGTACATATAAGAAAGAAAAAGGATTGGCAGAGCAGGAACTTCCGCTGTAATCAAAGGTCAATCACTAAACATTATCCTCATCCCTTCGTCCAAGGTATGAGGACGATACCCCAGCTCCCGTTGCGCCTTCTCTATACTCAATCCGCTAAAACGGGGGCGAGGAGTCTTTTCTCCTGCCTCTTGAGTCGTAACGGGAATGATGAGAGAACGGTCTAACTTCAGTGCACCGGCTACCCGGTAAGCTATATCTGCAATAGAAAGACATTCACTACCACAAAGATGATAGATACCGTTTTGACAATGATTTATCAGCCTTTCCACTCCCCAGGATATATCTCCCACAAAGGTGGGAGTACGCCATTGGTCGGAAACAACATGTATTTCAGTATTGCTTCTCAAGCGATTAGCAACTAACTGCAATATATTACCATGCTGTCCCGGCAGAGCAGCACCATAGATTACAACTACCCTTACAATCGCATAATTGTCACAAAGGGCTGCTACCTGCTTTTCACCTTCCCATTTGGTATATCCATAGTAGTTTACCGGAGCAGGGGTATCATCTTCAGCATAAAGACGGTTGGCATCACCACTAAAAACGAAATCGGTAGATAGATGTATGAGACGGCTGCCGTATTTCTTACATTGTTCTGCCAGATGGGCTACGGCTGTTATATTAATAGCATCTGCTTCCTCATGGTGCGTTTCACAATAATCGGGAGCGGAGAGGGCGGATGTGTTGATTACGGCATCCGGACGAACTTCGCTAAACATCATTCCTAAAGTATCTACGTTGCGAATATCCGTTTGTATAAAATGATAATCTCCCGAGCCGGGGCAACAATCTTTGTGCAAAGAACATCCTACCGCCTGATAGGCGGAATTACGTGCAAGGTTGTCTAATATCCGACGTCCCGTGAAACCGTTGGCTCCAATAATCAAAACTTTTTTTCTCATAATCACGCGGGAGTTTAATCCGTATAGTACTATTAACGTCTTATTCAGAACGCACCATATTCGATTTTGTTTGGTGGTTTAGTAAGGTGAATAATTTCCTCTCTGTACCTCAATGCGTATTCCGAACGCACCGTTGGCCGACTTCATTTCGAACGCACCTTTGAAGTTATTCTTTTCCCATGGTAACGCAGAACGATTGGGTACTTTCCAACCATCTTTGTCATATTCACCATAAGTATTGATGCGCATGCCGTTCTTGAGTTTGAAACTTCCCATCTGCAAGTTATCAGGTGAAGACCAAAAACCGGTCAGTCCGAAAGGATTCATACTGTAAACCGTAGAATTAGTAAGAGAAAAGATGTTAGAAAGCCCTTGTGAATAAGTCACATTCGGATTCAAACGGAAAATATTACTGTAATCTTTACTGGCATCCGGTATCTCCAAAGTGAATTTAGGTATAGAAGGCGCATCCATTTTCATCAGGTTCATATCCAATAGGAAACCATTATAATTTTTCACTTCAGGCATTGGTACGCCTTCCGGCTGAATACCTTCGGGAGACAGCGTCTGGAAGTGTATACTGTCGGCTTGTACTTCATTCTGTGCACAGAGTGAAGAAATACCTGCAAGCAATACGATAATGCAAAAGTAAACTCGTTTCATATCTTTGTTCACATTCTGATTTTATACCGTCTGCACAACGGATGTGTATTGAACAAAGATACTTCTTTCCCTTAACTCCCGGAAATTTCTTTTGATTATTTCTTTTTCTTTATATTTATAACCGGGTAAAGCAGAGGAACCGTTGTCCATTTCATTTTCGTGGGATCGTAGACACGTTCCATGCCACCATGTATTTCCAGCCAATCGTTAACTTTCACTTCCATAACGATGCCGTAGCTACTTTGCGGATACATCGGATTCATATAACCATTCAAGGAATTTGACTTTCCAAATCCTGAATATTGTCCGAAGCCACGCACACGTATACGTTCGTTAATATGATAGGCGAGCGAGGCATTCAGTCCTAAGTCCATTTGTGCACCGTGCATACGGGAAGGGATTGTGTATTGGGCAGCATAAAATCCACCGCTCAATTCCCAACGTTTATTGGGACTGTAATAAGTAAGTCCGGCTCCGGCCTCCATTATGGAACCCATCGTTGGAAAAGTATTATAAGAACTGTATGCATTCAATACTACTTCGGGGGATAGCAAATAATCAGCATATTGTTCGTAGTCCATTTCAAACGGATTATGCATGCTGTGCGGACGAAACTCCATCCAGGGAAGTGGCTCTACATATTCAGGCGGTAAGATGTGAAAGGTAAGGCTGTCCGTTTGCTCCGTTTGGAGTTCTTGCAGTTCTTTTGTATCAGTGAGTGGATTGACCTGATTCTGAGGTCTGTCTTTAGGAGGAGAAGAAGTCTCTTGCTGCATACGCATGGGAAGACGGTTTTTCAATGTGTCTCCCTGTACTTCACTCTGTGCAACCGCATAGAGTGGAATTAATGTAAAAACAAACAGTAATAACTTCTTCATAAATAAGTATTTGATTTGTGTTTAGTTTACTATCAGTTTATATCCTATTCCCCGTATATTTACTATACGGATACGGTCATCCTGTGAGAGTTTGTGCCGCAGTTTGGTGATAAACACGTGTAAACTGCGGGAGTTGAAAAAACTGTCATCTCCCCAGAGGTCAAGCAACACATTCTGAGTATTGACTACCTGATTGCGGTTCTCGCAGAGTCGTTTCAATATTTCCGATTCCCGATGGGAGAGTTCCATCTCAGTCTGGTTACTTGCAGCGACTGCTTTACCGACATATAAAAGCCTTTGTGTTACGGAATTGAAACGGTATTCGCCGATCTCAAATCCGGTAACTTCTTTAGGAGTGGTTTCGGCAAAAGAAAAAGCTTTGCCTGCCAATGCTTTAATACGGATAATGAGTTCCTGCATGCCGAAAGGCTTTTTCAGATAGTCATTAGCTCCAAGCTCAAAACCTTCGACTACATCATTGATGGCCGAACGTGCGGTCAGGAATAGTACCGGGGTACGTTTGTCGGTCTGACGAATGCGGCGCACCATTTCAAAGCCATCCATGCGGGGCATCATGACATCGGCCACCAATACATCAGGACGCAAGTCGAAGAACTGGCGTAAACCTTCTTCACCGTTGGCAGCGGTGTGGATAATGAAGTTTTGTCCTTCTAGCGTATCTTTAATAATCATGGCAAGAGTTTCTTCGTCCTCAACCAATAGTACTGTGATTTTATCCATAATTTCTATTTCTTTATTATATATGCTATATCTTATATCTTTTGAGTAGAACAAAAGTTATCCGACTGTGAACACTTTATTTCGTACTGTTGAACACTTTGTTCCAACGTAGAGAACAGTTTGTTTCAACATAGGAAAACGATTTGTTTCAACGCAGTGAACTTTTCGTTTTATCGGCATGAAACATTTTGTTTTCATGCAGTAAAAACATTTGTTCTCCTTAGCTATGAAACTATTTGTTCCTATGCGGGGTACCATTTCATATCATTTATTCAATCTTAAAGTAAAAGTACTGCCTTTACCCGGTTCGCTCTTTACCGATATGCTTCCGCCATGTTTTTCTGTCATTGTCTTAACGTAGAACAAGCCAAGGCCGTAACCTTTCACATTGTGCAGGTTACCGGTTGGAACTCGGTAGAATTTATCGAATACATGGCTTTGCTTTTCGGGCGCAATGCCTATTCCGTGGTCACTGATAGAGATTTCAACAAGTTCTTTTTGTTCCACAGAATTAATTTGCCGGCAACAAATACTTACTTCTGCTTCTTCGTGAGAATACTTTATTGCATTATCAATCAGATTGCTGATGATGTTGCTGAAGTGGGTACGGTCGGCAGTAAGGGTTAGTTCTTTTGGCTCAATGTCTGTTGATATATGTACAGGCTTCTCAGATTTCAATTTATGCTGTTCAATAAGCGCTTCAAGGATTTCTTCTATGGACAATACTTCCGGATGCAGGCGGAATGTTTTACGGCGCTCCATACTCATGGAAAGTATCTGTTCCACAAGTCCGCTGAGCCTTTGCAGTTGTTCCTGGGAGATACGCAGGTACTTGTCACGCTGTGCCTTTTCTTCCGCTTGGTTAAAGTTAAGCAGGGCGTCGTTGGCAGCATAGGCAACTGCAATAGGCGTTTTCAGTTCATGGGTGATGTTGTTGGTAAAATCGCTTTTCATTTCTTCCAGTGTCTTCTGCCGCAGGATAGTATGAATCAGTACCCAGAATGCAAAGACAAGGATTATCAGGATTACGAATGAAGTGACGAGAATCCCCGACATTTGTTTCAACACCAACTGCGTAACAGGTTCTATCCAAAGGCGGTAACTTTGATGCGTATTTAGGTCGAAAGCATAGTTATATTGCTTGGCTTTCGGACTCGGAGTATATCCGGCAGTACCGGCAACGGCCAAAGTATCTACATATTGGTAAGGTGAGTCTTTGTCGCTTGTATAGATATGCTCCAGGCGGTGGGGCAGGGCAATGCCCCGTTCTTTCAGTTGCAATGTCAGCAGGCTGTCATATACAAGAACGTCCGGATCGGTAATGATATCCAGTCCGGAGTGCAGACCACGCTGGAAGTAGGTAGCCAGTTCCAACATACTATTTTGGTCGCGCAGAATCATATCCAGTCCGCCTGCTGCCCTTAATGCAGATTGAGGTGAGTCTTCAGTATCTTTAATGTCGGCTTCCAGTTTCTTTTGGGCAGAATCAGAGTTTAACCATTGCACTTTGTTTTGCGTCTTGTTCCTTTCGATAAAGAGTACACTGTCAGAGTCATGAACTGTTGGTACATCCCGGGTTATGATAGCTTGTACGGTCGAACCGTCCGGCGTATCCATTGAGAGCGTATCACTCTTTTGAGGAAAAACTTGTTGGGTGGTGGTATGCTCCTTTTTGCCGTTACGGTCTATACTGGTGCTGCTACGTACATAAGTTTTATTCTTATCTCCATCTTTCTCGAATCCGGCGGACACACTTACTTCACCGTGGTCGGTACTGTCTTTACGCATCTTTTCCACGCGCAGCATCATTTCGTTATAATCACTCATGCGCATAGCTTCCATGATATTACGTTCTATGTCATTACGCATAGTATGGTATAGCCCACTAAGCCAATAGGCTTGATAAGAAAATATTCCTGCCAAAGACAGAATAACGAGTACGGCAATATATTTCAAGGGTAGTTTCATAGTTGTTTCTTAATGCTTATGCATACAAATATAAGGAGTTATATCGTGCGCTGTATCATGTGGTAAGACTAAATAACATTTTCGATAACAGTAGATAACACTTGGTAAGCCGACAATAACATAACGTTTCATTATTTCTGCCGTACTTTGCCTTACGGAAACAAAGCGAATTATTTAATAATAAAAATAGATAGACATGACACGATTTACTTTTCTTTTTCTGATATTCGGTGCTTTGTGCACAACGCTTTTTGCTCAGGAGAAAGCAGATAATGACCGAATCTTAAGTGCAGATAGTCTTATAACGACGGATTCCCGTCTGGATAGTCTCTACCAAAGCTTGCCCGAAGTGATGATTACCGGTGAACGTCCCGTAGTGAAAGCCGCACAAGGCAAATTGGTGTACGATTTACCGCGTCTTATCCATAATTTGCCGGTAGATAATGCTTATGACGCAGTAAAAGAACTTCCCGGTGTAACAGAAATGAACGGTATATTGCAGTTGGCAGGGCAGGGAACTACCGTTGTCCTGAATGGAAAAGTAACTACCCTCAGTACAGAACAGCTTTACGCCTTACTGAAAAGTATTCCTGCCAGCCGTATCGAAAGCGCGGAAGTGATGTACAATGCACCCGCCCGCTACCAGGTACGTGGTGCTCTTATCAATATCCAACTGAAACAGAGCACGGACGGCCCTTCTTCCTGGCAGGGAGAACTTTATGCTAAATACAATCAAAAGTATTATGAGAATTTTGAAGAACGTGCAAGCCTGCTTTATAACGGAAATAAATTCTCTGCAGATTTTCTTTACTCACACTCTCACGGACGCAGTTACAATACGACCGACAAAGAGGCCATGCACGCATTAGCGGACGGCACGGTTCATCCGATGGAAACAGACGAGGTGAGCCGTGGTCGTTCCCATGCACATAATTTCCGGGTGGGTACGGATTATAATATTGCCAAAGACCATCAGTTGAGCTTTGTATATAACGGTACATACAATACCTATCATCGTTTGGGAAGTATCACCGGTTCACAACAATCCGATAGCCGCAGTAATAGTAGTGATTGGCTGCACAACGGTCGTTTGGATTACCGTACTCCCTTTGGGCTAAAAGCAGGTGCTGAATTGACTTATTACCGTTCTCCGTCCGACCAACTGCTGCACAGTCGCTTGCTTGAAGACGATGAACTCGACTTCTTTACTCAGGATTGCCAGCGCATCAATCGTTGGAAGTTTTTTCTTGCACAAGAGCATAATTTGAAGAACGGATGGGGACTGAATTATGGAATTGTATATACTACAAGCGTTGACAACAGTTATCAGTATTATTATGATCCCGAAACCGGTGGACAGTTGGGTGAGGGTGGAACGAGAATCGCTGCTGATAATGATGATGATTCCGATGCTTTCAGCAATATGAGGTCTCGCAAGCGTGAACAAACGTTGAATATTTACGGAGGCTTTAATAAAAGTTTCGGTGATAAACTGTCGTTGGATGCTTCATTGGCGGTGGAACATTATAAGACACCCGTTTGGAACCAGTGGGACTGGTATCCTACCATCAACCTGAATTATACACCTGCACCGGGACATATCCTGCAATTGGCTCTAAGCAGCGATAAGGAGTATCCGGGATATTGGGCTGTACAGGATGCTATCTCTTATATCGGTGGTGGTTATTCGGAGATACATGGCAATCCATTACTGAAACCGGCGCAGAGTTATGACTTTAAAATGACCTATATCTTGAAAAACAAATATATCTTCAGTGCTTGGTTCAATCATACCAAAGATTACTCCGTACAGACCCTTTACCAATCTTCACAACGTTTGGTCGAGATTTATAAATATCTGAATTTTGATTATCAACAACAATCAGGTATACAGGCATCTGTCCCATTTAGAGTAAAAAATTGGTTGAATTCACGACTGACTCTTATCGGTATATGGCATCATGAGAAAGACAATGATTTTTGGGATATTCCTTTTAATCGCAGACAGTGTTATGGTATTGCCCAGATGAATAATACTTTTACACTTTCTACCAAACCGGACTTGAAACTGACTGTGACCGGATTCGTACATAGTAAAGCTATTCAGGGAATTTATGACCTGCCTACATCCGGTAATGTTAATGCAGCATTGCGTTATGGTTTTGCAAAGGGTAAGGCTATCTTGAATCTTTATTGTAACGATATATTTGAAACGGGACAGATTTCTCCACGTATCCGTTTCAAGACACAGAATGTAACGAACCATTATAGTTGTTTTCGCGAACTGGGTATATCCTTTACTTATAAATTCGGCGGTTATAAAGAGAAACAACGTGAGGAAGTGGATAAGTCCCGTTTCAAATAATAACATATTATGGAAAAAACAGTTTACTGAATAAACTGGGCAAACTGATGGAGTAGTAGTGGATTTTTTGTACTTTTGCAACTTTCAAAAATCAAAGTTGTTATTTAAAGAAAAGACCCTATATGAAGTCAGACATTGAAATAGCCCGCAGCGTAGAACTTAAAAAGATAAAGCAAGTAGCTGAAAGCGTAGGAATTCCCCGTGAGGAAGTAGAAAACTATGGACGCTATATCGCCAAAGTTCCCGAGTATCTGATTGATGAAGAAAAGGTAAAACAAAGCAATCTAATCTTGGTGACTGCCATTACAGCGACGAAAGCTGGTATTGGTAAGACTACAGTATCTATCGGTTTGGCTTTGGGACTGAATAAGATCGGTAAAAAAGCTATTGTTGCTTTACGTGAACCGTCGCTTGGCCCCTGTTTCGGTATGAAAGGCGGAGCCGCAGGTGGTGGCTATGCCCAAGTACTCCCAATGGAGAAAATTAATTTACATTTCACAGGGGACTTTCATGCTATTACTTCAGCTCATAATATGATTTCTGCCTTGTTGGACAACTATATTTTTCAGCATCAGGCAGAGGGATTCGGCTTGAAAGAAATTATCTGGCGAAGAGTGCTTGACGTAAATGACCGTTCTTTGCGCAGCATTGTTACCGGACTCGGACCACGCAGCAATGGCGTAACAATGGAATCAGGCTTTGATATAACCCCGGCTTCGGAGATTATGGCTATTCTTTGTCTGGCGAAAGATATAAATGATCTTCGTAGACGCATTGAGAATATAATACTTGGTTTTACTTTTGATGGCAAACCATTTACCGTTAACAACTTGGGTGTGGCAGGCGCTGTTACAGTTTTGCTGAAAGATGCCATTCATCCTAACTTGGTACAGACTACCGAAGGAGGTGCTGCTTTTGTACATGGTGGTCCGTTCGCTAATATTGCACATGGTTGTAACTCAATTATTGCTACGAAGATGGCAATGACTTTTGGAGATTATGTAGTGACGGAAGCTGGGTTTGGCGCAGATTTGGGAGCAGAAAAATTTTATGATATCAAGTGTCGTAAAAGCGGTTTGCAACCCAAATTGACGGTCATTGTAGCTACTGCTCAAGGACTGAAGATGCATGGTGGCGTTAGCTTGGACCGCATAAAGGAACCTAACATGGAAGGTTTGCGTGAAGGGTTTGGAAATCTTGACAAACATATTCGTAACTTACGCTATTTTGGTCAGACAACTGTGGTTGCTTTTAATCGTTTCGCCAGTGACACAGACGAGGAGGTGGAAGCCATCCGTCGTCATTGCGAAGATGACCTGAAAGTAGGCTTTGCTGTAAACAATGCCTTTGCCGAAGGTGGAGAAGGGGCCGTCGATTTAGCTAATCTTGTAGTAAATACCATAGAAAATAATCCTTCCGCTCCGTTGCAGTATACCTATAATGAAGATGATTCGGTACAACGAAAAATAGAAAAGGTAGCTTGTAATTTGTATGGCGCAAGTGTGGTGACTTATAGTAGTGCTTCGCGCAAAATGATACGTTTGATTGAGCAAATGGGAATTGCTCATTATCCGGTATGTATCGCTAAAACCCAATATTCATTTTCTGCAGATCCGAATATTTACGGTGCGGTCAATAACTTTGAGTTTCATATTAAAGACATAGTTATCAATAATGGCGCTGAAATGATTGTAGCTATTGCCGGAGAGATTCTGCGTATGCCCGGACTACCAAAAGAACCGCAAGCTCAGTATATCGATATTATAGATGGTAATATTGAAGGACTCAGTTAATAGAAAATAGAGAATTAAAAAATAATAGTTTTCATAAAATAAAAGCTGCGCATGATTTGAACATCAATGCGCAGCTCTTATTTTTTAATTCTTAATTTAATAGGCAAACAAAGGATATTCTTTCATTTTTGCATTCACGCGTGCGCGAACGTCTGCAATAACTTGCTCGTTTTCTACGTTAGAAAGAACAGTTTCAATCATTTCAGCGATTTCCAGCATCAAATCTTCCTTAGCACCGCGAGTAGTAATGGCCGGAGTACCCAGACGGATGCCTGAAGTCTGGAAAGCGGAACGACTGTCAAACGGAACCATATTCTTGTTTACAGTAATATCAGCAGATACCAACGCTTTTTCAGCAACTTTGCCCGTCAAATCCGGATATTTACTGCGCAAGTCAACTAGCATGGAGTGATTGTCCGTACCACCAGAAACGATGGTAAAGCCACGATCTGTCAAAGCCTTTGCCAAAGCAGCAGCATTCTTTTGGACTTGCTTGGCATATTCTTTCCATTCCGGTTGCAGAATTTCACCAAAAGCGACAGCTTTTGCTGCAATAACATGTTCCAACGGACCACCCTGTATACCGGGGAATACTGCTGAGTCGAGTAATTGAGACATCATCTTGATTTCACCCTTTGGAGTCGTTTTGCCCCATGGGTTAGGGAAGTCTTTACCCATCATGATTACACCGCCACGAGGACCACGCAGTGTCTTGTGGGTAGTAGATGTTACAATATGAGCATATTTTACGGGATTGTCCAATACACCGGCAGCAATCAGACCGGCAGGATGTGCCATGTCAATCATTAAAATAGCGCCGATTTTGTCTGCGATTTCACGCATACGCTTGTAATCCCATTCACGGGAATAAGCTGAACCGCCGCCAATAATCATTTTCGGTTTTTCACGCAAGGCTACTTCTTCCATTTGGTCGTAGTCTACACGGCCTGTTTCCTTATTAAGATTATATTCGCACGGAGTATAAATGATACCTGACGTATTAACTAAAGAACCATGAGAAAGATGACCGCCGTGTGCAAGGTTCAGTCCCATGAATTTGTCGCCCGGATTCAGAACGGCAAGGAATACGGCAGCATTAGCCTGTGCACCGGAGTGCGGCTGTACATTGGCCCATTCTGCTCCAAAGATTTCTTTCAAACGGTCGATAGCGATTTGCTCGCTTTGGTCTACAACTTCACAGCCACCATAGTAACGTTTGCCAGGATAACCTTCGGCATATTTGTTGGTGAGGCAGGAGCCCATTGCCTGCATTACTTGGTCACTTACAAAGTTCTCTGATGCAATCAGTTCAATACCTTTGAGCTGACGTTGATGTTCTTTTTCGATGATATCGAAAATTAAATCGTCTCTTTTCATTCTTGCTTATTAGATAAGTTTGATAAATCTGTGTTCTCTATTATTAAGCATGCAAATTTACAGGAAATAAATGAATAAATTGTAAGAAAAGGAAGAATTTTGCTATCAAAAGAACACTCCCAGCGAAAAACTGAGTACATTTTCCCGCCGGTGAAAACGGATTTGATTGGCAGGCATCACTTCATCACCTACTGATTCATCAAAAACAGGTTTGTATGTAATACGCTTGGAAATATTGTGTATGCCGATGTCATAGCGGAAGTCAAAGAATATACGGGAAATAGTAACAGCTACCCCGGTGGTAAAACTGAAATTCAACGGATATAAATCTTCCTGAACATCTTGCTGGTCGAAATTCTTGAAGGTAACTTTACTTCTATGATCCCATATATAACGTATTTTTGGACCACCGAATATGGCAAGACTATAAGGCCCTTGCTTGATGATGTTGTATCCATAGATTATAGGAACTTCAAAACTATGAATAGAGGAGGTAATAGAAGCCATATCGGGTATGCTGCTTGCATCGGCATCCTCAAGGAGCGGCTTTTCAAATGTAATGTTACAACGGTTGATGGTGTATGACAGTTCCGGTTGCAAAAAATGGTGTCCTAAATTGAGGCGCATGAAGAAAGAACCAAAATAACCAATCTTATAATTATTCTGCACTTCATTGATAGACACTCCGTTAAGAATAAAGTTGGAAACAAGAAATAAGGAAGAAGTAAAGCCACCTTTAACACCAAAATTTACAGTATGGTCACGATGATATTGAGGGCGTTCTGGTTCAATCGTTCCGGGCACAACAGGGAGTTGTCCCCACATCCATGCAGGAAACAATGCCAACAGGCAGAACAGTATCACTAACCTCTCTTTCATCTTTTATCAACTGCTTTATCGCTCTATCACTTTACCACCTTATTGTCTTATTATCACTATTTATTATTTTCCGCTTTTTTTCTCGACCGACCATCCGAATTTTCCGATTTTCTCTCCTAATTCATAGTATCCGCCATGTACATAAACTAAGGGATTGGCTTCCGCAAGTTCCAGTTTTCCCGTTTCTTTATTCAAATGGTCTGTGTCAGCCCGTACATTTACAACATCGGCTATAAACATGTCGTGTGAGCCAAGAGAGATGATTTCCTTTACCTGGCATTCAATGCAAAGGGGGGACTCTTCGATAAGTGGAGCGCTGACGACAGTACTCTTTCCGGGTGTGAGATTCATCTCTTTAAACTTATTGTAATCTTTTCCCGAACGTACGCCACACCAGTCGGTAGCATGTGCCATATCTTTGGTCGTCAGATTGATTACAAATTCCATGTTACGTTTAAGGATGTCGTAGGAATGACGTTCCGGACGAACGGATATATAACACATGGGCGGGTTCGTACAAATCGTTCCCGTCCATGCAACTGTTAGTATATTATATTCTTCCGGAGTATTTCCACAACTCACCAATACGGCGGGTAGGGGATATATCATAGTTCCCGGTTTCCAGTCTTCCTTCATTATATGATTTCGATTTCTTCTCTTTTTTGTTCTTTCTCACAATAGTGACATCTAATGACACATGTATCCTTGTCTACAACGTGAAATAATGTAGGCATTGGCTCGTTGTTCGTGATGCACTTAGGGTTGGCGCATTTTACGATACCGTACAAATCGTCGGGCAGGCACACTTC
Organism: uncultured bacterium; assembly: GCA_905215345.1. GTDB lineage: Bacteria > Bacteroidota > Bacteroidia > Bacteroidales > Bacteroidaceae > Bacteroides. The sequence continues at coordinate 88,151 of CAJMPR010000015.1, forward strand.
ACGTTTTTCTACAACTTCATAATCACGGATAATATTCAATTTCACATTGGGTGCAACTACGGCAATACGGTTGATTTCATCATCGCAAAAGTATTTATCGGCAATCTTGATAATACCTTTTGTACCTAACTTTTTGCTTTTCAGGTTAAAACCGATAGTGATGTTATTGTTCATCTGTTCCAATCCAAGCAAAGCTACTACCGTGAATAGTTTTTCGGAAGGTATATGGTCGATAACTGTACCATTTTCCAGTGCGGCTACCTGTAATTCTTGTTTTTTTTCACTCATGCTTAGTAAGTATTAAGACTTTATACTTAATATTTATATTTCATATTTTACATTTTTTCTCCATCTTTCTTCACATCGTCCAGTGTAATGCCCAGTACGTCACAAAGGATAGCTTCGCGAGCATATAAACCATTAAGTGCCTGCTGGAAATAATATGCTTTCGGATTGTCATCCACATCAAGGGCAATCTCGTTGACGCGGGGCAGAGGGTGAAGGATACGCAGATTGGGACGAGTATGCTCCAACATTTTGTTGCGCAAAATGTAGACGTTCTTTACCCGTTCATATTCCATGAGATCGGTGAATCTTTCACGCTGTACACGAGTCATGTAAAGAATATCCGCATTGGCTATGATCTCTTCGGTGAAATCAGTATGCTCCACGAATTTAATGGCATGTTCGCGACAGTAAATCTTATATTCTTCCGGCATTTTCAGCTCTTCGGGAGCGATGAAATGGAAAGTCGGATTAAAATGACGCATTGCCATTAACAGGGAGTGGACGGTACGTCCATATTTCAAGTCACCTACCAGAAATATGTTTAAATTCTCCAGCGTACCTTGTGTTTTGAAGATAGAGTAAAGGTCAAGCATAGTCTGAGATGGATGCTGATTGGCCCCGTCTCCGGCATTGACAATAGGTACAGTGGTAACCTCACTGGCATAGCGCGCTGCTCCTTCCAGATAATGCCGCATCACAATGATATCAGCATAATTGCTCACCATTTTGATAGTATCTTTCAGCGTTTCACCTTTGGACGAGCTGGTAGCTTTGGGGTCACTGAAGCCGATGACACGTGCCCCTAAACGGTTGGCTGCAGTTTCAAAACTCAAGCGAGTGCGAGTAGAAGGCTCGAAAAATAGGGTGGCGACAACTTTTTCATCAAGCAAATGTCTGTTGGGCTTTGCTTCAAATTCTTTCGCCATTTCGAGCATGTAGAGGATTTTTTCTTTACTGTGGTCGGCAATGGTGACTAAACTTCTGTTTTCCATATCGTTGATATTCGTTTTACTTTTCGAGAGTGTAAAGGTATAAAAAAGATGCGGGGGATAAAAATATGCAGGGATTTTTTTCATATTAATAAAGGGTCTTGCCTTTAACTCCTAAACCCGTTTGCGGACTGATGGATATTTTTATGTACCTTTGAGGTGTAAAACAACTGAAAACTCAAAATAATGAGAATTAAAAAACAGGCGGCGCAATGGAGGGAAGACTTGTGAGTGTAAAGGTCAACTTTAGCGTCGTAAAGCTGACCTTTAGAAACGTAGTATAGACCTTTGGAAAATCAGAACTATTCGAGGGTGTGTCGTAACTCACCCCCAAATTAATACAGATTGTTTTTACTTGACACCTTGACACCATGCTTGGGCAACTTTTTTATTGCGTGCATGAGGTATACGAGTTTGAGACTCGGACAAAAAAACTTTCCAGCGCGTAAGGGAAAGTTATGTAAGTGTGGGGACAGGGTGTCACAAGTTTTTTTACTCATGCTTTTTATGAATATATTAATTACCGAAATCTGTGCTAATCTACGACGTAAACCGTGGTTCAAAAAGATAAAACTCCATGAAAGTCTGTGCCCTCGTGGTGAATCACATTCAAATCGGAGAATAATTTGAGCGTGTAGGTTTGTTAACACTAGAAAAACAACTAAAAAAAGAAATGAAATCGGCTACATATATAATATAATTCCGTACCTTTGTCCTAATTATTATGATTTATTATAATCATCGAAACCGTTGAAATTAAATATGATAAAGAGAGTTGTAAAAGCCCTTTGGATTTTCATTGCACTGATTGTACTGGTATGCATCATTATTTTCTTCTCGATAGCTAAAGGCTGGATTGGCTATATGCCTCCTGTAGAAGACTTGGAAAACCCTAATTATAAATTCGCTACCGAAATATATTCTGAAGACGGGAAAGTACTGGGTACTTATTCTTACAGTAAGGAAAACCGCGTATTCGTAGGATATAAGGAGCTTTCTCCCAATATTATCAACGCCTTGATTGCAACGGAAGACGTGCGTTTTGCCGAACACTCAGGGATTGATGCCATTGCCTTATTCCGCGCCGTAGTAAAGCGTGGCATTTTTATGCAGAAGAATGCCGGTGGTGGCAGTACAATCACACAGCAGCTCTCAAAACAGTTGTATTCGCCAAGCGCCGACAATATTGTAGAACGTCTTTTCCAGAAACCGATAGAATGGGTAATTGCCGTTAAACTGGAACGCTATTATACGAAAGAAGAGATTCTTACAATGTATCTCAATAAGTTTGACTTTCTGAATAATGCTGTCGGTGTAAAAACTGCTGCTTTCACTTATTTCGGTTGCGAACCGAAAGACTTGAAAATAGAGGAAGCGGCTACATTGGTCGGCATGTGTAAAAATCCTTCTCTTTATAATCCGGTACGATATAATGAGCGGTCGCGCGGTCGTCGCAATGTCGTGCTTGACCAGATGCGTAAAGCCGGATATATAACGACCGAAGAATGTGATTCTTTGCAGGCATTGCCTTTGGAACTTTCTTATCATCGTGTCGATCATAATGAAGGCTTGGCAACTTATTTCCGTGAATATCTGCGTGGTGTGCTTAATGCCAAGAAACCGGCTAAATCGGATTACCGTAGCTGGCAGATGCAAAAATATTATGAAGATTCTCTTGACTGGGAAACTAACCCGTTATATGGCTGGTGTGAGAAAAATACCAAGAAAGATGGTAGTAAATACAATCTGTATACAGACGGATTGAAAATATACACCACTATCGATTCGCGCATGCAACAATATGCCGAAGACGCGGTAACCGAACATTTGAAAGAATTACAAGGATATTTCTTCAAAGAAAAGAAAGGGGCGAAGAAAGCTCCCTATACTTTCAGACTGACGCAAGAGCAAGTGGATGAAATTCTGGAACGTGCCATGAAACAATCCGACCGCTATCGCATCTTGAAGAATGCCGGAGCGTCCGAAGCCGAGATTAAAAAAGTGTTTAATACGCCTGAAGAAATGTCGGTGTTTAGCTGGAACGGGGAAAAAGATACGATCATGACTCCGATGGATTCCATTCGTTACTATAAATTCTTCCTGCGGGCGGGATTCATGTCTATGGATCCACGAAACGGGCATGTGAAAGCGTATGTAGGCGGACCGAATCATCACTACTTTAAATACGACATGGCGATGGTGGGACGTCGTCAAATTGGTTCCACGATGAAACCGTATGTTTATTCGCTGGCTATGGAAAACGGATTTTCGCCTTGTGATCAAGCACGCCACGTCGAATATACGCTGATTGACGAAAACGGAACCCCATGGACACCGCGCAATGCTAATAACAAACGTTATGGCGAAATGGTGACGGTGAAGTGGGGGTTGGCAAACTCGGATAACTGGATTACAGCCTACTTGATGAGTAAGTTGAATCCGTATGAATTGAAACGGTTGGTACACAGTTTTGGAGTGCGTAACCGCGAAATAGTACCTTCTGTTTCCCTCTGTCTCGGACCTTGTGAGATCTCTGTTGGTGAAATGGTGAGTGCATATACGGCATTCCCCAATAAAGGAATTCGTGTAGCTCCGTTATTTGTTACCCGTATTGAAGATAACGACGGTAACATCCTGGCTACTTTCTCACCCGAAATGCAGGAGGTTATCAGTGCATCCAGCGCATACAAAATGTTGGTGATGCTGCGTGCCGTAATCAATGAAGGTACCGGTGGACGTGTCCGTCGTTTAGGTGTGAAAGCCGATATGGGCGGTAAGACCGGTACGACAAATTTCAATGCCGACGGTTGGTTTATGGGTTTCACCCCATCTTTGGTATCAGGCTGCTGGGTTGGCGGTGAAGATCGCGATATTCATTTCGATACGATGCTTCACGGGCAAGGTGCTTCCATGGCATTGCCTATCTGGGCTAAATATATGGTGAAGGTATTTGCCGATAAATCTCTGGGATATGACGAAACTGAGACATTCCAATTACCTGAAGGTTTTGATCCCTGCAAAGACAGTGATTTGGAAGGAGATGCGCAGCCTGTTTCGGATATGGGATTGGATGACTTGTTTAATTAAATGATATATACAATTTCTATTGGCAGCAATAAATGCAGGAAAAAGAATCTGGCGTTAGCACGTAAAAGACTGCTGGAACTATTTCCTGATATTCTTTTCTCGACAGAAATGGATACTGAACCTTTATTCTTTCAACGGCAGGACTTGTTTTCAAATCAGGTGGCGCGTTTTGTGTCCGATTGCAAGGTTGAAGAGATAACATTACAGTTAAAAGTTATTGAACAAGAGGCAGGAAGAACTCCCGAAGATAAAGAACAAGAGATTGTCCGTTTGGATATTGATTTATTGTCGTGCGATGATAAAGTATTTAAACCGCGAGACTTGAAACGGGATTATATTTGTCATGGATTGGAACAACTTTCCCTAAAAAGAGAACATCCCGCAAAACAATCCTAATTCTGTAACTATTCTCCGTTACCTTTAAGGGAACGAGGGGATAAAACAATATTAAAAATGAAATTTATAGGAATTATTCCCGCCCGTTACGCTTCGACGCGTTTTCCAGCCAAACCTTTGGCATTGTTAGGCGGAAAAACTGTTATACAACGAGTATACGAACAAGTAGCCGGTATCTTGGATGATGCTTACGTGGCTACTGACGACGAACGTATCGAAGCAGCAGTGAAGGCTTTCGGGGGAAAAGTCGTTATGACTTCCGTTGATCATAAAAGTGGTACAGACCGTTGTTACGAAGCGTATATAAAAATAGGAGAGGAATTTGATGTCGTAATAAATATTCAGGGAGATGAACCTTTTATCCAACCGTCACAGTTGGAAACCATAAAAGCTTGTTTTGACGATTCCTCTACACAAATAGCCACATTGGTAAAGCCCTTTACCGCAGATAATAGCTTTACGGCATTAGAAAATGTCAATTCGCCCAAAGTCGTACTGAATAAAAATATGAACGCTCTTTATTTCAGTCGCTCTATCATTCCTTATCAGCGCAATGCAGAGAAACAGGAATGGCTGAAAAATCATATATACTATAAACATATCGGACTATATGCTTATCGGGCAGAGGTTTTGAAAGAAATCACATCACTTCCCCAGTCTTCTCTCGAACTGGCCGAGTCGTTGGAACAATTGCGTTGGCTGGAGAATGGCTATATCATTAAGGCCGGTATTACCGAGGTAGAGACTATTGGTATTGATACACCGCAAGATCTGGAGCATGCCGAATTATTCCTGCAATCCCAGGCAGCTAAATAAACATCTGATAAATAATGCTTTTGGACAGAACAATTCAACCCAAAGTAAGAGACATCGAACATTTGGCTATGCAAATGCCCCAACGCGTTGTGATGCCTAATGGAGTGCCTTTGAGTATTTTGAATGCCGGGGATAATGACGTGATACGTATCGATTTGCTCATGGAGGGAGGGCGCTGGCAACAGTCTCAACCCTTGCAGGCACTTTTTGCCAACCGGATGTTACGTGAAGGTACTTTAAAATACAGTGCAGCGGAGATTGCCGAAAAATTAGACTATTATGGCGCCTGGCTGGAACTGTCCAGTGCTTCTGAATATGCTTATATTACCCTATATTCTCTAAATAAATATTTGCCGCAAACTTTGGATATATTGGAGTCTATCGTGAAGGAGCCTATGTTTCCTGAAAAGGAACTGGGTGTTATTGTGGAGAATAATGTCCAGCAATTCCTTGTTAATTCATCCAAAGTAGATTTCCTTGCACACCGTACGCTGATAAAATCTATATATGGCGGGGAACACCCTTGTGGACGATTGGTACAAAAAGAGGATTATTACCGTATAACTCCGGTCTTATTGCAAGATTTCTATAACCGTCATTATAATTCCGGAAATTGCAGTATTTATCTCTCCGGGATGGTGAATGAAGACTCTGTACGGCAAATAGAAAACAGGTTTGGTAAAGAAGCTTTCGGTAAAGATTTCCGAAAGCCCGAAAAGAGAATTTTCGTACCTCATTCATCCGGAGAAAAGAGAATTTTCGTGGAATATACCGATGCAATGCAGAGTGCAGTACGAATGGGAATGTTGTCTTTGGAGCGTACTCATCCTGATTACTTGAAAGCACGTGTATTGATGACTTTGTTCGGTGGTTATTTTGGAAGCCGTCTGATGAAGAATATTCGTGAGGAAAAAGGATATACTTATGGTATTTCAGCCGGAATCATGCCATATCCCGGAGAAGGGATGTTGGTGATTAATACTGAGACTGCCAATGAATTTGTAGAACCGCTGATTAACGAAGTTTACCATGAAATAAATCGCTTGCAAAACGACCGGGTTTCGGAAGAGGAACTGGCGATGGTGAAAAATTATATGTTAGGTGATATGTGCCGTAGTTATGAATCGGCTTTTTCACTGGCAGACGCATGGATATTCGTTCAGGTTTCAGGTCTTGGAGACTCTCATTTTGAAGAAGCCTTGAAGGCGGTGAAAGAAGTTACACCGGAAGAAATACAAGAACTCGCAGGCCGCTATTTGTGCAAAGAGAAATTAAAAGAAGTCATATCCGGCAAAAAAATGTCATAAAAAGCCGGAAACGCCTCGGTATTTTAGCGGATAAATTGTATCTTTGTCACAATCCTAATTTGAAATTTGTAACCAAAGATGAAATATCTATATACTGCACTTATTCTGGTGTTCTTATCACAAGGCAGCGCCACGGCACAAGAAAACAAAGGTAGTTTCTTTGATAAAATAAAAAGTACTTTCTCTTCTGAGATAAAAATCGGGACTTATACATTTAAGGATGGGTCCGTATATACTGGTGAAATTAAAGGCCGCAAACCCGGTGGAAAAGGTAAAACCATTTTTAAAAATGGTGATGTTTACGAAGGTGAATATGTAAAAGGAAAACGGGAGGGGTATGGTATTTATACATTCCCTGATGGTGAAAAATATGAAGGCCAGTGGTTCCAAGACCAACAACACGGTAAAGGTATCTATTATTTTATGAATAATAATCGTTATGATGGAATGTGGTATCAGGATTACCAACATGGTAAAGGTACGATGTACTATTATAATGGTGATATCTATGAAGGTGATTGGGCAAATGACAAACGTGAGGGCCGGGGGGCTTATACATGGAAGAATGGCTCCAAATATGTCGGTTCATGGAAGAATGACAAAAAAGACGGCGAAGGCTCTTTAGCCTGGAATGATGGTTGTAAGTATGACGGACATTGGAAGAATGATGTCCGTGATGGTAAAGGTACTTTTGAATATGCAAACGGAGATAAATATGTAGGCGACTGGAAAGAAGATATGCAGCATGGCAAGGGAATTTACTTCTTCCATACCGGTGACCGCTACGAAGGCTCTTATATACAAGGTGAGCGTACGGGCGAGGGTATATACTACCATGCCAGTGGAAATAAATATGTAGGAAACTTTAAAGATGGCATGCAGGAAGGCCGGGGTACTTTTACATGGGCCAGCGGTGCTGTTTATGAAGGTGATTGGAAAGACAACCAACGTAATGGATATGGTACATACAAATGGAATGTTGGTGATTCTTATGAAGGTGAGTGGAAAGGTAACAAGTTCAATGGACAAGGCACTTTGAAACTGACCGATGGAACAAAATATAAAGGTAGCTTCGTGAACGGATTGGAAGACGGGAGCGGTGTACAGGAAGACAAAGATGGCAACCGTTACGAGGGCTTCTTTAAGCAAGGCAAGAAAGATGGCCCGTTCGTAGAAACAGACAGGAATGGAAAAGTTATTCGGAAAGGAACTTATAAAATGGGAAGATTGGAAGTGAGTAAGAATTGAGGCTCAGCTAAAAGATATAAAATAAGGGCTGCGTAGTTGTGATGCTACGCAGCCCTTATTTTATAAAGTTAATTTCTAAATCCCAGTTCCCTTTTAGATAATATATTGTGAACTGATAGATTCGTTATTCATTACTCTTTTGATAGTTTCAGCAAACATATCGGCAATACTTAATTGCTTAACCTTAGCACATTTCTTTGCATAAGGAATACTGTCGGTAAATACCATTTCCGTCAGACTTGACTCTTGTACACGGAAAGATGCAGGATCGGACATTACGCAATGACTGGCGATAGCACGAACAGATTTTGCTCCGGCTTCCAACATAACATTGGCAGCTTTAGTTATAGTGCCGGCAGTATCGACGATATCGTCAATCAATACTACATTTTTATCCTTCACATCACCGATAATCTGCATTGTAGCAACTACATTGGCCTTTTCACGCGTCTTGTTACACAACACCAAAGGTACTCCCAGGTACTTAGAGAATGTGCTGGCACGTTTTGAACCACCAACGTCGGGAGTTGCAATAACCAGATTATCTAGTTTTAATGATTCTATATAGGGTAGGAATACAGCCGATGCATATAAGTGATCAACAGGGATGTTGAAGAAACCTTGTATTTGATCGGCATGAAGGTCCATGGTAATCAAACGGTCAATACCTGCTACTGAAAGCAGATCGGCTACCAACTTGGCGCCAATGGATACACGAGGTTTGTCTTTTCTGTCTTGACGTGCCCAACCAAAATAAGGAATAACAGCGATAACGCTTTTAGCAGATGCTCTTTTCGCCGCATCAACCATCAGCAGGAGTTCCATTAAATTGTCGGAATTAGGGAATGTGGATTGAACCAAGAATACATTTGCGCCACGGATAGACTCTTCATAAGAAACGGCGAATTCACCATCGGCAAAGTGGGTGATATTCATCTTTCCTAGAGGGCAATCAAGGCTGACACAAATCTTTTCTGCAAGGTATCTCGAATTTGTTCCTGAGAATACCATAAAGGGTGCTTTTTCGCTCATTTTGTAATAGATGTTACCTATTTGTTAATTTGCATGCAAAGGTAGGAATTTCCCATTACATAATACAAGACTTATTGTAGAAAAAATATTTTTCTTTCCCAGATTTATTCGTAGCTTTGCTTTGTGAAACAGCTTTCATCTATATTGTTGTCAGCGGGAATACTGTACCTGATAAGTGCCGTATTTGTTTCGTGCGTGGGCATGGCTCCTACAAGGGAAGTGCATCTGATTGATTCGCTGAATCAGGTGGCATATACTTATCGTTATAAAAATTTGGACTCGTCTTGTCATGCGGCTTCACGAGCTTATAAGGAGAGCGGGCTTTACAAGCAGGGAAAAGCCGAAGCGTGTAATAATCTGGGGTTCTGTGCTTTTATGCGTATGGACTTTGAACAGGCTGAAAAGTATCATAAGGAAATATATGACCTGACAAAGAATGAATTGGAATTGCTCATTGCTGATGTCAGTTTGATGAAAATTTATCAACGTACGGCATTGAACAAAGAGTTTTATGATTATCGAAATAGCGCATTACGCCGTATGAAGCGTATTGCCGAAGACAATAATTTATTTGTAGATAAACATGAACGGATGCGGTTGATATATGCCCGTTCAGAATTTTATATCGTATCTGCTATCTATTATTACTATTTACAGCAACGCTCGGAAGCGATGGCGTCTATTAATGTGGTTCCGGAGCATGAAGAGCTGGCAGCCGATACCAATCAGTTATTGTATTATCATTATATAAAAGGATCGGCTTCATTGTGCGATGGTGATTCGCTGGACGAACGTCGTCTCAATGAGTTTGATGAACTTTATACCACCTGGAAACTGGCTTCCAAGCAAGGTTATCTTTATTTTGAAGGAAATGGGGTGCAAGGGTTGGCCAATTTAATGGCTTCACCGGACAATTATGAGTTTTTCCAAAATCGTCGTTCGCATGCTTTGAAGCAATTTGGTGAGCCGGTCGATTCATTGTTGCCTATGCGTTTGGGGCAGCTGGCATTAAAGAAGTTTCGCCAGTACAATGATTTGTATCAGACCGCCGGAGCATATGTCTCTATTGGTAAATATTTGAATGCGCACGGACGGTATGGAGCGGCACTCGATACATTGACAAAAGCATTGGAGTGCGTAAATGATCATCATCGCCATTTCTATGATTGCCATGACAGTTTGGATTGGTTGAAAGCTTATGATCGCCGGGATACTATCTGTGCCGAAAAAGCTTGGATTCAACAAAAGCTTAAGACTGTTCCCGAATGGATTTCACGGATACGTGAACAATTAAGTGTAACCTATGCCGGATTGGAAATGAAAGAGTATTCCGACTACAATCGCAATATTTATCTGGATATTTTGGAAGATACCCGTCAGGATAGGGAATTGGAGAGCCGGTACCAGGCTTTGGAAAAAGAAGCGGGGCAGTTGAATTTATTGCTTCTCCTCATTATTATAGGAATTATCTTAGTATTACTCTTTTTCTGGTTTTTCAATAAACGTTCCAAGGTTCGTAATAAAGTGCACCTTCATCGTTTGCAGTCTATGCTTGATATTTGCCAGAAAGTAACAGCATCTATTCCGGCGGATGCTCAAACTGAAGATGATATTGTAGAGGCCATTCAGAAAGCTGTCAGTCCTGATATGGAAGCGTTATTCGGGATGAAAGATATACGTATTAAAAACAGACAGCTTCTATTTCCGCGACGAATGCATAAAGACGAATATGCAATGGTTCAGGTGATAACTCCTTATATTCAGTGGGCGCTGGACAATGGTATGACATCCATCTTTCTGGGAGAAGAACAACGTCGTTTGGAAAAGCAGCGTTATATACACGAACTGCATATTGCCGGAAATAAACGACAGAACCTGATAAAGAAGGCATGTCTTTCCATTGTGAATGGAATTCATCCATATATTGACCGTATCCTGAATGAAGTGCATAAATTGACACAGATGGGTTATATCAATAACGATACGATCAAAAAAGAAAAGTATCAGTATATTGATGAACTGGTAACGACCATCAATGAGTACAATGATATTCTGGCTCTATGGATTAAGATGAAGCAAGGAGAATTGAGCCTGAATATCGAGACATTCGAACTCAATGAAATCTTCGAACTCCTACGAAAAGGAAACCGCGCTTTTGAAATGAAACAACTGACTTTGGAAGTAGAACCGACAGATGTTTCGGTGAAAGCAGATAAAGCGTTGACGCTTTTTATGATAAACACTTTAGCGGAGAATGCGCGTAAATATACACCATCGGGTGGAACAGTGAAAGTTTATGCTCGTAAGGAAGAAAATTATGTGGAAATATCTGTTGAAGATAATGGGTGTGGATTGTCAGTAGAGGATGTTACACATATTATTGGTGAAAAAGTGTATGATTCGAAAGTCATTGGAATGAAGGATGCAACCGACCAGGAAGGATTGCGAAAAAATAAGGGAAGTGGCTTCGGATTAATGAACTGTAAAGGTATCATTGAAAAATACCGGAAAACAAATGAGTTCTTCAACGTATGCTTGTTCAATGTAGAAAGCGATTTGGGAAAAGGAAGCCGTTTTTATTTCCGGTTACCGATTGGAGTTCGTAAAATGTTAACCGTTTTGTTACTCTTTTTATCTTTCGGGATGACTTCTTGCAATAAGACTGCTGATAGTGAGCTGCCCGAAGATGAAGCAACAGATTCTTTGGCCACAGTCAAGCAAAATGAATATAATCTGTTATTAGACCAAGCATCCAATTATGCCAATGACGCTTATTATTGTAATGTGGATGGCGACTACGAGGGTGCTTTGCAGTATATTGATTCTGCAATGACATGCTTAAATATTCATTATGAAAAGTATACAGATTATCCACATCATTATATATCACTGATGGGAGAGGAGACACCCGCTGAACTGGATTGGTGGAATGAAATGTTCATATCAGACTACCATGTGATATTGGATATTCGGAACGAAGCCGCCGTTGCATTCCTTGCTCTGAAACGATGGGAGGAATACAGTTATAATAATAGCGCTTATACTACTTTATATAAATTATTGGGAGAAGACCAGTCATTGGAAGATTATTGCCGTGAATTGGAACGCTCAACTAATAATAAGATAGTAAGTATATTGATGCTTATCATATTGTTTTTCACTTTATGTCTGGGATATTATATCCTGTATTTCCGTAAGCGTTTGGTAAACCGGTGGAACTTGGAACAGGTATTGGAAATTAATAAGCAAATATATACTGCTTCCATTTCATCCTTTCCTAAAACAGATGAAATATTACAGCTGGAAGAAGATACATTTAAAGCTATCCCGCAACAGATCGTCAATGAAGCTTTCGATGCCGTTAACGAATTGCTGAATATAGAACGATTAAGTATCGCCGTATATAATGAAACGACTAATCGGCTGGAATGCGTATCGAATCCTTTGGACGAAGCACAGGAAAGTAAATCATTGGAGGTGGAATTAATGTACCGGAGTTTTGAAAAACAGACATATCTGGCAGACGATAGGATGCAAGCATTACCTCTTGTCGTAGAAATCGGGAGTACCAGTCGCTGTATTGGGGCATTATGTTTGGTGAGAAGTGAGGGGTTACACCAGGAACCCAATCACTTGTTGCTGGAATTAATTGCCCGTTATGTTGCAATTGTCATATTCAATGCTGTTGTGAAGCTGGCTACAAAATATCGGGATATAGAAACGGCACAAGACGAGGCGCGTCGTGCTTCATGGGAAGATAGTCTGCTGCATGTGCAGAATATGGTGCTTGATAATTGTTTGTCTTCCATTAAACATGAGACAATCTATTATCCGAATAAGATAAAGCAATTGATAGGTAAATTGCGCTCCGACCAGTTATCTGAGATAAAGGAGCAAGAAACGATATTAGCTATCGGCGAACTAATAGAATATTATAAAGGAATATATACAATATTAAGTCAGTGTGCATCTCGCCAATTGGAAGAAGTAACTTTCCGCCGTACTGTTATTGCTGTTCCGGAACTAATAAAGACTGCCGAGAAGTACTTTCATAAAGTCAATAAAGGAATTGTTACTTCTATTCATTTTCATACTGAAGCCGTAAATGAATGTGTCGTTGGTGATATGAACCTGTTACGTTTTCTGTTGGAGAATTTGATTGACGAGGCGATTTCTATACCTATTTCCGGTGATATTTGTTTAAGCTGTGCAGTAGAAAATGAATTTGTGCATTTTCTTTTTACAGACACACGCAGAGAGAAAAACCGCGATGAACTGAACCAATTGTTTTACCCTAACTTGGCACATATGACTGCCAGAGAAAAGGGAGACTTGTGTGGTACGGAATATCTGATATGTAAACAGATTATTCGTGACCATGATGAATTTGCCGGAAGGCGAGGGTGTCGTATTAATGCCGAGCCTGCAAAAAACGGAGGTTTTACGGTATATTTTACCCTGCCAAGGAGGTTACCGTCTTGATAGAATTTGTAATTTAAATATGTAACAAATATAATGGAAGAAAGAAAATTTAAAGTCATCATTGTAGAGGACGTAAAACTGGAACTAAAGGGTACGGAAGAAATCTTTCGCCATGAAATACCGAATGCGGAAGTTGTAGGTACAGCTATGACCGAGCAGGAATTTTGGATATTAATGGAGGCCGGAGTTCCCGATCTTGTATTATTGGATTTGGGATTGGGCGGTTCTACTACTATCGGCGTGGATATTTGCCGGAATATTTTCAAACGTTACCAGAATGTACATGTGCTGATATTTACCGGAGAAATCTTAAATGAAAAATTATGGGTTGATGTTTTGGATGCAGGAGCAGACGGCATTATTTTGAAAACAGGAGAATTGCTAACCAAAACCGATGTACAAGCCGTTATGGATGGTAAAAAGCTTGTCTTTAATTATCCGATATTGGAAAAAATAGTGGAACGTTTCAAGACTGCTGTACAGAATGATGCCAAACGGCAGGAAGCTATTATCAGCTATGATATCGATGAATATGACGAACGTTTCCTCCGCCATCTTGCATTGGGATATACTAAAGAGATGATTGCCAACCTGAAAGGGATGCCCTTTGGTGTAAAGTCGTTAGAAAAGCGTCAGAATGATTTGATAGGACGTATCTTTCCCGCCGGCGAAAGGATGGGAATCAATGCAACGCGGCTTGTAGTACGTGCTCTTGAACTGCGTATACTCGATATTGATAATTTGGAGGCTGACGATGAATAATTCTCAGAAATAAATAGTTATGACGAATAAATGGTGCATGCCCCATCCTGCGACGATGTTCTTTCTGCTGACGTTGGCGGTCATCTTCTTATCGTGGATATTCGATGTCTACGGTTTGAATGTGTATCAACCTCAGACAGGTACAGAAATACGTGTGCAGAGTTTACTGAGCCCTGAGGGGATTCGGTGGTTACTGCGTCATGTCGTGACTAACTTCACGGGCTTTGCCCCATTGGGATTGGTTATTGTAGCTATGTTTGGGATTGGAGTTGCACAACATTCTGGTTTCATAGATGCATGTATTCGTAAAGGAATACGCGGGCAATATAGAAATCCCTGGAGTATTATTCTATATGTTATTATTTTAGATTTTTCTCGGTTTGACTTAACCGATTGAGAAATAAACTTTTAGCG
>CAJMPR010000016.1 GCA_905215345.1 uncultured bacterium
GGTGTTTCTGATGTTGTTTCATCCTTTGATGTATCACTGTCTGTCTTATTGTCAGATGGTGTTTCTGATGTTGTTTCATCCTTTGATGTATCACTGTCTGTCTTATTGTCAGTCGGTGTTTCTACTGTTGCATTATCCTTTGATGTGTCACTGTCTGTCTTATCGTCAGTTGGTGTTTCTACCTTTACATCATCCTTATTATCAGTTGTTACTGTTCTGTCTGCCAAAGCGTCCGGATACAAGTCTGCATAATCTCCAAAGATTTCATCCATTGTATATTCCGTACCTGATAGCATTGACTTAAAGTATTCAAGATCCTTTTCATCAATAATATCATGACTATCGCCCGTTGTGACAATGTCACCAGGGATCATATCAATTCGTCCAAAATCATACATTGCCTTAGCATACGATTCTTGAACATCAATTTCTGATAAGTAATATGTTAAGTAACCGGCACGTCTTACTGTGATACTATATACGCCAACTCCCGCCGCAGTAATTGTATCTTGCGAGAATTCAAACTTACCGTCAGCTCCTGTTACGACTTTTTCTACAAGTGCGTTATCAGGATCTGTAAGCACATCATATTCCTGTGCATTAGGGAGTTTATACAAGCTTACTGTGACAACATCGTCGCCGTCAGCAACTGTATTAACATCACCCTTAATGGTTGTTTGTAATTCAGGAACAAGTACATCTTCATTATCTCTTATAACCTTAACCTTATAACGTCCTGTTCCTCCGACATCATTTGTAATGATAAATTCAAAGTTATATACAGTCTTTGAAAGGTCAAGTCTTGCTACTGTAACAAGTTTATCTGTAACCTGTCTGTCAATTTCAGTACCGTCCATCTTAACTGCAATAGTTGTTTCTGCACTGTCTGTTGTATCTGCCTTTGCGGTAAATTCAATTTCCTGTGCAAGGATCGGAACTTTTACAGTATATGAAATTGTATTCTGTTCAAATTCAGGATCAAGTTCATAGTAATTATCGCCAGGGTTATCATCTGTTACTTCAAGGTTTGTCAAGAATGCTGTATTCTGTTGAATTACCTTTAGTACATATGTTGTCTTTTCTGTTTCGTCAAGTGATGAGTAAACTGTTATGAAGAATACATCTTCATTTGTTGTTGTACTCAAATCATAATTATTCGGAACGTTATCAACGTTTTCTGTTGATACACCGTTATGAGTTATGATAACCGTATCTGCCGGTTCTCTTGAAACAGCAAGGATATTAATACTTTCCTGACCAGCTTGAACGATTGCCGAATACTTGAATATTTCCGAATCAAACGGATCAATTACTTCTGAAGATGTAATGTAATCGTACAAGTCAGTGTCGCCATCGTCAAGAACAAGATTGTCAAGACGAATCTTACTCTGTGCTCTTTCGCTTCTTCTTACCACTACTCTGTAATGTCCTACATCATTCGCTTGCTTGCTGATAACAGTAAAGTCAATATTTGCAGTTGCGTTATCATCTTCCATAAACGATACAGGAAGAATAAATTCTTGAGCTATATCTGTGAACATTTCAACGTCATTTTCTGTTCCCAACTTAGCAAAAACAGTATCGTCTTCATATTCTTTCTTTATAACAAGTGATACGCTGTTATCTGTATAATCAATTACTGTATCATACAATCTGATAAGTTTATTATAAGCCTTATCAAGTTCATATTTACCGTTATTCGGATCATCTTCTTCTACAACTGCCAAATCTGCAAGATATGCGTTACTCTTGTCATAAGGTACTCTTATAACTTTCAGAGTATATACCGAGCTTCTTTCTTCGCTGCCGCCACCAGGAAGAATCTTGTCATAAGTTATCTTAACCAAGACTGTGAAATTATCTTCACTAAGTGGTGTATCAATAGTCTTAGTATAAGCACCGTCCACAGCAGGATCATTATAATCTACTGTGCCATCTGCCAATACCTTACCTATTTGAATTCCAACGTTTTCGTAAGATTCTGCAATTACATCAAATTCATCAACCGATTTACCGATATAAACATGATAATCTCCGTAATATGTACCGTTAAACTTCTCTGACATTACCGCATCAGGTGATGGTGCAACTCTTAGGTCTGTCAAAATCGGAACATCTGTCTTATAAATATTAACAATGTATTCCGAAACATTTTCAAATCCGCTTTCAGCATATTCTGTAACTCTGAATTTGAATATTCCCTTATCTGTATCATCAAGTTGTGCTTTAATGTAATCAGCAAATTGGGTACTTACTGTATAGTCGTCAAGATATTCACTTCTGACAACGTCATTACCTTCGTAAACATCAAATATTTCAATATAAGTATTATCGTTATATTCTTTACTGATGCTACCGCTTGATGTAAGAACGTCTGTCATTGAATATGCAAACATTTCTATATCTGATGTATCAACCATAACATTGTACTTATGTACATTGCCTTTGACTGACTTATCAAATGTACCCATTGTACCGTTACCGTCTTTAACAAGAATATCTGTCAAGAACGGTTCAAAGAAGTCTTGTTGCTTATCAGCATTGACGAACAATGTATAAACATAACTGTTTCTGTCATCTGCTGTTACTCTTATCGTGTACTTTTCTCTGTCTGTACTGATAAGTTCTGTTATGTTGCCATCCACAACTCTTCTGCCGTTTACTCTTATAACTGCATTTGTGTCATTTACCGTCATATCAAGCGGAAGATTCTTAACTGCGTCAGTATTTACAACAGCAGATGAATATCCGTCTGTTATATCAACTGTTTCACCGTTTACGGTCAAATCATTAAGTGCGGTGGCTGACTTACGGATGATTGTCAATGAGTATCTCTGTTTAGCCTTAGAATCGTTTCCTGTTTCTACGATAACCGTTGTTACCGGTTTAGAGATTGTCACTGTGTTTCCACCATGTACATTGACATCTGTTCCGTCATATTCCGGTGTTGCATTTATCGTAACCTCATTGACACTGCTATCAACGTAAGCATAGTAGTTTACGTCACGAGCTGCGAAGTCAGTTGTAAGTTCTACATTCTTACCGCCGGCTGTCACTGTCAAGTCTTTCAAATCAACAGATTTAATCGTATCGTGAGTACGTCTGTTAATTGTAAGTGAGTATACGCTTGTAGGATAATTTGTTACCTTAGATGGATATACCATAAAGATTACTGTTGAATCCTTTCCTGCCGGTGTTGTTACATCAAATGTTCCGTCATGATTATTTACAACGTGTGATGTCGATGATATCGTTGCAACAACCGGAACATAATCCTTTGTTTCTTCTACAAAGTGTGTGAGCAATTCTTCAGTATCAACTTTAATCGTATCAACATCGAACGGCACTGTTACATAATAGTTATGTACCGAAGGATCAAATACAGGAGCCATAGTACCCTTATCAACTGCAAGATAATCAAGTTCGGCGATTGTATTATCAGGTCGTACAACATTTACAACATAATGTACAGTCGTCTGAGATGCCTTAACTGCCATATCACCGTTGCTCTTTACATAATCAATTTCTGATGTAAGAACTATATCAAAATAGTTTGCACCACGTTTTAATTTTGTAATTCCAAGACGGTTATCTCCCATATATGCTTTTTCAGCATTTGAAAGTTTTTCTCCGCTGCTTGTAATCGGCATATTATTGATTGTCACATACATATTTGTTGTTTCATCGAAATACGGAAGCATATCAATTTCTTCTGTATCCTTATCCACAACAACTGTGTAAGAATATTGATCACTTCTAAACTCAGGTATTACAGGTATTTCTTCATTAGATTCTGTAATCTTCAAGCCATCAAGTTTCAAGTCGTTATCATACTGAGCCTTAGCTCTGTCTTCGCCCTTGTTAATTACTACTGTGTATCTTTCCTTTGTTCCAAGTGTATTGTCCACTGCAAAAACAAGAACGTTATCACCCTCATATAGTTTAACAGCTGTGATGTCATTCGATATAAGGGTAGCATTATTAAGTTTAACGCTATCATGTTGTCTTAAAGTATCATCATCCGAACCTACCGTAGCCTTTACCCATACCTCTGATGTATCGTTAGGTACATTCAGATAATATGCGTGTTCAGAATGATAGAAGTCACTTGATAATGTATATCTTGATTCTTCTGTTCCTGTTGATGAACTGTAAATCTCTATCGGCAATTCAAGATAAGGTCTATCCTTATTGTATGCTCTGTTTACGGTTACAACATAATGCTTTACAGTTCCATTAAAGGTTACAACCTTAAACAACAATTCAGTATCACCATAAGGGACATTGGTCATTGTATAAGTTTGTCCGCTTTCTATCTTAACAGAACCATTATTTGTTGCATTGTTACTTACATAGATGTATGACTTACCATGTACACCTGTCGGATCTGCAATTTCTTCCGGTCTTAAAGTCGGAGTGAACGATACCGTATCAACGTCATAATCATATGAGATATAGTAGTTTGTCAACTTCGCATTAAATAGCGGAGTAACATTTGAACCTTCTGTATAATCCATATGAATTATATCGCCTGTATGTTCAGGAGTTGCACGGTGTGCATCAATTATGTAAGTTTCCTTTGTAATATTATCTTCGGCAGTTACTGTTATAACAATCTTGTTTGAACCGTAATGAAGTGGCATATCATTTAGTTCTACTGTTGAGCCAAGATTATAATATAATTCTTCGCCGCCTTCTTTTCTGATTCTTAAATCAGAATGTTCGTCTGCTGCGTCTACTATCAATGAAAGCTTATCTTCGTCATAAGGAATTGCAAGGAAGTATTCGTGAACATCCTTGTCAAACATCGCTGTAAGAAGTGCATAGTTTTCAGAATTGATGTTTGAAAGTTCAGCATTATGGCTAAGTTCCATCTTACTTGCAGTATCATCTCTTACTACCACGTTATTAGGACCGGCAGCTCTATTGATAATTACTGAATAATATCTTGCGTTCTGTACCTTACCGGCACCGTTAGATTCGCTTACTTCAAATACAACTGTGTTATCGCCCTTTTGAAGAATCATCGGATATTCAAGCATATTACTTACGAGTGTCTTCTTTTCAACCTTATTATTGTTTGAATCAATATAAGTTTCAAGAAGATATACATCGCAGTTCTGTGCACCAATGTTCTTTGACAACGAAAGCTTAACTTCCATTGTATCTTCGTCTACTGAGTCATAGTAGTTATAATCATATTGATTATTTACAAATACTCTTGTAAGCGGCTTACCGGTATCAGCTCTCATGATATTAGTCAAGTAAGCCATTTCAGGGTCAAGATTAATATATGAATCCTTGAACAATTCAATCGCATATTCTGATGTTGTCTTATTAGTGTTATAAACATTGAATATAACTCTTAGTCTGTCACCCTCAACAAGCTTTGTACCGTAAACAACCTGACGGCTGCTTACTTGGTTTGAAGACTGATTGTCATTCAAACTTACACGGTTAACGATTTCATAATCAAATCCATCGTCAAACGGCACTGCCGTTATCATAATCGGTGTTTCTGATTCATCAATTTCTTGAGGAATTGTAAAGTGATAAGTAAACTTATCAGATGTATTATCCTCAACCGGAACTGAAACTGTATCATAATATTTATCACCGATTTGAATTATAATATCGTTTAACTTAGCATAATCGTCATTTGCAATTCTTGTTATGCTGAATGTGTAAGTCTTTGTGACTGTACCGTCTTCTGAAGTTACATTTAGCTTAATGTCGTTTATACCTTCCTTAAGCATAAATTTAACTTCTTCATTTTCTTCAAATATTCCGCTATGTGAATAATTCATCGAGTTCTGGATATACTTACCTGTCGCATTATCGCTCATTCTCAAATGCTTAAATGTAATATAAGTATCTGCGTTACTTACTGTGTAAGTATGGTTAAGCTGCTCAGGTAGATTTTCCGTAAAGTCTCTGTGAATATCTGCATCCGTAGGCAATGTAAAGTCGGCATTAATCAAGTCTGCTTCATTGCTCATAGCCTCTACGATAAGTGTATAATTTCTGTATACAAGATTTTCAACGTCTGCAACCTCTTTATATTCAGTTACTCCGATATTAATTTCTTGTGGAATTGATACCTTATCCTTTGATGTAAATTGCTTTCCTGTTGTGTCATAATAGTCGAATATCTGAGCTGCGAAGCTACCAATCTTCACAAGCTTTCCTACACTGACTGTTATAACTCTGACAGTTGCTTCATTTACATACGCAGGCATCTTAGCAATATATGCACCCTTTGTACCATCAGCCTTTACATAATCGGCATCCCACTTAGCTGTTACCGGCATTGCATAACCAAGTTCATCACTTGTGTCAAATCTTCCTTCAGGTGTACCAAGCATAATTCTTAGAATATCATCTGTTCCCGCCGGTATTATTGTCAATCTGAAGTCTTGAACATGAGTTGAATCACTGTTATCAGTCAATCTGATTGTCAATATACTTGTGTTATCCTTACTGTTATGATCATTTGTGCCGTTTTCGGCATATGCCATATCAGTAGATGTACTTGATGTACCAAGTTGTAAGCCTGCCGAGCTGATTATACTTGTTTTTACATGTGTCGGATCATCTGACTGTGCTCTGACAGTCGGTACTGTGTCATAATCAACATATGCAAAATATTCGTTTCCGTAACGTTGTGCTCTTACTCCGTCAACTATTAATGTTTCAAGGTTAAGTTCACGTTGGTTACGATTAATCTTAATTCTGTAATCCTTAGTTGCAGTAGCGTCTTCACTCTCTACTCTTACGATAAACTTGTTAATACCTGTTGTAAGCTTAACGGCTGTTACAATAGAATTCAATGCTGCTCCGGCGATATTCTCATGTCCTTCAACTTCTTTTAGTACAGTAATCAATGTACTTGAGTTCTTATGAACGTGATTTGCATAAGCATAAATATCTACCTGTTCAACATTTGCTCCTACTGTTACTTCATAATCTTCAGTATCATAACTGTACTTAGGAACTATTTCATAACCTGTAACACCCAAACCTACTGTTGTATGGCTCAAGTCTGCATCGTTTGATCTGTGATGAACCATAATTGTATACTGTTTTGTATAATCGCCAAGTATAAGTGTTACCGGCACTTCAGCATATCCGTATTCATCAAGTTCAAGTTCAGACGGTGTGTATGCTCTTGTTACAGGGTTATTGCCACCCTCAACAACAGGCGTACTCTTTGTCTGTAAGTCATATGTGTCATTATAGTCACTTCCGATATAAATCTTCAGTGTTTCATCAATTCCTTTTGCCTTTACAGATCTAAGTGCCTCTTGTGCATCGGCAACAAAGATGTATTGGTCTTTAGAATTGTCAATGTTAATCTCATAATCGAATACATTAGGTTTAAATTCTTTACCCTTGAATTGAATTGGATCTTCTGTCATAGAATCAGGTCTTACTTCAAGTCTGTCAAGTGACATATCAACCGGAATATAATTAATATTCAAGTAATATGCACCGTAGATACTTGTATTTGCAGGACGAATTATGAACATAAATTCGTTCTTGCCTTCCTTCAATTCCGTTACACCTGCATTCAATGATCCTGCCGACATACTTCTCCACTCTTTATCCTGTGCAGATGTATTATTAAGTCTTACCATTTCTACCGACGCCATTGGGTCAATAGCTTTGATATATACATTCGCCGTTGCCGTTGAATTATATACATTAGATTCAAATACTCTGTCACCGTTAATAGTGTTATCTTCATCAGGGGCACGTCTTTCAACTGTTAGATAATCAAGAATATTATCTATTGCTGATTTATTGATAAGTACCGTATATGTCTTATCAGGTTTATCGGCTGTCAATGTTGAATAGATTGAGATTGGCACATATGTAGTCGCACCTTGAAGTGCAATATGTGAATTTGTAACAGTATTTGAAGAATTATTTACCTTAACTCTCTTATTCTGTTCACTCTCTGCTCCTACAACAACGTAGTATTCGACGTTCTTAACATTTGTGAATATAGCCGTTACGCTTGCTTCTGTCTGATATGTCGGAAGTTCGCTTTCTGCTATATACATTTCTCTATCGTCATCCCAATTTGCATCTATTGTACTTTGAACCTTAACTAACATACCGTAATCTGCTTCATCAAGTTTCAAAATTCTCAATGTGTATGGATTTTCGATATTATTTACTGACTTAACAACAAATTCAATAACTGTTGTGTTTTCAGTTAACGGAACATTCTTAAGTACCACCGCACCCGGTGTTGAACCATCTGAATATCCGTCTACTATGATAGACGACTCTGCACTCTTAGGTATAATCTTAATATCAGTCACTGTCAAGTTCATCGGAACTGTGGCGATAAAGCCTGTATGTCCGTCTGTACTTGCAAGTTGACCCTTATCCACTCCGTCTTCAAATGTGTACTGAACATAAATCTTATCTACGCCTGTACCAACAGGAGTATTGATTATATCAAGTCTGTAATATGTACAACCGTCTTTATCACTGTACTGACCGCTCTTATCACTTTCAGGGTTATAAGAAACACTCGCCGGTACAATTCTGAAGTATAGATGCTTTTCTCTATCGTTTACAACTGTCAATCTGTTAGTTGTCTTTAGATACTTAACATCATCATTGTTTACAACAAATTCACCCTTTGTTTCGTCATAAAGTTCGATAGTTGCATAAATGCTTCTTGCTTTCAATTCAAACTTAGAAGTTGCCGAACCCTCAGGCATATTGATTACATATGTATTAAACATACCTTCTATGCCATTTAGAGTATCTTTTCCTTGTCCGTTTGAAACTGCACCCACATCAGATAATGTCTTCTTATCTGTGTAATCCTTAATGTCAGATGTCTTTCCGTACTCAAGAGCCGCATCGTTAGACTCACGTCTGATATTCAAGTTGTATTCCTTGATATTACCCTTACCGTCTTTTGCACGAACTCTTACTGTAATATACGGCTGATTATTCATCGGAACAACAAATCTCATTCTTTGGCTGCTTGGACCACCAACGTGATGGTCTTCGTCTGTTACCAAAATATTGTTTCCATCTTCATCAGTAGTATATTCAATCGGATAATATGCCGTCAACTCTGTTGTCTTATGGTTATTTGTTACATTGACATATGCGTTTACTGCATTCTGGTTAATTAATACCTCATATGATGCAGGGTCTGCCAAACTTGCACCTATACTTGAAGGAGTTGCAAGTCTACCCGATTCGTTTTCAAGGTGGCTGACACGCATTACAACAGACAAGTCTGATGTTATATCTCCGCCATCCTTACGGATTAATCTTAAGATTACAGGAGTAATCTGGTCAGGAAGTCCGCTTACAAAGTTTGAAGAACCTACATAAATCATATATTCATAAGGTTTTGTAACAAGGACTTTACCTTCTGTTGCAAAGCTTGAATTTTCTGAAATATGTTGAGTAAATGTATAACTTTCACTTTCTTCCTTCACATCTGTAATAGCGTCAACATATGCACTCTTATCTTTTGTTACAGCTTTGATTGAAACATCCTGTACATCGTATAGAATTTCAGATTCATAAACCGGAATATTATTTTCTGTTCCGATATATGTAGCTTGGTTACCCTGAACAAATATATCCTCTAACGCAAGGTCATTGTTCTTTCTTGTCAAAGTCAATGTATAAACCTTTGGATATGGATCATTTGCTTGGTTTGCAACACTTACTATATATGTCTGAACGTTTCCTGTAAAGTTTAGCTTAGCTACGACTGTATGTTTACCTGAAACAGTCTTTTCGTCGCTATCTGCTATTTCTTCACCGGTCTGCATATCACCTGTTACCGTAACGATTGCGTCTGAAATCGTAGACTCAAATCTCATTGGTACAATAGTTGCACCATAGTTGATTTCAGCAGTAATTTCTTCACGTTCATGTGATATTTCTGCAGTCTGATAATAATGTTCCTCATTTACATTATCAACATCTATAATATCATTAGGTGCAACTTCTGCCAAATGCAATGTACGGTCATTTGAAACACGTTCAAGCAATAGGCGATACTGTTTACCTGTTCCGACTGCAGAACTGTTTACAGTATTTTGCATATTCTGTGATCTTACATAGATATTGATTGTTACGTTCTGACCCTTTCTTAGACCTGTAACTGTTGTAACCTGTTGCTTAATGTCGTACTTAGCAGCATTATGAATCTTAATGCTTGCATAATCATGTTCTGTACGTCCCTTAACTTCAACAGCGGTTACATCATTACCGATATAAGCAATGTATGTCGGTATTGAAGTATCTGTATAACCGTGACTCTTCATCTCCTCAGCAGAAAGTTCTCTTGTATTAGGTCTTTCCATTGTTTCGATTGTACCAACTTCTCCTGCCCACAACGATACAAGAGTTTCTTCTTCATCGCCGTCAACCTTTGGATACTGCTTGGTTTCAAGGTTCATATTATCCTTATCCATCGTATAAAGTCTTACTTCATAATACTTCTTAGTTACACCGTCTTCGGCGATTGTTTCAAAGTTCATAAATGTATACTCATCTTTATCCATTTCCTGAATCTTATTTGTATACTTATAATGAGCATTACCCTTACCGTAAACGTATTGATATTGCTGATTATCATTATAAACTTCGTTTTCTTTACCGTCGCCTACACGAACAATAGTATGTTTCTTATCCATTACAATCTGAGTTGTAATTTCTGATGCAGCGATTGAAAGCGTTACTGCACTGCTCTTCTTACCTACATCATCTGATGACAAGTAACCCTTATATACAATGACGTCATGTCCGTTTGCATCAACATAGTTCTTATCGAACTCTTCTTCTGCCATACTCTGAGTATTCATTGTTGCAATCATAATAAGGTCAATATCTGAATCTGCCGAAACAGTTGTTATATCAACCACATGACTTGTAGAAGCTGAATTATCTTCAGCTGTTATTGTAAAGCTTACTTGTGCCTTTTTATTGATTACATTAATCGGTACCAAGATATAAGATGTATCGTCTGTCACTGTTTCGTGAACATAACTATTATTAACCTTAGTTACCTTAATAACAGCTTTGTTATTTGTAGATTTGATATAAACCGGAACAAGAACGTTGCCATCTGCGTCTTCTTCAAGATACTTACTTGAAACAGTTACTGCATAGTGAGCTACACCGCCTACGTCTGTTGCCTCTGTCAAGTCTATATCGCCGACAGTTGCATCGCTGCCAGGTACGATTAATTTTTCAATAGAAGCGTCGCTTGACTTTCTGTAAATCTTAATTCTGTAATGTACTTGTGTACCTGCTTCAGATGTTGAAACAATATCAACGATTGTAGGTACTGTTTCTGTATCTTCATCATACGGATTAATCTTTACATCAACACTGTCACTTCTGTATCCGCCGCTAATCTTAGTGTTATAACTGAAATCACCGGATTGGTTAGGAGCTGATTCAGTTCCCGTTGCCGAGTAACTTGTATTCGGTTTTGACAAGTTGTTATTTGTAAGTGTTTCAACAAACATAGAAACATTTTCTCTTGTTTCGGTCTTATCAATTCCGTATTCATATACATAAATTGTATTACCATTTTCGTCTGTTTCTGCCTTACTGTTTTCCTTGTTAACCTTTGTATCAGTATCAAGGAATATTGTCAAGTCGTCTTCATCCTTATACATCTGTGATACAAACAAGTTATAAATCTTACTTGTACCTACATATTTACCATCACCAATATCTGTTCCGGTTAATTCGTCTGCTGCTTTCATTCCTACTTGTACTTTGATAAGTGTTACTGCATTATCACCAATTACAAGGTCTGCTGTCGGAAGAGTATTATCCTTTAATGTTGTACTGTCATACCATTGTGACCATGTTATATGTTCATCATTGTCAGCATACAACTTAGCGTCTTTTTCATAAGTTTCGCTACCGTCATTTGGTATATAACCGTATCTTACATAATAGCCGTCCTTGTCAATCTTAATTTGACCAGGAGTTCCAGGAGTAACTCTTACTGTAAACTTACTGTTGTCAGAATCATATGTTGCTTTGTATCCATTGTCATAGTTATTTTCTGATGCCGGATACATTGTAACTTCAGGAAGTAGGTTAGCCTTTACAATATCAAGACTGTATGCCTTTTCCGTCTTATCATCTGTTGCCTTTACAAATACATTAGTTGACATTGTATCTGCCGTAAGCTTGTAAGCTTCCCATGTATATTTGTTTACTTCATACTTATCATTGTTCTTAGTATCGCTTATCTGAACCTTTGCAAGTGTTTCAACAGTCTTAGCTATCAAATCCACTTTTTCAATATCTTCAGGAACATATGCCGTATATCCTGTAATATTGCCATCTACGTCTTTATTAGGAACTGCTATTACAGTTTGTGTTGTACCGTTAGTGTCAACATATTCAGCAATAACGCTTTCAAGGTTAACTACTGCGTTCTTAATAAAGATTCTCAATGTAGATTCAGAAACTTGCTCATAATGCTGACCTGTATAATATGTAACCTTTACAGGAATATCAAGTGACTTGCCTTCTTCAAGGTTAGGTACTCTTACTGTACCGACTCTCTGATTCAAAGTATCGCCATTATATGTATAACTTATATTGACTCTGTTATCCTCAGGAACAAGTCCGATATTCGTATTATCTGCATGGCTTACCAAAGCATTATGTGTTATATTGCCATCTGTATCAACAAGTTTAGTTGCCTTATCACCGCTTGAACCGTTCCACTCTGTATATGCAGTCAAATCAAGATTGATTTGAGGAACAAGTATAATTGTGTACTTTTCACGGTTCACTTCATCTGTTGCAATTACATATGCGTATCTTGTAGATACTACTCCGTCTGTAAGAGTTACATTCTTTTCAGTATATGTCTTCTTCTCATACGGAACACTTGTCATTGCACTGTCAGCACTGATATATACTCCGGCAAGAGCATTATCCTGTGTTGTTGAAGCAGTAAGTTCTGTCAATCTGTTGATACCGTAAGGAACTCTTACTATAAATTCCTTAGCTGATACAAGATATGTTGTATCAGCATTGATTGTTTGCTCGACACCGTCTGCGTCTATGTACTTGGCGATTACGTCAATGTCTGTCTTATCGTTAATTCCGCTGATTCTCAAGTATGCTTTTCTGTCAATGCTTATTTTACTTGATGGTCTAATCGAAATTGTCAACAAGATATGGTCATCATTAATTTCGTATCCGCTTACACTCCATATATTGCTTGCGGTATCTGCTGCCTTTGCTCCATCCAATGAAACATTTACAAGAGCTTTATCGCTGATTGCCTTTACATATAAGTCTGCCTTATCTGCATTGACAGTTGCTTCATATACATCAGCCGTTGAGCCGTTAATTAATTCTTTCTTAACGTTGCTTATTTCTTCGGTATCATTTACCTTAACTGATTCAAGACTTGTATTTGCTCTGTAAATTGTCAAAGTATATGTCTTATCATTTGTACCTGATGAAGGTTTAACATTGATATTGACATTCTGCTCATCCTTTGTTAATTGATATCCCTTATACTCATCATATGATGTCTTATATTTTGTATTCGGTTCAATCTGTACCTTAGCCGAGTCAGATTTTGCCTTTGCCTTAATATCTGTCAATGAAACATTTTCATCTACTATTGCAGCATATGTATCATCGTCAACCTTTTCGGCTCTGACAATAATCTCCTCGCCCTTAGAATCTTCATATGTTAAGTCAACATAATCAAGATTATTGTTATCATCTTTCTTATAAATTCTTACATATGATATATTATTGAACGAGCTTGGAATATTAGCATTTCCTACATTGACTTGAATTTCTGCATATCCGTCCTTCAATGCCAATGATGAATTATAGTAGCTGTTTGAAGATGTCGTATTCGGCTGAGGTGCTACGTCAGGAAGTATACCTGTTGTAAGTTCTGCATTGACATTGCTTGCCTCAATTCGTATATCTGTATAATCGCCGTCTATGAATATCTCATAAATATCAGCTGCTCTGCCATCTATCACTTCTGAAACAGTTGTTGGGTAATATGAATCACCTGATGCGTCAACTGTCTTTAGTTCAAGGTTTGCAACATATACATTAACTTTATATTCAGTCTTAGCACGTCCGTTAGACGATACAACAGTAATCTTCTTAGCAGTAATCGGTGCCGATACATTTTCAAGAATATCTGTATGTCTTGCAGCAACAGAGTTGCCGTCTATCTGTACCATTGCTCCGGCATTAGCTGTCTTAGCAATCAAGTCGACAGGTACATCGCTTGTCTTATCCGAAGAAATCCATGCGTTGTATTCGCCGTTATCTCCCTTAACTGCTTGAACTGTTCCCTCGACGCCGTTACGAGTATATCTTACTTCTACTTTTTCAAGACCTGTATCTTCATTTGCCTTATATACATTTAGATATATTGTCTTATATGTATTTTCATCGGCATCTTCTGCACGAATCTTGAATTCAAATGTTGTCAACTCTCCATCAAGAGCCCATTGTTCTTTTTCAAATACGCCGTTATTTGCAGCAGGGTTTGGTAGTGCTGCACCAACAGATGCGTAATCACCGCTTACCATAGCATTATTGCCACTTGCAGTAACTTTAACATGAACATTTGCCTTGTCTTCGCTGACAATCAATTCATAAATGTCATTTCCATTCTTATCCGTAGTTGCGATTGTAAGTGCATTATCCATATCCTCTGCATAAACTTTGACTTCACCGATATTTAGGTTCTGTCTTTCAAGTTTTAGAGTATATCTGTATGAATACTTACTGTCAGGAACTGCAACGTATACAGGTATATAGAATTCCTTAATGTCTTTTCTTAGATATACATTTCGGTTCCAATCTGTTTCTGTATTGAATTCGCTTATTCCCGAAGTCGGTACAGTCATGTAGTCCACATTTCCGCCAATTAATGTAGGTAATGTCATTGTAACTTCAGCCTTTGATGAAAGTGCCTTTGTCCAAATGTCTATTGTTTCATCGTCTTGGTCGATTTGAAGTGTATAGATACCATTACTGTCAGATGTAAGAGTTGTATAATCATCTTCATCTGCAAGCTTTGTCTTCATAAATTCAAGACCGCCTACATAATCAGCTCTTTCCAAAACAAGCATGTAGTCAACTGACTTTCTGCCGCTCTGTGAAGTTACTCTTACAACATACTTAGTTGTTTCTCCGTTTTCAAGCGGCATATCTGAATCTGTCCATACACTGTCTGATGTTGTATCATCTGATGCAAGAACATTTTCAAGTCTGTCAATAACTTCAATCTTACCATTATTCTTAGCAGTCAAAACAACTTTTGCTGTTTCACTTGTTAAGTTATGTGCATTATATGAAGTTCCGCTTGCTACTACATTTGTATCGTTTACAACTACGCTCTCAAGTTCTGCAACATCACTCTGGCGTACCAAAGTAACTTTATGAGCCTGAGATATAGCCACGCCATTTTCATCAGTTGCCGTTGATATAATATCAAAGTCTACATCATAGCTTGTTCTGCCTGCACTTACAGGAACACTGACTTCTATTGAGCCTACTCTTGACTTTGTACCAACCTTTACGGTTGCCGTTGGGTCTTCAGCCTCAATATACAACTTAACTGTTTGTACACTGTCTGTAATTTCAACTTCGTGAGCATTACATTCAGTTGATGTATCTGTATTATTTTCAGCAATACTTTCTTCTGATGTGCCTCTTTGTGCAATAACTGTCTTAACTGCCGTATTGCTTGAAACCTTATTCAACCACAATGGATATAATGCTTCATTACCTTGACCGTCGCTCACATAGATAGTCAACTCATTGCGAGCATTATTAAGATTTTCGACATTATATAAGTCGATTCTGCGTTCAAAGCTTCCTGTATCCTCATCTGCAACACCAGTTGCAAGTTTTGTACCTTGTCTGTATAGTTCAAGTACATAACCGTCTGATGGTGCATTTAACGAAACAGTTACATATTCGCTTGTGTTTTCTTCAGGAATTACAGCTACATATTCGCCGTAATCATTAGCAGCAATACGTCTTGATACAGCCTCATCATTATCCTTAACAGATACTGAAATTTGCTTTAACTTAGAGTCACCCTTTGTAATTACAAGATTTCTTGTTGTGTATTCAGTATACGGATAAACTGAAATATTTAGAGGAACAGTGAATGTTGTTTCACCGGCCTTGCTTATATCGTAATCCTGTTCATCTTCATACAATGTCCAATCGAAATCTCCGATTTGTACCTTAGCATCTTTATCATTTGCTCTTACATAAACCTTAACTTTCTTTGCATTCGGAAGTGCTTGATATGAATACTGTATCTTATTATAGATAAGTAGATTATCATCGGCTCTTACCTCTTCAAGTTCAGGCATTCTTCTTGTAAGAGTTAAGATATAATGCTCTGTTACAAATTCATTATTAATATTATGTGAGGTTACTGTGAATGGTAGATTTACAATATTCTTTTTCATTGTATAGAATCTTGTCAAAATACCGCTCGTGCTGTTTCCTATAACGGTTGAGCCGTCCTCATCATAAAGTGTGATTCCTTGATATTCATTTACGCCCTTGATTACAATATCACCATAATATTCTTTTTCATTTACAAGGTTTACAATATACTTAGCCTTGTACTGCTTTTGAGTACCGTCAGCGTCTGTATAGTAATCATCTGAGTTAGGATTAATCTTTCCTGCCTCAATACCCTTGAATGAAACACTTTCAAGGTCTGTATCGTCATCACCTGCATAAAGGATTTGAAGTTTATATGTCTTACTTGCCTTTCCGTCTGCGGCATCAACTCTGAATTCAAAGTTTGTAGTACCGCTTTCGTTCTGTGCAACATTTTCAAATACTCCGCCTCTGTATTTTGATACAGGTGTTTCGATTGTGTCACCCCAAAGTGTTACAGTTGACATTGCACCCTGAGGCATAATTGTAATATTTACAGGGTCATGTCTGTTTACTGTTGCAACATATGTATCGTCTTCGATTGCAAACAAGCTTATATCTACGAATGTATTTTGACCCTTTTGTACTTCTGTATCATTTACATATACTTTCTGTACATCAGGAATATCACGATCTCTTGTGATATTCAAAGTATAAACTTGCTTGTATCTGCCTGACGATGAAGTTGTTTCAATCTGATATGTTGTAAGTCCGGTTTCAAGTGTACGTTCTACAACAAGCTTACCGTCTGCCTTATCAGCTGTTCCTCTAAATTCGATTGTTGTATAACCGTTTAGAGCATTTACTTCTATCGTTGCAGGATTCCAGAAACTCAATGGGTTATCCTTATCGTATGTCGGAATTGACGCATCATAGATTGTCGGATTTTCCGGACGAGGTATAGCCTTGATTGTGTTAACAATAATATCTCCTATATCTGCGTTATGAGATGCAGTATACAATGCAATGACATATGTCTTCTTTGCATTTGGAGTCTTTTCATCGCTTTCATAAAGCTTTGATTTAACTGTTACCTCGATTGTGTTAACCTCATTATTAAGATCAACATCATACATATAACCTTCATTTTCCCAAACATTTGAAAGTGTGCTAAGCGTCTTACCGTTGATAGCTACAATGTTTGTGTTTTCTGAATTTGTTTCAACATATGGTTTAACAGATTTTTCAGCAACCATAAAGTTGTATTGGCTGCTTTCTTCGATGTATGTACCTTCTTGACTGTCTATTGTTACTATCTTCAAACTTACATCATCATCTACACCTTGTAGACGAAGGATATAATCCTGTGTAGCTCCGCCGTTATGCGGTGCAACTGTAATACGATAATATTCATAGTAGTCAGGGGCAATCTTCACACCGTCTTTTAGTACAAATTCTATTGTACCTCTTGTTGTGTTGTTTTCAACCAGTTGCTTAATAGGTTCAAATATGCTTGCGTCACTGTCTGCTGACTTAACACGAACAACATTTGTTATTGTAGCATGCTTATCAGTCGGAACAATCTTAATTGTTGCATCTCTCGGAGGAACCTTACCATCCCATACAGCTTCATGTTTTACACTGTTGTAATGACCCGGTTTATTCTCCTCGATTATAATCTGATCAATTCCTGTGTTGCCACTCTTTGTTGAAATACGAAGTGTATATGCTTTGTAATCATCATCTGTTTCGGCATTTTCTGCCTTAACACGAATTTGATATACGCCGTTATTTACATTCTTCATAATGTCATTGCCCAAGTCAACGCTCATACTTGCGTCAACGTCAGTGTAATTTGTCTGTTCAACCCACTGAGTTCCGTCGTACTTGAACAATCCTACCTTAGCACCTGTTGATTCCGGAGTAAGAACTGCAGTTGCCTGTGCCTGTGAACTGCTTGTATAAATGATGTATTCTTTATTAACTTCATCATATTCAACTTCTGCGTCCACATTTGCTGATGTAACTGTCTGAAGCTCTGCTGTTTCATTCTTTCTTGTTAGAATTAATGTGTAGTAACCTCCGTCACCCTCACCGTACGGTGCAAGAGTTCCGTCTTGTGCAGTTACATAAATTCTTACGTTTTCAATTTCTTGATCCGGAGTTTCTATTGTCTTTGTTTCAGTCTTTACATTTGTAGGAGGTGTTGAATTGATTCCTACAAGTGCGTAATTGCTTTCGGCTTCTGCCTTTAGTTCATAATCCTTAGCTGTATAAGAAATACTTGATTCAAATACACCGTTGTTATGTTCAACCTTCTTACCGTTAATGTACAATACAATGTTTGTATTGTTATCCTTTAGGTTAGAAGTGAATGTATATTCTTTAGTGTATTCCTTAACACTGCCATCTGTAAATGTACCGAATGCGGCATGTACAAGAATCTTATATTCTTGTTTATTAAATGTTGTGCTAAGTAGCTGATCAAATGTAACAGTATCGTCAAATACGTTTCCTATTTCATTTGATTCTGTACTATAATGATTTGACTCAGAATCAATAGTTAGCGTTGTTCCGTTTGTTGACATAATGTACAACAAACCGCTGCTTGTATTCTTTTCTTCAAATACATAATAGTTTCTCTTTTCACTATCATAGCTTGTCGAAGCATTATTATACTTCAAGTCTACAATACCTATGTCAAGTGTATGAAGTTCTACATTCAAGATGTACTTCTTCGTATTACCCGCCTCGGCTGTAACTGTTACCGGAACGTGGAACAAATTCTTATTGTTTTCATCTCTCTCAACAAGGTTAAGTGAAAAATTCACGTTTCCGTCAGCGTCAGGCTTATATTCAGCCTTACTTGAATCAATAGTAAGTTTAGCCTTAGGACTTGATAGCTTAATAGTGAATGCTTCTGTATAAGATTCTTTTTCAGTATTATCAAGATCCTCGTTTGCGAATACAGTAAATCCAGGGACAAGATTTTCATCTAATCTTTCTGTTGAATCGCTGTTTTCGTAAACAGTATCAGGATTAATTGTAACGCTGCTTATATTAGCGTCTTCAGACTTCTTATTGATATTAAGAATTATCGGTGCGTCTTCATTTGTAATCATTGTACCATTATCCGCATATAGATAAATCTTAACAACAGTTGTCTGCTTATCAGGGTCAATCGCTTGACCTATCTTAATTCTTTCGCCTGAATCCTTATCTACATTGCTACCGTTATAAACAAGTGGGTAAACTGATGTATCAAGGTCAAGTTTCAATGTTTCAATCCATGAACGTTCGCTCGGAGTTTCAGGTGTTTCAGGAGTTGTCGGAGTTTCAGTTCCGTCGCCTTCTTCACCCTCATCGGCGGCATTTTCACCAACCAACAGTGAAATAATATCCGAACGATTTGCTATTGCTCTAATGTCTATGGATGTCATATTATTCGGAATACCAACTGAATATTCACCTGTAATCGAGTCAGGACCGTCTACAAGTGTCCATGCTGATGTTCCGTCTGTATAACGAATGTTCACATACAAGTTCTTTAGAGTTAAGTCAGACTTATCTCCACGAATCATTAGATAACTTATATCTGTCTTACCGTTTTCAGCTTTGATAACTATTGGAACAAATATTCCCTTTCGTAAATCAGCACTTACTCCGGCTGTCAAATTGTATCTGTTGCTATCTGTCAAATCGTATGCTTCAATCTTCTTTTCGTTCATTGAATAATCTGAATTACTCAAGCTGCTAATGTAGTTCTTCTTTACTTCTACGTTAGCTGAATTATCCGACATAATAGCATAGTCTTCGATAGCAAGGAATTTACCTATTGCAACTGATGCATGTTCATCCTTTGTCACAACTCTGATTGCAGCATTCTTAGCTGTGTCAGATACTGTGATAAAGTATCCGTCAAACTCTGTATCGTATGTATCGCTATTCTTATTATTACTTGTTGTCTTATTGTAATTTGTCTTTACAACAGACTTTTCTATTGCTTCAGCTTCGTCTGAAATAGCTGATGGCAATTCTCCGGCTTTTACAATGCCACCGTCAAGTGATGTATCTGCCGATTGAAGTTTAATATAAAGTTTGTAAACCTGACTGAAGCCTGATTCACCTGTAACCTTAAATCTTAAATACTTAACCGCAGTATTATCTAACGAGATATAATCTTGAACTCTGATTGTCTGTTTTAGAACTTGCTCGGCTTTACCGCTCTTACCGGCTACATAACTTACTTCATCATCAGACACATCCGGTGAAGATGCAATAGTTACTGTTGCCTTCTCGCTTGTTGCCTTGATTTCAAGATCTATACTCTTGTCATTATCATAATCCGATTGCTTAATTGCAAGATAATATTGATATTCTCTATCCTTATTTTCTTCTTTAGCTATTGTGTATCTTACTGATTCAGGTTCAGATACGTCCTTAACGTATTCAACAGTGACATCGTCCTTAACATAAAGAACTGTAAGAATATAATCTGTTGTTACTGCTCCGGATTTAACCATAAGCTTATAGTTAGTTTCCGCATTAACTTCAGGATCAAGTACCTGTTTATTGAATATGATATATGGTTTTTCGCCATCGGCAATCTTAGATGTAACTGACTTGTATTGTCCCATCTTATATTCGCCGTTTTCTAATCTGCCTATTGCAACTTGCTCATAAGGCTGATCAAGAATAACCTTAATATCTGCACCTGTTTCACTGTAAATAACTTTTGCTTCAAGCAATCTTGAATCATCTGCGTCAACAGTTGCCGTAAAGAATTCGTTCATCTTATCCGTCTTTGCACCGGCATTAATGTTCAAAGAATTCTTGATAACTGCAAGTTTATATGATTCTTTTGAATACTTAGTATCAATCGGTTCTACGCCAACGCCATAGTTTGTGACAATACCGTTTGTATTACTGTTAAGCGAAGCTACGTCATAATATTGAGCTGTGCTTAAATCATCTCCGTATTCGACAACTGCCGCTTTAGCGTTTACAACATTTCCGTCTGAGTCAGTCTTAACTGCCAAGCTTCTTGCTTCAACAAGAATTGGTCTGTCATCTGAGTAATTGTCTATCAATGCAACATATTGTTGTTGAACAACATCATAATATGCGTCAACAGTTTCAATCACTTCATTTGAATCATCATAAACTGTTACCGCAATCTTATTCAATCTCGGGTCAGCGGAGTTCTTATAAATACGGATTGTCTTTTCTTGAGGGCTGTCATTATTAGGGAAGATTGTAAACGGTACATCTTCATATCCGTTTGCGTCCATCTTCTTTCTGTCAAGAACATATGTAACCTCGCTGATTGTTGATTCAATCTTACCGTTGTTACCTATCTTAACCTGTCCGCCTTCAAGAATTGTAGATACTGTGATAACTGCATTTTCTGCGTCATCATCTACGGAAGCAATATACCATGTTCCGTCCTTAGACGGCATTATTCTTGTATGGTCAACCGCAACATACGGATCGTCCTCATCCTTAACTTTGATAATATCAAGGATATATTCGCCCGAACCGATGTTACCACCTATTACAGTTGTATAAATATTTGTTGTAACAAGTGTGTTTGTACCGATTATAAAGTCTTCATATACTGCCGGACTTGTCAATCCTTCCTTATCAGGGTTAACACTGCTATTATTTCTATAAGCAATGTTTGTTCTGTCAAGAGTAGTATATGTCGTTATATCTGCAAGAGTAACATTTTCAGGAACGATTACCTGATATCTGTTTTCTCCTGCCTTAACTGCCGTATAAGTTTTGCTTTCCGTTGAAACAGTAATCTTTGCAATTGAAGTTGCATATGATTCCTTGTAGATGTATAGGATATAATCCTTAATTGTTCCGTCTTGTGCCGTTACTGTAAGCTTAGTTGCAGTAAAGTTACCGTTTGTTGTAACTTCAGATGTACTGTTTGTACCGATAGCTATATTCTGTGCGTCAAAATACTTACCATGATATTCATTTTCAGTATGATCTGAGTTTACAGGAATTGATGCTATTGATACTATTGACGCTTTCTGACCGTCAATATAAACAGTTGCACCTACAAGCGGATTATTATCATCATCTGTATCAGGAGCGATATAGTAATAATAATCAACTGTTCCGTCTTCTTTCAATATGGCTGCCGGAATATGAGTAGCACCATCATAATATGTATGGTCTGCTTTACCGTTTAGTTTATCCTTGTTATAAACAGGTGTTACAGAAATATGATGGATTGTTGCATCGCTTGACTTACCGATAATAGCAAGTTTTGTTGTTCTTACCTTATCATCATTTGCAAAGTCAAGGTAATACAATGTAACATCATCAGCCTTAATATTATCAACTTGATAATAATATTCGCCGTTTTCGTCCAATTTCTTTTCTACTGTGCAATCAACTGCGTTTCCGTCAGCGTCACGAATTGTCAAAGAATCAGACATTACTCTTGAGCGAATTCTTAGACTTCCCTCGCCTGTCTTAGAGATAGGAGTAACTACACTGTATAGCTGAGTTATTCCACCCTTTAGAACTACTGCATTATATTCCTTACCATTATCATCTGTGGCTGTTTCTATTGTATAGTCTGTACCATACTTCAAGAATCCTTTATCAAGGAACCTATCTATATCCTGAACTTCACCGGCTGTGCTGATAATTTCGCCCTCTTTTTCAGGATCTTCAATATCGTAGTACAAGTAACCAACTCTGTCATCTTGTTCTGCAATCACTGTGAATGTTGCGTCAAGCTCTGTCGGTGTTTCATTATCAGTAATAACAAGCATTGCTGTACCAATCTTAACACCTGTAACATTTTGAGTTGTTTTATCAAATGTGATTATATCACCTGTTACATCTCCGATATTTACAATTTTTGCTGTGTAATCGCCTCCGTTAGTATTTTCCGGAGTTGTTACATAGAATCTCGGCAACTTAATAGTTACCTTTCTAACATCATTTACGCTCATTGTTGCAGCACTTGGCTTAATTTCAGCCACATCACCCGCAACGATTGCCGGTTCGTAAATTATTGAGTTAGACATATCGCTTGGTCTACCAAGAGCCAACTGACCAATATCGTTGATACCGAAACCGTAAACCATACCGTTATTCGGATCGCTTGTATCAACCATACTTCTTGAAACGATTGTGAATGCACCGCCTGTTGATACTGCCAATGCTTGTAGGTTTTCTCTTGTACCTGCTGATGCATTTTCAACTGTTACATATGTCGGTTTTTCTACATCTGCCGTACCGTTACCTGTTTTAGCGTCGCCAAGACCAAGTCTGCCGTCTGCACCGTCACCCCATACGGCGATATTCTGGTCGCCAAGTATTGCTACATTATGAGTAGCACCTACTTCAAGACTTACAACGTAATCATTTCCTGTAAGATTTGATTTATCTACAAGTCCCGGAGCTGCTATTGTCGTTCCTTCTATTGTTTCTGTTTCTCTACCAAGTTGTTTCTGGTTGTTTTCACCCCATGTAAGAACATTACCGTCATTTAGTAATGCAACTGAGTGGTTAAGACCTGTATAAATACGAACTACATTATTACTGTAATCAGTATCACCAACTTTAAGTTTAACTTCTGTCGGTTCTCTGTAAATCTTTGTATTTATACTGTTAATATCAATCTGACCGCTATCATTGCTGCCCCATGCCCATACACTGCCGTCATAACGAATTGCATAGACTGTCTGTCCGCCTGAACCACGGCTGATGTCAACTACCTTATTTAGGCTCTTAACTATTACAGGCGTTGATGAATATGACTGTGATGAGTTCGAGTCATTACCAATCTGACCATAGTCATTCCATCCCCACGCATATACTATACCACTTCTTGAAAGTGCTACCGTATGATACGTTCCGACTGATACCTTAACTATATCAGTCAATTCAACGGTCTTACCGTTTGAATCTGTCAATGTTACACGTTCAGGTGACATAACCATATCACGAACTGACGGATCATAACCAAGACCAAGTTGTCCTCTGTTATTTAGACCCCATGTGTAAACATTACCCTTATCTGTCAAAGCTACTGAATGATACTCACCGGCATAAACCTTAACAACATTTTCACCTGTGCTTATAAGTTTACCGTCTGAGTCTTCCTCAACTTTTCTTAATTCATCAAAGAATGTTAATCTTTGCGGAACATTTTGAATTACATTATCTGCCGTTCCTATACCAAGCTGTCCGTATGTATTGCTGCCGAATGTCCATACACTGCCGTCCTGCTTAAGCACTATTGTATGTGCTCTGCCTGATGCAGTCATAGGTGCTACGATAGATGGATTTTCGTCTGTTCCCTGTTCGATATTTGTTACAAAGTATACAAGTTTTTCGCTTCCGGCACTTGTACCGTTTGCGTTCTTAATTGTTCTTGTTACAACTATCTGTGTAAGACCTGTAACAGTCTTACCTGAAACATAAACATCACCGTTTTCGTCAATTCTTGCTCTGGCAATATCATCATTAATACTTATAGCCGTTGTATCAACTGACTCGTTATAATCCAACAATAGATTAAACTTCGATATATCAGGAACATTAAGTTTAACTTCATCACCGTCTGAAACAACTGTTACTTCGTTATCTCCGGCAACAAGTCTTGATTCTCCTATCATAACAGGAGTATCACTGCGAGTTTCGATTGTATCCAATCCAAATTCTGTACCCTTGCCTTGTGTATAATCACCGAAACCGTATACAATACCGTTTCTGTCAGCAAATGTACTGAACTTATTACCCGCTGATATGCTCATTGCATAAACGTTACTTAGGAACATTTCATTTGATGTAGGCTTGCTTACATATTGAATTGTACCATCGTTCATACCACCAAGACCAAGTTGTCCCAATGAGTTATCACCGAATACATAAAGCTTTCCTGATTGATCGGTTATCATTGAATGATTATATCCGGCTGATATATCAAATATACCGCTTGCTTCGATAGATTGAATTGCTGTTGTTTCCAACAGATTTCCGTTACCAAGTTGTCCATAACTATTGTCACCGAATGATGCGGCATTTGTAGTATAGTATAGTGCCAAACTATGGTTAGTGCCGGCTGATACCGCTACTACCGACGCGCCAAGGAATGACGGAATTCTTGTAGGAGTTCTTAAATCTGCTGACAAGTTGTAAATACCAAGTTTATTATGTTCATAATTACCTGTGGCATAAACTGTTCCGTTCATCTGTAAGAATAGTGTATAATCTTCGCCCGCTGAAATCTGTCTTACATTAGCAATCGCCAATTTCTTCGGTGTTGCAACTTCTGTTTCATCACCAAGACCAAGTTGTCCGTGTGTATTATCACCCCAAGCATATACATTACCCTTATTTGTAAGAGCCATACTGTATCCGTCACCTGCGGTTATTGAAACAAACTTCTCGCCTACTCCAAGCTCAACATTAACTCTTGTGAAGATATGTGACTCGCCGTCAGCAGTAGCTACACCAAGTTGTCCACGATCATTATTACCGGTTGCCCATACAACGCCATTCTTATCAAGAAGAAGTGTATGGTCATATCCTGCAACTGCATCAACATAAATCTTTGATGTTGTAAATGCTGCTACCGGTTTATCACTTGTTTCTGTATCGCCTGTACCAAGTTGTCCGTGTGTATTAACACCGAATCCCCATACGCTGCCGTCATAACGTACAGTAATTGTATGGTTGGTTCCTGTTTCTACTTTTGGTTGGAAGTCATAATCAGCATTTTGAGGAAGAACTACTATCTTAGCAAATGATGTCTTATTCAAGCTTTCGCTTTCTGTTACCTTGACGTATGCAATTCCTTCTTTAAGTGCCTCAATACTCTTTCCGTTTTCCGGAACTGACAGAACTGCGTCATCGACTGCCATTCCGTTATTTTGAACATCATACTTGAAGTTGTAATCAGTATTTGCACCAGCCTTAGCAGTGTAAACATTGAATGCTTCAAATGATGCCTGTAAGTTTGCTAATTCACCCTTCTTAACATAGATTGTACCGTATCCCGAGGCGATAATATTACCGTCATCGTCTACTTTGTTAATTTCAATCTGACTGTCACCACAGATGACAAACTTACTGCTATTTTGTGTTTCGCCGTTTGCAAGCTGACCAAGAGCATTTTCACCTTCGCCCCAAACTCTACCTTCTGAATCAATCAAGTATACTTGATTATATCCGGCTGAAATTACATCAACGTTTGAAGGAGCTGAATCTATGATTGTTGCAACTGACATACGTTCATTTGTTGCAGGTTCTTTACCAAGTTGTCCTGAACTGTTGTCGCCCCAACCATATACTGTTGATTTGCTTGTATTATCAGCTAAAGTTTCTGTCTTAACTGCATATGAAGAATATTGACCTGCCGCAATATCAGATACATTTACAAGATATTCGCTTTCACTAATCTTCACTTGTACTGCAGTATTTGTTGCATTCTCGCTATTACCGATTTGACCATATGTATTATCGTCATATGCCCAAACTCTGCTATCTTCATCAAGAATAATTACATGATCTCTGCCGGCTGCAATCTTAATAGCCGAAACATCACTGTTATTATTCTTTATTGAAACTTTTTGTGTATTACCTGATTCGTCAATTCTCCATACCATACCACCGGCTGTACGAGCGTACATTCCGCTGATTTGTGCAACGCCTGTAAGGTTTGGAATTTGAGCAATCTTTCTTGAGTTGTATACAAATCTCTCACCGAATCCATATACTACTCCGTCATTTGTAAGTACAAGAACACTGTTATCTGTTACAGATACACTCTTGACATTTGTCATAACTTTTCCGTTCGGATCTGTTACTGCAACAGGGACTACTGAATTAGCTGCCGTTGTTCCGCCGCCAAGTTGTCCGAATGTATTATCGCCCCATGCGTAAAGTTTACTTTCTTCGCTGCCATCTGCATTCTTCTTATATGTAATCGCATAAGCTGAATTCTTTCCGGCTGCAATATACATTACGTCTTCGGCAATAGATACCATACCGATTGTATCGGCTGTGCTTCTGCCAAGTTGTTCTGATGAGTTGTCGCCCCATGTCCATACACTGCCGTTCGCTTTTAGAACAACTGTGAATCCTTCACCGGCTGCAACCATCGGTGTATACTTATCATCTTCGCTTCCACCTGAAACCGTTACAACAACGTAAGCTGAAACGCCGCCGCTTGTAACCTTTAGATTAGCCTTACCGGCCTTAACACCTGTCATTGTTTGCGGTGTTGCTTCTGATACTGTAAGTATATCCTTATTTAATGATGTATATGTTACATTACCTGTTCTTGAACCTGTTATACCTAACAAGTTAAATGCGTCTGTTGCACTGATTGTTAACAACGGATTAATTTCTACGGTATCACCCTTTCTGATATTAAGTTCAGAAGGAGTAACACTTATCTCTCCCTTGCCGACAAGTACAGGCACTGCTGTATTGTCACGGTCAAGATTACCAAGTTGTCCATTGTTATTCAGACCGTATGTCCACATATATCCTGTTGACTGAAGTGTTGATGTAGCACCGTATCCGGCATCTATTGCGATAATTGAGAAATCATCTGCGTCATCTGTATAAGCAGTCTTAACAGGAAGTGATACTTTTCCGCCGACATCTGTTCTGCCGATCTGACCAAACTCATTGCTACCCCAAGTGTAAACAACGCCCTTATCATCGCCTGCTTCGTTCTTTTCGATTGCAAGTGCAACGCTATGCTTATCGCCTGCTGATATGCTGATAACATTTTCAAGTAGTTGAGTCTTATCACTGTCAAGGTAAACAAATTCTGGATTGTTCATATTACCATTGTCGGATTGACCGTCACCAAGTTGACCGTATGAACCGGCACCCCATGCAAGTACATGACCTTCGGCATTAAGTGCAAGTGTATGATCTTCTTCTGACTTAGATGAAATATCAACAATGTTATTTACAGAATTGTTTTCACCCTTGAATATCTTAAATTCAGGACTTGTAGGGTCTGTCGGTAGTTCCCAAACAGTACCACTTGTCTTTAATACATATCCGCCGCTTACCTTACTTACCTTTTTAACAACACTCATCTGTACCGGTTTTGCACCATAACCGTCACCGGTGTATTCGCCGGTTTCAATATCCATTGCTGCATTACCGAATGCAAATGTATTTCTGTTAATTCCCAAAGGCACTGTAACTCTTGAACCGTCATTCTTCTTAGCGATAGTGATATTTGACGTTCCCTCTGTTACGATAAAGCTACTGTATTCACCGGCAAATATATCCGCAATTTCAATATTCTTTAGATAATTTATATCGTCAAATACACCTGCCTTAACAGGCTTTGTTGAATATGTTGTTGCTTCGTCAACACCAAGTTGTCCATATGAATTATCACCCCATGTCCAAACGTTTCCGTCTGAATCAAGTGCGATTACATGAGATTTTCCTACTGCAATCTTTGTTATATAAGCGTTTGACGCAAGATTGCTGAAGGTTACTTGTGTAGGAATAATGTTCATTTCTGAAACACGTCCGCCTTGTCCAAGTTGTCCCTCTGTATTCTTACCCCATGTCCATACTGTACCGTCAGCCTTTAATGCAACTGTGAATCCATCTCCGCTACCCATTTGAGGAGCAGTTCTGTAATCATCAGCATGACCAAGTACAGTAACATTAGCAACTGCCGATTTATTATTTTCCGGATTATTTTCGTCAATGTATCTTACTATAATCTTTGTTTCACCGTAATGAGCCGGTGTAATCTTTGTATAGCTGATGTCATAATCAGAAAGTTCTCCGTCAACCTTTTGAGCAGATGCTATATTGTCATTGAATGACTCGAATACAAGTTTCTTTGTCTTTTCAAAGTCAATTTGTCTTCCCAAACTGAATGAACGCATATATGCAGCCGGAACTGTAATTGTATTTACAAATTCGCCGTTTGCATCTTGTTCATCGTCAAGGACTATATCGTAATTTCCAAGAGCAATATATTCTTCATCTACAATGCCAGGATATTCACTTGCATCTCTTGTGAAGTTACCAAGCTGACCGCTATCGTTCTGACCCCATGTATAAACCAATCCATCATCAAGGAATGCAGCTGAGTGCATACCACCTGAACCGATACCGATTATTGCTCTGTTTGCAGGAGTTGTTCCGTCTTCTTCATAATACAAGTTTGGAACAAGATATGCTGCATTTAGGTTAGTGATACCGCCGACACCAAGTTCGCCATATTCATTGCTACCCCATGCAAAAGCATTATGCTTTCTGTCGATAGCCATTATATGTGTCTTGCTCTGTCCGTCTTCAGTTTCATAATAA
The DNA here is from genome assembly GCA_905215345.1 of uncultured bacterium. Lineage (GTDB taxonomy): Bacteria > Bacteroidota > Bacteroidia > Bacteroidales > Bacteroidaceae > Bacteroides. Next base: position 29,764 of record CAJMPR010000016.1, read on the forward strand.
CCTATTGAAATGTTAGCTATATTATGTAGGTAAATGCTTGGTTCACCTGTGTCTTCATCAGCTACGTTAAACTGACTGTCATCAGGATTCATTGTAACTTCTACCGGTACATTTGAATAATATGTTGACGGTTGACCCAAAACAACACCAGGATTAATGCTTGGATCAGCATATGGCATATAACTTCCTGTACCAAGTTGTGAAGATGATGCGTCGCCCCATGTATATACTCTTCTGTTTCTGTCATATACATATTCAGCGGTTCCATCAGGATTTGTGTTACCTGTGTAATGGTACTTCGTTGAAATTGCAACAAAGTTATAACCCTTACCTACGATTCTTGTAACATAGTTAAGTTCTTCCTGATTTTCTTCTGATTCATCTTCTTTTCTTATAGTTGTTACTCGTTCAAGCTGAGTATTGTAATCAACGCTCTTGCTTATGCCTGTACCAAGTTCACCGTGACTGTTTCCGCCTACGGTGTAAACAGTACCGTTTGCAATAAGAACAGCTGTTGTTTCCTTACTTGCTGCTGACATTACAACACCGATTAGATTACTTTCGCCGACACCCTTCATCTTTTCAGGTACGAAGTTTGTAGGATCGTCATCTTTTGTCACTGTCTTTCTGCCAAGCTGACCCTTATTATTTCTACCCCATGTATAAACTTCACCTGTTGCCGTTACAGCCACAGTATGGTATGCACCGGCAGAAACGTCTATAATCTGTGACGCAAAGTCTTCATCAAGTTCTACAAGGATAGGTCTGTTTGTCTTTTTAACAAGTATCGGATTAACACCAAGTTGACCGTATGTATTATCACCCCAAGCGTATACCTTACCGCTTTGACCGATAATTATAGCATGGTTTTCACCAACTGCAACACTTAGAATATTTTCCATAGGTGTCGCAATTTCTTGTGCTGCATCGTTAACGCTTGCGTAATATGAATCAATCTGTACCGGAATTGTAAGCATACTCTGTTTACTTCCTGTACCGGTCATACCATCTTCATTGTTACCCCATGCCCACACAGTACCGTCTTTCTTAAGGGCTATTGTAAAGTCCTTACCAAGCTGGATTTGTGCGTATGTTATGTCTTCAGTTACGATAATACGGCTAAATACTGTTTGTTGAGTAATTGTATTTGTTGCAACAACTCTTGTTTCACCTTCTGTGACACCGGTTACGTTTGCAGTCTTTGGTTGTTGACTGTCAACAGTAACCTTTGCGATTGAGTCGTCCAATACCTTCCATTCAAATGTACCTACACTTGACGCAAGGTCTGTATAAACTGAGAACATATCTGCTCCGGTAATAGTAATTGTTGTCTTACCGTCAACCGCCAATGTTGCTGTAGGAGGCATGATAGACATCTTTGCGTTACCCGCAACTACCGGAACAACGGCAGTTTCTTGACTCTTATCGCCAAGTTGGAATCTATTATTATAACCCCATGTATATACAACACCGTCACGAGAAATTGCTGTAACGTGTTCACCGTTTATGCTTGACGGAACTTGAATGATTGTATCAAGTCTGTCACTTGATGTATCATCTTTATAAACAAATCTTGCTTTATATTGATTTGAATTCTTTGTCTTATTGCCAAGAACAGCTGTTTCAATTCCGCCATATACATTTGTACCCCACATATAAACATTGCTGCTATTTGTAACAGCACCGCTGAAGTGGTCGCCGGCGAATACACTGTATACGCCACTCATAGGTTCAGCCACATCTCTTGTTAACAAGTTTCCGGATTCATCAACATATGTTTCTGACTTCCATGACTGAACTCTTGCAATACTCCTATCTGTTGGGAATACAACTGTTTCCTTAGCTGCATTTCCAAGAGCATCTTCTGTTACAGTATTTCCTTTTTCATCAGAGAATGTACCGTTTGTATATGCTATACCATTTCCAAGAACACCATTCTTGTTATTACCGTATGCGTATACTTCGTTTACAAAATCCGATGTATCATTGCCCTCTGCGTCAGCAGATTGATTATATTGATACAAGTTCAATATTGCATGTTCAGGACCTAATGCACCGTTTACAACACCTGTAAGTGCCTTCATATCTGTATCAAGTACAGGAAGAGGTATTGTTCTGTTATAACCGTTATTTGCATTACCTGTGCTCCAAACTTCACCGTTTCCAAGAACACCTGTTTCGTTGCTACCTGTAATATAAACCGTACCGTCACGATTTATAATCGCAATATTCTTTTCACCGATAACTACATCAACAGCGTCATCAATACCATACATTCTATACGGTATATTCTTATTTGAGCTTGCTGAACTTTCTGTGATAACATCATGTCCGATACCAAGTTGACCGTATCTGTTGCTACCCCATACATATACAGTGCCTTCTTCTGTGATTGCTGCTGCTGTTGAGCCGGCTGCAAAGACTTTAACAACCTTGCCTGTGTTTTCACCGCCAAGATATGTGCTTCCCATAGCTCCATTTGCCGGAGTCGGTGCAACATCATATACTTTTCTCGGTGAATATACGCTTGTACCGGATGACAGTTTTCTACCAAGTTGTCCTACACCGGCGTCATTTCTACCCCATGACCATACTGTTCCGTCTTTATCAACCGCAAGTGAGAAATTATCACCGGCTGCAACAGAAACTATATTTTCCATAGGTTTACCGTTTACAAGAACTTCAGTAGGTTCGTTAATTGTCTTTTTAGTTGTATTAAATCCTGCTTGACCTCTTGAGTTATCACCCCATGTATATACATGACCGTTACTTGCAAGAGCAAGAGTAAATTGATTTCCTGTTACAACCATAGGTTGAACTGATGTTGTTACATCAGTAACATTAGGAAGTACATTTACATCGAATAGTGAGTATTTACCTGAATTTTCTTCATATACAATCATTCTTGTAGAACCGATTGCCTTATAAGTAATGTTACCGTCATTATCTATCTCTGCAACATCAGGATTTGTTGATGTTACTTTGAAGTTTGTATTTGTAACACGTTTGTCGAATACATTAAACTTATTCATTGTAATGTATACTCGACTAGGAACTGAACCGGCACTTGCAAGTACAGCATTATTACTGTCTACGCCGTCTACATTGATGATTCCCGAATATACTTCAACAGGATATAATTCATTATCAAGGATTGCATCACCTAATTGTCCACGTTCATTATTACCTACTGTTCTGATTGAACCGTCTTGCATAATGAATGCTGACATACCACCATTGCTACTTACTGCCGCTGCCAATACACCTGTAATATCTGTGCCGTCTGCACTCTTGGCTGTAACGATTTCACTTATGTTATTATCGTTGCCGACTGCAAGTTTGCCGTTTGTATTGTCACCAATTACATTTACTAAACCTGTACCCTTCTGTACCATCATTGACGCATTGCCGCTTGTTACATCAATAGTTTGGCTCATCGCATCATTCTTTACAGGAGTGCTTATAGGTTGAGTATTTGTAGTGATACCTGTTTGATAATCGTCATTGTTACCCCATACATAATATTCGTATGAGTTATTTGTTGTATTTTCTGTAAGGGCTGCAGCATTACCATTACCTGCAGCAACTTCAAGCACACGGGTATTTTCAATTCCGCCGCCGCTTACTATTGCTTGTCCCGTAACACGGTCTATCACACCTTCGCCCATTTCTGAGCTTTCGTTGCTGCCCCATGCAAGAACTTTTCCAAGTTCCTGAACACCATAGCTTGTTGTAAATTCATCGCCTTTACCTGCTGCTATTGATGTCATTCTTGATACAGGAACATAAACCGGTGTTGAAACAATTTCCCTATCGGAATTTTCAACTTGATTAAATTTATTTGAACCCCATGCAAATACGTCACCCTCTGATGATAATGCCATTGCATAGCTATTGCCGATGTCTCCGCCGGCACTTATGCCTTGCATTACAACATTATAATCTGTGAAGTATGCAACCTTTTGAGGTGAAGGAACAAGATTTTCCTTATTTGATACCTCTGATGGATTCTTTTCATTTATAACGTCAGAGGTATCTGTACCGTTACCTATCTGACCGTTATTGTTTCTGCCCCATGTATACAAGTTACCGTCAACGTCTATTGCCATTGAGAAGTCAGGACCTGCGGCAATCTTTGTGAACTTAACAGGAACTTCTCTTTCTGTAACAACGTCTTCACCGTCTGCATCTGTTGTTATTTCAGTTACAGTTTTTGTTACATTAAGTTTCTGCGGTTTCATATCAATACTGCCGACACGACCCAATCCAAGACCAAGCTGACCGTATGTATTGTCGCCCCATGCGTACAAATCACCGTTTGCACGAAGTGCAAGGATAAAGTTATCTCCGGCTGAAATCTGCGGATAAGCAATATATTCTTCATCTGCATTTTCTGCTTTGACATCTGTATCATCAGGAAGAGAGATAATATGTACATACATTCTCTTTTCGGCATTATCATCGCCTCTTGCAGAGATTTCTACATATGTCTTTCCTGTACTTTCTGCACTTACCTGTCCATATCCGTCTACCGACGCTATGTCACTGTCAAGGACTCTGTATGTTGCACTTACATTTACAGGCTGTTCATCTTCATATAGATTAAAGCCTTGATGTGCTGTCATACCTATACGTTTTGCCTCTTGATTCTTCTTAACAAGTATTTCGTTTGAATCAAGAGTTATAATCAAGTCAGAACCAACCATTGATGCAGTCGTAAAGTCTGATGTTACATCTTGATTTGCTATCTGACCCTTGTCATTCTTACCGAATGCCCATACATAACCGTCACTGTCAGCATAAGCTGAATGTACACCGCCGACAGATGATGTCATGCTAAGTACGTCTGATGCAATTTGTCCGTCTGTCTTTATAACGTTTGATTTACCCGATAGAGTATAAACATCATCAGACAATCCGCCTATACCAAGCTGACCGCTTGAAGCAAGTCCGCCCATAATAGGAGTTCCTGTTGAGTCTACGATATACAAGCTTTCGCCACCGCCGATAAGCACTGCATTTGAAATTTCTGCAATCTTTGTCGGTCTTGTAACGTCAAGCTTCATCTCGCCGAATTCACCATTCTTATTTGCACCCCATACCCAAACACTACCTGTTATATCTGTATCAACAGTTACGTCTTGTGCAAGGTTATATGTAATTGCCATTACGTTTTCGCTTCCGGCTGCAATAGCCATCACACGATTTTCCATCTCAGCAGTACCTGCTCTGAAGTCAACGTTATCTGTGTTTTCACCTGTACCGTACTCATATCTTGTACCCTTACCTTGTGAATATACAGATCCGTCAAATCTAAGCATATGAGATGTTGCACCGTTTCCGATTGCAACTTGTGCAACTGAATCGGTTACTCTTACCGGTGTTTGATATTTATTGACTCCGTGTTCCATACTTATTTGATTATAAGCATTATCACCGCTGCCGTATACAACTCCGCCGTCTTCTACAAACAACGCAAACATTGCATCATTTGTAAGTCCGCCTATTGCTATATCGACAATGTTTGAAATATAGCCGGCTTGTGACAACTCATCATCTGCGTAAGACGGTTGTTCACCAATCTTAACACGTTCAGGTGTGCTTACCTTGATTGATGTACTGTCTATACCAAGTTGACCGCTGTCATTTCTGCCCCATGCCCATACATGACCTGTTGTGTCTATTGCAAGAGCACTGTCGCCTGCAGCTGCAATCTTAACTATTCTTACATTGTCACCGTTTTCATCTTTAATGCTTACCTGTTGAGGGTAAATTGCTGTACCGAAGATATGTCCGCTACCAAGCTGACCATACTCGTTTCCGCCCCATGCCCAAACAGTTCCGTTTGGTTTTAGTGCGTAAGTTGTATTTGTACCAGATACAACCTGTGGATAAGCAACACTATCCATATAGCTATCAGTATCCGATCCGCCGATTCTTGAATCTTTCGGACGAACTTCTACTTTAAATGTACCAACTGTCAACGCATCATCTGCAAGTGATACGATAACATATGTTGTTCCTTCTTTCTTACCTGTAAGCTTACCTGTTGAAGAATCTACCTCAACAATGTCACTGCTACCGTCCCATGTCTGCCACTTCAAGTTAAGTTCAGCAGTTGAAGTACCTTCTGCACCACTTAACAAGTTGAATGAAGATATTGTAGGACGAGCCGGTTCTTCCACGTCATCAACTCTTAACGAATATGTGTACTTATCAAACAAGAAATATGCCGTTCCGACACGAGCCGGTTCATATCTGTCAACCGTTGTACCGTCACCGATTATTCCGTTTGTATTATTACCGTATGCCCATACGGCACCGTTATCTGTTGTAATCACAGATATATTATCATTTGTTCTGCCGTTTGATACAAGAATTACGTCCTTAACGTTTCCGCTAACGTCCGTCTTTCCTGCAAGAACTCTGCCTACCGGAAGAATATCACTATCATCTTCTGTGCCACGTCCAAGCATAGCTCCATACATACCTGCCGACCATAGGTTCTCTCTACTGTAAGAACCGTCATCATTCTGACCGCCGTTTGCATAGATTACCTGAACATACTCAGATATATCACAGCTAAGTGGGAATGCACCTCTTTGAGCCCATTCAAAGTTGTATGCTCTTACCGGTGTCTTTTCGATTGTCAAATACTCCGGACTGTCGCTGCCATATCCAAGCTGACCTTGTCTTAGGTCACCCCACATAGCTACGCCGCCATCCATTAGTATTGCCATAATATTATTTGTACCGCCAAATGCAGCTATTGCTTTTTCAGGAAGTGATGCACGGCTCGGTGATGTCGAAATATTTTCGCCTATACCGTAAATACCGTTAGAATTATCACCCCAAGTAATAATCTGACCGTCAGCCTTTAAGATGTGCATTGTTTCTCCCAATTTATCAGGGATAAGTTTTCTTGCACTCTTTAGAATTGTATTTCTGGTTGTGATATTTCTTGGAAGCGTCATCTTCGCATTATATGTATCTTGCGGTGAAACAACTCCCTTATAGTTATAACCCCAACCAAAGATATTGCCGTCTGCATCTATTGCATATGAATACTGTTTTGTACCCTCTTTTGAATCTGCACCTGTACCCGATGCTGCAATATCAATAATTCTTGAGCCGTAAATCGTTTCAGAAACTGTACCTGTGGCACTGTCACCAAGATAATAATCTCTTGTAGTTCCGTAAACTCTTACTGCGTACTTCTGTACGTTAAATTCAGTTTGTGAACCGTTACCAAGAGCACCCTTAACACCTGTACCCCATGCGTATACATGACCGTCACTTGTAAGAGCCAAGCTATGATTTCCGCCTGTTGCTATCTTGATTACGTTTGTCAATGCACTCGGACTTGCAGTAGCATTTTCACGTTTCATTACCTGTACAGGGATTGTACTGTATGATGATTTGCTACCGTTACCTGATTGACCGTATGAGTTATTACCCCATGACCAAACAGTTCCGTCTGAACGAAGTGCAATAGTGTGATTTTCACCAACTGCAATCATCGGCATAACGTTGCTTCTGTCATTACCTGCCGGAATAACATTAAGTTTAATTGTACCTGTATTGCCTCTTGAATCCTTTGCAACAAGATATGTTACACCGGTCTTTTGCTTGATGTACAATTTACCTGTTGTGTTATTTCCTCCGCTTGGATTTGCCTCAAACTCTGCCACTTCAGTATTAAGTGACTCAAATGTTAATCCTGTCGGTTTATAAGCAGATTCGCCAAACAATGTAAATCCTATAACTCCTACTACATCGTCAAGATTTATTTGGATTACATCATTTTGTCTTACAGCTGTTTCAAGAGTACCATTCTCACGCATGATAGTATCATAGAACATATGAATCGGAATGTCTGATATATCATTTCGTGTCAATGTTGCTTCTGCAAAGTCAATATATGCTCCGCCGCCGTCTATAAGTACAGCTGCCGGATATTCACGATTATCCTGTGTACCGTCACCTATCTGACCTCTTGTGTTATCACCCCAAGCATAAATCTTACCAATGCTATCGAAGATAACACCATTTGCACCGTTTGCTGCCGCTGCAATAGATTTTGCACCGTTGAACGGTTCATAATGATGATCCGGATCACTGTCACCTGCGTGCAACAATACAACTGCATTGTCCTTTACATCAGGATAATATGCGTTTCCGTCTGCATCATTAACTGTATCTATACCAAGTTGACCACCGTTCTTGTCATCAATCTGGTTGTTACCACGAACTCTTGAATATCCGTTTGTATATGTTACGAATGAACTTTCTCCGGCTGTTACACCGTTTGGTGTCCAATCTTCATCTGCAACAACTTCATTATATACATCTGAAAGTGTAGGATTTTCAACAACAGTTTCATATGTATTATCATCTTTTAGATACATACCAAGTTGGTTATGGTTGTTGCTTCCCCATGCCCATACACGGCTTGTTTCTGACAATGCAAGTACACTGTTTGTTGCCGCAGACATTGTAACTGCTTTTTCAGCCATATCTGCATATGCGATACCATTACCATAGTAATCGTTATCACCAAACTTATACGATGTGTTTTCGCCCCATGCGATTATATCACCGTTTCTTGTAAGTGCATAACTTGTATTGTTATCAGCATATACTGCCGCAATTTCCAAAGAACTCTTAATATGTAGCTTTTGTGGTGTTAAAGCTGTTTCTGTTAATTCAGGAACTACCTGATGATTGCTTCCGTCACCAAACGCATATATATCGCCGGTATTTGTAAGCAATAATGTATGTTTCGAGCCAACTGCAATATCGACTACATTATCAATTCCCTCTACTCTTACAGGAGAATTTGAATTATCCTTTGTGCCGTTTCCAAGTTGACCGTTTTCATTTCTACCCCAAGCGTATACTTCACCGTTTATTGTAACGGCTACCATAAATCCGTCACCGACAACTACTTTCTTAACGTTACCGTTTATTGCAACTGTTGGTGTTGTTGAATATGGAGTTGCATCGCTTGTAAGTCCTATACCAAGTTGACCGTATGTATTATCACCCCAAGTGTATAGTACACCGCCATCTGTAACTGCTGCCATTGTCTTTCCGCCCGCAGCTACATATGGGTAAACCTTACTGTCATCTCTTATAACTGTTTCACCTTGTTCAAACTGAACATCCATAGGCATAACGTTAATCTTGATAATTCCTGTTGCACCTGTTTCATTACCCTTTACAACTATATATGTTGTTCCAAGTGCTATTGCACTTGTTTGGTCCGCAGGTGTGATAACACCGTCATTTGAAACAACAGCTACACTTTCGTCAAGCGACTTAAATGTATAACCGTTATCTCTAACCTTAAATGAACCGGTTATCAAGTTAAAGCTTGGATCTCTTTCAACAAATATTTCATTCATATCTATTGAAAGAATTTCACTTCTAAGAATATTTACCTCATAAGGCATTGGGTCATCATCTGTGTACTGTCTTGTAACATCAGTATAATCACCGTTTGTATCACGTCTGATTATTGATGAGTTATTCATCATAACAGTATCAGAACTTCTGCCTATACCTACAAGAACAGGTATATTCTTATCATCGGCTGTACCGTCACCAAGTTTACCGTTTGTATTATTACCGATAGAGTAAACATCACCGTTACTTCTTAAGATTTCAGATGTATTATCACCTGATGCAATCATAATTGTATCTGTAACAACACTGTTATTTTCAAGGTCACTAAGTAACTCTACTGCCATCTTATTTGTTTGAATACCACTTGCTGAAGTGATTGTATTCAAATTCTTACCCCATGTAACAACATTCTTTTCCGAACGTGTCAATGCGTTCATATGTTCTTTTCCGACAGAAATTTGTCTGATGTCTGTTAGAAGTACACCAACATGGTTTTCCTTGTCGTACTCATACATAACCTGAGCCGGAACAGCTACTGCGTCAGCCGTACTGTTGTTACCTACTTGACTGTAACTGTTATCGCCCCATGCCCATGGAGTACCGTCTGTCTTGATTGCTGCTGAATTGTTATATCCGGCATAAATCTTTTCTACATCTTGAATATCAACTGCTACCGGAACAGTTCTTGTTGTTGCGATTGTCTTAGTTCCGTCAGCTTCAAGAACATCTTCATATGTTCCTTCACCCAACTGACCTCTGCTATTATCGCCCCATGCCCATACGCTGCCATTCTTATCAAGGGCAAGCATATGATGTGCACCTGCTGCGATAGATACGATATTTTCAAGATACATTGTTGCACTCTTGCTCTTACCTGCAAGAACTCTTTGTGGATATTTCTGAATATCATCTGTCTTACTTATTCCAAGCAAGCCTGATGTATTATTACCAAACATCCATACACGACCCTTATTGTCAAGAGCCGCCGTAAAGTCATCGCCGGCTGCGATGTCAACAATGTTTGTTAAATATTGTGCATCTTCTGTTTCAGAAGTTGATGCGGCTGTTACTACTGCAACCGGAATTAGGCTATTTGATGTATTGCCTGTACCAAGTTGTCCGTCTGCACCACGACCCCATGTGTAAACCTTACCGTCTGATGTAAGTGCTACACTGTGATACATACCTTGTGCAACCTTTATGATTCCGTCAAGGTATCCGTCACTTATAGGATTACGAACTTGAACCGGCATTGATGAAGATGTTACTGAGTTATTACCAAGTTGTCCGTATGTATTATCTCCCCATGTCCAAACTGTTCCGTCTGACATCAATGCTATTGAATTAAAGCTATTTGACGCAACCATAGGTGCGGCTAGAATATCTTTGCCAAACTCCTCATCGTCACGTTTTGTTGCTCTGAATTCCAATTCAAATGTCTGTGCGATATTTCTTGTTCTGTCTTGAACGATAAGTGTTGTAACTGCATACTTACTGTCAATAGCTTTCTGTGTAGGTGTAACAATCCAGTTATCATCTACGCTGAATAGACTTGTATCTGCAGTTATCATATAGATGTCTTCTACCTTAAACTCATCATTACCTGTTTCAGAATCAGCATTTAGATAGAATCTCATTTCATCATATACTGCATTCTTATCAAGAACAAATTGCTGAATGTTGCCTGACGCATCATTTGTTAATGTAATTGTTCTCGGTACATAGTTTTCAGTATCATAATCTACATTTTCAAAACTTTGTAAGCTAATATCATCGCCGGCAGAATATACTTCGTTCATTTCTATAATGTCGCTTTCTTCAAGCATACTGAACATTTCAAATTCTGCTGATGTTACGATTGCACCTGCTTGTGTATTAGTAACAATACCTGCTTTTCTTATTGTTAACTTAGAGTTTGCACCGACTGCAACCGGAACAAGTTGTTCATCAAATGTACTGTTTCCGATTTGTCCTGAGTCATTTTTACCCCAAGCATACATATTTCCGCTTGTTGTCTGAACAACTGTATAGCCATCGCCTGCTGAAACTGCTTTTGCATTGTTAATGTCACTCTGCATTACAGGGTATAGTCTTTCAAAGTAAGTTGCGTCACCTATCTGACCATTGTCATTATTACCCCAGCTATAAACGTGACCGTCTTTGCTTATTGCCACTGCAGTCTTTGGTGAAGCTGCTATTGCATAAATACCTTCAAGAGTACCGTCACCTGTTACTCCGGATACTGCTACTGCTGTTTTCTGTATTGTACCCTTAGTACCGTTGCCCATGACTCCGTATGTATTGTCACCCCATGCGTAAACTATTCCGTCTGCCGTTAATGCAAGTGAATAATTATCTGCTGCGGCAACTGCTACTGCATTTGTAATGCTTTCACCGTTTGCTTTCTTAACAGCTTGTAACATTGCACTTGAAGAACCGCTTGTATTCTGACCAAGCTGACCGTATGTGTTATCACCCCAAGCATAAACTGTACCCTGAGTAGCTGTCTGTGCTTCAGATGACGGAATAACAATACCAACTGAATGTTTCTTACCTGATGCTACTTCAAGGAAGTTCAAGTCACCCTTATCTCTCGATACAAGATGTGCTTCCTTAGCATAGTTTTCAGTTGTCGGCGAAGTCATAACCTTACCGTTATTCAATATACTCTGCTGATAACCAAGCTGGTTACGATCATTTTCACCCCATGTATAAGCTCTCTTTGTCAAAGCGTCAATAATGATTGTATGGCTTTCGCTCAATTCAATTGCCGAAACAAGGATTGTTTCATCAACTGTTGTTTCCGGATCATCTTTTAGTGCCTCAACAAGTGTTGGATATGCAACTATATTACCTTCAACGCCAAGTTGTCCATTATCATTATTACCCCATACATAAAGCAGACCGTTTTGATCTATTGCAGCTGAACTGTTTGCACCGGCTGCAACATATTTTATGTTTGTAAGCAACTTTGTATTGCTTTCATTTTGACCTATACGAACTTGACGAGGAACAAACTTATCAACGTTTGATGTTCCGTAAGTACCGTCACCAAGTTGTCCGTATGTATTGTCACCCCATGCCCAAACTGTTCCGTCTGCACGAAGTGCCAATGTATGTCCATATCCCGATACTATCATCGGAACTGTGATTTCTGTATCAGCACTTTGAGCAACTCTTACTGTGAATGAATAAGAGCTTCCAAGTACCTTATCAGTTACTGTTATGATAGCACTGTCGATTCTGCCCATACCTGTAACAGTACCGTTTGAATCAACTGTAACCGCTGATGGATTGCTTGATGTAAATGTCAATCTGTCAGTAGTCATTTCATAGCCTACTCTGTCATATACAGATACAGAATCAAGATTTGCACTACCCCAAACTGAGTTACCTGCAATTTGAAGAATTTGATTGCTTGTAAGTTCAAGTGATGTAGGTAATGGATTTGCCATTGTGTATGCTCTTGTAACTTCATCATTTTCGCTGATTTGAGCATAAACAACATTCAAATTCAATACTTTTGTTTCATCATATGAAACAGGTTCCTCTGATGAAATTTCTTTTCCATGAACTGAGCCTTCGCCCCATGCGTATGTTGTACCATTTGCATCTGAAACTGTAAATACATTTCCTACTGATGCAAGTCTTACAACATTCTGAAGCTTATGGTCTGTATCTCCGGCACTTTCACCCTCCGCTTTAAGTTCAGCGTTCAAGTTACCGTTGCCCCAAGTATATACATGACCGTCTTCAGTCAAAGCTGCACCGCCCTTACCTGTTGCGGCAATCTGTACAATCTTTTCTGTTATAGGAAGTAGTGTAGGTGTAAGTTCACGTTGTGTCTTTTTACCTATACCAAGTTGTCCGTTGTCATTATTACCCCAAGCATATACACTGCCGTCGCTTGCAAGAGCAATTACATGGCTCTCGCCAACTGCAATCTGTGTAATAACCTTTCCACGAGGAATTGCTGTCGCTACCGGTGTTCTGTTATATGACTTAGCATATCCGTAACCGTTTTGACCCGATGTATTAACACCCCATGAATATACTTCACCTTCTGAAGTAAGAACTACAATAAATGAGTTACCTACTGCAGCTTGAACAACCTTATTTACATCAAGGTTATTACCTGTAACCTGTCCCGGTTCAGTTGTATCGCCTGTTCTACCAAGCTGACCAAGTTTATTGTCACTTCCCCATGTATAAATGGTTCCGTCATTCTTGACCATAATTCTTGTACCGTCATCACTGTACGGCGATGCGAATACACCTGTTTCAGCTTGAGGTTTTCCGTTATCTCTTACTGTAACCTTAATATATGATACAAGATTTTCTGTTGTTTCAACAACCTTAATTACAGTTGTACCGAAACGTCTTGCCTTTGTTGCATCGCTTAATGTAACAACGCCTGTTGTTTCATTTACAGACATAATAGAAGGATCTAATGAATAGAATCTTATATTTGCACTGTCTGCGATACTGATTTGTGAATCATTTGATGCAAACAAGTTGAAGTCATTATCGGCTGCTGCCATTGTTATTGAACTATTGCTTATTGTAAGCGTATCGTCCGGTGTAATTGTTACATTATAAGGAAGTGGATTACTGCTATCATATGTAACGTTCGTACTTCCTGTAACGTACGCATTTGTTATTGACAAGCCATTCTTATCGCTAAGCTTAACTGTATTGGCAAGATTTATATCTCCTCTTGTGCCTATGCCAAGCTGACCGTTGTCATTTTGACCCCAGCCATATACTACACCGTTTGAAGCAATAGCAAATGAATTATTATATCCTACACCTACGCCCCACATATTAATCATATATTGGTTAGTCTGTGAACTTGCACCAGAGTAAACTTTATTCGGTGTCTTATATTCATTTGCATTTGTGCTTAGACCAAGTTGACCTGATGTATTATTACCCCAAGCATATACAATTCCGCTTTTAGTAATAGCAACAACATGGCTATAACCTAATGCCATAGCTTGAATATTTTCATCAAGATTCAATGAAGTATTAGGTACTGACAATACGTTTGTATCTGAGTTATTACCTAATTGATAATTTCCGTTTGCACCCCATAGATAAGCTTTACCGTCTGAAATTATAGCCGAGTAATCGCCTCGAGCAATAATTTGATCAACTGTAACTATTGAAGTCGGAAGAGTTATCTCAGTAGGTACACCCTCTGTTGACGCACCGAATGTATCTGTACCCTTACCAAGCTGACCTGACTCATTTGCACCCCATGTATATACTTTACCTCCGGCATAAACCATTGCATGGTTTGCTCCGGCTGTAATCATTGTTGCACCTGAGATACTTTCTATCTTACTTGGTGAATAGAAGTCACTATGTGACATTGTATTTCCAAGACCCATCTGACTGTAATCATTATTACCCCATACATAAACGTCACCGCCGCTTGTAAGTGCCATTGCGAAGTTATCGCCTGCCGTAATTCTGATTATATATTCACCAACTGCCAAATCAAATGATACCTTTTGAGGTGTTGACTTATCATCAGTAGATCCGATGCCAAGTTGACCTGACTCATTTGCACCCCATGTATATACACTACCATCATCAGTAAGTGCCATTGCAAATTCTTTTCCGGCTGCTACTGACGAGATATTTGAAAGTGCTATTTGTTGCGGATTAATAACTTGTGCGTTATTACCGCCCTTACCGTTTCCAAGTTGTCCATGAGTATTGTTACCCCATGTCCATACACTGCCGTCTGCCTTTAGTGCCACTGTAAAGTCACTGCCGCCTACTATTGTTGCAGACTTGTCTGCTGAATATTCAGGTTTGATAACTATATTAAATGACTTTGTATATTGTGTCGGGTTATGTTTAACTGTAACCTTTGCAATACCATAGCTTGTAGCAGTCTTAGGTGAAATAACACCTGTTGCATTATCGATTGTCAATAAATCGCTATCTGTTGAGATTGTTATATCACTTGGATTTACTGTTGAACCGCCTGAACCACCGGTACTCATTGATGTATATACATTAAATCTGCTTATTGATGTTATAACCTTAATTGTATTTATATCTACCGCAACATTCTGAGTTGGGAATATTGAAATACTTTCAGGTACTGTTGTATATGTTTCGCCTGTCGGTGTGCCTGTTACATTAATCTTTGTTATAACAAGTCCCTTTGAACCTTCTGAACTGCTTCCTATACATTGCGGTACATCTGCACTTGTTTCACCATCTGCAAGAGTTGTACCAAGCTGACCTTGATCATTATGACCCCATGTATAGATTTCACCCATATTTGTGAACAATACAGAATGTTCATTTCCGGCTGAAATACCATTTGCACCGTTAAAGTCACTGCCGTCTGCCGTTACAACTTTGACTGCCGTTGACTTCTGTGCCTTTGTGCCGTCACCAAGTTCACCATACATATTGTCGCCCCATGCGTATATTGAACCGTCTGAAGTGATTGCCAATGAGTGAGTTATTCCGGCATCTATGTCTACAATTCCTTCAAGATCGAAAGTTTCGTAGTTAAGAGCTGTTACAACCTTACCAGGTATAGCTCTTGTTTCACCGCTACCGTCACCAAGACGTCCATAGTAGTTATAACCCCATGTCCATACATTTCCGTTATGTGAAAGTGCGGCTGTATGTTCATCACCTGCTGAAATTTTAGCTACGTTATACTTGAATTCAGAATCTGCATCTCCAAGAACTTCTCTCGGAACATCGTAACGGTCAGCTGCATTTGTATCACTCATACCAAGCTGACTGTTCACATTTCTACCCCATGTATATACAACACCGCTTGTTGTAAGAGCAGAAGTATGGTTACCGCCTGCTGAGATACCAACGATTGACTCAAGATGCTTTGTTTCTCCGAAGTCTGTTACGACAACAGGTTCATTATAATACTCAGGAGCATTTGTTCCGTATACAGAACTTGCCTTTTGCTGATGTCCGATTTGACCTGATTCGTTGCTGCCCCATGCGTAAACTGTACCGTCCGCCATAAGTGCAACCGAATGATTTTCACCGGCTGAAATATCAACTGCATTTGTAATTCCGTTTACAAGAACAGGATAATTACTGTCCTCATTCTGACCATTGCCAAGCTGACCTTTTTCGCCGCTGCCCCATGCGTAAACCTTACCGTCCGCAGTAAGTGCAAGAGCATGGCTTTCGCCTGCCGCAATCTTTATAACGTTTGTAAGTGCAGTATTTTCACTTAATTCTACTTGTGTTGCAACATCTATATATTCATCAGATCCCGCACTTACTTTATTATGTAAGTTTGAACCCCATGACCATACAGTTCCGTCATCCTTTAGAGTGATAACAAAATCTGTACCGGCTGCAACCATAGGTGCCGTAAACGCACCGTTAGGTATTACATTTACCTTAATAAATCCAATGTTTTCACCGTCTGTACCATCATCGTTAAGTTCAATAATCTTTATATAAGTTGTTCCGTAACGGCCTGATACTGTTGAAATTGTTTTGCCGTTCACTACTGCTACATTTGAATCAAGAACTTCAAGTCTGTAATTTGTAACATTTTCCCATCTCTTTGTGCCAAGTACATTGAAACGGTAAGGAACAAACTTCTTAACTCCGTCAATACCAAGCTCATCGCCACTTTCAAGATTAAACTCATATAGAAGTTTATCATCATCTGTGTATGAAACTGTACCTACAACGGCCCTAGTTACACGAATTCCTTCAGGTGCTTTATTTACCTTAATCGGTGATTCTGATGAATTATTTGTACCGTCACCAAGTTGATAATTACTGTTTTCACCCCATGTATATACATTACCGTCTGCAAGGACTGCCATTGCATGATTGCCGCCGGCAGCAGATGTAATAACATTGCTTAGTCCGTCAACCTTTGTAGGTGCTTCGTTCTTATTCCAAGCATATGCACTGCCGTCAACTGATACGGCTGTGAACTGTTCACCCTTAGCGTCTACTTGAGTTGCATTGTCAAGAACCTTTGAAGCGTTGCTATCGCCACCGCCCCATGTATATACACTGCCATCAGCCGTTAGAGCAATAGATGTGTCAGCACCGGCTGCGATTGCAACCACATTGCTTACACCCTCAGCCATTACAGGTAATGGAGTTGATGATGTATCAGATCCAAGCTGACCTGAATCATTTGAACCCCATGTCCAAACTGTACCGTCAGCCTTTAATGCTACTGTATGGTTTTCGCCGGCTGCGATAGCTTGTACATTAGTAATTCTCAATGGTTTTGCATAGTAATTTTGTCTTGATCTGTTTTGACCAAGCTTATCAGATACTTCACCCCATACATATACTTTACCGTCTTTGGCAAGTGCAACGGCATGAGTAGAATATGCCTTAACAGATATAATATCTGAAAGCGGTGTATCTGAACTGTTCATAACTCTCTGCGGATATGCGTAAGCACTTGTGCTTGTATCGCCTATACCTGCTTGAGCGTTTTCATTTGTACCCCAAGCATATACTTCACCGTCATTTGTTAGAATTACGCTGAAGTTTTCACCTGACGCAAATTCTTTTACGTTAGTAAATACAACCTGTCCGTCGTTATCTTTCATAACAACACCCGGAGCATATACATCGGACTGATTATCAAACATTGATACGTTTAACTTATCAAAACTGTTATCGCCCCATGCACTTACTGTTCCGTCTGCATTTACGATTGCAGAACTTGTTGTACTCAACGATGCCTCCGGAAGTGATGTTGTTCCGTTTGCAATCAGACCTATTCTTATAAATCCGGTAGCAGTATCACCGTTAAACGGCATTGACATTGTTACATAAGCACTGTCACCTGCCACTGCGTCTGCCGGTGATTCGGCATTAACTGTCGAATTAGCAGATGTTACTTCGATTGCTTCTTCATCAGTTGACTTAGCATCAATATTATCTGCATCAACTTCTGTTACACGTTTGTCGAAGTATAGGTTGAATGCAAGAACTTCTTCTACAACAAATCTGTCAATAACAACTGTTTCATCAACATCTATCATGATTTCGTTAGGGTATACAAGTTCCTTAACAGGAGTTGTCAAATCTGACTTCTTGTAAACAGTTGCATGTGCAACCTTAATCATCTTAGTTGCCGGTTCTGTAATTGCTTGAACAGGGTAATTCTTATCAACATTTGTGTGGTCACCAAGTTGACCTGAAGCATTTGAACCCCATGTCCAAACTGTACCGTCTGAAATATATACAGACATTGAATCTCCGCCGGCACCGCCGTTTAACGCACCCTTAACGCCATTTGATGATGACCATACTCCACCGCCGTTTGACGCAATTTGTACAGGAGCAGAGCTTACACCATTAGCACCCATTTGACCATTAGCATTATCGCCCCATGCCCAAACAGTATTATTAGCAGTTGTTGCAAGATTTGAATTCTTTTCAGCTGAAATATGATTAATTACTTCATCATTTGGAATATCAACTCTTACAGGTGCATAGCTGCTTGATTGAGCAGTTGTCTTACCAAATTGACCTTCTGAATTGTCGCCCCATGCGAATACATAACCATTCTTTGAAGTAAATGCCTTATCTTCAGGAACATCATACTGTGTATGGTTTTCATTTTGTTCCTTAATAAGTGCTACATTATGGTTTGCACCTGAACGTACTTCAACTACATTGTTTAGGTAAACGCTATTATAAGGGCTTTCACCTACAACTACAAGAGCCGGATAGTCAAGGTATTTACGCAATGTATTACCAAGTTGACCCTTTGCATTACCGTCTTCAGCTCCGTTTGAACTCCATGTCCATACATAACCGTCATCACGAAGGATTGTATTATGTGAAATTCCGCCTGTTATTTCAAGTGCATTTTCAAACAATTCGCCTGTTGATGCACTTTCGCCCTTACCCAATGAAGATGGGCTTGAGCCATATGACCAATACTTAACTGTTCTGTCGTTCATCACTGCATAAACCATACTGTTTGCAGCACCTACTGCAACAGCGTCTGTAAGTTTCAATACAGGATATGAATCAGAGTTATATCCCCATGTATAAACATTACCGTCTATATCCAATGCAACAGAGAAGTTTGTACCTACAGCTATATCTACTATCTTTTCAAGGAATCCGCCGCCGTTAACACCCAATACTTGAAGTGGATAGTTGTCATTTGAGTTAGAACCGTCACCAAGTTGGTTATTTGTTCCACGACCCCATGTCCATACAGTACCGTTTGTCTTTAATGCCACTACATGAGATTCACCGTTTACAACTTTCGGTGCACCGTACTTTGTATCTGTACCGTATTTATCCTCTTGTGTAGGCATTACACGAACTTTGAAGATAAATGATATATCTGAATTGTCATCACGAAGCATAAGTGTTGTTTCACCGTATGTTTCATTTTGATTTGGAACAATTCTTGCAACTGTTCCGTTCATTTCAACCGTTGCAATATTTTCATCAATAGATGTCAAATGTAAATCAGGAGTCCAATGGAATGGTTCTGATTCCTTTTCTGTGAATGCAAGGTTGAATCCCGGAGAAATTAATCTATAAACATCACTGCCAAGATTAAATTCTATATATTCATTACTGTTAATCGTAATCATATTAGGCATTGGGTTAGTTGTTGAATACTCAGTAACGGCTGTGTTACTGTCGCTTTCATAAATTCCGCCGCCTATAACATCAGGACGGATATAATCCGTAGCACCTGTCTGTACGGCAAATGTACGATTATTAAGTGTAAAGTCACCTATTTCTCCGTTTGTACCTGTACCCCATGACCATACAGTACCATAACGTGTGCTATACATAACTGTATGTGAACCTCTCGTTGAAATAATACCGTATTTCATCATCTGTTCTGAGAAGTTCTCAGGTTTAGCATTGATTGTATTACCCTTTACAACCATCTGAGGTGTATTAACACTTGTTGATGTTGTATCGGCTATACCAAGCTGATAAGATACATTTGTAGGATCTGTTTCTGTGTACTTTCTACCATTAATAATAGCTGTCTTATATGTGTTATTTGAATCGGTATCTGTCCATATTGTTTCAGAGAATGTCAAATACGGAGGAGGAGTCTTATCGCCCCATGCCCATACTGCACTGTCTTTCTGAATTGCAATAGATTGATTTGAACCGCTTGCTACTTGCACTGCATTTTCAAGTACCTTAACAGGCAAGTTGCTACTATCGTTAGCTCCGTTACCAAGCTGACCGTTTGCACCATTACCCCATGTGAACAAGTCACCGTTTTTTGTGATAACTGCGGCATGCTTGCTACCTGCTGAAATTGTTGTTATCTCTTGCAAGTAGTTATAAGCATATGTACCGGCATTATATGTTGAATTGTTTTCAACGTCAAGTGTCTGTACACCGGCTTTTACTTGTACCGGATAATACTTCTTATATGATTGTTCATATTTAATCTTCAAATCATAGCCATCATACCAACCAATGCTGGAAGCATATATATTAGCTCTTTGATATGACGATGTAGTATAGGTAATTGCCGTACCATTACCCATCTGTCCTTCATCATTCTTACCCCAAGTGTAAGCAGTACCGTCTTTCTTCAATGCGATTGTGAAATCGCCACCGGCTCTGATGTCGATTATATCTTCAAGATAACCGTAACCTTCTACACCACTTACTTTTACAGGTGTAAGCATTAACGGTACTCTTGTCGCTTCAGCAGAATTACTGTTACCTGAACACAAGTAATATCTGTAATGACCCATATATCCGCTCATCGCAGCAGTTTGCGGTGCAGCGATTTGATTATATCGGTTATCACCCCATGCGTAAACCTTACCGCTTTCTGTCATAACAACAGTATGGTTGTCACCCGCAGTAATAGTCGCTATCTTTTCACCAAAGTCATATGAAAGCTTAGCCGGAGTATATACATTATTATCCATCTTATTGTAGATATAATGTGTATGGTATCCTTGTGCATGGTAATGGTCATAGTGAGAGTCCGGACTCCAACAATAATCCCACCAATCTGTACTTACATGTGTTGTCAAGTTATAATTGTTAGATTTACCGTTACCGATTTGACCGTACTCATTATAACCCCACATATAAACGTTACCGTCTTTATCTATTGCACCTGCATGATATTGACCTGCAGTTATATATGTGATATTAGATAGAGTTTTAATCTGAACAGGGCGGTCTTGATTTGTTATACCATTGCCCAAACCAAGTTGACCCTTATCATTTTTACCCCATGACCATACAGTACCGTCTGCTCTCAAAGCGATTGAGAAGTCATCTCCGGCAGCAACCATAGGTACTGCAACAGTGTTTTCGTTACGTTTAATCTTTAGAATAAACATTCCGATTGCACCGTTCATATTTTGAACAGAAATTGTTGTTGAACTGTATCGTCTGTTGTCATTAGGTATAATCTTACCGTTTTCGATTGTAGCAACATTTTCGTCTGATGATGCCCACGTTACATTTGAATATGTATTAGAATCATTTAGAAGATACATAACAGGGTGTTCTTCAGTTTCTGCTACGTTAAATCCTGAATTATAATCATATGTAACCTTTGTGATATTCAATACGTCGTCTTCTGAAATTGTTACAACAGGAGGCATTGCGATATTGTCATCTGATGACGCAATTACTCTGCCCTTATCTGTTACGGCATCATTAATTGTCATATAACGAGTTTCTCTGTTACCTGAAATTGTAGGAACAGTATTAATGTTATATGTAGTCGAGCCTTTTTCGATACGAACATTGTATGTTATATCACCAAGTTGATAATTATTGTTTGCACCCCATGACCATACATAACCATATTTACTGATTATTGCAGTATGATTTTCACCAAGTGCAACATTTCTTACACCGTTAATATTTTCAATGTTATTATCTTTTTCGTACTTCAAGCCTGTTGAAACAGAAGTAAATTCTGATACAGATTCATCCTCTGTTCCTGTTCCAAGCTTACCTGTTACATAGTTTGTACCGTCTGAATCATCTGTATTTCTACCCGATACATACATATGACCCTCACGAGTAATAATAGCACTGATATGTTTACCGGCATAAACTGCGGTTATTTCATCTGCGTTTCCGTTTTCATCTGTTACGGCTGTAATTGCAGATGTGTCAACCTTAACTGCGTGATTTACTGAATCACCGTCAATACTTACACCAAGTTGACCATACTTATTTGAACCCCAAGTATAAACGTTTCTATCCTCTGTCATAGCTATCATGTGGTCTTCGCCGACACTTACGTCCTTAACATTCTGCAAGTATACATAATAGTTAGAGTTATCTTCACGATTATCGTATTCAGGATTGCTTTCGCCTCTGATTACTTGTATTGGAGTTGTCTTATTTGTAGATGTGCCGTCACCAAGTTGACTTGACGCATTTGCACCCCATGTCCATAGTGTTCCGTCACTTCTTACTGCTGCACTGCTATTTCCGTTTGCGGAAATCTTTACAATGTCATACAAGTAGTTTTCGGCACTTTGTCCTACTACTTGTGTCACACCGTTTAGTGTAGCAACATTTGATGTTGTGTTATTACCAAGTTGTCCGTATGAGTTTGCACCCCATGAATATACATATCCGTCTTTTGAAAGTGCGATAAAGTGAGAATAACCTGCTGATACTGCAATAATATTCTTACCTGTAAATCCTGTCATTTTCTGAGCATATGTATATGACAATCCGTTTACATTACCCCAAATATATACATCACCGTTTGCGTCTGCGGCTACATTGTAGTTTTGATTTGCCGATGCAGATACAATGTTTACAAGTGGAGTATCCTTAGCAGTCTTTACTTGTACAGGGAATGCCGTGTAATTCAAGTCGCCTGTACCTGTATATGTAAAGTTTCTGTGGATATAATCGTCTTTAACAGTTCCGCCTGTTAGACCTTCAGTTATAGGGCCGTCGCCAAGTTGTCCGTATGTATTGTCGCCCCATGTCCATAGTGTTCCGTTTTCTTTTAGAACAAGTGTGTGGTTTGTACCTGTAGATACGCTTGATGACGCAACGGCGTCATTTGTCTTTGTAACATTTACTACAAATACACCTTCACTGTTTGTCTTAGGGTTTGTTACTGTAATAACCGCACTGTTATATGCACCCTTTTCCGTAGGTCTTAATGTTCCTGAAGTTGCTTCTCCGTCTACATATACTACTTCTACATTTGATGACGCAAAACGTGTACCTGTTACTTGTACCATTTCTCCTGATGTTTCAAGTACAAATCCGCTTTCATATACTTCGTAAATCTTATTAATATCTACTTGTAGATAATCGCCTGTACCTATTGAAATCTGAGGAAGATTTGTTAGTGATACATCTACTGCATCTTCTGCTTTTTGCGGAAGTTGAATTGTATAAGGAATTGTCTGACCGTTAGCGGTATGCTTGTCAATATGGATAACAAGAACTCGTCTTGTTTCTCTTTCGCCTGACTGTACCGGCATATATGACTGGTTATCAATCATATTACCAAGTTGTCTTGTAGCATTATTACCCCATGACCATACAACGTCACTGCCTACGACTGTATCATGTCTGATTGCGGCACTGTTATTTCCGCCGACACCGATTGCCCAAATATTATTGATATATGCGTCGTCAGAATATGAGTCACCACGTTTAACTTGAGTCGGCTTATCTGTCATAGAAATACTGTTATCTATAACTGTATCTCCAAGACCAAGTTGACCCTTTGAGTTATCGCCCCATGCCCATAGTCTGTTGTTATCTGTACGAGCAACAGTGTGGTTTGCGCCTGAGTTGATTTCTACAACCTTTACGTCACTGCCCCATACATTTTCAACAGCCTTGAACATTGTTGTGTTACCGTCTGTAATTCCAAGACCTGTTTGACCTGTTGTGTTATCTCCGGCTGTAAGCACATATGAACCGTCACCGACTATTACGGCTGATTGGTTCTTGCCCATTGCTATTGATGTTACATTTGCAAGGTAACTTACGTCACTTGTTGTTGACATAGGTATTCCATTGCCGTCCTTAACACCGTCAAAATCACTCGCCTTAGCTCTTACCGGAACGTGTTTATCACTTAGTGAACCCGAGCCCGATTGACCGTGTGAATCAACGCCCCATGAAAGAACTGTTCCGTTTGACTTAATTGCCATTACAGAATCGCCCTCGGCACTTATTGCCACGATTTCTTCTAAGTATACATTATTACTGTATATATTCTTTGTTACGGTGCTTCCATCTGTGGCAGTTGTTGTTTCTGTGTCTGTAACTACTGTCTTACTTGCACTTGCACCTTGTTGTACCTTAACCGGTGCATAGTATGTATAACCTGTTCCGAAATCACCGTGACCAAGTTGACCATTGACATTTCTGCCCCATGACCATACGCTGCCGTCTTCTGCAAGTGCAACAGAGAAGTAGTCACCGGCTGCGATTGAAACAAACTTAGGTAGTTCACTGCCGTCATTTGCATAAATAAGTTCAACGGCTACTGATGAGTTGTTTGTTCCTGTCGGCTTACCGCTTGTTGCGTCAGTAATACCAAGTTGTCCGTATGCGTTGCTGCCCCATGCGTAAATCTTACCGTCATTTGTAAGTGCAAGAGAATGTGCAGTACCTGCGGCAACTTCCTTGACATTGTCAAGAATTATATTACCTGTCTTAACAACTTCAACGGCATATGCCTTTGTTTCATTGTCATTATCACCAAGTTGACCATATGTATCTTGTCCCCATGTCCATACTGTTCCGTTAGGCTTTAGAACAACAGTATGTGTTGCACCTGACGCAATCATAGGTACAGATTTCTTCATATCGTCTGTTTCAACTCCGACAGAAACGACTGTTTCAGCAACATAAACGTATGTCTTTTCTCCGTCTGTCTTTTCTGCGTAAGCTGTAATTGTTGTCTTACCGTATTGATTATTAGTATTAGGTGTTACTACACCTGTATTAACATCAACTTCGGCAATCTTCGGATTTGATGAATAGAATTTAATTGTTCCGACATTTGCAGTTACGTCCTTTGTTGCATCCTTTGTATGAATTGTTCTCAAATTGAATGCCATATGATGTAATGCTTCATAACTGCTTGGATCAAATGTTACTGTTTCTCTTGTTGTAATATCAATTTGTGCCGGAACATTATCTGCAGTATATTCTGTTGTTGTTCCGTCACTGTGAGATACAGTTACTTTTGTCAAGTTTAGAATGTCTTCAGCCTTGAAACCAACTCTGACAGGTTCATCAGAATCTGTTTCTGTCATATCACCAAGTTGTCCGTATGTATTATTACCCAATGCCCATAGATAACCGTTGTTTGTAAGGATTACAGAATAGTTCCAACCTGCTGTTACTCTTGAGAATGATGTAAATACATCGTCATTTTCAGGATTTAGAGAATCCTTATCTGTTATCTTGTTTGCCACATGAGTATTTTCTACTTCATGATACTGTGATTTTGAATTATCACCCCATGCGTATATATCATTTGTATTTGACATTGCTATTACATGGTTAGCACCGCCTGATACCATAGATATACCTGTTAGATATGTTCCGTTGCTTGACTTAACATGAACAGGAGTTGCGATTGTTGCCGTTTTCTTATCATTACCAAGTTGTCCGTATGTGTTATCGCCCCATGCGTATACATTACGATCTCTTGTTGTAACAACTGAGAAGTTTTCACCGGCTGACAATGCGTCAACATTCTTTATATATCTGTCATCTGCGTTGCCTGTATCATATTCACCCTTCAATACTCTGTCAGGTGTCTGCATATCTTTGTATGTGTTATTAACGCCATTTGTACTTTGACCAAGTTGACCCTTATTATTGCGTCCCCATGACCAAACACTACCGTCTGTTCTTACGGCAAGTGAATGTTCTGCACCGGCACCGATAAGGATAACATCTGTCAAGAAGCCACCGCCGTTATAACCTCTTACCTGCACAGGGAAGTATCTGCTATCTCTTGAATTGATACCAAGTTGTCCATAAGTATTTGCACCCCATGAATACAAATTACCTTGGTTAGATACTGCAAGAGTATGATCTCTACCTGCTACGATATTAGAAATTGACTCATTCTTTTCTGCAAGCATTTCACTTAGAGATGTGCTTGAGTTATTTTCACCCGCAACAGTTACAGGTCTTGTTGAATATGATAGTGCAGTTGATGAGCTACCGCTACCAAGTTGACCCTTTGAGTTATCACCCCATGTATATAGTACACCGTCACGAGTCAATGCTACACTGTGTTTTTCACCCGCAGCTACTATCATTACGTTCTTTAGAGGTACTAATTGACCTTCATCATTTTTTATCATAACCTGAACAGGATATGAACGGTCAACAGTTGTACCGTCACCAAGCTGACCTCTGTCATTACGTCCCCATGTCCATACTTCACCATAGATATTGATTGCGATTGCGTGGTCGCCCTTTGAAACTACCATAGGGGGTATTTCTTCACCAGGGATAATGCTGATATTAACAGCACCTGTGTAACCCGCATACGCATGGTGGTCATCTATTTCTTCGTTTCCTGTATTTACATATGGGTCTTCGTTATGTGCACTGATAACTGTTGAACCAAACTTTTCAGTTTCCTCGATTGGTTTTACAACAATATATCTGCGTGTAATTCCGTCTGCGTTAAATGCTTTTTCTTCAAGCATTGTTTCAATCGGATCTTCATCTTCATTGATAATTGCAACAGTTTCATCAGAAGTTGTAAACTTGATATGGTCTTCACCATCTCTTACCGGTTTCAAATCGCCGTTTTGGTCATAAGGATCAACCCATGATGTATTATCATTCGGATCAAATCTGTCAACCGGATATTCTTCTGTATCTGATAGCAATGTAAATCCTTTGAAGTTTCTATTGTACATTTGGTTTACGTCGATATACAAGATTTGGTCTTTTCTCATATTAATATGCTTAGGCAAAATCATATAATATTCTTCGACAACACCTGTATTTCTGTTTACAACGTAAACATCTTTGAATACGATTGACTTGTATTCAAGTTCACCAACCTGATATGGATAACGTCTTGTTTCAGTTGTAAAGTCACCGATCTGTGAGTAGTTATTAATACCCCACATATAAACGTAACCTTCAATGTCGATAACCGATGAGTTTGCACCGGCATCGATAACAAATACGCCTTCAATATATGGGCTTGTTGCATTTTCTTCGTCCTCAAGATATTGACTTCTTACGTGTTGAGGTTTCGGATAATTTGCAGTGTTAGTATTCAAACCGATTTGACCGTTTGAGTTATCACCCCATGCCCATACGCTATACTTAAATTCATCTTCACTTGTGCTTTCGCCCAATACAAGTGAATGAGTTTGTCCGGCTGCAATGCTGATTATATTATCAACAGTTCTGCTACTGTCTGCAAGATCGCTCGGTCTTACTGACAATACCGGATAATCTCTTGTCTTTGTTGTTTCATCACCAAGTTGATAATTTCCGTTTAGACCTATTGCAAATACATCTGTTTCACCATAGTATTTGTTTGTAAGCATCATCAAGTGATTTGAACCGGCAGAAATCTTAGCGACACTCTGAATATATGTCGAATCAAATCTTGAATCTGTCTTAATCTTTGAAACATCATAATCACCATTAATTAATTGATATGGTGCCATTCTTGTATCTCTTGTTCCATAGTTTGAGCTTTGCTTACCGGCTACTGTATAGTTATTAATACCCCATACATAAACTGTTCCGTCAGCCTTTAATGCAGCTGAATAATTATCACCGGCAGCAATTTGAATAATGTTGCTCAAATGTTCATCTGTTGTAACAATACCATTTTCATCAGTATATGTTCCACTTGCTGATGTACCCTGAGTAACGTGTACCGGATACTTATCAAAGTCACCGTCTACTGTTGATGATGTACCAAGTTGGTTATATGTATTATCACCCCATGAATATACATGACCGTCTGATGTCAACGCAAGGCTATGCTTATTGCCGGCTGCAACTGCCACTACATTTTCCATAGGCTGATTATCGCCTACCATAACCATTTGTGCAGCACCTGAATTTTCAGTTGTACCGTTACCAAGTTGACCTTCGTCATTTAGACCCCATGCCCATACGTGACCGTCTGAATCTACTGCCAAACTGTGGTATCCGCCGGCTGCTACATCAATTATATTTTCAAGCAAAGTATATTGTGCGTTTCCGTCTGCATCGTATGTTACACTGTAAATCTGTACAGGTGTATCCATAACATTGTTTGCACCGTCTTTGGTTGAAACCTGTCCATAATCATTTCTACCCCAAGCATATACTGTACCATCATACTTCAATGCCACAGAATGATATTTATTTGTTGAAACAAGCGGTGATGCAGTTTCTTTTGTAAATCCACTACCATCTCTTGATGTTGAGTTTGGTGTCAATTTACCGCCATATACGCCAAGTACAAATGCACCGGCTGCACCTGTTGCTGTGTTTACAACAGTAATAGTTGTTTGACCGCCTCTGTGATACTCTGTATCAATTATCGGTGTAACAACCCACTTACCGTTTTCTTCTGATACAGTTGCAACAGTTTCATCTGATGAGTAGAACTTATAATTAGCTGAGTAATCAGTTTCATCAAGAGTATTTTCTGCAAAGAAGTTAAATCCTTCGTAGTATCTCTCATTGATTTCTGATGGGTCTATTGTTAGAGTTTGTTCTTCCGTTACTCTTACAAGTGACGGGATTACTCCTGTGTATGTCTTTCCTGCCGTACCATAACCAACAGTATCTTCTGAAACAACTGCATTATTGATTTCAATAACACGAGCTTCTCTGT
This sequence comes from uncultured bacterium, assembly GCA_905215345.1. Classification (GTDB taxonomy): domain Bacteria; phylum Bacteroidota; class Bacteroidia; order Bacteroidales; family Bacteroidaceae; genus Bacteroides. The sequence continues at coordinate 59,015 of CAJMPR010000016.1, forward strand.
CACCTACTTGACGTGGTTCTGTCGCATTGATGAATGATGAATCACCAAGTTGACCGTAAGTATTATTACCCCAAGCATAGATGTATCCCTTAGTTTCGCTGCTTGCTCTGAATGCAGTCAAATAGCTTAAACCTGTTGATAAGTACCAAACGTTATCAATCACATCTTCATTACTGTCTGCCTCGCCCTTGTTTACAAGTGTAGGTGTAGAATTAGATGTTGCTGCCGAACCCCATGTATATACATGACCGTCTGATGTCATTGCAGCACTTCCGCTGCTCAAAGCATAAACATGTGATATTTGATTTTCTGTAAATGCAGTTATCTTTTCAGGGTGACGTAAATCTGTTGTTGTTCCGTCACCAAGTTGACTGTTTCCGTTATAACCCCATGTATATACATAATTATCGTTGATTGCAACTGTATGATATGTACCTGCCGCAATATCCATTGCACCGTTGAAGTATTTATTTGCAGTATCTGCGGTTTGCAATGTATCTGCCATAAGTACCCTAAACGGTCTTAAACGATTTTCATATATATTAGTAGGATTGAAGCTATTTCTATATGTAATTTTATGTCTTATAGAATAACCTGTACCAAGATATCCGCCTAAGTTAATTATAGAATTTCCTACTTCTGTTGTACCTGTTACGTTTTGACCCCAAGCATATACTTGTCCATCTCTTGTAAGAAGGATACTTGTATTTGAAAGTGCTGAAATCTTAACTACGTCCTCAATAGGCTCAATTCCGTTAGGTTTTTGTACCGGTGTAGCAACATATACTACATTTGTTGTATTTACACCAACCTGTCCGTATGAGTTTGCACCCCAAGCATATACTTGTCCGTTACTCATTAGAACCATTACATGGTCTGCACCGGCTGTGGCTGCAACTGCTCCGACAAGTTCTGTCTTTGTTACAGTTGTTTCTGTTGTTACGTTACCTTCGCCGTCATCTGTTTCAGTAACAGTTTCATTATAGCTTGTAACAACCGGTGATGGAAGTAGCGATTCTTTCTTTGTGCCAAGACCATTAGATGTGCCGCTACCCCAACCGTATACTCTACCGTCTTTTGCAACAGCTACTGCAGATGAACCGCCGGCTGCTACATAAACAATGTTTTCAAGCAAGCCTGTTCCGTCTACATTCTTAACTCTTACCGGATATGAACGTGTTACCTTTGTACCGTCACCAAGTTGACCTGCGTTGTTTACGCCCCATGCCCAAACTGTTCCGTCTTCACGCAATGCTAATGTGAAGTTATTTCCTGATGAAACCATAGGTACTGCAACAGTATCCGCACTACGTTTAACTCTTACAACCAATGTTCCGACAAATCCATTGTCTGTCTTAACTCTGATTGTTGTTTCGCCAAGTTTAAATTCTGAAGGTACGCTTATTAAACCTGTACTGCTTACCACTGCGATTGATTCGTCAAGTGAAGTAAACGTCAGATTTTCGCCTGCGGTCAAAGCACCGCTTTGATCTGCATTATAATATTTTACATTAAATCCGCTTCTGTAATTTCTTTCAAAATCTCCTGTTTCAAGTTGAATTGTTTCATCTCTACCCATAACTGTGACTACATCATAGTTATTTATAACAAGTGTCTTTGATTCAACATCTCCGACTTGAACTGCGGTATTATCCATTGCATGGTATTCCAAACGAGTACCGTTATGAAGTGATACATAATTACCGTCTTTTGTATTTGCATCGTCACCTGTCTGACCTTTTGAGTTTGAACCCCAAGCATATACATATCCGTCTTCACGAATTACATACATATCTGTTCTGCCGACCGCAATGTTCCAAACATTGCTGATATATTCAGTATCTGAAGTTGTTACGCCTCTTACTGCCTGAGTCGGAACAGTCTTATTCATATATGTCGGATCATTCCAATGGTCATGACTATATGAATCATGATGATGTAAATAGAATGTATCATATCTGTACGAGCCGTCACCGATTTGACCATATTCATTCCAACCCCATGTATATACACTTCCGTCAGAAGTCATAGCCATACTGTTATAATAATTAGCTGAAATTGCCGCTACATTTGTGATATTAGAAACCTTTACAGGTTTTGTAGCAGTTGTTGTTGTATTATTACCAAGTTGTCCCCAGTTATTATAACCCCATGAATACATTGTTCCGTCTGTTGTAGCCACTATAACGTGAGCTTCACCGGCTGCAATAGCTGTTATATTCTTTAGGTATTTCTCAGTTGTCGATGTCGCACCAGCCAAAACTTGCATTGGAACAGGTCTTGTCATTGTATCGTTTATACCAAGCTGATAATTGTTGTTTAGACCCCAGGTCCAAACTGTACCGTCTGCCTTTAGAGCAACACTGAATGATTTACCGGCTGCAATATCAATAACATCTTGGATATACCAATCGTCATTTGTTGCTGCACTTTCACCTCTGTATACCTTTTGAGCCGCATAAATTCCGTCAGGTGTATCATCATCATGGAACTTTTCATTTGTTGCTGATGTATCGCCGTTACCAAGTTGTCCGTTTGAATTGTCACCCCAAGCATATACATAACCGTCATTTGAAAGTGCCAATACGTGTGTTTCACCGACTGCTATTCTTGCGATATTTGAAAGGTCTACAAGTACACCGGTAGATGTCTTTTCTTGAACTCTTACAGGTGTGCGGTCAACTTCATCTTTATCAGAAGTACCGTTACCAATCATTCCGTTTTCATTGTTGCCCCATGCGTATACATAGCCGTCTGTTGTTACCGCATATGCTGTATTAATACCGGCTGCTACGTACTTAACTTTTTCTCCCTCAGGAAGAGAAACCTTTACAGGGTATGTTGTATTTTCTGTAAGTCCGTTACCAAGTTGTCCGTTTTCATTTGAACCCCATGTCCAAACTTCACCGTTATCCAACAATGCAACGGCGAATTCGCCACCACCGGCAACCATAGGTGTTGCTATTCTTCCGGCTTGTGTAACTGTTACGCTGATTTCAGATGTTATACCTGAATCATGTGTAATTGTAATTATAGCTGTACCTGTATGTGTACCGGCTGTAATTACACCATTTGCAACAGTTGCAACATTTTCATTATTTGAATGATATGTAAATGTTCCGTCAAGTGGTTCATGTGTATCATCATTTTCAAGATTGAAACCATACATATGATGATGTTTATATGAATCAATCTCGATTTTTGCACCTGTTTCTATTGTTGTTAGGTAATTTATTTTATTTCCTTCGACATCAAAGAATTCAATTAAATCTTCTGCTCTTTCACCTGTATAAGCAGGTTCGCTTACGTCATAAACTGATTCTGTACCGTCAAATTTACCCAACTGCCATTCTGTGTTTCTGCTCCATGTATATACATAGCCATCATCAAGTTCTGCAACGGTATTATTTGTACCGGCTGCTACGTTACTTACAAACTTAATATATTCCTCATCATTATTAGTCTGACCCTTTAATACCTTTTGAGGTAATGTCTGGTTAGATGAGTTCTTAATACCAATTTGTCTTTGTCCGTTATAACCCCATCCGTACAAATAACCTTCTTCATTAATTGCAAATGATTGATTATTCTTTGCAGAAATTGCAGTTATGTTCTTTAATCTGCCTGTTGTATTTCCTGTGTTTTGATCTGCCTTTGAAATATCTCTTACTTGTAGAGGAAGATAATGTCTTGCATTATTATCTGTTGTCCAGTCACCGTTCTGACCGTATGTATTATCTCCCCATGCCCATACATATCCTGTCTTTGTAAGAGCCAAAGCATGATTTGCACCGGCTGAAATCATTACTATATTAATTAAGTAATCGCTACCTGCCGGAGCAACATTTTCTTCTTCCTCAGGACTTTCGCCACGAAGCACTTGAATTGGAGTAGGCTTATTTACACGAGTTCCGTCACCAAGTTGACCCTTGCTATTGTCACCCCATGTATAAACTGTTCCGTCATTCTTTAATGCCATAGCAAATGACTTACCAGCTGAAATTGAAACTATATCATTTAAGTAATAGTCATTATTATCCGGATCATATGCGTTTGTACCACTTCTACCTGCCAAAACCTTAACAGGATATGCACTGTCTTCTGTTGTTCCGTTACCAAGTTGTCCTGATGTATTGCTACCCCAAGCATATACACTGCCGTCTTCAAGCAATGCCATTGAGAAATCATCACCGGCAGCAATGCCCTTTACACCTGTAAGTGTTGTTGTTTCATCAACCATTACAGGCACAACTATACTTTCAGTAGTTTCTGTTGCACCGTTGCCAAGCTGACCCTTACTATTGTCACCGACTGCATATACTACGCCGTTAGCAAGTATTAGCAAGTGATTATTACCGGCTGCAATAGCAGTTGCCGCATTATTTCCACCAAATGTGCTTGCACTGTCATCTCTGCCATTTTGGAATTTAACTTGAATTGGGTATCCTCTTGAAACCTTTGTACCGTCACCAAGTTGACTATATGTATTATCGCCCCATGTCCAAACTGTACCGTCTGCCTTTAGAGCAGCTTGGAAGTTTGTACCGGCTGCAAGCGATGAAGCAACAATGCTTTCCATCTTATCGCCCTTGACAGTAACATTAATTGTTCCGACATATCCGTTACGGCTGTTTCTGAATGTAATTACAGTTGTACCGAATGTGTTACCTGTCGGCAATACAGTTGCCGTATTACCATTTGCCGATACTGTGGCAATATTTGGAATTGATGAACTGTATTGAATATTTGCAATATCTTCTGATGCAATCTTTTGCTTATCAGCTTTATTGAACAAATTGAAACCAATCATGTACTGTTCATATATTTCAGACATATCAATTTCAATTTTACCTGTCTTGTCAATAATAACGCTTGACGGTAGAGGTGATATTTCATCACCTGTTGATGTTTCATCTTTATATACGATTGCCTTTTGGAAAGACAATGTATTAGAATTTGTATTACCTACTTGTACAGGTGTCTTTGCTAAATCAACTGTTACTGTACCAAGTTGACCTAAGGCATTGTCACCCCATGCCCATACATAACCGTCATCTCTGATTACTACTGTATGGCTTGCACCCATTGCAGCACCGATTACGTTCTTTAGATATGGATCTTCGTCTTGATTAAATGTGTCGCCTTTCCATACTTTTACCGGAGCAAATCTGTCTATCTTTGAATCAACTCCAAGTTGACCCTTTTCATCTCCGCCCCATGTATATACTTCATAATTGTTTGTTATAACAAGAGTTTGGTTTCCTCCGGCAGTTATTCCAAGAATATTTGACAAATATTCATTTCCGTCAGTTTCAACTGTTGAATCCTTGCCAGCCGCCTCACCGGCTACAACAAGCATAGGTGTTACCGATTCTGTAACTGTCTTGTCATCTATACCAAGTTGACCCTTTGAATTATAACCCCAAGCATATACCTTTGTAATTGTTGATCCGTCTGCAAGTGTTTCTTCTGTTACGGCTACACTATGTGCACTACCGGCTGCAACATATTTAACATTTGACAAACCTTCTACAACTGCCGGTGTAGCGTCATAGTTTGCACTTACAGTTGTTGCCTGTAATGTAACTTCTGCATCTGAACCGTCACCATCGGCATCCGCATCGGTTGAATCATCACTTGACGATCCGCCACCACTTCTTGAGCTACCTCCTGAAGATACAGTTCTGCCAAGTTGTTTATGTAGATTTGCACCCCATGACCATACTTTTCCGCTTGTATCTACGGCAAGGTTATGGCTATCACCGGCTGCGATTGATTTAATATCTTTTAGTGCACTAATCTTTGTGAATGATGCAGTAGATGGAGCTATAACATCATTCCCAAGTTGACCTTGTGAGTTATCAACACCATATGAGAATACGTCACCGTGTGTTGTAAGCACAAGTACATAATTTGAACCTGATACTATATCTGCGATTTCATCGCCGATTGTGTTTTCTACTTCGATAGGTGATGTCATATCAGCTCCGCCTGAAATTGATACACCCCAAGTATATATCTTACCGTTCTTATCAACAGCAAATACATAGTCGTCACCTGCTGCTAATCTTACTATATCCTTAATAGGATTTCCGTCTGCGTCAAGAACTTGTACCGGATATTTCTTACTTAATAATGTACCGTCACCAAGTTGACCATGAGAATTGTCACCCCATGTCCACAAAGTTCCGTTTTCTTTTAATGCAACAGAGAAGTTCTTACCTACTGCAACCTTTGAACCTGATGGCCATACTGTATCCCCCTTAACAGTTACAGTTACAAATGCCTTATATCCGTTAGCCTTATTCTCAACAGTTACGATTGTCGGTCCGGCCTTTGTAGGTGATGTAGTATGAAGTTCATCACTGCCACTTGCAAAATTACCTATTGATGTATCTGAAGATGTGAATTCAATCTGGCTCTTATCGTCAATCGGTGTAAGAATATCATCTTCATATAAGTTAAAGCCGACCATTCTCTTATTCATAATTTGATCTCTGTTGAAATCAACATACTGGTCTTCTGTAATTTCAAGATAATCAGGTGTTACATATGATTCATCAACACTGTTATCTGAATTTTCTTTGATTTCTACATTTTGAAGTTCAAGAGTATCTACTTCTTCCTTACTTACATGAACAGGGATATATGATTTAATTGTTGTATTATCACCAAGTTGACCGTAACCGTTTGCTCCTGTTGTATAAACACTACCGTCTTGTTTCATAATCGTTAAGTGTTGTGAACCGTAATCCGCAACAAACGCATCATCAAATAGCAGTAAGTCACCAACATCAGATCTTACTGTATCATGAACTCTTGTAGGAGTAGACTTATTTACAACACTGTCTATACCTAACTGACCGCTACCGTTGTTACCTGATGTATAAATCAAATTATCATTTACATCTGTTCCGCCGATAAATGAACTACTGTTACCACCGGCTGAAATGTTATAAATACTGTTGCTTTCTACATCAACATACTTAGGTGAAGTAGCGTCGCCTCCGCTAATACCAAGCTGACCGTTACTGTTATCACCTGTTGAATATACATTATAATCCTTTGAGCGTATTAGAGTATGAGCTTTACCGGCTGACACTTGAACTGCGTCATACATAAATTCATCATCATATACCGATACCATATCTCTTTCGCCACGTTGTACCTTTATCGGTGCATACGCATATGTTTTTCCGTCATAATCGCTAAATCTCTTTGATGTATCCGGTTCAATACCAAGCTGACCTTCAGAATCGTCACCCCAAGTATATACACTTCCGTTATCAGCTATTACTACTGCATGGTTATCACCTGCATCAATGGATACGATATTACTCAAACGATTTGTAGATTGTGTATTTCTTGTTGAATTTGTTCTGTCAGCATTTAGAACAAACGGATCATCACTTGCCATAGCTCCGGCTACAACGTATGACGGTACGCCCATATCATCTGTAACTGCTCGGTAATTTAGAGAAAGTTTACTATTTGTATTTGTACCCCATGCAAGAACATGACCATTCTTATCAAGTGCAAGAGCATAGTCTTTGCCCGCACTGATTTCTACGATACCTGACAAGTATTCCTTTACAATCGGTTCAGGTTTTTCTTCTGAACCATCTTCTCCATCGCCTGTTGTTGTGTCAGCATATGTTGTTATACTTTCTGATGTGTAAATATCTGCCGCACCTCTTACAACTTGCTGAGGATAATAAGCATTATGGCTTGATGCATCATTATCACCAAGCTTACCATTGCTGCCGCTACCCCATGTATAAACTGCACCATCAGCTGACAATGCCATTGCGAAGTTATCACCGGCTGCAATAGAAATAATGTTTTTAAGAGTTCCCAAGCCATTTGTGTCTGCAACTTGTAGAGGTTCTCCCCATGCTGAAACTCTTCTCATTGAACTTGAAGCTGTCGGAAGTTTTTCAATCTTTCCGTCTGCATCAAGAGTTGTGTAACCTATACCCAACTGTCCTGATGAGTTATTGCCCCATGTCCATACGCTACCGTCAGATTTAAGTGCAACTGTAAAGTCTAATCCTGACGCAATCATTGGAATTGCAATCTTTGTATATCTGTCGCTTACGTTATAGACATCTGCTACAACAAGACCTCTGTAACCTGTATTGTTGTCTGTTACAGTAATTGTTACTTTACCGTAATTACCGTTACCAATCGGTGTTATTGTTCCGTTTGAATCAACTGTTGCAATTCTCGGATCTGATGATTCAAATGAATAATCTCCGCTTGCATCTCTAAAGTCACTGTCATCATGCAAGTTAAATCCGGCAACATATTTTAGATTAATTTCATCTAAAGTAAATGTCGAATCTTCCGGTATTCTGATATGTCCGCCTTCAACATTATCAAAGTTTAGAGCATAGTAATCTACCGGTCCTACCATATGAGCACCTGTATAATCGTAATTTACAAAGTCACCCAATACACCTGATACGTTAGTACCGAATGTCCATACTGTACCGTCTGTATTTATAGCAGTTGTTACAGTATTGCCAAGTGATACTGTTGTCACATTACTTAGATAATCACTTGTTTCATGTATATTATGGCCCTTTACAACACGAGTAGCTGATGACTTGCTTGTAGCTGAATCATCTCCAAGTTGCTTTGATGAGTTGTCACCCCACATATACAATGCTCCGCCTTTTGCTACTGAGGCTGATTGATTATATCCTGCTGAGATATTCACAGCATTTTCAAAATAATTACCCTCTGAATCCACTACTCTTACATAGCCGTCTGTTGAATCAGATACACCGTTACCAAGCTGACCGCTTGTTCCAAGACCTGTACTGTAAACAAATCCGTTATTGATAAGTACAACTGCGTGTTCACTACCCATATCTGCTTCAGTTACATTCTGAAGATATGTATTGATAATGCCTCCGGCAAGTGTAGTATCATCATCACTTCTGTTTACTGCTTGAGAAGGAATTGTCTTATGATATGTGCTATTTACCTTTGAATCTGATATATTATCCTTTTCTCCGTCATTTACTGTTAAGTTTTCTCCGTATCCAAGTTGACCATTATCAGCTTTACCGAATGTAAATACAGTGCCGTCACCACGAACAAGTATTGAACTGTCACCACCGGCTGAGATTGATACGATAGAATGAATTTGTGTTTCTTTACCGTTGTTCAAATCCATAATGATTACAGGAGTTTCATAACGTGCAACGTCACCTGTATAGTTATAAACACTGTGAGTGCCTGATGTTCCATGACCAAGTTGACCATAGTTGTTTAGACCCCAAGCATATACTCTACCGTCTGAGGTCAATGCCAAAGAGTGTTCTTTACCCGCTGCTATTGCTATTATATTAGCACTGTCGTCTGTATCTCCAACGATTGAAACTTCTGCCGCAACACTTGTTGAGCCTGTTCTTCCAAGTTGACCGTTGGCATTTGAACCCCATGTCCATACTCTTCCGTTTGTATCAAGTGCCAATGCGTGGCTATTGCCTGCCGCAACACTTACGATATTATCAAGATATGTTCTCTCGCCTGTCGAGCTAACACTCTTAACTACTTGTACCGGATAATATGATGCACTTGATGTACCGTCACCAAGGTTTCCTGAACCCCATGTCCATACTGTTCCGTTATCCATAAGTGCGACTGTAAAGCTATTACCCGATTTTGTCATAGGGATTGCAAATTTATCATCGCCTGACTTAATTACCTTAACGATAAGTTGACCTTTGTATAAAATTGTTTCGTCAAGAAGTCCTGTGTAAACTCCGTCATTTACAGGACTGATTTCTTTTTCAAAACTAATTGTTGTTTGACCGTATATTCCATTTGTATTTGCACTTACAACGCCGTTTGAGTTGACAGTTGCCACATCACTGTTTGATGAGTTATATGTCACTCCGTCATTTGCATTTATAACATCACTATATGCGTAATGTGCAAATTCATATCCAGGAATATGTTCATATTTAATTCTGCCTAAATCAAGTGTTTCGCCCTCAGTGATTGTTACAACCAATGGGATACTGTCGCCGTCATTATCGGCAACCATCATTACATCAGCCGCTCTGTCACCGGATTGAACAGGAATCAAACTGTTAACTCTGTAATTGTTACCAAACTGACCGTTTCTGTTTGAACCCCATGCCCAAATTGTTCCGTTGTGCAACATAGCCGCACTGAAATAAGCACCATTCGCTATTTGAATCGTGTCTTCAATATAATCATTATCAGAGTATACATTTTCTCCTTTTATTACCTCTGAAGGTGTGTTTGTACTATCGGTTGTATTGTTACCAAGTTGACCGAATGTGTTGTCACCCCAAGCATATGTACTATGCTTATATGTATCAGGATTAAGCGAAAGTGCCATTACTGTATTTCCGCCGGCTGATATAGCTGTTACATTTTCAAGAGATCTTTCTCTTGTAGGTACAGATACGCTATTTACAGTACCTGCTTCATCTGTATTTTCACTTACCAATTTACCCCATACATAAACATAGCCTTGATTATTATATTGTTTTGTTTTCTTTGTTGTATCATCAACTGTTATATTTCTTGCAAGTGCTATAACGGTAGTTTCATCAAGATTTATTTGCGTACCGATATCTCTTGTATTTCTTTCTTTATTATTAGCACCTACTTGTAAATCTACAATATTCTTTAGATATTTATCTGCCGAATATCCATCACCCTTATAAACTTGAAGTGGGTAACCTCTGCGTGTATCATTATTTACATTTGTTTCATTTGCAAGGACGCCGTACATATTGCTGCCCCATGACCATACTGTTCCGTCTGCCTTAACAACATATACACTGTCACCGTCTGTTCTTACAGATACTGCATTGTTCAAGTATCCGCCTGCATAAGGACCTACAACCTGTACTGCATTTTCTGTACCGTACTCTGTCCATGAATACCATGTATAATATACACCTGTCCAGTTGTATGCTGACACTCTCGTTGTCGTTGTCGGTACATATTCATTGTATTCCCAATGTCCCGGAATAGTGAAATCTACATATCTATCCGTTACTATATATAGACTTGTAGAATACATTGAATCATACTTATTAATACCAAGTTTACCGGATGTACCGTTATGTCCCCATGCCCATACTGTTCCGTCAGTCTTAACTGCATATGAAACATCATCACCGGCAGCTATTGCCATTACGTCTGTAAGATTTTGAGTATTATCACTGTCAAGCTTAACAAGTTGAGGAGTTACAATACCGTATCTTCTTTCCTTGTTAGCATCACCTACAACAGTTTCATAACTACTTTTATGATAGCCTGTTCTTGTTACGATATTATTTTGGTAATAATCTCCCCAAACAATATTCTTTACTTCTGTATAACCCCAAATATATACTTCACCATTTTCTGTAAGTGCCAATGAATGACGTTTACCTGCGGCTACGGATTTAATTTTAACATCACTTGGAATATCTACTTTTACCGGATACAAGAAGTCATTTCTCTTTTCATCGCCGTCAGCCGGATAACTATTATGAGTATCATTACTTCTTATACCATTGCCAAGTTGACCATATATATTGTTGCCCCATGCCCATACTGTTCCGTCATTCATAAGTGCAAGAGTATGATTATCACCTGAAACAACCATAGGAGTTACTTCTGTGTCAACTTCTTTTACTGACACTTCAAGCACACCTACATAATTTGTAGATGTATTATAGAATGTAATAAACGTATTTGTATATCTATGTTCATCATTTGGACGAATTGTTATTATATTATTATTGTCACCTGCTGAAACAATAGATGTATCTATTGATGTTGCCGTTATTCCGTCAAAAACTGTCTGCTCAGAAACATCAGTATTATATGCCTGTACGGCTGTACTGTGTCTGTCATTATCATTATAAATCAAGTTAAAGCCTACCATATGATAATCATATATATCAGACTTATTGATTTCAAGATATTGATTCTTTGACAAAGTAATCTTTTGCGGTAGCGGATTATAATTATCTGCATTAACATCATCATTATAAACTTCTGTTGCCACACCGTCTGTATACAATGTTGCTACACCGATAGCTTCACGTCTGTCTTCACGAAGACCTGTCTGTACAGGTTCAGTTCTTTCAACTGATGAAAAATCACCTACATTATATGTAGAGTTTTTACCCCATGAATATACACTACCATCGTATCTGACTACAGATGTACCCATATCACCGATTGTTGCGGAAGTAATCCAACCGATTCTGTCTGTTGCATCATCGCTATAGAAACTTTCGCCTCGTTTTGTATACTTAGCAGTAAGTGAATTTGCTGTTGAACCTACACCTGTTGTATTATTTGCACCACTGCCCCATGAATACAAGTAACCATCTCTGCCAACTGCCATTGATGAATTTACTCCGGCATTAACATTAACTATTCCGTCAAGATTTTGCATATTCTCACCGTCATAGCTGATTAAAACTCTCTTCGGAGAATTTGCATTATAATTGTTGGCATTATCTATTGAATCATTTGTAGTTATTGTATTATTACCAAGTTGACCGTTTGCATTTCTACCCCAAGCATATACACTGCTGTCATCTGACAATGCAATATTGTGATATGCTCCTGCAGAAATCTTAACGATATTTCTCAAATATGCAGTGCTACTTGCACTTTCGCCATTTACAGCTTGTGTAGGTGCAAGAGCCTCTGTAAAGAATCCCTTACCAATTTGACCGTAGCTACCGCTACCCCAACTGAATACATTACCATCTCTTCTCAATGCTGAAATGAATGTATCACCGATTGTAATATCAATAAAGTCATTAAGCGCACCGTCTGCGTTATCTCCGGCACTTGCTCCCTTTACTGTGAATGAAGCATATTGACTGTATTTTGAATTTTTAGCCTCGATACCTCTCTGACCGTATGTGTTATCACCCCATACATATACAACACCGTCTTGTGCCAAAGCTGCTGAGTTTCTTGCACCGGCTGCAACTCTTTCTACACCTGAAAGTATTTCTGTTGAGCTTGTTTTTACAAGTGTTGGTGTGTATGCAGTAGATGTACCGCCTATACCAAGCTTACCGTTTGCATTGTTACCCAATGCCCAAACGTGACCGTCTGTATCAACTGCAAGCATATGAGTTGGACCGGCAGCAATGTGTTTGATATTTTCAAGATATGTTTTTGTATCTTTATTAACTGTTTTAACAACTTGTACCGGTGATGTTCTACTTACGGTTGATGATGTACTTCCGTCATATGTATTACCCCACGTCCAAACTGTTCCGTCTGCTTTTAGTGCATATACACCGCTATTTGTTGCAGCAACAACCGGAACTGTTATTCCGTCATTTGGTTTTACCAAAACAGTGAACATACCATAGTAGCCTGTAACATCGTTTCTTGCCGTAATAACTGCCTCACCATAACGTCTTGCATGATTTGCAGTTACTCTTACAACGTTTGACGCAACATCTTTTTCAACCTTAGCTATGTCTTCATTTGATGTATTGAATGTAAGATTGTCAAAATCTGTTGTAGGATGTGGATTTACGTCACTCAATAGGTTAAATCCAAGGTATTCTTTATCAATCATACCATTGTCGCCTTGAAGAGTAACCTCAAGTATGCCATCGTTGTTAATATAAATGTAGTTTGGCATATTGTCATATTCAACTACGTCAGTACCTTCAGTCTTAACTGCGTGTTGGAATGCAAATATCTTTGCCGGACTTTCACCCATAAAGATAGGGTGAACAATATTGTTAGAGAATTGTCCTACTCCGTAATATCCCCAACCATATACACTACCGTCATAACGCAATGCCATAGCATCTCTTTCGCCGGCATAAACTCTGGTTATATTAGTAAGTTCGGTTGTTCCGTCCAATGTACCTGTTTCACCTGCAACTACACGAGTAGCTGATGAATAGTATCCGCCTGTTGATTCGTTACCAAGTTGACCATTTGAGTTTACACCCCATGCGTATACATCACCGTCACCGTTAACCGCATAGCTATGACTTCCGGCAGCTGATACATAAACTATATTATTTAGGTTTCCGTCTGCTGATACAACCTGTACCGGTGTTAGTTCTTTAACAGATGTTGCACCATTACCAAGTTGTCCGTTTCTGTTAGCACCCCATGAATATACTTCACCACTTCTTGTTGTGATTAAAGCATGATCTGTTGCCATATCAACATAAAGTGCATCTCTGAAATATGTTACATAAGAATTCTTTTCACCACTCAACAGTTGCATTGGCATTGCAACATTATCTGATGAACCATCGCCAAGTTGACCGTTTTCGTTATCGCCCCAAGCATAAGCATAACCGTCATTTCTTACTGCAATAGATGAATTACCGCCGGCTGAAATTTCTGAAATTGAGCTTAAGTAGCCTATGCCTTCAAGACCTACTACTTTTGTAGGTTCTGTTATGTAAAGATTTTCCTGTGACGGAATGTATGTGTAGTATGTTTCTGCGTCATATTCTTCGTGCCAATTCTCGTCGCCCTCTTTAACATCTTCAGGATTTTTATATCCTTGTGTTGAGAAACCAAGTTGAATTTGATTGAATTTAACGTCTTTATTTGTACCGATTTGTCCTTTATTATTTAGACCCCATGCCCATACATTGCCGTTCTTATCTAATGCAAGTGTATGTCCGCCACTTGTAGCGTGATTTAACAAATCAAGTTTTTCAGCATCTTTGTCAAGTCCCGATTCAACACCGGTTGCTGCTGAAATTGCTACTATATTTTTCAAATTAATCTTCTGTGGTGACAATATATTATTATTGTCTTGTATTCTATTATATTTTGCGTGGTCGTGTTCTCTGTATGCCTGTTGGTCAAGCGGAGTATCATCTGTGTAACAACAGTTACCCCAAACAGTTACCTTTGAAATTAATTCTTCGTGGTATTCATTCCAATCGCCATTGCCCAACTGACCGTATTCATTCCAACCCCATGTATATACTTCACCTGTTGTTGAAAGTGCAACTGAGAATTTGTTTCCGGCTGCAATTGCCATAAACTTAACTTCACTGCCGTCACTGTTACGAGGGAATGAAATTTTTGCCGGATATTCTGTATCGTTTGTATCTCCGTTTCCAAGTTGACCTTTATCGTTTTTACCCCATGCCCAAACTGTTCCGTCTGATTTTAGAGTAAGAATATGGTCTGTACCGGCTGATACCATAGGTATAACTAATTTTTCCGTTTGCTTTACGCCAAGTTTAAATATACCTGAATACTCTGAGAATGACTTTTGTTCAACAAGCATTGAAACTTCACCGTAACGATTATTTTCGTTCGGTATAATACGCCATCCGTCAGCTTCTTCTACAACTGTCGCAATTCCTGAATCCATTGTTCTGAAATCATAATTTGTTGCTGGCATAGGTGTAACAACACCTTCATCATCAAGGATAAGGTTAAATCCACCTTCAAATTTTTCATTTACTGATGTTATTTTTAGTGTCTTGTCATAATCAAGGAATGTGTAAAGCTCATCTTCATCAATCTTTGCAAATTCATTACCGTCACTGTCAATAATCGTACCCTCTGTTACAGAAAGTGTCTTTACAAGTTTTTCACCTGTTTGTACTGCTGCGTTGTGTTGTGTATTTGTAAAGTCACCAAGTTGACCTTCTGTATTACGACCCCATGACCATACACTACCGTCTTTCTTCAATAGTATAACATGTGAATTACCGGCTGAAACGCTTAACGCATCACGGAAATACAAATCATCTGTACTTGTTGAGTCACCTGACGCAATTTGTTGTGGTACAAGATAGTTAGTTTGTTTACTGTCACCTGAAACTAAGGCACCCAAACCAACCTGACCTTCTGCGTCAAGTCCCCATGCGTATACTGTACCAGATTTTGTTACAACAACTGTGTGTTCTCCACCGGCTGAAATTTCGATTGCAAGCTGATCGCTGCCATCCATCCATTGATTTCTTACACGAACAGGTGTCGTTGAATTATTTGTTGTTCCGTTACCAAGTTGTCCATTGATATTTTTACCCCAAGTGTATACTTCATTTCTGTTATTTATAACAGCAGTATGTTCACTTCCGGCAGAAATCTTAATTACATTTCCTAAATACCATACGTCTGTGTCAGATTCACCTCTCCAAACTTGAGCCGGTGTATAAACATCTGATGATATAACTGTACCAAGTTTACCATTCGATACATCACCCCAAGCATATACTGCACCATCATTTCTCAAAGCAACTGAATATGCGTTTCCGGCTTCGATTGCAATAATATTGCTTAAGTATTCATGTTCGGCTGCACTGTCACCCTTTAGAACTTTTGTCGGATAGATAACATCTTCTCCGGCTTGACCGATACCAAGTTGACCATGTTCATTTGCACCCCAAGCATATACATAACCGTCTTTTGTAAGTGCAAGTGAGTGAGAACTACCAGCAGCTACTGATATTATATCTGAAAGAATTGATTCATATTCATCTTCATAGACGTAATATGCCTTACTTCTGTTATCCTTGTTCATGCTACCAAGTTGACCATGTTCGTTACCACCCCACGACATAACTTCCATTGATTCAGTAACCATCAAAACATGTGTATCACTTGCTGAGATGTCACGAATACCAAGCATTGTGGAATCTCCGCCAAATTGAACTGCAACCGGAGATGCCTTACTCTTATCTGTTCCGTCACCAAGCTGATTCTGAGTATTTTCGCCCCATGCGTAAACTTTACCCGAAACTTGAAGTGCAACAGAGAAGTTTTTGCCCGCATAAACTTTTGGTGCGGCAATTCTTCCGTCTACATATACATCAATTATACCTGTCCATACAGTCTTACCGTCTGTATTTACGGCACGAACTGTTGTAGAACCGTATTGTCCTGACGGAACAAATTCTGTTCCGTTAACTCTTACTATATTTTCATTATCAGAAACAAATGTAACTTCACCTGTTGCATCATGTTCTCTTTGAACTTCAACATATTCTGTCAAGCTGAATCCAGGGTGAACTATTCTTGTTGCTCTTGTTGGATTGATTACATATTTTTCTTTTTGCGAAACAGTAATCTTTGATGGAGCAAGGAAGAATTCACTTCTTCCGTCATAGTCCTCTTTTACATTACCTTGTTCTGTTATAATTTGACCTATTTCAAATTTATAGTTTTCTGCTGATTTTTCACCTGTATATACAGGGTAATTAAATGATGAGAGACCTGAGTTACCGATTTCACCGTAATCGCCGATACCCCATGCTGCGATATTACCGCTATTGCTCATAGCAACACTGAAGTTTTTACCGGCAGCAATCAAGCTGATGTCACCAAGAGATGACAAGCCTGTTACTGTTTCAGTTTCTCCGGCTACAACTCCATTAGCTCTGTCATATACTGTATATGCACCGCTATTATCTATAACTTTACCCCATACGGCTACATTACCGTCATAGTCGATACTTAACATATGTTCATAACCGACAGAAATTGCCATTACATTTGTAAGTTCATAGTTAGGGTCATACAAATATGTTGTATATACCTTGCGTGGTGTATTTGCATAATCTGCACTTAATGTATAGTCACCTAATTGTTGTGAACTGTTATCGCCCCAAGCATATACTCTTGAATTTCTGTCAATTACTGCTGTGTTATTTGCTTTAGCAGAAATTTGAGATATGTTCTCAATATAGTAACCGTCACCATAACTGTCACCCTTGAATACTTGAATTGGATATTCTCTGTCATCATTTGTCATATCACCAAGTTGACCACGGTCATTTCTACCCCATGCCCAAACGCTACCGTCACGCTTTAACGCAACTGTATGATATGATCCGGCTTTTACAGAGATAATATCTGTTAAATATCCACCTCCGTTAAAACCTTTTACTTGACTTGGAATATACGAACCGTTTTCACCTGTACCAAGTTGACCGAATTCGTTGTCACCCCATGTGTAAACAGTATCATTATTCAATACAATTACAGTATGCTTCTTACCTGCTGCGATGTCTGTAATTTCTGAGAAATCAACACCGTCTGTCGAATTAACTTCTATCGGCAAAGCTCTTGAATCTTCAATAGCAGTGCCGTCTTCCGTTGTTTCATTATTTATTTCCACACCAAGCTGACCTGAAGTATTGTCGCCCCAAGCATACAATAAACCGTCATTTCTTAATGCAAGTACAAATCTTTCGCCGGCTGCTATTCTCTTAATATCTGAAATATAATCACGAACACCGGTTTCTTCATCTATTGACAATGTTACCTGTACCGGATATGCTCTGTTAATATATGTACCGTCACCAAGTTGTCCGTAATTATTTATACCCCATGTCCATACACTACCGTCACCCTTTAGTGCAACAGTAAAATCTTCGCCTGTTGCAACCATTGGATCATAAAGTTGACCTTCCGGTCTTAATGTTAATAGTACATTTTTTGTATAATCTCCTACTTTGATTGTAAGAGTTGTTGTTCCGAATTTATGATTCTTATTCGGAGTTATAACAACGTATGTTGTTCCGTCTGCAGCAGTTTCAACATCCAATGTGAATAGTTTTGGATTCAACAATGAGAAATTACTCTTGTCAATACCTGTAAGTTTAACAAGGTTAAGTCCCTGTGCGTCAAACAAGTTAAAGCTACCGTATATATTTGAATAAATTTCGTTTAAGTTTATTTTTAGGGCATCATAACTACTACTATTTCTATAAATCATACTTAATTCTGACGGAAGTACGTTTTTATAGGTTGTAGTATCAATAGTACCGTCATATCTTTCAAGAATTGTTTCTTTTACAGATAGACTGTTAGATTCCTTTTCACCTACTTGTGTAGGATATACTTTATTGCCTTTTGAATAGTCACCTATATGACCACTGTTATTTGAACCCCAAGCATATACTTTACCGCTTGACTTAACAGCCATTGAGAAATCTTTGCCTGCTCCAAGAAGGTATACTTCACCAAATTGTTCATGTGCTAAAGATTCTCCATTTTTAACTTCAACAGGAATAGGAGAAGATGATGTTGTTATGTCACCAACACCAAGTTGACCGTTACTGTTTGAACCCCAAGCATACATTTCATCATTCTTTGTAAGTGCAAGCATATGTTCATTTCCGACTGCAATGCTACGAACGTTATCCAAATCAACCTTTACAGGTGCATTTGCAAAACTTTCACTCTTTGAAGCACCAAGTTGACCATTATTATTTGAGCCCCAAGTATATATTACATTTGCAAGTTCATTAGAAACATTTCCATCTTCATCTTTTACTGTTTTAGTTTCTTGTATAATTGCAGCCGCACTGTTACCACCAATATCTAAGTCAACTGCATTGTGTATAAATGTATCATTTCCGGATACATATTCACCATTCCATACTTGTACCGGTACGTTTTTCTGAGTGCCGTCTGACACATTACCAAGTTGACCGACTGTATTGTCACCCCATACAAATATGTCGCCGTTTCTCTTTAATACTGCTGCAAAATCATCTCCGGCTACAACTTTAATAACATCTTCAAGTACGGCAGAACTACTTGCACTCGCACCTTTAACAACAGATTTTGGTACATTTGAATTTGAAGTAGCACCATTACCTAATTGTCCTCTGTTACTTGTACCCCAAGAATATACACTACCTGAATTTGTCAATGCAAATGCAAAATCTTTTTCAGCTACTACATTGATAAATTTAACATTCTGTGAATTTGCCTGTACATTAAGCATTTGAGGCGTAGCTGAATAAGCCTCGCCGATATCGCCTCTGCCAAGCTGTCCGTTTTCGTTATTACCCCATGTCCATATGTTTCCATCAACATCAAGTGCAACTACAAAATCATCACCCGCTGATATAGTCGTCATTTGTGGAATGTCAATTAAAACCTGTGGAATAGGTCTGTATGTTGTCGTTGTATCAATACCAAGTTGACCGTTTGAATTTGTACCCCAAGTATATACAAGACCGCTTGCTGAAAGTGCAACTGCAAAATCTACACCTGAATCAACTTTTGGAAGTGCTATACCTTCTGTTACATTTACAATGATTGAGCCGATATATTTAGTATCAGTATTTCTCAATATAATTGTTGCTTTACCGATTTTCTTTGTCGCAGATACAACACCTGTCTGATCAACAGATGCAACTGTGTCGTCTGAAGTTGCAAACTCAATCTTTGTAGCATCTGCGGTTTTTGTTTCTGTAACACTCTTTAGCATATTGAAACCACTTAGATATTTTTCGATTGTTTCTGCTGCGTCAATTTCCAAAGAGCCGTTATTTTCGATTGTGATTTCTACCGGTATATCATTTCCTGTGTATTCTTTTACAACAGATCCATCTGCTTTTTTTGCAATAATTTTTTGCATCATAAGCACACGTGCTTCTCTGTCACCGGTTAAAACAGGAGTACGTCTTGTTTCATTTGAAATATCACCAATTTGTCCGCTCGCATTCAAGCCCCATGAGTATACATAACCATCGTCTTTAATTACAACTGTATGTGAACCGCCTGTGCTTAAACCGATTACGTTAATTAAATAATTATCTGTACTGTCGATAGTCACACCTTTGTCTACACGAGTAGGTAATGCGTTTCTTGATATATCACTATTAATATCTTTGATACCAAGCTGACCGAATTCATTATCACCCCATGTCCAAACAGTGTTGTTTTCACTTCCTTCAAGAGCAGTTATAATTGCAGAATGTTGTCCGCCGGCTGCAATAGTCTTAATTTTTCCGCTAATTGTTATTCTTTCAGGAACTGAAACTATATCTTTTGTATTTGATGCAAGTTGTCTACGATCATTTGCACCCCAAGCATACAATGAGTTGTCAAATGTAAGTGCAAGTGCATGGTTTGCACCTAAGGAAATATCAATCACATTTTCAAGATTTTTACTGTTGCTTGTTATAACCTTAACAGGTTGATTTCTTAGACCGTTTGCATTTATACCAAGTTGACCGTATTCATTGTTACCCCAAACGACAATCATACCGTTTGATTTTAATGCTGCACTAAATTCTTTTCCGGCCGCAATTCTAACAATATTTGACAGATAGATGTCGCTACTTGCACTACGTCCGCCTAAAACTTTCGCAGCTTTTTTCTTATACTTAGCAAGTGATGTAGTTGAATCATATCCATCGTTGCCCACGCCAAGTTGACCGCTACCATTACTACCGAATGAGTAAACATAGCCGTCCTCTGATAAAATTAATGTATGATTTCCGCCGGCTGCGACTGCTGAAATTTTTCCAATTTCTTTTCCGTCTTCCGATACGATAGTAACAGGTACACTACTATCCATAGTTGTATAATCTGTTTCTGCCGGTGCTGCCGGTGGACCTTGTTCAATTTGTAATACAGGAAGTTTATCGTTTTCGTCATATTTATTAATAAATGACCATACACCACTGCCGTCTTCAAAATTCCAACCTGTATATACTGAAGAATCTGTCAAATCTGCATTTGCCGATGATGAAGCAGCCTCATTACCGACACCTATTACTGTTCCATTATTTGTATATGTATAAACAACACCATACTCCACACCAGCTTCAGCGTCAACAGATGACTCCGCCATATTAGATGCTGCTATACCTGCGGCACCTGATATATCAGATGTACCGCTGATAGTTCCTGAGCTATATACACGGAAAATATTACCAAGGTTTACGGCTGTAATACCACCTACATATTTTATGCTTACACTTGTTTCACTGTTTACAACTGTAACATCGGCTCTATTATATACGTTTGAAACTGTACCGTGTTCACCATTATAAGCAACCAAACCGCCACTTAGGTTATATGAAGATATTTGACCTGAAACTATACCTGAATTAGTAACAGTTCCGTCATTGAATCCGACAAGTCCGGCTGAAATTGAGTATGCCGGAACAGACATGTCATTATCTTCTATTTCAAGTGTGGTATTGCTTACAGAAATGCTATTAAGAATTACATTCTGAATAGTACCATTATTTACTGCGAACATTGCAGATACTGATGTCTTACTGTCACCAATATTTGTACCGATAACTGCTGAAGATATGTTTACATTGTTTATTCTGTAACCGTTACCATCAAATATACCGGTAAATGGTTGTTCATCATTACCTATTGGTGCAAAAGAGCTTGACAATGTTATGTCTTTAGCCAAGATAAATTTTCCGTCAAGAACTTCACGGACTTTTTCCAAGCCTTCCGCAGCATAAATTGTATAGTAACCTGTATTTTCATTGTATTCAACGGCATCATGTTGTTCTTCTTCATCACCTTCGATTGCCGATTCAATACCACTTGTACCATTACCAAGTTGACCATACATATTTCCACCCCAAGTATACACTTCACCATTTGCACTAAGTGCAACTACATGAGTGTCGCCGGCAGAAATTGCTACAATATTTTTAAGTACACTGTCACTTGTTCCGTTTACACCTACTACCTGAACAGGTGAATATTGGCTTGTTTCCTTACCTTTTGTTCCGTTACCAAGTTGACCGTTTTCATTTGCACCCCATGTCCAAACTGTACCGTCTGACTTCAAAGCAACAGAGAAATTTTCTCCGGCAGAAACCATCGGCTCTGTATAGAATGCGTCTTCCGAAAGATCATTTACATGTACAACAAACATTCCAACTACGCCTGTTGAAGAAACAGCCTTAATTACAGCAATTCCCTTGGATACTGCTGTAAATGTAGTTCCGCTTACAGAAACTACACTGTCATCAGACGATGAATAATTTATTGATGTTGCTTTTTTGACTTCGTCATCATTAACTATAAGATTAAAGCCTCTAAGTGAAATAATGTTTCCGCCATTAGCTTTAATAGATTGGTTTTTATTTACAGTGATATTGTTTGGATTCACTATATCTTTAGTACCACCGTCAGAAGTTGGTACAGTTACAGATAATTGAAGAACATCTTCTGCACCTGAGCCTACCAAAGCAGGTGTACTGTTGTCTTCACGAGACAGATCACCCAACTGACCGTCACTGTTATATCCGAACGCCCAAACATAACCGTCTTTTTTCATCACAAATCCACTTTGTGAACCTACGGCTATTGCTTGACCATTTTCCAAAAAATCACTATTAATAGTGGCAACATTTTTATTTCCACCTACATTGCCCATACCAAGTTGACCACGACGATTGTCACCAAAATTGTAAACGTTACCGGTTGCGTCGATAATTGAAGTATTATTACCACCGGCAGCAATTCCTGTTACAGTTGTAATAATATCCTTTTTCTCATCAACAACATTATCAGTTACATCACTTGTTGATAAAGGAGTAACGTCTGACAAATATTTACTTGTACTGTTACGTCCAAGTTGACCGTATTCATTTGCACCGACAGTATAAACTTTACCGCCTGTGCCATCAGCAGAATATTCCAACAATACAGAATGGTTTTTACCTGCGGCTATTGCCCCAATATTTGTTATAATCGTACCATCGGCAGATAGCTCAGTTGGAACAAGTTGGTTCCAAGCATTATCTGACGGTTCATCTGAAACTTCACCATCACCAACTATAATGTCACTACCCATTTGGCCATAGTTGTTTGCACCCCATGTTAAAACAACACGATCCATATCAGCTACTTCTGTATTTGGTCCAAGTAATACCAATGAATGGTTTTCACCTGCGGCTACTGCTACTGCACTGTCTATATATGCACTTGAGCCATCTTCTGATGACGCACCTTGTATAACTCTTACAGGTGTTAACTCTTTGGAATTTTCTGTAACGTCATTTTCATCTCTTGTATTACCAAGTTGACCATGATTATTAGATCCCCATGCATAAACTGCACCTGTTGCCAATGCAACCAATGAATGTTTACCTCCGGCAGCTATATCATTTGCAAGAGTTATGAATCCATTAACACTACTGTATTCACCACCGAAAACCTTGACAGGAACATTTTGGTTTGTTGTGCTATTATTACCAAGCTGACCTTTGTCATTCAAACCCCATGCTAAAACTGCACCGTCACTTGTCATAGCAAGTGCGTGATATTTACCGGCTGCAATTTTAAATACACCGCTAAGATTTTTCTTTCCATCAACTGCTAAAACAGGAATCGGACCTTGTGTACTTTCAAAATTTCCGTTACCAAGTTGACCGTATGTATTATCACCCCAAGCCCAAACGCTACCATCTGATTTCAATGCAACTGTAAAGTTTTCACCTGATGCAATCATAGGTGTTGTAAATTCGTTTGGTGCTTTAACGTGAATTTTTAATATTCCGAAAAAGCCTTCGTTCTCAGCTTTGATTTCTACAATTCCTCTTTCTCCACCATTTTCCAACGATACCGGAGAAACAGTTTCCCACTCTTTTTCAACTGTATCTGCTGCCACTCCCGCAATCTTATCATTTGATGTTGAGAAAATTATAGTTGAAGTAATGTCGGATTTTTTATCATTTTCAATCAAGTTAAATCCAGACTTATAATACTTCTTAATTTCAGGAATTTCTATTTTTACTTTTTGAGCGTCTGTGATTGTTATAATTTCAGGCATTGCCTCACTGCCCACATATTCACCCGCAATTTCATCTGTATCAGCAGCAACTACTTTTACATGATCCATTATTAGTGAATTGCTTGAAGCTATACCTGTAAGAACCGGCAAGTCTACTTTTTCATATTCGTAACCGTTACGTCCGTCACCCAACTGACCGAACATATCAGTACCCCAAGAATAAACTTTACCGTCTAATCTTAATGCAGTCATATGATTTGCACCGATTGCAATGGCAACTATATTTTCAAGCAATCTTTCTTCATCTTCAGAATTTGTTGCTCCAGCCATTACGTTCATCGGTTCATTTGTTCTCAATGCAACATTCAAGTTACCAATCTGACCTTCATCATTTCTACCCCAAGTATAAACTTTACCGTCAGATGTTATTGCTGATGAATTATATCGTGCAGCATTAATGCTTACAATATTTTTTATAGATTCAAGTTTTTCAATTTCACCCGAATTATTGTTATCATCTTTACCTAATGTATTTTCTTCATTATGACCCCAAACATATACACTTCCGGCACTTGTCAAAATCATTGAGTGGAATCTAAGTTGTTGTTTACCTTCATCACCTGATGAACCAGATGAGTTAGTACCACCACCTGCTGCAACATCAAGAACTTGGCCGTCTACACTAAGTTCCATTTTTGAAGGTAATGGTAAAACATCTTCTGATGAATTACTTACAAGCAACGAATCTCCATTTGTTCCCCAAACATATAAGCTACCATCATTTTTCAATGCAAGCACATGAGAAATACCGGCTGCAATTTTTATAATGTTTGAAAAATCATTTCCGTCTGCATCAATAGAAATTTCTGTTGCATATACAACGTCACTGTCATATCCATTATTTTCTATTTCATTTCCGCCGTACTGACCGTTACCAAGTTGTCCGTAAATATTTGAACCCCATGAATAAACTTTACCGTCTGCACTGATAGCATATGAACTGAAGTTTCCGGCAGCGACATATTTAATATTTTCAAGTGGAGTATTTGCAGCAGTCATAACGTAAGCCGGATTTGAACCTGTGATTTTATATCCGCTACCCAACTGACCGTTACGGTTAAGACCCCAAGCATAAACTCGTCCGTCACCATTTACTGCAAGTGCATGTGCGTCACCGACTGCAATATGTTTGATGTTTGTCAACGGTGACAATTTTCCGTTTTCTTTAATTTCGATTTTGTACGGTGAATTTTGAGCGTCGCCTGTAACTTTCAAGTTACCGATTTGGTGGTCACCTGCAAGACCCCAACCCCAAACTGTACCGTCACTCTTCAAAGCTAAAGTGAAACTACCGTTTGCTACAACCATCGGAACCGCAGTAGGAAGTACAACATTATTTCTGTTTCCATAAACTTCAAGGTTGAATACTCTGAACTTACCACCGATTTGAGCAGTTATTCTTGTACGACCTTCTTTAACACCGGTTATTGTAACACCCGATGCGTATGTTCCTTCTTGAAGAACTGTCGCCAATCTTGTGTCAAGAACTGTTGTGCCGGTTGCCGTAAGTGACGCTTGCAATCCTTTATCCGGTAATATGTCACCTAAGTTTCTTTTTTCACCGACACGAATTTCGATTGTATCTATCCCTTCAATATCACTAACCGCCGAGCCGTCAATTATTTCACTCGGATCACTTGCTACCGAAGATCCTCCACTGTCACTTAAAACTGAAATATTATAATTTGCAACAAGCTTTTTATTTATTTCATCAATGTTAATCTTTGCCAAAGATTCTGATGCTTCATTTGTCTGCTCCGGCTCGATTGCATACATTGTTGTTGGCAAATTATTTTTTGATGAAACTTCTGTTGTCGATTCAGCCGGTGTAATAACTTCCGTTGTTTCTGAATCATCACTTGAATTACTGTCTGCTGCAACTTCGATAATTGCGTCAGCATTAATCTTGTTTTGAGAATTTACTGTTTCTGTATTTCCAGAAACCGTTTCATTCTTAGCGGCTGATTCATTATTTGTAGAATCGACTGTCACTTCTTTTTCAACAACATTTGTTACTGTTTTTTCAACTTCTTTTTCTGTAACGTTTTCAACTGTATCTGATGACGAAGAAGTTGATGTTGATGTCTTGGTTTCTGTGCTTGGCATTTCTGTTGTTGTGTAATCTCTTGAAGAAGTTGATGTTGAATTGTCAACTACCTTTGTTGAAATTACATTTCCTTTTTCGTCTGTAACAGTTTCCGTTGTTGTTGTTTCTGTTGTTGTTGTTTCTCTTACAGTGTATTGTGTTTCGATTGGTGTTTCTTCTTCTACTGTTTCCTCTACTGTTTCATAAACAGTTTCAACAACCGGATTTGTAATTGTATCTTCTATTGTTTCTGTAACAGTTTCTGTTTCTCCGTTTTCATTAACTATTTCACGCTCGACCTCACGCTCAACAGTTTCTTCAACGTTCTTAGTTACTTGTTTAGGGACTTGTTTTTCAACAGTCTTTGTAACCGTACCGCCTGTTTGCTCTGTGTTAAGTATTTCTGTTGATACAGTTTGCTTAACCACAGTTTCGCGGTTAACATTTTGTGTTCTCTTTTCTTGAACAGTTTCTGTTACTGTTTTTGTTTCAACTGATGTTTCTGTTTTAGTCTGTTTTTCTTCACTATCAGAAGTGCTATTATAATAGGAAGAAACTCTGTCATTTTCTATTCCATTTTCTGATTTTTCATTATCAGAAGTTGTTGTATTCTCTACATTTTCTGTTGTTTTTTCTTCTGAATTTAACTCATCATTTTTTTCTTCATTTTGATTTGAATTTTGTTCTGCATTTTTTTCTTCCGATGATTGATTTTCTTCTAACTTTTGCGAAATCTTTTCTGAATCAAATAATTCTAATGATGAGCTATTTTTTTGTTCTTCTTTTTGTTCTGTGCTTTCATTATTATCTTTGCTAATTTCACCAAGTTTCGAAAGGTCATAATCCGAATTTTCTTGTGAAAGACCTTCCTTTTGCATTTCTTTCAAAAATTCTTCTACTTCCGGCGATTCAAACTCTGTCTTTAATTCTTTGTTTTCATTTGTGCCATTTTGATTACTGTTTGAATTGCTTTCAAACAACATAGCAGTACCTTCTGTATATTCATCAGGATTAGATTTTAATTCGGCGAAGAATTTTGTTGTTTCTGTACCGCCAATCCATTCAATTTGTGCGGTACTGTTTTTACCCTCAACAGATGTTGACTTTATAAGCAATATCGTAGGATCTGCTACTCTCCAAACTATTTCATCATCCATATCATCAGAAAGTGATGCCGTAACCGATACAACGTCACCTACTTTTGTAAATCCTATTGCTTGCTTATCCAATGTTATAAAACTGCTAACTCTGTTTCCGGCAGTAAGCGGATTTTCTGTTACAGATGTTTGTGAATTGTTATAACTATTGTTATAAGAAGAATATCCATTATTATATGAAATTTCTCGGGAAGAATTAGATTTGGCAGCAGAGTTTTGTGATGAACCGTTTGTAGTATTGAGTCAATTTCAAGTATTGTGTAAACCTTCATTATGGTGTAGAATAGAAATACA